>NZ_BAAHBG010000033.1:216870-326124 GCF_054776855.1 Spirosoma migulaei | reverse complement strand
GACTTGTTGTGGCATTTCCGGTTGAGCTCGCCCTTTGGGGTGTAACTGTAGATCCACTAAATGGCCTTGTTCATTAAGTAGGGGGGTAAAAAATAGCAGGGTACGTGGGCTGGGGGTAAGTTCAGCAAACTCCGTTATTCGGTGGGTTTGGATAGGAATTTCCATATACGTAGACCTATGCGTAGTCGCTAATTTTTTAGCCTTTTCTAGTTGCTTTACCTAAACCCAGCACCTACCCCCTTCGAAGAGTTTTTAAGGGATAATCTCTTTTTAGGGGTCCCTGCACTAATTGGGCCTGCGAACCATAGGCCCAGCTTGACCACAAAAGCACATCAAATAGGAGGTATTAGTGCCGACGATTAGACTATAAGCTGATGGAATCAAATGTAGGTTCTTTTTTACTAAACTGGTTAGTAGTAGACTTTAATAAAACGAATAATCTAAACTATATACATAAAGGCCTAGTGAGAGACTCCGGACAAGTTAATAGCGCTGCCTAGTCAGAAAAGGAGCCCACTGCTGAGTAGGATAGCCTGGGCCATCCTATTTTTCAGCGAGCCCAAAGTGGCTAAAACCCTCTCTTCTCTTTTCACCGCTCCGGCCGCATCTGTCCACTTTCATTTGACGATATACACAATAGCAAATTACCCTTTGACAAGCCTTCCTGGGTTATTCGCCAGCCGATCAGCTAAAGGCTGTATATTGCTTTTGAATTAAATTGTCATCATACTATGGGAAACGCCAGCCTCGTTGGGGATGGCGTTTTTTGTATTAGTATAAACATCCTTTCATATACTTTTCTATGCCTTGTGACCCATGTTCCTTTTTGGACATGGTGGTGTGGATAGAAGGTTTAACACCAGCCCCTTTGGGACTGGTGTTTTTTTTTACGCTAGCGTAAACCCTGCTGGCTTTTGTAGGTAAAGCCTTCATCTGGTGAATTTTATCATTCAGTTGTTGATCAGGCTATTTTAAGTTGAGTTGAGGGATTGATAGTTGACCTATTAAGCCGCCTGTCATCAGTTTAAGGCCGCTAGTGTTCTTTCATGTTGATTTTGTAGCTCCCGTAACCGTCGTTGAAGCCGTAGCTTCTCACTGGTCAGTTCGGCGTTCAGCAGGAGCGTCTGGGTTAACTGCTGGGCTTGCTGGCAAAGCTGCGTTGTAGAGTGTTGGTCCCTTAAGGCTAGCTGACGGTCATAGTATTTGTTCTGGAGGGTATGCTGAAGAATGTGAACCAGGTAGCCTAGCCAAAAGGAGACGAGAATGGCGAGATAGATCATGTTGTAGAATGATTGTACAGGTTAACTAAGTTAAGATGATGATTTGTTTTCATTTCCACCATTTAGTAAATATTTAGTGACCAATCTGATTTTATTTGTCTAAAAGAAAAATGAACCACCGCTAAACTTCTACCCTGTTGGTCATGGAAACCCAAAAGCGCCATTCAGCCATCTTGAATTATATCGTTTATCTTCTCATTGGTCTATCGATCGTCACAATCGGATTGATCATGCTTTCCTAATAGGATCTACCTTTATAATATTCCTGCTTGGGTAGCTTTATTACGTCGTAATACCAATGCCTCAACTAAGCAGCTAATTCCGTATGTGGCTTCAAAAACTAGTTTGTCGTGTGGAAAACGCCAGTCTAGTTGGGACTGAGTTCGCATCCCTAATAAAACTTGATGTTACCGGGAAGTAAATAAATTAACATTTCAACCTAACAGCCACTTACAATCTTGATCGTCTAATAAGGCGAGCTCTTGTGGGTTAGATGTAAATGCTGGTGCTGGTAGTATCAGCATTTTTTATTATTAAAACCTGTATGTACAAAAATTAATTGAGGCAATCTAATAGCCCGACGCCAACTAGGATGCCCTGTCAAATTATTTTTAGTCTTCGTACTGCCATTTGAAGCTCCTGCAAGTGCTTTTTGTCATCGTACTCGTTCTGATTAGAGCTGCAATATCGGCTTCTATCAGCACTCTAAATACCATTTGCCTTGAAACCCATCTAACCCTTAAGTTTTAGGTCCACGCAACGTAGCTACGTGGGGGTAGTGTACGTCGTCAAGCAAAAGTGGACAAATGGGTTATCAGCCCCTAATGCTTTCCTGTTAGGATAACTAGCCCTCCAACTTCGCTCTGAATGGCCACTGGATCCCTGTTTTTGGGTGTATAGCCAAGGAAGTAGTCCCATGGCTACATACTGGAATCTATTAAAAAACCATTAAACTGGTCTGAGAATCGTCAAATCTGCCCCATTTGGGCGAGGTTTGCCCAAACAACTATAAAACTCCCGATCGACATGAAACCACAAACCGATGCTACACCAGCTACTGCTACCAGTATTTTTGAGCGCTTTGCTTCAAGCGTCACCAAAGCTACGGGCAGCTCAGCCGCTTTTATCATTGCCTTGTTAACCGTTATAATCTGGGCCCTAACGGGACCTTTGTTTCACTACTCGGAAACCTGGCAACTGGTCATCAACACGGGCACGACCATCGTCACCTTTTTGATGGTATTTCTTATCCAGAAAGCTCAGAACAAAGATTCGATGTCAGTTCAACTGAAACTTAATGAACTCATTGCCGCCACCAAGGGAGCTAGTAATCGATTGGTGTCGGTGGAAAACCTGACCGAGGATGAGCTATGTGTTTTGCAGCAGCACTATCAAACCATGGCCGAGATCACTCAGAAAGCGTCGGATTTGCGCCAATCCCACTCGGTGGAGGAAGCCATCAAAGATGCCTCCGAAAAATTGGAAGACGAACAAGGGCTCGGTCACACGATTTGATTACGTTAGTATCTCTCTATCGCTTTGTGTAGCCTGAAAGGTGGTTAATCATAGTTTCGAAATACTAAAGGTCTGCTATGAGCCATTTAAAAGCCAGAGGCAACGCGGAACTATTCCGGCCCACCTAATAGGCTATCTTATCCCTGCTGACTATTTTTTGCTGTTAGCCTAGTAGAAGTTCATGAATTTAGGGAAGCTTCTTGGCCTGAATGGAAAAAGGTGTTCTCGGGTTGCCTCCATCATCTCGAACCTTGATCCTTGCCTTACCTAGGTAGCAAACTACCGTTGCCAGGTAGCGTCCCTTGAAGTAGCCTCCTTTAGCGGTGTGGGTAATTACGACTCGGTCGCCGGGATTAAATTCAGTAGCCATGAGCGCGCGAAGGGGTATGAAAACGTTTCACCTGTCAAGTTACCTTTTTAGACAGCTAGTTGTGCGCTCAGCTACTGTCTCCCTGCCTCTGAGGGCCAACTCATGCAGTTTTTATCCACCTGTTAACCTTTTTAGTTGAGTCTGGTTAGTGATAAAGATCAAGAAAGCATATCGATACTTCAGTAATCTGAAGCCTGGCTCACGAGCAGTCAGGCATTTTTTCTATATTCACGTTTATAAAACTACCTATGTGAATCCAATCATTTCGCCGGGTGATAAGGTGAGCGTTGAAAATTCGGTGAAAGGCTTCTTCCGAAGCCGCTGCGAAGCTACGGTCCTGAAGTGGACGACCCATGGACGGCTTACAGTCAAACTCGATGGAAGCGGGGTAGTGAAGAATGTGTTGCTCGGGCGGGTTAGGAAAATAGCCGATGGGCCAGCCATCTCATCTCTTTAAAGCCCCGGACCCTTATGGGCTAAACAGGGTTTCTCCAATCTGAACCATTTTATATTTTAAATCATCCAGGGCATTGGTATTGCCTCCCTGAATTTCCGCTAGGTATTTGTAGGCATCGTCATTCAACAAACTCCAGGCTCGTGCGTGTGAGTCGGGGTCATCGCTACTGAGCATCAGTGCCTGAACGATTGTCAAGATTCGATCATAAGCCTCCGTCACTGCGTTTATGCTACTCGTTGGGGCAAGCCCATTAAAGGCCCGTAGTTCGGCTGTAAGTTGACTCGTTAGTTCTTCCTTCATAGCGTATTTAACTACCTATGGCTCGCAAAGATCAATAAGTATCAATATTTGTAGTATGGAGACATATCAACACCTGTTTGTCAATCACCAGTAGGTGTTGAGTGTGTGGCAGGCGATGGAAAGAGTCAACCAATTGCCTATCATCGTATTTCGTAACATACGCCTACGCTTACAGTTATATATGAATATTCACTAATTAAACATATAACCTCTATACACATGGGCAATCTGTTGTATATAATTGCTGTCATACTAATTATCATTTGGCTATTAGGCTTCCTTGGCGTTTTGGGCGCTGGCCTGGCAGCTAGCGGGCTCATTCACATTCTCCTTGTGATTGCGGTGATCGCCATTATTTTCCGGTTAATTCAAGGCCGAAGTGTTTAGGTGGTTCACTCAGATTCAATTCACTGGTAGAATGCCTAGCTCTTTTATGACAAGAGCTGGGTATTAACTCCTTGTAGCGATGCTTCTATTTATAACGGCAACTTCTGAAGGGATTTACTATGAGGAAATGTGTTTCTCCATCATCGACTATGAATCGGCTTTTGATCTGTTGACCCAATTGGTCGTTGAGCAGTGGAATTTACACCAAGCGGTTATTATTGATAACATAGAGCGCATTGAACTACCCGTTGCCGCATTTGATGGTCAGCCGGTTCAAGTGCCTATGCGGGCCTTAGAGCAGCAGTGGCAACAACTGTTGGCTAACTCACCGGCTTCCTTTCGTAACGGCACGGAATTATCACCTGAAGAGTGGTATAGGCAAGTGGAGGCTTATTATGATAAGATGCTCCTTTACTTAGGGCAGATGATCCTATGGCTGGAAATGAAGCAGGTTAAGGTCAGCCTGATACGAGACCAGGAGTTAGGGCATCGTTTATGGGTGCAGTATGATTCACTACTGATTAGTAACCGGCGGATGTTCCAACAAACTAAGGAGAAGCACAGCAAAAACCGGCAGCGGCTTCAGGCATTGGCTCCTTAAATGTCACCTCGACTCCCGGCTTCAAGTAAGGGAAACATCAAATGTGATTGTATAAAAAAAGCAGGAGAAATGGGCTTTCAAATCTTTCTCGCTGGCAATAAAACCAGTAAGCGGGTCAACTTACACACTGCTGAACACACAGGCTTTTTACCTTTTCCCGGCTCCGCTTGAGCCGCATCTTGACCGCACTAGGTTTGAGGTTATACAACTGAGCAAGTTCGTCAATACTCATGCCATCCTCGTACTTCAGGCGCAGGAACGTCCGCTCCTCGACCGAAAGAGTAGTCATGGCTTGCTGAACGACTTGAAGGGCTTCCTCATGCAACTGAGTTTCCTCCTCATCAGCCGTATTGTGGCCAATGCCGGCTTCTTCCCAGGTAGTGGTCGGCAATCGCTTGGCCATACGGAGTTGATCAGCACAGTAATTATACGAAATTGAATAGAGCCAGGTCGAAAAACTAGACCGTTCTTGAAAGGCATCCAGTTTGTTGAATACTTTCAGGAAAATATCCTGTGTAAAATCCTCAGCCTGTTCAGCATCTTTGGTCATTGATAGGCACCGCTGATAGACCTTTTTTACATATCGGGAATAGAGGGCTTCGAAACATTGATTGGGTTGACTAGGCAATAATTGACGAATGGTTTCTTCGTCGGATAAGGAAGCGTACATGAATAAATGAAACGTTATAAGTTTAAACTTTCATGTATGGTTAACTAAAGAGATATTTATAATATACTTTAGACAATAATCGAGTACTTAAGACACAATTAATCTACTAGGCGGTATACTAAGTTAGGATTACGAGTCAGGGCGAGTTTTAGCTCGATCCGTAGAATTACTTAATCACAAGAAGCCCTGGCCAATCCAGTCCACTGAAGGTGCGCGCCGGGCATATAACCCCTGCTTATCGTTACTTTTTGAGATTCTTACCGTCTAAGGAATATGTATTTCCATACTTCCATTTCCACTACATTTCTGGTTAATAGCGGTCAACCACAGCTACTACCTATTGAGGGGCCGTCAGTACAATCATCCTTCAACTAGCTAATCTTCTGGTCGATAGTTGCTGTCAGTGACTCCATTGTTCTTCGACGCAACCTTTCTGCTAATACTTCCGTATCCAGGGATAGGCTTGAAAAGCTCCTATTGGTAGCAAACGTCAAGCCCCATTTTACCAGTTGAGGACTACCCTATACTAATTTTTACCCTTTACCATCTATGGATACTAACTCCTTCCAGAGCCACCGACTCCACGCCAAGCCAGTAAAAAGCCAGATGCTTATCGCCCATTGGGCCGAATCGCTAACCACATTTACTAGCAACTATCATAAAGTGTTAGCCTGTCTGCACCACCAGCCCAGCGTCGGAGAGTGCCCCTCGAAATACTCCCAAGAGACATTAGAGGCGTTGCTGATGAAAATGCAGACAGAGGTACAACTACTCAATCAAGACATAGATAATTTTGACCCCTTTACAGCTGAGCCTAATCAGTGCTTTCACAAAAAGCTAGCCACTCACACTAGATACCTAACTCGATTGAATCAGCGTGCTTTTCTGCTACTGGTTGATCAGTCCCCCAATTAGGTGTTTTACGCTTGCTCAGCTGCTCAAGCTTCGACCGTGACATTCGCAATCGGCATCCCAATGGCGACCCGGTCGCAATACCCTGCGTCTATGCCACCACAGCATATCGGGTTATTCAGGTTATATTATCCGTTCCTACTGGCAATACCACCATCATCTTACCCAGCTTGGCAGGAACTCTAGGCTTTCTATATACAAGCCTGTGGCTCAGCTTATTTTCTCACTACTGCTTCCAGAAGGTTGCAAAAATAGGCTATATCGGCAAGTAGACACTGAAGGTAGCCCCTTGTCCTGGCTTACTGGTGGCCGTGATAGCTCCGCCATGATTTGTTACCACTTTTTGACAAATGGCTAGCCCAATTCCCGTCCCGGCAAATTCATTCTTGCCATGTAGCCGCTGGAACACTTGAAAAATGCGATCCCTGTATTTCTCGTCAAAACCGATGCCGTTATCCATAACCTCAATACACTGGTAAATTCGGGCCAATCTTGTCGGCTTCAGTAAAGCCGGTAAGTCCGAAGCCAATACCTGATGAGTCCGCACGATGATGCGAGGAGGCTGGTTACGGTCCAAGTTATCGGTACGGCTAAATTTGAGCGCATTACTGATCAGATTTTGAAACAATTGCTCTAGTTGTAGAGCATCACCCGGCACCATCGGTAATTCAGCCACTATAATTTCCGCCTTAGCTTCCTTGATGGCTACCGCTAAATTATCGAGTGCGTTAAGAATAACCTGACTAAGAGCGACCGGATCGGTAGGGGCGGGTTGGGTTGAAATACGGGAAAAGGCCAACAGATCTTTGATTAAGCGGGACATCCGGCTGGCCGCCACCTGCATCCGTTCCAGATGAGATCGCCCCTCTCCTAACTCACTACCGTACCGGTTGATTAACAAATCACCAAACTGTTGAACCTTGCGTAAGGGTTCCTGTAAATCATGGGAAGCAATGTAGGCAAACTGTTCGAGGTTTTGATTGGAACGGATCAACAGGTGATTGGCTTCTTCAAGCCGTTGATTGGCCCGCATGACGTCTTCACTGGCAGCGATAAGTTCCTCATTATTGGCGGCCAGTTCTTCATTGATCGCTTCCAGTTCCTCCGTGCGTTGTTGCACCTGCTGCTCTAAGGCTAATTGGACATTGCGTTGCTCGGTAATATCCTGTACGGTCCCACTGAGTCGATAGGCAATGCCTTCCGCAGTAAAGTAGGCTTTGCCCTTGGCCCGTAAGATCCGCTCCTGGCCTGTCAGATCAGCGTCCACCGTATATTCGATATCATAGAGGCCTGAAGAACCCGGTATCATGGCTTTGGAAAGTGCTTGTTGAATCCGAGGTAAGTCCGTTGGGCGAATAGCTGCTACTGATTTCGGTTGGGTTAACGGTTCATCCGAATCCAACCCATACCAGGCCCTGAGCCGGGGGGAATACTCAATGGAACCCGTTGCCAGCTCAATTTGCCAAGTCCCTAACTGAGCCAGTTCAATGGCTTCCTGTAGGGCCGCTTCGGTTTCTTCCACTTTTTGGCGGGCCAGTACTTGCCCCGTTACTTCGGAGGCCGTCACAATTACCCCATAGGTTTCACCGGCGGTATTGCGTAACGCTTTGTAAATGCAATCATAATACCCCCATTCCGCTTGGGCTGACCCGCCCAGCTGGATTCTAACTTCGGGTTGGTAATTAGTTTCTCCGGTGGTAAATACTTGATCTAGTGGCTGGGCAAAAGAACTAGCCAGTAAGGTAGGCATCGCTTCCTTGAAAGGCTTTCCAATGATCGAGGTAGCTGTTCCCAGCAAAGTCAGCATCTTTTCATTGACGGTGCGGACGACCATCTCCTCGCCCACAAAAACCACCTTAGCCACCGGTGAATGATGAAACACATTCCGGGAGAACAACTCACTTTCTTCCAGCGCCCGTTGAGCAAGCAGTTCCGGCCTTCTATCCCGCATGACAGCACCTACGGCTATGGGATGCCCACTCTGGGGATCGTCGATGCGAATGGTATTATTAAACACGGGGAAGATCTCGCCCGTTTTTAGATGGCGAACCAGCATTTCCCCCGACCAGCGCCCAGTATTCATTACCGACGGCAGCACCTGTCGTTCAACCAGGTCAAAATGTTCAGGCGCATGAAGCTGGGATATAGGAGTTTGTTGAACTTGCTGGGCATTATCAAAACCCAGCATGGCTATTCCTGCCTTGTTGATATAGGAATTTTTGCCATCCATTTCCAAAATAGACATCAGCTCAATGCTGTTATCGACCAGCGTCAGCAATTTTCGTTGCATTTCCTGGGCCGCTAGCTCGGCGCGTAAGTCCCGTAGGGTGAACCCTCTTCCGATTGGCTTTCCCGAATGAGGATCATCGATCCGAATAGCGCTTGCCTGACAGGGAATTGTTTCGCCGGTTTTAAAATGCCTTACCTCTACCCGGCCTGTCCAGCTTCCCTGACTCAGCAGGGTTGGCAGGGCCAGTTCCTGGATCTGGCGGTAGTGTTCGGGAGTATAGAAATCCGCTATCTTTTTATCAACCAGCCTAGCGTTATCCAAGCCGACCAGCCTCCGACCAGCCTCATTCATATAGGTGACCCGTCCCTCCCAATCAGCGATGGTCATAAAGTCGAGTCCATTGTCAACCAGCGCTACTAATTTTTGCAGTTCATCTCGTTGGGTTACCTCTTGGGTAACTTCCTCAACGATCGAAAATAGGCTTTGGATTTGGTCTGTTTCGGGCCCAAGGATCGTTGTATGAAGTTTGACCCATATCTGATGGCCTTGTTTATGGAGGCAACGTAGGTGGATAACTGGTGAACCCGGTCTACTCCTTATTAATTCACTCAGGTGATGCTCATAGTACCTCTGATCATCCGGGTGAATCACGAACTCAAACCGGTTGTTGATCAGCTCATTTAGTGAGTAACCCGTTAGATGCCCGTATGCGTTGTTAACGTGGATAACTGTTCCGTTTATCTGAGAAATTACCAGGCCTAGGGGTGCCTGGCTAAAGGCCGTAGCGAGGTGTTTTTCTATTGGCCGCAGCTTACGCTTCCCGACTCTTCCTAAAGTAGTTTGTTTCTTAACCAGGTTCTTGTCGTTTGCCACACGTCTTTACGTCAAGGGAGAAGTACTAATTGATAGTTTGTCTGGATACTAACGGAGTATACAGGTAAATCTACTCGGTCGCCAAATAACTCAGTACTACTTCAACGTAATAATAAGACCCGGTTGATTCTGGGCTTTATTTGTTAATGAAAATACCGTGGATTAGGCAGTTATGCGGAGGTTTGGGATTGAGGACTACGGTTTGGCGGATAGTGAGAGAGTAGAATAAGAGGAAAATTTTAACTGGATAAAAACCAATCAAGCCTTTCCTTCGTATACTGCTATGACGCCAATGCTTTCTTAACCAACCTAATCAAAATAGCATATCCTTGTGATTAGAGCCTATTTTTAGAGTAACAAACAGCCGTAAAAGGAGGATTATTCGTGTAGATTATCTTGCCAGATAAGTTGGGGGAGCTGAACTAGTTTTAACCAATAGGTACAGAAAGCATCTATATCCTCTAAAGCCGTTTGTTTTAAAAGTAGCGAATTAACCCCCCCGATAATATCGCGTCACTTCACGCTCTGCGATTTCACCGGTCCAGATCACAATCGGTATATGCCTCCAGGAGGCAGAATCCATTAACCAAACGACTAGTTCATACCCATCCATTAAAGGCATCTGTACATCAACTAGAATTAAGTTAGGGTGTAAGCCATTTAGCAGCTTTTGGGTTGCCTCCAGTCCATTCTGAGCATAGTGTAGGGTTACATCTTGATGGCACTGCTTGATTAAACTGGATAATAGCATAAAGTCATCGTCGTCATCATCGACTACTAAAATAGTATACTGCATAAGTAGTTGAGTAGGAAACTGACAAAAGATAGGACTCGCCCAAAAGCCAAACTCGTAAAAACACTAGTTAGGCATGAACTTATTAACAGCTATTATTAAGATTAGTTTTAAACTGATTATAATGGAGTTAAACACTAACTTACCCCTATGTCAGTGCTTGTTTATTGATTGTCAATCCGGTAACATTGTATCTATCCGTACCTTATCACATCATGGCCTTATCAATACCACCCACCGTTTGGATTATTGACGACGACGAAGATGATCAACTTTTCATTCGCTATGCTTTCCTGGATGGGGAGCCTTCGATTAGTGTCCTGTCGTTAAGTGATGGGGTCGATCTGCTACCTAGGCTGGCTGAATGTGTTGAGTTACCCCGCTTACTGCTACTAGACATTAATATGCCGCTGAAAAACGGTTTTGAAACGCTGAAGGAATTGAGGAGTATACCTGCTTATGCCCAACTACCTGTGGTCATGTTAACAACTTCATCCGATGAAGATGATCGTCAGCGTTGTTTATCCCTGGGGGCAAATCAGTTTTTGACTAAGCCTCTTACGTATGAGCAGTTACGTGAAATGGCGCAGGAATTGAGCAGCAACTGGGAGTTAATCTAACTCGGCTTTGTCGTTTGCGATTGCTTAAAGTTTTGATCTAACCGCTCCAGCGGCCTGGCGCAACGGCTGGTACGCTGGAGCGGGACTGTAAACTATAATACAGGTGATAAATTCTCCGGTCGGCTGCTACCGTTTGAAACAGCAAAGCGACCCAAATGCCTAACTTCTATTACTTTATACTGTTTTTAAGGGCAAATAAATAATTCTCTTTGCTTGATGATTCAAAAGACAGTAGGTTAATTTGTAAAGCTCAGGATTTTCAAGGAATACATAAGCTTAATTTCATCCTATATGATCCTTAAATACACGATTCTATAAATACACGATTCTATCCGCTACACTCGCTTTAGCCCTACCTCTTTTGTCCTGTCAGGATCACCGAGATCTATCCGTTACCCTGAAAGCCACGCTCGATGGCAAATCGGCAAAGCCATTACCGACCACTTCGACGGCGACTGGTTTATTTACGGCTAACCTTGATTTGACAACCAGGGAGTTAGCCTACACCCTTTCCTTTTCAGATTTGTCTACGCCATCCGTAGTGGCTCACCTGCATAAAGCTACGGGCGTAACCGGTACGGGTCTGGTTGATATTATTATTCCAACGCCGAATAACACATCGGGTAGTGTCAATAGAACCACATTTCCGCTGAGTCAGAATCAGGTTGACAGTCTGGTAGCAGGCTTTTACTATGTTGATGTGCACACGCTATCTTATCCAGCTGGCGAAATTCGCGGAGAGGTCATAAAGCAATAGGGTGTTATTGGTGTCAAGAAGACTTGTTATTTGTCATCTGTACTACTTAATGGCTTAGCTATATCCTTTTTAGGTTGCTTTTAGGCCATTATTTATCCTTCCCACGAGCTGTACCGACTTAGTAAAAAAGCGGGAAAGTGAGAAAGGATGAATTTGGTATCTCAAAGTATTGCCTGTATAAACCATCAGGGTAGCAACCGAATTGCTTCTCTTACTTTATTCTGAAAAGCCTGCTGTCATTACCTTGCTGAAAATCCAGAAGGTCGACCTTTGCGTAGAGGTTGATCAGGTTTCAGGCTTGGGTAAAGGGATCAGGATCAGGAGACACTTCAATTACAGTCCAGAGTAATTCACGGAACTCTTCGAACTGCTGGGTAATCACTTCGGCTCCTGATCCAGGGGGCAAGCGTATTTATTTATCTGCTGCCAGCATCAGTTGCGCAATAGGCGAATCGGCTGGCGGCTTAGGCTTACACATGAACAGGGTTTGTTGTATAGTCTACAAAATTAGTTTGATTGGATGAAGTTGCTCCTTTACATAAGAGATGACTGGAAACCTATCTGATCAGTTTCTACATCAGCTATTAAGTTTTCTGCTCGTAAAACGAAGGCCAAGAACGGTATAAACAACCAGGGCTGAGGTTTCACAACAGGCTTCAAAAGGCTCCCGATGATAAACTCCTGTTCGATAATCCTGCACCCAATCAATCAGGGCATAGCAGTAGCCAGCGAAGCCAAGCAAAGCGCCTAACCCTAACAGAAATAGAACGAATGAATATTTCATAGTGCCCCTAGTGGGTGAGGTTTTATGTGAATTATTAACATTATGGTGTGACTGCGATATAGACCGTCAATCCAGTAGAAAGTTAAAGGGGGCTTTGCCAAGCCGTGCGTTAATCCAGGTAGCTATTGGTAGGTTGATCAACGTTTTCTTATTTTGTCTTATTCAATATGGAAACTTGACCTAAGGCCACCGGCCAGTTTGGTTGCTTATCCACCATTGAGTAAAATAGTTATTTGATTCAGAAAGGCTATCCGCATTGTGGGTAGCCTTTTTTAGTGTTTTAGCACACCTAAAAACCAGGCAAAAACCTAAGCCGTAGGGAGTATCTTGCCTGGCTTTGCAAGGACTGTTTCAAGGACTAGGAGGTCAAAACAGGCCTTCTTTGCGAAAGCCCACATAAAAGCCCATTCGATTCTCGTACAGCTCACCCTGGTCGGTCGCTAGAGAAGCCGTGGCCGTGGTTCCTTTTAAGTGTCGGACTGGTGAGGAGATCGATAGTAGACCAGAAAATTGATAAACAGGATTTAAAAACGGCACTTCATAGGTACCTATATTCTCACTATAGGAAGCCTTCAGATAGAACCGAAAATAATCCATGATCAGCCCCGATAGCCCCAGATGCATTACCGCCACCCGGTTGTTGTTAGTAAAACCGTACCGGGGTAATTCAGCACGGCTGTCAGTGGTTGGGCTAATAAACGGGGTGCCAAGCGTTAAGCCGTAGCGCGACCAGCCGTCCTGATATTGCGAATGATTGAAGTAATTATCCCGGCCCCGCTGTGCGTCATTTTCCAGAAATAAGCTGCCGCCCTGGCTTTGGGTATATACATATTCCAGCAGAACATCCTGAATCTGTAAGCCGTTGGGATTGCGGGGGCGACGGTTGCGAATCCGCAGCCCATTTAGTCCATCCGCCAGATTGGTCAGGTGAAATAGAGAGCCATCTTCGTATATATTTTGCCGGTAGGCAAACACCGAAAACGAGCGGGCTGTGTATTCAAGCGCCAGATCAACGGTTCCCAGATGATTGCCAATCCGATTCTCATGATCAAACGTACTGATCCGACTGGTGTCCAGATCCGTCCGGTCGCCCAATGGCCGGGCCAATACGACATTGATATAGTCACTGAATTGGTTGGGCAATTGATCATTCTTGATCACCGACTTACCCGCTAACTGGTTCGTCGTACCGCTCCACATGACTTCATGATTCATGCCGGTGTAGAGCTTAAACCGCCAGTTTGGCTTTCCCAATCGGCCATAGAGCGCTTTTTGATGGAGCAGTACATGATTGACTAATCGATCATTTTCAAACCAGCCATGGGCATAGAATCCTTTAATGCCAAACAGGGCATTTCCGGGTACGTAGTCTGGCAAGCCAATCTGGAGCTTAGTCATGGGCAAGGCGTTGCCCGACCAGGCGTAGGAGCCCGACGAAAGGGTTGAGTCCACCAATCCAATGATTTCCCGTCGTCGGCCCGCCCACACTTCCAGGTTTTTGCCAAACTTGACCTTTACGTAGGCAACGGGAAGGAGTAGTTTATAGCTAGCGCCCGCATTCAAAACGCCTTCCACTCCCCAGCCCCAGTCAATCCGTCGCTTGTGGGCTGGAAGACTGTCGTTGTTTCTGGTTACACTACGATATGCCCTACTGAAGCCTTGACGCAAGGTCACGGAGGGTCCCTGGCTGGGTACAATACCATACTGATTGGCGCGTAGCCAGAACGGAATGCTCGTTCCGTAAAAGCCCACTTCGGTTTGATATTGGACTGGGTGGGTAGGCTGTGCAAGGGCCGAATAAACCGCCAACAGGCTACTCGCGAACGGAATACAAAGCTTAACGTTGGTCATACTATCGGCTATCGCCGGGATACAAATAAGTTCGTGTGCGCTTTATTGTTGAGGAAGGAAAGTGCCTGAATAGAGGCCCGCCATAGGAGGATGTGGAAAACCTCATTCGGGGAATCCCATACGGTTGATATAGACAACATCAATGCCCCGAGCTGATCGCTACCCATCCCGGTATAGGGAAGCGACCAGCTTCAATATGTTTTTAGGCCTTGCGGGGCTGTACAGGGGCTGGATTACCCGTTGGCCACTGGGATACAGTCGATCCAGTTGCCTCCTTTTTGGTCCAATGAATAGGAAAGGATTTACCCTTCGCCTTGGCGACACCTGGTTGGTTCAGTAAGGGGATACTTCGCTTTAACCGGCTCGTAATAAACTGATAAGCCAGATAGCAGTAGGCCACAACAACAACTATCTGACAAACGGCCTCTAACGGATCGCTATCATAGCGGCCGGTTTTCATATCCCAAAACCAGTCCAGTACTACCCAGCCATAGGCCGCCCCACCTACCAGGGCCACCAGAATCAGGCTTCGCTTTACGATGGGCTGTCTCATACTAATTCGGGAATAAGAGTTGATTTAGGAAGCGTGTAAGCTGGCCCCTTCCTCTTGGGGCTAGCGAGCCGATTGAGTTTAGCCACCACTTGTTCCAGGCGTCTACGGGACACCTTTGCTTTATACTCGCCGAGCAGACAAACGGTTGATTGCAGGGCATCATCAAATACCAGAGCCCGAATGAAAGCAGGATTAATTAGCTCGGATTTATGCACCCGCACAAAGCCGGGCAGTTGAGCCTCAAACCATTTAAGGGTCAGCGCGACCAGCATGGGCCTGGGTTGTGTACTAAGGTATACCCAGGTATAATTACCAAACCCTTGCAGGCGAACAATGGCTTTTAGGGCTAGAGGTCGGTCCTGGCCAGGGAGCTTGATGGAGCCCGCTGATGAATTGACAGACTGATTCATGAACTTATTATTAGGTAGTGATCTTGGAATTGGAAAAGCCGCACATATAGCCCTAGCTAGCCTCAAACGAGTCGATTGACTACCGTTGGGGCAAGAAAGGGAAGGTAACCTATCGGCCGGAAAAACCAGTTGACCGAGATTGACGCACGGAGAGACGATCAACGCGTCGGTTGACGGATGATTTTTCCTGGTAACAGGTTATAAACGAAAAGGAGTAATCCCTACGACGAGGTGGGGTAATCGATCAAGCGTTTAAGCCGACGTGGAGAATAGAGAGTCAGACTAGTAGAAGCCTGAGAAAACGAGCCGCTGTGCGCATGCTGGGGAGAGGAATGCGCCTGGGCGCGTGGCAGGTTGCCAATTGAGGTTAGTGCGAGGGTAGGCTGTCCGGAGAAAGCCAATGGCTGAGCGCTTTTCTGTCGATCCTGGATCGAGGGAGAGGTCTGTCCCAAAGCGAGAGCAGACCTGTTTAAAGCACCACTAAAACGATTCATTGGAGTTGAGTTTAAATTTGACAATTATACCTAGTTTACACGTGGTGAAGGATTGAAGCCAGGGAAGGACTAAAAGCCATTTCTGGTTGATAAGATGTTAAACGGGCTAGTCTAAAAAATGTTTAAAGTATACAATATGCAGAAAGGATCTAGTGCACCTACATAAGATAAATACCTACCTCAATCACTTGTTGCGCACGCTGTGGCACATTCGATAATATTTATACTTCGTCTGTTTCTTTACAGTAACTATCGACCGTTCTAGGGGAGCTAATCCGTTCGTTTTCCCATGGAGATTTCACGGACATAGATCACCTGATTTTGTCACCAATTGACCAGTGTATCTAGTTCATCAAGCAGAGGCTAACGTGCTAAAGAGAAATAGGGTGGTGAATCATCTGCGAAATCGACTGATCTGACGTTGACGGAATGGGATGGCCAATTTGCCCGTAATTACCAGTCAACAACCAGGTCTTTTACAGTAAGAAGTTAGGCCAAAAGAGCAAACCCATTTTAAAAACAAATTTGCTCTTTTGACGTAAAAATTAGGGGAACTAATTAGACACTTCGGCCTTGAATCAATCGAAAGATAATGGCAATTACGGCAATCACTAATAGAATGTGAATAAGGCCACTAGCTGCAATGCCTGCGCCCAAAACCCCTAAAAAACCTAAGAGCCAGATGATGATCAATACCACGGCGATTGTATACAGAAGATTGCCCATTCGTTTAGCGTTTAGGGGTGAAACTTAATTGATTTTCAAGTAAAACCTTGTAGTTATGAGTATGTTACGAAATCTAATCCAACGGTAAAAGCTCATAGTCTCCGAAAATAGCTCCCCATTTTCCTAGCCCTTACCGTTACCTCAGATTGTTTGAACATAGCGATCTAGCTTAGGTTTGTTTGTAACCGGCTAGGCTTTTTTAGCGGGTTTACACAACAAAACCAAGAAATCTCATGATCAGTCAACCAGACAACACCAGCCTAAACAGCACATCGACTACCGGATCATCAACCCTGATGACGGCTATTTTCACCAATCGTGAAGCGGCCGAAACGGCTTATGACTCGCTTTTGTCACATGGTTTTTCGACAGATGATGTCAATATTGTCATGACGGATGAAACCCGAAAACAGCATTTTGATGCAAGCGATTCGGACGATTCAGCTTTAACCGATAAAGCGCTGGAAGGGGTCGGCAAAGGGTCGGCGATTGGGGGGACAGTGGGTGCCGTGGCAGCCGCCATTGCCGCCATCGGGACGACATTGGCTTTGCCAGGCTTGGGTTTACTGATTGCGGGGCCGCTGGCAGCTGGGCTGGCGGGTGCAGGTGCAGGTGGTTTAGCGGGTGGCTTAATCGGGGCTTTAGTCAATTCAGGTATTCCAGAAGAAACGGCCAAAGCGTATGAATCGGGCCTAAAAAGTGGGGGTATTGTTGTTGGGGTGCATCCTCGGGATGAAGCGGATAGAGTATATTTAACCCAGCAGGGTTTTCATTGATCCCAAGCTTGAAAATGAGTAGAGGTTCGACTTCATTGTAAGCTAAATAAATGGTTTTTCAACAGAGTCAAAGCAACTTTAAGTAGGTTGCTTTGACTCTGTTTGCTATTCCTGGGCAAGCCTTTTTTATAACATCCAAAAGACTGGTTTGCATCTTGTAGGCCTATTGCTCCACTGCCCGTGTTGGGTATTATCTTGCTTTGCAATAATGTGCGTCCTGGTTTGGTTTCCAGTAAAGTTAGACTCTCAGAACGTACTTGTCCTATCAATAACAACCGGTAAGTAATGTGACTTGTATATTCTTCCTTAAAAGGCTAGGTTGCTTCTTCATTAACATATGCTCTAGGGTATATGTATGGTGTGGATAGAATGCTTTAACGCTGACCCCATCAGAATCAGCGTTTTTTGTGATGTATTCCCTGAGTTGTCGTCTAAGTTGTGCGATTGCACAATATATATGCAATCCTTACGGTAGATCTTAACGCTGACTTCTCTTGAGGTCAGTGTTTTTTTATAGCAATTTCCCTAAAGACTTTTGGCATGAGTTCAGTTATTTTTTCTGGTTATCGGGTAAATGACGAGAAGATAATGAGATGAGAAGATAATGAAGAGTATATCTAATGCAATAGCATAGGCCGCTTTGGAAAAATACAACGTTGGTATGCCTTTCTCGTAAAAATTAATACGTACTTTACTAATTAAAGTACGTATTAACTTTTACGAGAAAGGCATACATCAGGATCGAATTGTGGGTAATTGACGACCTACTAGACTTGACTTGCAACAAATAAGATATTGTATAGTTGGTTAGATAGGCTTACCACTTCCTGAAAGCGTTCAGCTTATTCGCCCAGTTGCTCAAGGTGGGACTACAACTCGTTGACGAAGCCGTGACAACCGGTTGTTGTTATCCGATCAGTGAGCTTTACACTCAATTGATTGGGCAAGTGTGGGTTTATGAATAAAAAAGGACCGATTCTGGTCATCGAAGATGATGACGATGACCAGATGTTGATAGACTTAGTTTTCCAAAAATTGGCCTATCCTAATAAAGTCATTTACTTCCCAGACGGCCAGCAAGCCTTAGATTTTTTAGAAACGAGCCTTGAGACGCCCTTTCTAATCTTGTCTGACATCAACATGCCCAAGTTGGATGGGTTTGCTTTACGGCAAAAAATCCATGTCGATGCGCAACTCCAACTCCGATGCATCCCGTATCTGTTTTTTTCCACGGCAGCCACCCAACAAATGGTCATTGAGGCCTACAGTTTATCGGTCCAAGGCTTTTTTATTAAACAGACTAGCATGCAGGAACTGGAAAAAACCATCACCGTCATCATGGAGTATTGGCTTCGATGCGCAGCCCCTAACAGTTTTGATAACCCCATTTCTTGATCGTCAGCCTACTTTCTGGGTACTTGACTTTCAAACGTGCAAATACCAGCAATAGAGGTTTAAAGGTTTTTGTTCATTAAATGAGGGCTTTCACATATTGGATTTGGGTATTCAGCTACCTTTAATGGCCCTATATAAAGGCGAAGAGGCATGTTTGTCACCGAGACCCTTAGGTCATCGAGGGTTAATTCTTAGGGTATTACCTAAAAGACTGCTTACTTTGACAGTCTTCTTTTGTATCAGGTTGCACCTGAGCTTTCGCGAACTGGTGACTTATTTATTGTTTCGACACCTGCCTGTCCCACCGTTTGTTAATTCCCCCGGGCGCGTACCTCCAACCTGCTCAACTGTGTGAAGCTGGCCGTGGCCACTGCTCAGGATAGCAACAACTCAAGCATTCGGCGGCTACAACTGATCCGCCACCGATTGTAAGTCAACAGGCAGTAAGTGTAAAGTATTCAACCCTGCCGTTACTTTTTTGAAACTCCACGTCAAAAAGGTACTTTCTCCAAAAAGTTACCCGTAAGTGCTAAAAGTCTGACCGATAGGGGTCATTTGTAATACTTCACTCGTAGGGAGGGTGAACATTAGAAACGTTGATTCATTTGGGGTCAGCGTTTTTTTGTGGCATATTGATATTAATTATTATTGGCTAGATAGCTTTCACCCAAGGAAGGATAAAGCTTTAAGAGGATAGACAGTTCACGCCAGTAGTCGCTAAGAAACCAATGCAAGTCAAGCGATTCTGTTTCCTGGATTTGATCGTAAGCTAAAATCATTGACCGATCCTGAAGAGGATGGGCTTTATCGAGGATAAATTTTAGCCCAAAATGGATGGCACTCAACTCCGATTGACTAAAGGGTGTCCCCCATTGGCGAGGCAGAATACCGGGGAAGACGACTTGGGTTGCAAAAAATGTCTTGATGTACTCCTGAAGGAGATGGATGTTTTTGGTTAAGTACATGGTATGGTGGTTTTTTACCTAAAAAAGGAGCTAAAACCTTGCCAATGGATGGTATGTGAATGCCCCTCTCCAGAGAAAATGGCATAAATTTTTTAAACGGTAAGGCACTGTTTGTCTGTTATTTACACCTTTGGATCAGCGGTAAACTAAGGAGATCAAAGTAACGCTGATTCATACACGCTACCACTATTTATGCCAGTTTCGTTCTGAATATAAAACGCTGGCTTTGTGACTGGCGTTTTAAGTAAGTCATAAGCCGCTAAAGTTTTAGGTATATAAAATCAACTGCTCGTTATGACAGCTTTGGCTTCAATCATCGTCTGCACATTCTGCGACACATTCGACCGCTAATCATATCCCGACAGTTTCTCCACGGCAACGGCCGACCGTCTCATCCACGTTTACCTAATAATCCAGTCAGGCCTCTTTGTAGCCACAAGCCTATTAAATTAAAAAGATCGGTGGCGGTCCTTCCTAGCGAGAGGATAAGGCTTGCTTTCAATCTACTCTAAACCTTACTATTCAGCTAGAACAAATCAGCACCACCTCGATTCGAAGTGGCTTGAATACAAAACACACCGTATCGTAAACTTGCTTCCATAACTCCTTGGAGTTAGGCAACATGCAAAATCAAGGCCACCACGAAATCGGAGCGGCCTGAATAGAAAACCTTTCAATAGCTGAATACTTGCCTGTAACCCCAACAATGAGGCCCGTGGCTTGGAGAGTCAGGTAATGGTAAGCCTGGTATCTGAGTGGGCATTGATCACAGGCATGCTACATATCCAACCCGTTTAGATATTAATTACAACAATTCGCCCCGAAAAATGACCAGTATGGACGTTTCGCCAGTTGGCTGACTTTCTATTACCATTGAGCCCTTTGTTAAAGTCAACAGTTTTTGGACGATTGCCAAGCCCAGACCCAATCCTTGCTGTTCATAAATGTCACGGTCGAATTGCCTATAAGGAGCAATCTGGGTAATATCCTCGGGTTTAAATACCCGCCCATGGTTCGAAATCGTCAACTGATAGTTTATTTCTCCCCGGCGACCACTTAGCTTAACCGGATGAGATCCATCTGAAAACTTGAAGGCATTGTCAAGAAGCTCTTCCAGGATGACTCCCAGGCTAGTCTCCGAAAGGCTAATCTGAGCGCTTTCCAGATCAAGCTGACAAGTTACGTCTAGCTCCTGTCGATCGTTTATACGGCCTATAGCTTTGTTTACCAGCTCTTTATCAAACATAGTACTACCAGTCGTATAAGAAGAGGGTACCCTATCTATTTGTTGCAACTCCTCCAGTAACCGAGGGTTATCTATTGATCGCTTTAAGCGTAGGCTGGACGCTTTGATCATGGTCAGCATCTCAAGGCTATCTTCCCGACTAAATTCGTCGTAACTATCTAGCAATAAGGTAGTAAATCCAATAATGCAGCTTAGGGGCGTGTTGTATTCATGACTTGACACACTATTGATCGAACGGCGAAGTTCAGCTAGGCGTCCTTGCAAATCGGTTTCCCGCAGAGCCTCCCGCTGAAGGCGGCCGGCGATGGCCGTCAACAAGCCACTCAGGGTGAATGGTTTGGTCAGATAATCATCTGCCCCTAGAACCATTCCTCGGCGAATATCTGATTCTTCTGCTTTGGCCGTTAGAAAAATAAAGGGAACCGTTTTTAAGGATCGGTAATCGCGAACGGCTTCTAGCACTTGATACCCATCCATCTCCGGCATGCGAATGTCACACAAGATCAGATCAGGGCGGTGCAGCATTGCCTGAATGAGGCCTTCCCGGCCTGTAGAAGCGGTTACAACGTGGTAACCATTCAACCTTACTAACTCGGCTACATTTTCCCGGATCAGGATTTCATCTTCAATAATTAATATTTTCGTAGCCATAGGCGTTGATTCATTAGATAGAAATGGTGCGGACTATTAATACGCCTAAATAAGTGCTTGAGGGCCTGGTTCAATGGGTAGTATGATGGTAAACGTGGTGCCTTTGTTCTCTTCACTCTGAACCAAAAGTTTACCGCCGTGGAGCTCCACATACTGCCGGGCAATAACCAGCCCTAACCCCGTTCCGGGAATAGTGGCGGAGTTACGGGCCCGAAAAAACGTCTGAAACAAAGCGGGCAAATCGCTAACCGGTATGCCTATTCCCGTATCGATGACGTTAATAATCAACTCCTTCTTCAGAAAACGAATCGTTAAGCTGGGATCATCTTTCGAGAATTTAAAGGCGTTTGATAGCAAATTGATCAATACATAACTAAGTAGTTTTTTATCAAAACAAGTACGGTAAGGTGTTTCCTCCACCGAAATATGAACTCTTCGTTGATCGGGTTGGTGACTAAAATGACTGGCAACAACCTGTTGACAAAGGGTCAGAACGTCGCCCCAGTCAGGATGAAATATAATTTTCCCGGCTTCAATCTTTTCGATGCTGAGTATGTCCGAGAGCAGTCCATTCATAGTCTGGATTTGACTGGCAATTATCCCCAGGTATTTTTGAATGAAGGGGGTAGCAACCGCTGGCGGTTGTTCCAGGTACATCCCAATCAAATCAGCGCTGGTTTGGATGGTCGTTAGGGGGGTTCTGAACTCGTGGGAGGCCGTGGAGACAAATTGTGATTTGAGGAGATTTAACTCCTGTTCCCGCTCTAGTGACTGCTGTAAAACCAATTCTTTTTCTTTCTGGCTGGTAATATCATTGGCAATGCCGATATAGCGAAGTGGAACTCCGTGTAAATCATTCATGATGAAGGTGCGAATTTGCAGCCACCGGATTGTTTGGTGAGCCCCCTGCACCCGACATTGCACTCTCACCTCTTGTCCTTGTCGGTATTTGTCAAACTCGACCATCACCCGATGGCGATCTTCCTCCAGTATGGTATCCAGAAACGAGTTGGAACCGTTGGTATCTCCACCCGGCACAATACCAAATACCCGTTCATAGGCCGGATTGATGTATAATAGCTGGAATGAGTCCGCTGAGTGAATCCAAAAGACCTCATCCACATTTTCGGCAATTTCGCGAAACCGTTGTTCACTTTCCCGCAATGCTTCCTGAGCCTTCTCGTACTCGGTAATATCACGGGCTGACGAATAAACGATCTCCTCATATCGATACGCGCGCCATTGGAGTAGTCGATACTGACCATCTTTGTGTCGATACCTGTTCACGTATCCATCAATAACCGGTTGCTGGAAGACTTGCCAGGACGCAACCTGATCGTCTGGGTGGACCCACTCGATAAACCGATGCCCTTCCAATTCGTCTATTCGATAACCCAATGTCTGAGTCCAGGCCTGGTTTACCTTCGTTAAAGTGCCCTCCATGGTGGTAATACAATACATATCGAGAGCTCCTTCAAAGAAGATCGTTAGCTCCCGACTCTTTTGCTGCAAGGCCTGTTCAGCTGCTTTTAATAAGGAAATATCGGTGGCCATGCCTACGAAGCCCGTAACTGCGCCGGCTTCATCTTGTAGTGTACTAGTTGTCAATAAGACAGGCACCCGTTGTCCCTGTTTGCCTTCAATCAGGCATTCGGATTGAAAATAGCCTTGCTTGAGCAAGATCGGCTCCAATAAAAACGAAGGCCTAAAATCTGTTTCCTTAGCCTGGTAAGTCAGGATTGGCAGCGATGTTTCAGAAGGCTCAAACCGAGCCGAAGGATGCCTGCCGATCAATTCATCCGCCTGATACCCTAATACCTGCTCAACGGCAGGATTAGCGGATATGACAACGCCATTGGTATCGGTTGAGATAATGGCCTGACCCGCGTATTTAAGAATGGCATTTTGGAGGGCCGACAGTTGCTGGATCTCCTGAGTGCGCTCTAAAACACGTAATTCAAGTTGTTCTGTATACTGCTGGAGCTGTTGATTGAGTTGCTGCTGGCGTAAAACAATGGCTAACTGGCTCCCCACTTCCTGAGCAATCTCCAAATGATCAGCTGTAAAAAAATGAGAGGAATAGGCCATCAGCACAAAAGCCCCGATATACTGTTGCTGGCTGAATAGGGGAATAATGATCATTGATCGAAACCCACGTTCATATAGAGCCAGTTCAGGTGGGATACCAGCCGTCGTGGACTGTAGCTGATCAATGACAAGAGGTTGTCCACTTAGGAGTGGCTCAATCTCAAAGAGATGGATAGGCAGTTGGGATCCCGCCCTGACGATCCTTTCTCCATTAACTAACCAACTTTTAGCCTGAGCCATACCGGTTGTCAGGTCAAACTGATAAACGACCAGCCGTTCACATGGAATGAGTTGTCGGGCGTGTATCAAAGCAGTTGCCTGGGGTGCTTGCTCGGTCAGACTCTGATTGAGTAGTGTCCGCTCAATGGCCTGTAGTCCTTGAAGCCGCTGATTAGTTCGCTCCAAAGCCCTATTGGCCTGATGCAGCTGCTCATTTTTGTATTGCAACAGGTCGGCCTGCTCCAGTAAGACTTGTTGCTGTTGTTTAAGGGACGAATGGTCCGTATAGATCAACAATACTCCGTCATCAACCCGAACCATATGGCTATCCAGCCACAAATCCACCCCATCCGCCTGATAGTGAGTCTGGTAATGCTTAGAAACGTCCGTTTGAAACGCGTCAATCAATCGCCCAAAGGTACCTTGCTGCTGAGCAGAAGGATATACCTCCAATAAATGTCGGTTGATTAGTTGTCCCGTGGGATAGCCCAGCAAGCGATCATTAGCCGGGTTGGTTAAGCCATAACAAAAGTCAATAATACCCTTTTCTGGAGTGCGAATTGGATGAAATAGGACAAGGCCAGCGGGTAGCTGCTCGACAATGTTTTGCAGCAATTTAGTTTGTTGCTCCAACGTCTGCTGAGCTCGTTTGGACTGGGTAATGTCGATCGCGGTAATAATGAGTCCCTCATATTTTTTATTAACCGATACATCGACCCATTGCATAAGCTCACCAATGGGATGCTGTCGTTCGAATCGTTGTGGTTCGCCTGTTTCCCATACCTGGACATACCGATTAAAGATACCTGAATCTACAAAGCTGGGAAAAAGTTGAAGCATGGTCATCTGGCCAAACTCATCTGGGCTCAATGCGGACATCTGATGCGCCATTCGATTCCCCCATACGTATCGAAAGTCCAGAACCTGATCATGCTGAAGAATGGGCTGACAATGCAGGACCGCCACCGGGATTACGTCTTGAAAGGTCTCCAATTGTTGAGCTTGGAGCGTAGCGTCAAAATCAGTCTTATCCATGATAATCATTCGTTAATACCAGTGCTAAAAGATACCTGACAAGTGTTGATTTTTGCTTGGATAACTAGCCAGATGTCCCATAATCGATTTTACAAGTTGAATGAAAAGCATTTCAAAAAAGAAGTGTCCGGCTGACACAAATGTCTTCGCCAGTTTAATCAGGTTGATTGATTTTTAAGCCTAAAGTGGGCTTGAAAACCTACTCTAATCGAACCAGTAAGACAAAAAAAGATGAATATTTTTACCAATCTACCATTAAAGGCTCGTAAATATTAGTAAAATATATATTTTGGTAACAATGTGAGTTATAAAATAAAGTAGAAATATATCATTAGGCGTGTTCGACTGCTGGAGTTGTTCCTTTGTCACCTTTTGCCTCATACTAGAAGGAGGCATGAGTCAAGTAGGCACATATTGCTCACTAAAAATAAGCCGGTCAATCGCCGGGCATTTTTATGTTTTAATATTAATTCTATCAATACCTAACTCAGCTACTTGTTGCACACTGTCCAATACATTTGACAGTAAATCATACCCCGTTTGCTTCTCCACAGCAACGGCTGACCGTCTCATCCATGCTAACGCGATAGCTTTCCCAGGCTCCTTAGCCGGTTGCATTCGTGTTCGGCATCCAGACTGCAATAACTCGCGTCTGTGCGTTTATCCTGTTCACATCATCCGAACCCACAGGTAGTACCACAATCACCTTCCAGAGAGCAGCAGGGACGGTTAGCTTGCCACTGGCAATAGTTGTAGCCTTTCCGCTGTCGCACTCACCACCTTTGCCCGCTGTTCCAGCAATAATATATAGCTCATTACCCTGAACCACTAGATTACGGCAGTAGTCCTCCAGTCGCAGCCAGGATTGCCGATTCAGTTGAGGTGCCTGGGGCACGATGTTGGTTAGAATGAAAGTCGTCTTGTTTTCCTATGCCGTACTATCCCGATCACCCGAGTGGCAGAGGTGGCCACGGTCAAAGCCGGTATTCTTATAATCCGCATGGTGATCCTGATACCACCCAGTAGGTAGTGATTGGTCTGGTATGAAGTTACCGACTTAGTGAGAAGCTACTCCCTTCCAGGCTGAACTCAGATGCCAGCTTCACTAGTGGGCTATACCGGTCGATTGGTTATAAGAAAGTGAGTATGTTGAACGGGTAATCAGATATGCGTTCGGGCTGGACTCTGAGGCTTTTGCTTCGTCAGGATGACCCATCGCCATATTATCGTCACGAGTAGGCGTTGTATTGGCCGGAATCGGAACACAAGCTTGCTTACACTGGTCTAATGAAAGGAACAATAGCAGACCAACGCAGAATCGAGAATACGATGTCATCGACCTGGTATAATTAATTTTTAGCAACACAGCGGAGGAGAGGTTCGTGATAAAGTAGATGTAATAAGTCAACAAACAGCTATTGGATTGGATTAATAGCCGAATTAATAAGGGCTAATAAATCCTGCAACTTACTAAAAACATGGGCAATGATATGCCGATCTGTATCAGGCAGCGGGCTACGTACATTCTTTACGAAGTTAAGCCATCGGTTTGCAGCCTGAGACCCAATATCACTCACCGTCTGTCGAACAGTTAACTCTTTCTGACTTCGCAGCAGTTCTTTTAGGGTATCCTGCCGCCGTTCGTAAGGCTGTCCATTGGCAAGCGCGAGCTGCTCACTCAACACCGTAGCCATTTTTTGCAAGTGAATAATAATCTTGCGTAGCTCGGTAGACGAAAAATTCAGGTTTGGTATGTTGGGGCGGCCTTGGCGGCTACGATTGGTATCATTCTGCCCTCGGCGTAATGTGTACATCTCGTCGAGTTTACCAAGAAAGGCAGTGTCTTCATCAAAGGCAGTATGTTTGATTAACGGATCGTTGATGATCTTCAAAATCAACTCCTGTTGTTCACGCTGCTTTTTAGTTAATGATTCAGGTTTTTTGTAACCGGCCTTAAAATAGAAATCTGGAATCTCTCCTTCCTTCTTCCAACGGTACTTAGTGGTACGGCCAAGCCCATGCTCAGCAATCACCTTAGCAGCTAGCTTTTCTGTGTAGTCCATCAATGTGTTCGGAATGGTGTGGCAAACTGTTTTAATGAATTTGCCTGAACACAATGCGCTGCTCACCAATTAAAAAAGTACTTAACCGTTCTGATAAGCGGTTAATTGCTATCTGGTTTAGGATAAGGTTTAAATGTAAGACTGAGAGTTAGTTTTGCAGATTTTGTGCACTATTTGTACCCTAATCTATATTTTCAATTAATAATTCATTGATTATCAATAGGCTATTAACTATAATTACTTTCTGTATTGGAAAGTAAGTGTCCTGAACAAGCCTCTGGATCTAATCAAACAACAGCACCTAAAGCCCTTTTCAGGGCTTTAGGCATATATTACACTGCCAGTTTAGTTTATCATAGCGGTTGGAATTTCTTTATAAACCAACCGATCCGCCCTACTGGTCCGATAATAGTCATTAGCCGCTATTGGTTTAGCTGGTTCCAGTTGCTAGTGTCTAACCTACAAATGAGCTATTGGCACTTGCTGGCCAGTCGATTAAGACGACCAGGCAAGCGTGCCATCCTGATAATACCACGTCTCCTTAACGGTATCCTGGCCAAATTCCAATAGCGCAAACCCATTCTTGATCCGCAATGCATTACGAGGATCTGTATCGCCAAGGGGCGAATTCGTATAAAAGGAGATATTCGCATTCGTATCGTACCAGGAGGCATGCCCAATTGGAATAGCGGAATTACCCTGGCACCTGCACTTCACGGACCCAGCCGCTGACTTTTCTGAATACACAATACCATTATGCACATGCCCCCAGTACCAGTAGTCTGGGTTTTTCCCCAGGGCTGATACTACATTATTCCACAGGTTATTCTGGATCGTTCCGGTTTCGTTTATTGGATTATGGTGAGTGAAAATCATGATTTTTTTTCCACTAGTCCCCGCGTCCTTCAACAGTTTTTTCTGGGCCGGATCGGTTATTGCCCCGTCCAGGTACATATTACGTTGAGGGGCATTATAAGCAGAGTCGAGTCCCAGAATCAGCCAGTTCCCAAAGCTAACGCTGAAAAACGTCGAGCTACCCTGCGCCTGAAATAAGGGTGTACTGGCTGGATTGAGGGCAATGTTGAACAGACCATGTCCTCCATAATACATTTCATGATTTGAATTTAGGGTAAAATTTCCCAGGGGTGCTTTATACGTCCAGCTATCTACCAGCCTAAGATGCTCTTCAACATCCATTCCGGAGTAATACACATCGCCAAGGTGAACGGCCATATCCGGAGCCTTTTTTTGAATCTGCTGCATTACCAGTTGCGAAGGACTGGCGGCTAAATTCCCATCCAGATAAGGCCCGGTTCCCCAATCGCCAAACAGCGCCATCCGTAAGGGAGTTGGGCGAGTGACCTGAATTGTTTTCCCGACTGGATTAAACGGTACGATCTTTCGTATACCTAGTTTAAGCGATAAAAAATTGAGCAGAGAAAGCGCCCAGCCTGGATCGATAAGTGCGTAGCGGGCCGTTGACACCAACGTACCATCGCCCTTTAGTACGCCCGCGCTGTCTAACTGGATTAACCAACGCTTCCATTGAGCTGAGGTTATCCTGCTGGTGGGCATACCCCCTATACTAGTCAAAATCAACTTAATGCCCTGGAGACTAGATTGAATCAGAGGTGGAACATTAGGCATCATTCCATTTAGGAAATAAAGGCACCACCCAAACTCTATATTTCCGGAGGCATCGGGTTCAGGCGGTGTTGGGCCATCCATCAATTGAATAAGCTGGCGTTCACTATCTTTCAGGAACGACCAGATTGAGGGGTCGAATCCCAGCCCTAAATTCAGGCCCAGAGCCTGGGCAAGATTGAGCTGGTTACGCTGATCTTCTAAATTAATGGCGAATTTTTCTGTAAATACCATGATACGATACGAAGGTTAAGGAGCGAACTGGACAAATCGGATTTAGCGAGAAACAATCGTGTACGTGAAATTTTGAGACGCTGCCATTCGGCAATAATTTACTATATAGCCAACGGATACCTTACGCATGTACCCGACTGTATATGGCCTTATCCGCTGGGCAACGACTTATCCCTGCCGTTTATTCAGCACACATACTACGGTAAATCAGTCAGTTACCACTAGTCTAGTGGTACGTTTAAATCACTCAGGAAATCCCTATTTCCTTTAACCAGATATGCTAAAAATTACAAGTACTGGTCTATAAAACCGGCTTCAGCGGTATTGTTAATGGATCAGCAAAGTATGGTTTTACCTATATAAAAATCAGCGCTCAGAAAAGAACGATACAGAATACGAGGGGCCTATTTGAACTGCTCACCCCTGTAGGTAGCAAGCCGCCTGGATGACATACAGATGTGTATAAAACACAAAAACGACCCGACCACCGATTAGGTTAACGGGTCGTTATGACGGATAGTCTTCCAATTTTAGTTTCTATTTTTTGTCAAGTACTAGTCGTTTTTCTCTTCGTCGACTACCTCGCCTGATGACGTTAACCCGGAGGCCGTCTTGACTAATCGCACAAATTCGCTCCGGTACCCTTCTGAATCGTCAGTAAGGGCTCCCTTTGCCAGTTTAACCACCTGCCCATAGCGCGCTGATCCTTTGTAAGCGGATTCGCTCAATAGTAAGCCAAATTCGGCGACGGCAGCCGCAAATCGGAAATCAGCCGTAGCCCGGTCAAATGAAACAGTCTGCGTTTTAACTACGTGTTGAAGTTGCTGACTAACAGAATCGGCAGGTTGTTTATACCGGACTTTAAGCGTTAGCAATTCGCCCGATTGTGTAGACGCTTTGGTATCAACAAATGTCTGGTATTTTAACGAGTCTGTTTTCGGAAGATATTTGCTTTTAGCACCGGCTGGAATCAGTTCGTAGAGGGCTGTAACACTGTGGCCCGCCCCCAGGTCACCCGCGTCTTTTTGATCGTTTTTAAAATCTTCGTTAGCTAACCGTCGATTTTCATACCCCAACAAACGATAGGCTTTCACATAGGTTGGATTAAACTCCAGTTGTAGTTTTACATCTTTGGCTACCGTAAAAAGAGTACCCCCAAATTCATGAATGAATACTTTTCGTGCCTCAGGAAGATTATCAATGTAGGCATAGTTACCGTTTCCTTTATCGGCCAGCGTTTCCAGATTAGCATCTTTTAGATTCCCCATTCCAAAGCCCAAAACGCTTAGAAAAATACCTTTTTCCCGCTCCTGTTCGATGAGTCGCTGTAGCTCACCTTGCCCCGAAATGCCTACGTTGAAATCGCCATCGGTAGCCAGAATAACCCGGTTATTGCCGTTGCTTATCAAATTATCCATAGCCACTTTATAAGCGAGTTGAATACCCGCCCCGCCCGCCGTAGAGCCACCTGCCTGTAATTGGTTGATGGCATCTTTAATGCGCTGGGGTTGATTGCCAGGCGTTGGTGGCAACACTAACCCAGCCGCTCCGGCATAAACAACAATAGCCACTCGATCTACAGGACGAAGTTGATCGACGAGTAGATTGAGGGAAGCTTGTACCAGAGGTAGTTTATTGGGGGCATCCATCGAACCTGATACATCAAGCAGGAATACCAGATTTGATGGGGGAAGCTGGTCATTTTTAACACGACGGGCCTGTAGCCCAACCCGAAGTAGTTGCAGCCCTGAATTCCACGGGGATTCGGTCAGTTCGGTTATTATAGACACCGGCGCTTCACCGGCCGGTTGTGGATATTGGTAGCTGAAGTAGTTGATCATCTCCTCCAGCCGAACGGCATCTTTAGGAGGGCGTTGGCCGTTGTTAAGCAGCCGGCGGATGTTACTGTACGAAGCACGATCTACATCGGCCGAGAAGGTTGTAACGGGCTGTTGACGAACCTCCTGAAAACCCGTTTCCTCAGTGGCTTTGTAGCTTTCTGTTGAGGGAGTAGACTGGGGGCGGTATAATCTGGGTTGAGAACCAATCGTGGCAACGCTACCCGTGATACTTCGTTTGGCTTGTGTCTTATACCCGGTCACAACGACTTCGCTTAAGGCCTGAGCATCGGGAGCCAGTGCTACGTCAATCGTTTGCCGATTACCAATGGCAACCTCCTGCGTTCGGTAGCCAACAAAACTGAATACCAACTGCGTAGCGCCTGTAGGGACTTCTATGGAGTAATTGCCTTTTACGTCCGTAGTAGTTCCTTTGTTCATGCCTTTAATCCCTACGGCCACGCCTGGTAATGGGCTGTGCGAGGTTTGTTCGGTTACGATTCCCGTAATAGTTCGTACCTGAGTGGATTGGGCCTTAGTACTGGTGATTAACCCCAGTAGTAGCCAGCATACAACGAAATTTTTCATGATCTATGGAATTTAGGATAGCTTACTTCTCCGAAAACGCACTGCCACTATCTACCTGGATACGTTTTGGCTGTGATAAATTTACCATTTCCTATTGATTCATCACAGCCGCACGAGCGAACTTGTTCAATCGAATACAAAGGCATTGGAAACAGGCCATTAAAAGCGCTAAGCTTTTAAAGAAGGAAGTCCTGGTCAGGTGAAATTTACCGATACGACAAGCTAAAATCAGGGTACGAGTGAAAAGGTAACCTTGAAGGTTGTTCCTATTCCTTCTGTACTGTCCACCTCAATACGGCCATTCTGCAAGGCTATATATTCCTGACAGATAGCCAAACCAAGTCCTGTTCCCTGGAAGGTATTGGCATTACTAGCCCTGAAGAATTTACCAAATAAGTTAGGCATGTCTTTTTTAGGTATGCCAATTCCTTCATCTTTAATAAAAATGCAGACTAGTTTCTTTTGAAAAGAAAGGTTTAGGGTCGGATTTTTTGTCGAAAATTTAAAGGCATTAGCCAGAAGATTAGTAAGAATATGCTCCATCAGTTTTTTATCGATCAGGATGTCTACCGGATTGCCATTGACTATAAAGTCTACAAAACGATTATCCAGCCGATCGCCAAAGTAAGATTTTACAATAGTTTCACAAAGGCTCACCAAATTTGTCAATTCCGGATGAAATGCTATTTTACCTTCATCTATCTTGCTGATTGTTAGTGTATCCGCTATTAGATCGTTGAGTAGAAAAACTTTTTGATAAATATTTTCAATATGTTTATTAATTACGGGTTTCGAAGATAGTTCGTCTATTTTATCAATATAATGTTTTACCAATTCTACACTTGAACTAATGGTGGCTAATGGCGTTCTGAACTCATGCGATGCGGTTGTTATAAATTGAGATTTAAGTACATTTAAATTTCGTTCTTTTTTTAATGATTCGTTCAGAATTAATTCTTTTTCAATAGTCGTAGTAATATCTGTAGCAACTCCGATTCGGCGAGTTACGATGTTATTTTCATTTTTGACAGTAAATAGTCGAACACCTAAATGACGAATACTTCCGTCCTGATGCCTGGCCCGGAACTGAAAGTCCAAGTCTGGATCTTTATGCAGAAAGAAATCCATCACTTTCTGCCGGTCTTCTTCCAGGATAAAATGTAAAAACAGAAATGGGTTTTCGTACAAGAGCTGGCGATTTTGCCCGCTGAATTTTTCGTAAGCCAGATTCATATAAATAAATCTGGGCTCATTAATGTCTCGGATCCAAAATATCTCGTCCACATTTTCTGCAATATCACGAAACCGCTGCTCACTTTCTAAAAGAGCTACCTCTGCTTCTTTACGGCCTGTAATATCTGTCAGCGTTCCGGCTATTCCCGTAATTTGATTGTCCTGATCCTGTGTTACCTGAGCAAACACTTCGATCCACCGATACCCCCCATCTTTATGAATATATCGAATAACATGCTCGCAATACTTTTTTTTACGAGCCAGCAGCAGCTCACATAATTCCTGATTATGCGCCCGATCATCTGGAAATACGAAATCCAGAAACGGTTTACCCAGTGATTCACTGACACCGAAGCCCATTACCTCCTGCCAGGCAGGGTTTAAATAAATCCAATGGCCTTCTGTGTCGATTTGAAAGACAACCTCTTTAAGGTGATTAACCAACGAGCGATATTGTGTTTCGCTTTCTTTCAGGGCCTGATCCGCTCGTTTCGTGGCTGTTTGATCGCGAATTACCCCAATTATACGGTCCGTTCTTCCTGGTTCATTTTGAAGAACTAAACCGTCCGCTTTTACATAATGGATCGACTTACTTTTAGGTAAAATAACTCTAAATTCAACATCTAGCGGGGTTTGTTCTTTAATGGCTTGTTGTATATGTTGATAAAGCAATGGTAAATCGTCGGGGTGAACCAGGCGCTCAAAATCACTCATTCGATTGCCTTCAAGCTTTTTGGCCATGCCGAACAGGGTGAAAAAATTCGTATCAAGTACAAGCTCGTTCGTACCTAAATTCCACTCCCAAATGCCCAGTTTACCAGCTAAAGTTGCCAGTTGAATACGCTGATTGGCCTGTTTCAGCTCCTGTTCAATAGCTTTTAGCGTAGATATATCTGTGGCTAAATCAACAAAGCCGATCAGCTTACCCTGGTCATTATAGAGCCCGCTGGAAGTTGACAGTACCCGTATACGTTTACCCTCTTTAGTTAAAAGGGTATTCTCTCGCTGTAGAAAATCATTCTCTCGTAAATAAGCCGCAATTAGCTCTTCCCCATTCAGGGATGAGTTGTCCATTCCGGGCTTCAACTGATCGATTTGCTGTTGATGGATTTCGGGGTCCCTAAGCGCGCCAAGGGTTACTTTCCCGATCAATTCATCGGCTTTGTAGCCGATGAGGGCTTCAAGAGCCGGATTAACAAGCTGGATGACGCCAGTTGTATCACTCACCGCAATGGCCAGACCGGCGTACTTCAGAATAGCCCGCTGCATGGCAGAAAGCTGTTGAATTTCGGCAGTTCGATCGGCTACCCGCTTTTCTAAACCAATGTTTGTTTGTCGAAGCTGTTCCTCAATCTGTTTAAGGTGCGTGATATCATTTATGGTCAGTAACAGGTTGTCTCCAACCCAAACCAGTGAGAAATCACCCCAGAAGTCGCCAGCAGGCAGTTTGTCCATAAATTGGAAACGTTGGGTTTTTCCCGATTCTGCCCGTCTGACTAATTTATCGAATAGCCCATTTTTGAGAACATGCGGGAACAGACTAATATAGGATTGCCCAACTAGTTCTTCCTGGCTTAACCCCGTAATGGCTGCACTTACCGGATTGATTAATAAATATGTAAAATCGACAATGGATCCATTTCTGCGGATTGGCTGCCACAGGGCTAATCCAGCAGGAATATTATCGATTACAGCCTGTAAAAACTGGTTATTTTCGTTTAGTTTATCGGCCTGCCTGGTTAGCTGTAGATTTACCTCTTCCTGGAATAATAATATGGATAACTGATCGGCAACCTCACGGGCTATAAATACAGATTCCTGGGTAAAAAAATCAGGCGATTTGTCAAGCAACACCAGTATCCCAACGTATTGATGTTGAGCAAACAGCGGAATTGCCAAAAAAGAACGATGACCCCATTTGTAAGGGTTAAAATCGGCGGGAAAGCCAGTAGGTTGTAACTTATTTAACAGAACCTCCTGGCCGTTTGACAGTGTATCATAGTAAAGATATTTAGCCAGAACACGGATTCTTGGCAATGACTCCCATTTCCCTTTCCGCATTCTATTTTCTGCGTATGCAAACTGGCCATCCTGATCAATACGAAAAACAATTCCCATTTCACAGGGAATCATTTCATGCATGTATTTCAATGCAATCTGATCAGGCTGTTCATCCAATAAACTACTTCTCTTCAGAGCTTTACTAATTCGGTTTATCCCCTCAAGCCGATCGTTCGTGCGTTGCAGGAGTTGTTCACGGCTAACCCGCTCCGTAGTCGTTACAATCAAGCCAGAAAAAGTAGTCAATAAGTCAATGTCATTTTTATCCCAGTGCCGCTGTTTTCGAACCGTATCAAACCCAATATAGCCAACGAGTTTATTGTCGAACATCATAGGCACGACCAGTAATGATTGAATGTCCTGTGCCCTCAGACTCTCTTTCTCAGGAGCGGCACTGGTCGGTAAATCATCAAGTGATGTTATCAGAATAATTTCCTCGTTTGCAATTTTCTGATGCCACCAGGGGAAGCGATTCGTGGGTACATGTTGAAATTGTTTCTGGAATGGCTCGATGCCTTCAGCACACCATTCGTAGGCACAATTCATAAAATAACCATCTATCGAGTAATTAAAGAGATAGGCTCGATCTGCACCAGTATATACACCGATCAGGCCCAATGACTTAGTAATATAGGCATCTAGCTTAGCAGGTTTGATATTAATTAAACGGCTGGATATTTCTGAAATAATAGATTCAAGCTGTAGTCTGCGCTGTAAATTATTTTCATTCTTCTTTTTGGCTGTATTATCCTGTAAATAGATAATACAGCGTTCATTAATTCGATTAATTGAACTCGTTATCCAGTTTCCGTTTTTTGGCTCGTAGGATTCTACAGAAAAAGGTATACCCGTTTCCATTACAGTACAGGCTGGATTCAAAAGTGATTTCAAGTAAGGCGATTCGTCCAAGAAAAGAGCTTTTTTTCTGGACGAATCAATAGAAAGTAAGGCTGAGGCAAATGGATTACAATAGGTAATAATTAAATTTACAATAGCATTGTTATCATCTATCAGGGGAGTACATACGATAATGCCAACTGGCAAATTCTCAAAATCCGTTATGGACAATGTAGATACTACCAACCCCTTCTTTACCTTTGCGTTTTTGTGTGTGGATTTATGCATCGAATTCTTTTTAGGCATGGCGGTTTCTCAATTCTACTCACATTTGTATTCCAATCGTATAAATGAAAATCATATATGTAGTTAAATTTATTTGATCAGGAAATTTGTTTTGTTTCCCAATCCGCTAGTTATAATTGATAATTTATTTGCTTGTGCCTGAAGGAAAAATTAATACAGGTTGCGGCAACAGAAGTCGAGAATAACAACTACTCACTCCTTAATCCATATTTTTTCACCAAGACAACCTAGCCATGGAAAATTAATTTGTGCTGATTTAGGGGCAATCAGGTCGGAGGACAAGAACTGAGTTAGGCCACTAAAGATATATGCAAATCATATGTTAAACAAATAGCAATATAGTTAACATATGATTTAATCCAGGCCAAATGGAGGGCTTTATATGTATTGCCAAGTAAAGTCAACTGACAATAGGACAACTAGCTATATGACAGCTATACCTAATTACAAAACAGGTGATAACGAAAACACAGAAGCTACCCTCAATTCGCTAGATCAGTGTGGAAACCTGCCACTTGCCATCCTGAATGGCTTTATGAAGTTTATCCGCGAAACGTCCACCGCCAGTCGACAAGCGGCTAACCCTGACCTGATCAACCTTTGAGGAAAGGTCTACGCAAGAGCAGCATCCAGCTTTATTGAGCCTATACCCCCGCTTGGTGCTAAATGGGTAGGATTATAACGGGTTATTTTAACTGAGGATGACAAACTAGTCTTAATCAATGATCGATGGACACGCTGGTCTCGCTTTCCGATAGACTTCCCATTGCCCGCCGACCCTGATTTAACGTTAAAATCTTTTTTACAATCGATAATCCCAGGCAAAACCCCTGCTGTTCATACTGATTGCGACCAAATTGTTTGTAGGGAGTTACCTGATCGAAATACCCGGCTTTAAAAACCTTGCTTACTTGGTAAGTTGATTGTACAGATAGTTCCTACTTTTTCCTGACTCTGTACGTTGAGATTGCCACCGTGGAGTTCCACAAATTGACGGGCAATAACCAGTCCCAGGCCTGTACCCGGTATACCAATTGTATTACTAGCCCGGAAGAACGGTTGAAACAGCGTAGAAAGCGCTCGTTCTGGTATACCAATCCCTTTGTCAATTATCTGTAAAACAAGGCTTTTATCCGTAAACGAGATGCTCAGACAGGGGTCTTCGGTTGAAAACTTAAAGGCATTTGACAGTAGATTGACAATAGCATGACTAATCAATTTATCATCCAGATAAACCTCGTGGGGCATTCCCTCCCATACTAATCGAACACAACGTGAACTCCCCGGTTGACTAAAATGAGCGGTAATAATCTCTTCGCAAAGCAACACAACATTAACCCATTGAGGAGTAAAGCTGACTTTCCCCGACTCGATTTTGCCAATTGTCAAAATGTCGGTAAGCAGTCGACTAAATTTGTCTATTTCTTTTTCAATTACAGCCAGGTGCTTTTGAATGGAGCCCCGTGATTTAGCAGCCGGCATGGCCAGATATAGCTTTATCAATTCGACGCTGGACTGGATTGTTGTCAGCGGGGTACGAAACTCGTGGGAGGCTGTGGCGACAAACTGTGATTTGAGTTCGTTCAGCTCCTGCTCCCGAATTAGCGATTGCTGAAGAACAAACTCTTTTTCTTTCTGGCTGGTCACCTCACTAACAATACCGATGTGGCGGAGTACTTTCCCCGCTTCATCGCGAATGATAAAACTGCGGGCTAGTAACCAGCGCAGGGCTTCGCCTTTTGGCTGTATCCTATAGTATAATTCACTTTCTATACCGGCTTTATAGTGATCAATGAAGGTCAATACAGCAGGTTTGTCTTCTGGTAACACAGTAACCATAAACGCCAATGGATCCTGTTGTAATTCCTGAAAAGTTATGTTCCACACGCGCTGGCAGGCCGGGTTGATATAAATTAACTTGAAAGGGTCGGCCGAATGAATCCAGAAAACTTCATCTACATTTTCGGCAAACTCCCGAAACCGCTGTTCACTTTCCCGAAGGGCCGCTTCGGCCAATTTTCGTTCCGTCACATCCCAGACAACCCCCACGCCCCTAACTAATTTACCTTGTTCATCCCTGATTAATAGCCCATTGGTTTCAAAGTAGCGAATCGTTTCATCAGTCTGTCGTATAACCCGAATAACATCCGAGATCTTCCCTCCGGATAGATCTCGGTTAAAGCGTTCCGCAAACGCGGGTAGATCTTCGGGATGGATCAATTTTGAAAATTCCTGAAAGTTCCAGTTATCCTGGCGCGGTTCCAGCCCATGTAATTCCCATAAGCGCTCATCCCAAATCAGGCTTCCCTTCTCTACATCCTCCTCCCAAATTCCCTGACCAGCCGCCTGAGTAGCCAGTTGAAGCCGCTGGTTTAAATTTCGCAACTGATTTTCAGCCTCTTGCCGATCGGTAATATCCCTGGCCGACCCATACACAACGTTGTTAATACCGATGGCATTCCACTCAATGATTCGGTAGTTACCATCCTTTCTACGCATCCGGCTGATCTGGTTGCGAACCGGACGCTGAAGAATATCTACGAGTAAATTCTTGTAGACATCTTTCTGCTCATCAGGATGAATCAGATTCAGAAACGGGATAGCCGTGAGTTCGGCGGCCGAATAGCCCAGCGTTACCTGAAAAGCCCGATTGACCTTCGATATATTTCCCTGACTGTCGGAGATGCAATGCATATCCAGAGCCCCTTCAAAAAAGGTATTTAATTCCTGATTTTTTTGGCTGAGTTTCACTTCGGCTGTTTTTAGCGCCGAGATGTCCGTCGAGATTCCAACATAACCAATAACAACACCCTGACCATTTTCTAATGCGCTGGCCGCTAATAGGATTGGGATCTTCCGTCCTGTTTTCGTGAGGGCACAACATTCAGTATACAAATAACCTTGCGTAGCGAGTGCCTCCATGAACCTATTGGGAGGTGGAGGAAACTGCACACTAGACTGATAAACAATACACGGGACCGAATCCTCGGGGGAGGGAAGTTCAAGGTGAATACACTGACCAATTAGTTCATCGACCCGGTAGCCTAGTAAGTTTTCACTAGCCTGGTTGGCCGTTTGGATTACCCCATGGATATCTGTCGAGATAATAGCCTGGCCAGCATGCCGCAAAATGGCCTGGTGCAAGGTCGACAAACGCCTGATTTCGCTGGTACGCTCCTCTACCCGTTGTTCCAGTTCCTCGGTGTATTGAGCAAGCTGTTCATCCAACTTTTGCTGCTGAAGAACAATAGCGAATGGACCAGCCAGTTCCTCAGCAATTTGACGATAGTCATCTGTAAAGAAATAAGGATTAACTGAGACCAGAGTTAAAACGCCAATACATTCTTTCTGGCTGTATAACGGTATGGTAACTAATGAGTGCGCCCCCGCTTCATAGATAAGCAACCCAGGCACAATCCCTAAATTATAGGCCCGTAAATCAGGATAATATTTTGATTGATAGGGAACCTGAGTTCCCTGAAACTGCTCATAGAAATACTGTGCCGGCATAATAAACTGGGGGTTCATATCCAGCTCTCCTTCAACAATCCGGAATTTGGCGGTTGACAGTCCCGTGTTTTCATCGATTTGGAATAACGTTATTCGATCACAAGGGACCATGAAATTTATATATTTCATGGAGGTGACCACAGGCGATTGATCCGCTAAACGATAACTTAATAATGTCTGGTCAATTGCATGTAAGCTTTCCAGACGCTGGCTGGTACGCTGGATCATGGCTTCCTGCTGTATACGTTGAAGCACACTGGCAATCAACGTACTGAATGTCTCCAGCAACAAAATGTCATTCTGATCCCATTGCTGCGGATGCCCGATTGTGTAAAAAGCGATAAACCCAAACGTTTTTCTGTCCTGAATTAGCGGAAGATTAATGACCGAATAAATCGACATGGCCTTAAACAGGGCCTCCTCCTCTATTGCATGTTGGGGAAGCTTGTTGACTTCCAGGCGAATTGTTTTCCCTTGCTCTAACTCCTGATGTGCCCATTCGAAACTGGTAATAGGCGCATTTTTTAGTTTATCTTTCAAGGACAAAATACCAGGCGCACACCACTCATGGACACAGCTCCCTCGTGTATAGCCATCCGAATACATGAAAATAGACGCCCGCTCGGCGTTTATGTGGGTACTGATCTGTTCCAGCGCTTCTTCGATATATCCATCAACGTCAGTAGCCTTAATAGTCAGTAGCTTACTTGACACCCGTGATATAATAGATTCCATCGCCAGCCGTCGCTGTAAGGTAATCTCCGTTCTTTTTTGTGCGCTTACATCCTGAATGTTCACCAGAAGCTGGTCGTCTATCCGGCTTAGGCTAACCTTGAGCCACATATCTTCCCCTTCTATAGCATGGCATGTAAGCAATTGTTGGGCTTCTCCTGTCTGGATAACCGTTACGGCAGGGTCAAAAAAACTGTTCTCCTGACCGGGTTGAAAGACCCATTTAACCGGCTTATCAATTAATTCTTCCTGTGTTCGCCGGAACATGTGGGCGAATGCATCATTAACCATCTGATACCGAAAATCGGTTACTTCTCCCAGGCTATTGCAGATAGGCTTCACAAAGGCAACCCCTTGTAAAGATGTGTAAAACCATCTTTGTAGTAGCTTATCCATTTCTAACGAGAAGGGTATCGCCCAGCAATTAATATCCTGATTATCAGTATTTTTTCAACAAAAAAAAAAAATCGACAGTGACTAGCTGGATAAGCGGCTTGAAAAACTAAAAAGGAGCATTTTTCCTGGCTGATCAGGCCGTTGATAAACAGGATAGAATACATAGGAAACCAACAGATTTAATTGTCACTATATGTAAGGTTGACATTTAAATAATTAGCTGACAAACGTCTAGCACTTTTTCGGTGACCATTATATTTGTCAAGGAAAGCTGTACAATCCAGATCGGTATACTGGGTACTATCTACGGTTTTGGCTGATGCATTGTAGGCAATAATTGGGATTGACTTCCAGGCTGTATCTCTTTTGAGCAAAAGCAGTACTTCATAGCCTGTCAGGATGGACAGTTGTAAGTTCAATAAAATCAAGTCAGGAAGTCGGTTGTCCAGGCGGTGGGTAAGTTGAGTGAGCAGTTGAGTGCCATCGTTAAAAAATCGCACGTTACAATTTTCCGGTTGATCAGCAAGAATAAGCTTAAGCAGATAGTGTTCCTGCTGTCCATCATCAACCACATAAATCAGAGAGTTTTGATAATTATTCATACGGCAGATAGTAATTATTCCGTTAAATTTAATTCTCCACAAAAAATTTTTTAACTAAATCAACCTATATGCGCTACAAGTTCATAAAATTTGGTAGCTAGCTAGTTAAAAAATAGTACACAAAAATGCTTATTTTTTTAGCTAGTTAACTGTTTTATTTACCACCATAAAGCATCTGTATTTTTTTAAGTACTATGTATAAAATTTAATGTATTCCCAAAAAAAAGGCGATTTTTCCATAACAAATTAGAGTAGGCAATCAACTTTTACGACTAACGTATTAGCATAAATCAAGCCATTAGTAAGTCAGGAAGTGCCAAACAATAATTTACTTGCCAATAAAAAGCAATGAACAGCTAAAATTATTTTCCTTGTTTATTCCGGCTGATTATTAACTCTATGTAAACCTAGTATATGTAGATATAAGGACCTAACAGCCATACTCAGGTTTTGCGTGAAATCGCCAATTTCCTGGTCGAAATGACCTAAATAGCCGCAAACGATATGTCATATGTGTTTTATATCATAAAATACATAAACAGGGAGTAAATTATAATAATATCTATTTTTACATAACTATACATATAATTTTACCTTAAATTAGTGGCCTCTATAATAGACATAAAGCGTAGTACACTGAATTATAGCCAGCTTAAGTTTCAGATACCATTCAGTATTAATTACCCAACCAAGCCAATTTGAGCCTTCTTTTTAGTAAATGTTTTTTAATCTATCATTGTTAAGTTCTATATAATTACTTTTAACTCTTTTTATTAGAGCTGTTGCCATTCACCTAAAGCTAACAATTCGAATTTACGTAATCAAAGACTGTATAATTAAAATAAATTTCAGAATATAAACAGTACAAATCATTGACTTTTCCATTGATAATAAAGGTAGGATTACAAATAATAGTAAGTAGCAAAAACAGACAGCGCCATTTTTTATTTTTACTGTTATACAATCATATTTCCAAATCTTCGTGGTTGATCATGCTTGAACTTTATAACTGACTAAATCATAATACCTACTTCCGCATATAAGCCCTACAAACGAAAGAAGGTAAATCAATATTCACTTTTGGATTGATTTATAAATAAAAATCTCTATTTACGCGAAAATCAGTTATTCGAAAATAAAACCTAAACCGTACTTTGTAATAATAAACCATTTACTTCTGAGCCTATTGCTAGCTAATAGCTTACCCGGCCTGGCGCAAAAAGCGCTTCCCGGCAAAATTGAAGCTGAAAGCTATTCTGCCAAACAAGGTGTAAGTACAGAAACTACGGCCGACACAGATGGTGGCCTGGATGTGGGGTGGATTGGAAAACAAATCGTTGCATCCTGGCCACCCTGATCGCCGAATTTCCTGTGCTGAACCTTTGTGAAGTGGATGACGTCTACTTATCAGTTTTACTGACCATCAATCATCCATCAACAACGAGTCCATGCGTTTTTTTCTTTTCTTGTCTAGCTTCTGGGCCCATGTAGCCTTCTCCCAATCGGCTATGGTGAAAGGGTTACTCCCGGCAAAATTTTCCGGTAAGCCGGTGCAATTAACCCTCATGAATTATGAAACACGCAAGGACAGGAAAGTCCAGGAAGTAGTTGCCGACGCTAAAGGGTCATTTCAATTTACGATACCGCTGAAAGAACCGCTCATTTATACAATCAGCGTGGCGGATTCGGGACTGGTGCAGGTGGTAGCCAAGCCAGGTGATGCGCTCAAGTTGGAATTCAAAAAAGATGAAATCGTATGCTCCGGTTCTCAGGACACACAATACCTGATCGACTACGAGCGTAATCGCCGGGATGTTTTTGCTAAATACCTGAAGCGCACCTATGATTCATCGGCAGTAGCGGTAAAAAGTGGTAACAAGGCCCAGATTGAGTACTGGAACGTTGAGCACGAGAAAGCGTCTGAAAATTATAAAGCTGAGCTGGCCACCTGGGTTGAACAGCCTTTCTTTATCAACTCACTCGCTGCGGTTCATCACAGCATGCGCTGGCATTCGGATAATGACATCAACCTGATGGACCAGATGGTGGCCATCTTTCAGAAAAAATACCCTGGTTCTGAATTAACACGACAGCTTGTTAGCAAAGTGGCAGCTACCAAACGTATTGCATTAGGCGCTATAGCCCCGGAATTCATGGCAAAGGACACGGCTAACCATACCGTCGATTTGAAAAATTATCGAGGTAAATATACGCTGGTCGATTTCTGGGCTTCCTGGTGCGGCCCCTGCCGACAGGAAAGCCCAACGCTGGTGAGACTTTACAAAACGTACAAAGACAAAGGGTTTGCTATTTTAAGCGTGTCGATCGACACCGATAAATCCAGATGGGCGAATGCTATCAAAAAAGATGGCTATACCTGGGAGAATGTATCTGAGTTGGATGGCTATTCGGGTTCAACGGCCGCGTTGTACACGGTTACCGCCATACCTAATAGTTTTTTGCTTGATAAAGACGGAAAAATTATCGCCAAAAATCTGAGGGGTAAAAACCTGGAGGACAAATTAATTACGCTCATGGGCCAGTAACCAGGGAGAATGGAGGTAACTGGTAAAGAGAAGGTCAGGGAATATACCTATTGGGGCTTTCGTAGTTAGCGGCTTAATTTGGGCAATTACTAGAAAAGCCGCGTCAGCATAGGCTGAGCGCGGCTTTTCTAGTAATAACGAATGAACTGGACTAGATTAGGGCTGTCCTCCCCCACCAGCCGCTCCGTATACCTGGCCTGTAGCATAACTGCCATCATTAGCCGCCAGTTGAACGTAAATAGATGCCAGCTCGGCGGGTTGGCCAGGGCGGCCCAGCGGGGTATTTCCGCCGAAGGTTTTTAGCTTTTCCTGCGTGGCTCCACCGCTGGGTTGTAATGGTGTCCATATAGGGCCCGGCGCTACACCATTTACCCGAATACCCTTGGGGCCAAGCTGTTTAGCCAGCGACTTGACAAAATTCATCGTAGCCGCTTTGGTCTGCGCATAGTCGTATAAATTGGGCGAAGGGTCATAAGCCTGCTCGGATGTTGTTCCGATAATGGACGATCCGGGCGGCATGTGCGGTAAAGCGGCTTTAATAATCCAGAAGGGTGCATAAATGTTGGTTTTCATCGTCGCGTCAAAATCTTCCGAAGAGACATCCAGTATAGACTCCCGACTTTGCTGCCGGGCCGCATTACTCACCAGAATATCTAATCCACCCAATCCTTTTACGGCTTCCTCCACCAGTTGCTTACAGAACGCTTCGGTGCGGATATCGCCAGGAATAGCAATCGCTTTCCGGCCTTCTTTCTTGATTAAATCCACTACCTCCCTGGCGTCGGATTCCTCGGCCGGCAGATAGTTAATGGCCACATCGGCTCCTTCGCGGGCATAGGCAATTGCAGCGGCTCGCCCCATGCCTGAATCTCCTCCGGTAATCAACGCTTTTCGGCCAAGTAAGCGCCCGGATCCTTTATAACTGGTCTCGCCATGGTCGGGACGCGGGTCCATTTTGCTGGCTAACCCTGGCCAGGGCTGCGGCTGGGGTTTAAATGGAGGTTTGGGATATTTCGTGGTCGGATCGACAAGCGGTGCCGGAGCCAATGACCCTACTACCTGAGACTCCGAATTGGCCAACACTGCCGGTGCCAGTACGGTAGCCGCCAGACCACTGCCAATGCCACCAATGAGCTGGCGTCGGCTGAGTTGATTTTCATTGATCATGGTTGTTTTCGTAAGTTGAGTAAGTGATTACTATTTGATATTATAGTTAGCCCGTAGGTTATATGCCTCAACGAGTCGTAGTAGGGTAAGGTTAGATTTTTCTTGCTATTTAATGAGGTAGGGCTTTTTGAAAGCACCGGCAGTAAACTCAAGTGCCCCGGCAGGCAACTGTTACTACGCTTCTCTACTAATTCATACCACCTTTAAACGTCTATTCGATTGCAGTGTTGCCCTCACCCGTATTCAAACTGAATCAGTATATCACCCCCACCTTCTTTATGAAACCAGGTTACCTGTTGATTCCTATGCTTTTCGGAATCGCTCTTTCGCCCACATTTGGACAGGAGCACTCGACTCAATACACCCAGGCGCGGCCTGGCGGAGCTGTGCTGGACATCGGAATCCGACTTCAGAAATCAATTAACCTGTATGCCGAAAATGGCCTTACGGTGCAGTATACTCATCCTAAACTGGCGTCCAGCCGATTGTATATCGGGCTCAGCTACGTTAGTTCGCGACTGGGAACAGCCTTTCACTCGAATGCCATTAAGCAGGACAACTACCTGGTCTCGGCTTCCTATTATTTCAGGCCTACATGGTTGATTCAACCCGTTGTCAAGGCGAATGTGGGCTACTTTGCCGCCCATTATGGAAGCCCCCTATTCGACGAATTAGCCCGAACCTCGCTGCTGGCGTCTCCTGAAGTTGGCCTGTGTTACTGCCCCAACTTTCCGCTCAAAATCAACGCGTCTGTCGGCTATAACCTGCTTACCGGCAACGGTCTTTCAGGGCCAGGTACGTTGTATCCCGTTTTTGTCCAGACCAGTATCAGCTGGAACATTCTTAAAACGCCCAAAAACTAATATGAAAACAATCCTTAGTCTCTTGGTTCTACTTGTGATTACCCTGGCCTGTTCACCCGAACCCACCATCACAAAAGACATGCTGGATGGGGGAACCTTGTTCGATCCATCGCTCTACAAGCCAGCGAACTACCTGGTATCGAAAGCAATGCCAAACCCGACGCCTGAGCAGGCCAGGAAACCCGTTATTATTGCCTGTCATGGCTATTCGGCCACTACATTCGAGTGGGATGAATTTCGAAGCTGGTCAACTGGCCGGACTGATTTTTACCTGTCGCAGGTGCTGCTGGGCGGACATGGGCGAAGTTACAACGACTTCAAAACGTCAACCTGGCACGACTGGCAGGCGGCCATTATGGATGAATATAGTCAGTTGGAAAAGGCTGGCTATCAAAATATCAGCTTACTCACCTCCTCCACGAGTGGCGCTTTACTACTGGAACTGGTTGCTTCTGGCTACTTTGCCAACCACATTAAACCCCGGAATCTGCTGCTGGTTGATCCCATCGTAATTCCCTCCGACAAATCCTTATCGCTAATTGGGGCGCTTGGGCCTATGCTGGGTTATATTGAAACGAAACAGTCGGCTGATGAGGATAAAGTCTATTACCACTTTCGGCCCCAGGAAACCCTGCAACAACTCCAAAGTCTGCTGACCGTGGTTCGTCAGGATTTGGAGAAAGGAATAACGTTGCCTTCGGGCTGCAGTCTGAAGGTCTACAAGTCGAAAAAAGACCCATCAGCCGATCCGGTCAGCGCAGTACTGATCTATCAGGGCAGCCAAACCGCCGACGGAAAGCCGGTAACCGTTGAGTTGATCGACTCTGAACTACATGTGTACACACGCCTGAAACTTCGGGATTCGGTTACGGCCAAAGACCAGCAAAACCAGACGGCTACCTTTACAGACATTAGCCGTCTTGTTATTGGTCATTAGCTATCGACTATCATCTGACTATCAAACAAATAGCCAATAACTACTAACCAATATTCAGTTATCCAGCCCCATCTTTTTTAGAAACTCGGGCTTTACCCGTCGGGCTACATCCACCTCGCTACCGTCTGTCATCATTAGGGTGCCTCCATCGCCCCGTCGATACTTAGTGATGTAGTTCAGGTTAACCAAGTGGGATTTATGCACCTTAAAGAAATGGTCATGGTCAATCAGCACCTGTTCAAACTCGGCCATTGAGCGCGAAGCCACCAACTCCTTTCGGTTAATAAAATGAACCGTCGTGTAGCTACCCATGGCCTCAATTCTGATGATGTCGTCGGAAGTAAACAGCAGAACACTTTCCAGGGTTGGAATAGGTATTTTCCTGACCCGCTCGCGCTCTTCTCGGATCATTTTGAGCACTTGCTGAAGTTCGTCGCTGGCGGTGGGTTGTGTCTGCTGCAATTGATTTTCCAGTACCAGATTATGTCGTTCAACCAACTGCTGGTTTTCGTCAAGTCGTTTAAGTGCCAGTTCCTGCGCCTGGCTGATACTGTTACGCAGTAAGTTGATTCGGTCAATCAACGCAAACGTAAGCAGAGTCGCCTGGCAAACGGCCCCAATCTGATACCCATAGTAGGTTACTGTGTGATCGAAGGAGATAATATTAAATAGGGTAAGCACTAATAATAAAACTTCAACAATATAAATACCCCACCCCAGCAGATAGAACCGGGCAGGCCGAAAGCCCCGGCGATACAGCCAAAATCCCGTGGCCAGAAACGACAGGAAGGTAACCAGAACAATTACGTTGAAGGCCATCTCGGCCGACTGAATACCCATTATTTTAGCCAAAACGACCCCAATGGCCAGGATACTAACCCCCTGATAAGCTCGATTAATATGGGGGTGAACGGCGCTGATGTTCAGGAAAGAAACCGAGAACGCAATACTGGTTAGCAACGTAAAGAGCCGAATGAGACTGGAGTTGATCCCGTTGTTCATGTAGGGCATATCCCGCCAGAGAAGATCGAACAGGTACCCCTCAAATGTCAACAGCGTGAGTGCTGAGAAGATCACATGCAGGGTATACAGGAGGTAGGTTCGATCATGTAGTGACACAAACATGAAAAAGCTAAACAGGGCAATCAACGCCATGACACCCACCACGAAGGCGTTGATCATTGTTTCGCGGTATACTTTTTGAACCACCGGCCGAATAGTGCCCAGTTTAATGGGTAACACCAGCCCATTCATATCCTTGAGCGCGATATACAACTGCCTGGGGTGCCGACCCAGATAAAGTGTGATACTATTAATGCCAAAATACCGATTTGAAAATGGACGCAAGACCCCCGTCTCCAAAAAGTAAGTGGTATCCTCGCTGACAACGTAGGCATCGACAAAGTCAACATCCTGAGCTTCCAGGATGGCATAGACGGGTTCGTTGGTTTGATTGCCAATATCCCACTTAAGCCAGATTCGGGAGGAAGTAAATCCCAGGTTGATGACCTTATCCAGGCTGTTGGTAAACTGGGCATCCGGCATCTTACTAATCTGAACGTGGGAGAGTTGATTCGTTGTATCCTCAAAATAGCGAGCAAAAGAGCCCATCTCAAGCAACTCAGTGGCGCGGTCGTAACGGATAATTTGTTGAGCCTGTAAACAGACTGAGGTAAGCAGGTAAACGCAAAACAGGGCAAGTATACGGTTCTGCATTATTTTGGACAAAATAGTACCTTAAATATATTCAGTTTCTTTGTTTGGGTAATATAAGTCTAAATTTCAGGAATCGGGTGCCTTTCGCCGATTTCGCCACTCGATTCCCAGTTTTTTCCGGATAATCCTCTATTAACTACGCTTCCGGCCAGGCAGAAGCATAAACTTGATGTCAAGCTGTTTTTAGACAGGCTTGGTTTGTAAGGACTTCCGGCGTGGATGTAGCCAGTTGCACCTCAGGTTATTTTTCTGAAGAAAATGGCCCAGAGTCCTAAAAATGCCATTCGTAGTTTCCTGCCGAAGATAAACTCAGACCTGCCGAAGGTAAACCGGCAACTTGATAGCCTGCTACTACCCGCTACGTTTGGCTTGTTCCTTCCTGAAAATAAGTCAAATTTTTCAAATTACTATGGCACGCCCAATTGTCACCTACCTTACTTTCCTGGTCAGTTTAGTATCAGTACTAGCCTGCCAGCGGCAACAAGCGTTGGTTCCGCGCTCAAGGCCATACGATTATGCATCTGCTACTGAAATTCAGGCTGAGACAAAAAACGCATCTCTGTATACGTTAGCTATAATTCCGAAAATTGGCGAACAGCCCTACGACTCAGTTGCCACCAACAGTAGCCTGCAGGTGCAGCCTCAACCATCCACTAAGCCCGATGTTCAACTACGAAAGGGATTCCGGCAAGATACGGTTGTTGCTTCCGGACACCAGCTAGCCCCTATTGAAACGGATCTGGATACGAAGGTTGCCCAAAAACCGATGTACAATTCAACAAAACAGCAGGGCATTTCTACGCTGTTAGCTGTCGGACTAGCAGTGGTTGCCGTTACGAGTGGAACCTTTAAAATACCTAACCTACAGGATCACATTATACCTGGTCTGCTGTCTCTTATTGCTGGAACAATCGTATTCTTTATTCGTAAAGCGTCGGGTAAGTAGCTTTTTCCCCTTTGACTATATTTCACACTTTTGATCTCCACATTCACATGAAAACCCGCTACCTGGCAAAATTTGCTTTCCGCTTCCTCATCCCATTTAGTAGTTGTTTTTCGGCCAATGCTCAACTAACCCAGACGTTACGGGGGCATGTTGTCGACAAGGAGTCCAAATTTCCATTGGCTGGTGCTACGGTTCAGATAATAACTACTGGAAAGGGCATTTTGAGCGATACAACAGGGGCATTTCGCCTGACAGGCGTGCCCCTTGGACGTCATACGGTGAAGGTTTCCCTGCTTGGCTACAAGGATATGTTGCTGAATGATATCCTCATTGATGCTGGCCGGGAGAAGATCCTGGATATTGAGTTGGACGAGGACATCCGCCAGTTAGCTACTGTTACCGTAGCCGCCCAACGGACTGGCGAAGCCCGTAATGAAATGGCCGTTGTATCGGCCCGTCAGTTTTCGGTGGATGAAACAAACCGCTATGCCGGTAGCCGGGGTGAACCCGCTCGTATGGCGTCCAACTTTGCCGGGGTTCAGGGCGCTGACGACGCTCGGAACGACATTGTAATCCGGGGGAATTCGCCACAGGGCGTACTTTGGCGCGTTGACGGTATCAACATCCCCAACCCAAACCACTTTGCCATTGCCGGTACATCGGGCGGGCCCGTCAGTATTATCAACAATCGGTACCTGGCTAATTCCGACTTTTTTACGGGTGCGTTTCCCGCTGAATTTGGGAATACAGTAGCAGGCGTGTTTGACCTGAAACTACGAAACGGAAATAACGAGCGACACGAAAAGATGATTCAGTTTGGCTTTCTGGGTACTGAAGCCATGGCGGAAGGCCCCCTATCAAAAAAATCGAAGTCGTCTTATCTGGCAACCTATCGGTATGCCAATCTGTGGTTATTTAATAAACTGGGTATCGACATTGGCACGCAGGCTGTACCGGCCTATCAGGATGGGTTTTTTCGAGTTAACTTTCCGCAGAAAGATGGCGGAAACCTGTCACTTTGGGCATTGGGTGGAACCAGCACGGTCAATATCCTCATTAGTCAGCAGGAAGTAAACGATCGTAATATCTTCGGCAATAACGACCGCGATCAGTATTATACCTCACGGATGGGCGTGGCCGGGCTAACCTATACGAAGCCACTCAATCGAAACACGTTCTGGAAAGCTACGCTGGCCGTATCCGGCAACGCCCAGATTGCTAACCATAACTATTTGTTTCTGGAAAAAGATAAGCGTGGCAATCCACTCGTTCAGAATAGTCGGTATGTAATCGACTCACTCAGACCCATTCTGGATTACCGCTTCTCGGAAGTCAAGTATTCGTTATCGACTTTCCTTACGCATAAACTCAGTAACCGGTCGACGGTTAAAGCGGGAATGAACACCGATTTGTACCACTTTCGGGCCTTCGACAGTGTACGAACGCTTACGGATATCAACGCCACTACGTTCGGTCCCTGGCGCACGCGCTGGAATACGAATATTGGCTTCACGCTTGTGCAACCCTACGTCAGTTATCGCAACCAGTTGACCGAGAATCTGTCGCTGACAGTTGGCCTGAATGCACTCTGGTTCACCCTTAACCGCTACAGTTTATCGCCCGTTGAACCGCGCATTGGCGTAAGCTGGGCGTTGCCCAATCGTCAGAAACTGAGTCTGGCCGCTGGGTTGCACAGTCAGATTCAGCCTGTTTATTCCTATTTCTATGGCGCAGACCTCAACAGTCAATCGGCATCCGGGCAATTGGCTAATCGGACTATGGGCCTGACCAAAAGCTGGCATTATATGGCCAGTTATCAGCGGCTTATAGGTCGTAACATTCGGTTACTGATTGAGGGATATTTCCAGCGACTATTTGCCATCCCGGTTGAGCAGGGGCGGTCATCGTTTTCAATGGTAAATACCGGAGCGGCCTTCTCCCGAATCTTGCCTGGCCCCCTCGTCAACACGGGTACAGGTCGAAATTACGGCGTTGAGTTAACGGTGGAGAGGTTTTTTAGTAACCACTATTACTTTCTGCTGACGGGTTCACTTTTCGATGCCCAATACAAAGGCTCGGACGGGATATTGCGAAATACCGACTTTAATGGCCGTTACGCATTCAATGCGCTCGTTGCCCGAGAAATTACCTTTCGTCGGTCATCACTTACCCTTGGGTTTAAGTTTATAACCACCGGAGGGCGCTGGTATGGCCCCGTTGATGAGCAGGCATCCCGGCTAAATCAGGAGATTGTTTACCAGAGTGAAGGCCGGAATACGGCTCAGTTCGCACCGTACCGGCGTTTTGATCTCAAAGTCGATTATAAATTAAATCGAAAAACACAGAACAACAAGGGGCTGACGCACACGATTTCGGTAGATTTCGTCAATGTGCTGGGGGTTCAAAATATTCTATCGCTGAGCTATGCGCCACAACCCGATGGAACAGTTGTCAAGAAAGAATACCAGTTGGGCTTCCTGCCTGTTTTTCTATATCGAATTGACTTTTAGAATAATAGAAGAATCCAGGTATACCTACTCAGTCGGGAAGACCAATGCAACGTTGGAGAATGGGCTAAATTTAGGAGCTCGCTACTATGTTATTGATTCAGAATCGTTCACGAAACACGGTACCTATATAAAGGCAACACGAATAAGCATAGGCTGAAATGATCACAATCGAATTCAGGGGTTTCTATGCGTTCGCATGTACTCATTTCTTTCCTTCATAATGAATAGGTAGTTGGTCCCCAAATTGGGATAGAATCCTAAAATGGCTACCACTTCATGCCAATAGTCGTAGAGAAACCAGTGTAAATCCAGCGCTTTCGCTTCTTGGATTTGCTCGAAGGCTGCAATCATGGCCTTATCCTGAAGTGGATGAGCCTTTCGAATGACAAACTTTAATCCAGCATACATCGCATTCAGTTCAGAAGGACTAAACGCTACGCCCCACTGTCGGGGCAGAACCCCTGGAAAGACTACCTCCGTTGCAATGAACGTCTTGATATATTCTTTCAATAAATGTATGTTTTTAGGGGAGGATATAGTGAATGTTTTCATACATGAAACAGTGCTAAAACCTTGCCAACGTACATTTTTTTAGCATGAACAAGCGAATTATTATTATATTTTTTTTGTGCACTAAAAAACTATAAATCTGTTATTTACTCCTCTTAATCAATAATAAACTATTATTAACCTTTTAAACATTATCAACTACATTTAACTCCTCACTAATATGACACATATCTGTATACTGACTCCTATTATTAAACAACAAAAAGTTATCCATTTAAGGCAACATCTGATCAAAACCACTTAAAGCCGAAGGTATTAGCTAAGCAGTTGTATAATCAGTGTAACACAATCTCTGCCCTAAAAACACAGTAATCACAATTCGCTGCCCTAGATTTGCTGCAAATTGACTAGATGATTTAGTCTGGCGATTCATAAAGACATTGTGCCGCCCAATAAATAAGTTACCATATATTAATTTATACCTCCATATTGTTATCATATTCGTGATAAATTATGGGTTTAGGTTAAAGTAATTACATACTGAAATACTGACTTTTTTTTAAGTCAGTATTTTTTTTAACAAAAAAGCCCCGTCAATTATGACGGGGCTAATAACGTTAAAGTTGAGCTACACCTATGGGTTAGATTGATAGTTCTTCCCTTAAGACGTAAAAAATTCAATTGGGACACAAAAACGTTGATACTATTTGTGCCAACGTTCCATCTAGCCCATAAGAGCTCGCAAAGTGCCAGATCGGCAAATCACAAGTAGTCCTACCTTAATGGCAAAGTCAGAGATATATAGTCTATTGATAATCTCTACAAATCTGGTGATCTGCCCCATACTATCATCATTTCGTACCACTTAATAGATACAGCCAACAATTTGGTTAAACAGTAAAAGCAAGCGAGTTATACCGAATCAACGTTATGCAACTTGTTTAATGGAAACGTCTCGACTTATCTTCATTGTTGATGATGAAACTGATTATCTGTTCTTACTCCAAGCGCTGTTTGCCCGATTTTACCCAACCTATACGGTTCGCTTCTTTACTAGTGGCAAGGCTTTATTAAACGAGCTTCATCGTTTGTCCGAGCAGCCAGACTTAATTCTATTGGATCGGCATATGCCTGAACCAGATGGCCACCAGACCTTACTTGCCTTAAAACAACATCCAGCCTTCCAACTAATTCCAGTAGTGATGATGAGCGCCCAGGCTACAACCGAAGAGATTAACGGTTGTTACCAGGCAGGGGTTAATTCGTTTCTACTGAAAAGTCTGGATATACACTCACTCAAACAAAACCTAACCGTACTATGCCAGTATTGGCTGGAACTCAATCTGGTAGCCAGGTATATGTAAGTCTCTAACCACCTGCTTCAGCTCGTCAATCTCAGCTTGCTGTTTCTGCTGTACCCAACAACCGTTTTTCCTGCTAAAGAGCATCCCGACTGAGATCAGAACAACAGATTACCAAGACAAGAAAGTCTACAATAAGTCACTAAAACACTAAATCAATCCCTCATTCTAACCTAATTGCCCTTTTGTGGTTAATAAGCTAGAGAAACATAACTCGCTACGGCAATGGCAAAACGTAAAATGATACTTCCGCCGACCCGAAATGAGCTAGCCGCTCAGGAGATTCAGTCCAATCAGGTATTTGCGCTTGATAACGTTACCCAGCTACGACAGGCCGTCGATCAGGCCGTCTATGGCGAACTTCAGGCGAACATGCCCACTGATACAGAGCGAGCCCAAACCGTTGAAGGGTTAACAACGCTTGGTCAAATGGGGCTTTTGACCGAAACGGATCTAGATGAAGCCAGAAAAGGTTATTTATAAATCAGCTTACCTGATTACTATTCAGATTGTTCGCTTAATATTCCATGGAAACTATCTACGACTGGCTCCTCCACAATATAGGCAATGAGGGCAATTACCTAACCATTCTGAATGTTCAGCGCCAATTAGCGAATAACGAACTGGACGGACTCGATGTAATGGCTCGTACCAAAGACTTCAAGGTGATTAACCTGTTTATTCAACCCACAATAAAGCAGGATTCAGTATCGGATGAGGGGAAGGGAAGAACACCGAAAGAAGATTATTTCTTTGGAGAGCCAGGCCAGGTAATTACCTATTTATCAGAAGGTAAAACTATCGACTTAACAGCTGATTCAGCGTCAGCGCACATTCACATTGGTATTCTGGAACCGGTTAGCAATGCGGGTTCCGTTAGTTTTCCTCCCAGGTAATTTACGGTTGATTTGCTATTGGGCTACAAACGGTAGCCCACAGGTTAAGCGCCTTATGGCCAATCTAAGTCTACACAACAAAATCAACCGAATGGGCTAAACACACCATAGCGTGAATTCTCTATACGCCATAGCTACTAAAGCGCTTACTCTGATGAAGTAAGCGCTTTTTTATTTATACATACTTGACCCTAAACGCAACCTTACTCAGTATCTCTCCGTATTAGCAATATCATTGGCGGATGCTTTTCATCGCGAAAATGCAGAACCCGTAGTTACCTTTTCAGGTTCGACCGCTTACTGGCTATTCACATATGGATACTTACACCTTAATGAACAATCGCTCCTACTCCAATCAATGGGAATGTACCAATGTGGTAACTGAATGGTGCAAATCGATGGCGACTTTTCATGACTGTTATTACAAAGTAGTAGCTCATCTTAACGAAAATAAACATAGGCATGTAAGCCTGCCTTCTGGCCTATGCACCCAGGAACCGCTACGAGTACTTTTGATGACAATGCAGGTGGAACTGGAAACACTCGTTCAACATGCGGATCGCCTTGATGCCTGCACACCTACGGCTCGGAAACAATTCACGAAAGAGCTGTCTATTCACACAAAGCACCTGAACCAGTTAAACCAGCGAGCGGTCTTACTGCTTGTTAGTCAACTGGCTAACTAAGTTTATAACCGTATTTTCGGCTCTCCCCGTAGCTGAAAAATCAAAGAAGTCAATTGGATCAAGACACCTGCCACCCTTTAGAAACTACCATCGAATACCTTATTCGTTTTCAGGTCCTTCAACAAAAATGAGTTGACCGTACCGATGCCTGAAAAGCGAATCCGGACGCCGTACACGCGCTGAAGTGGCGTTGTGTAGTGCGTTTCGTAAACCATCCGCTTGTTAATAAAAATTCGAACCCGCTTATTCACGACTTCCAGTTTTAGCGCCCCACCCGAACGAAGATCGGCCCCCAGGAAACTCAGATCGTCACGCTGGCCATTTTTTAACAGATCAGACGTCTGTAAGTTGGTCCAGTGAACACAGCCGGGCTTTATGATATCGAATAAATGCTGCGACGACTCGCCCCACACCGTAAGCCCCACCTGCGAACAGCGAACGCCCGCCCGGTCAGGGGATGTTTGTACCTGGGTTATCAGTTCAAAATTATCTCCGTCGATGGCAGACGGATGGCTATTGATGAACTCCATAAAAAAGGTCCGGTTGGTATCAACACCGGCATGCGCTGCCTCCCGGGCGCTAACACTCCGCTGCCCATTGCCAAACAGATGTCGAACCTCAATGGGATATACCCGCGTGGTATCGTGCATCATATTGGCGGTCACTGTCCACCCTTTTGTCTGTAAGTAAATCATAGCGGTATCCATGTTCTTGCCATTTCGTTGCAGGACAGCGAAATAGCGACCCGGCCGCTCATAGTAATGGGTATACAGGCTATCCGACGAGTTTATACGTTCTTTTTTACCATCCCCGTATTGAATCATATAGGTATCAGACTCATCCGTACCGAGAGTCGGTCGTCGAACGGCAAACACGGCCGAATGGGGATTTTCGCCGAATGGATTCCGACAAATGAAGTGCACGGGTTCGCTGGCTTTCGTGGCTCGGTTCAGAAAAAACAAAAGCCCTACGGCCAGCGCAGCAACGCTAATCAATGTGGGCAACAACCACGTTCGTTTACCAGTCGATTCTGGGATTGGACTATTCAGAACAAGGGCAACTGGCTTCTCGATCGGTGGTTCGATTTTGCTAACCGCAGTTCGCTCGATCAATTCCTGCAGTTGAACGAACGACTCCCAATCCGTATACCCTATGTAAATCGCCAGCGCATCCCGGGTCGCTTTTTGCGGATAGTAGCGGGAGTCCGTTTTGATCTTGCCAAAAATTCGCTTCAGCGTATTCGGACTAATGCGTACACGGGTTTTCCTGAAAAGGATCTGGCTTAAACTAACGTAGTCGCTGTTTATCCACTTTTCCCAGTCAGGCTTTCCGTACGTTTCGCTGACACGCTGACAACAAACGTCTACATGATAGAGAAGTTCAGCCTTGCCATGTTGTCCATTTTCCGTGATCATACACCGTAAAACACTGCCTATTAGACCGTTATCTTGTCCATAATTTCGGATAACAAAATGGCTAAGGCCATTCCATCATCTCCCTATAGTCCAAAACTACCTTTGTATTCTCGCATTTACCTAAATCCAGTCGCGGGAACAATTGGTATAAAAACTATAAATATCTGAATATTATGCGACAAAAACTTTTACTGGGTTTCGTTGTTTTTTTAGGGTGGTTATCTCCCCTGTTGGCGCAGGCGGGGCCACTGAACGACAGGATCGACGATCGGGTTATTACGGGTACCATCACCGACGAAAAAGGGACTACGTTACCAGGCGTCAGCATCCTGCTGAAAGGCACCGGCCCAACGGGTCGGCAACGTGGAACCGTTACGGATGGGAAGGGACAATTCAGTCTGTCTGTCCCTGATAAAGGGGCTGTCGTCGTGATTAGTTTCGTCGGGTATCTCAGTCAGGAAGTAGCCGTTGGCAATCGGACGAGTATCGACATTCAGCTTTCTCCCGACTTAAAAGCCCTGGAAGAGGTCATTGTTGTGGGCTATGGTACGCAACGAAAAATTGAAACCACCGGTGCCATTGCCTCCGTAAAAGCGGCCGACCTTCTGCAAACCCCCGTAGCGAACGTAGCGCAAGGGTTACAGGCGCGGGTGGCGGGTGTACAAATCACGCAAAACTCCGGTGCGCCTGGTGGTAACGTCAGCGTCCGAATCCGGGGAACGAACTCCATTAATGGCAGTTCAGAACCGCTCTATGTAATCGACGGCATTCAGATTTCCAACAGTGGTGGCATCAACGACGTGAGTCCGCTTTCGCAAATTAACCCCAATGATATCGAGTCGATCGAAGTCCTGAAAGATGCTTCATCCACCGCCATTTATGGAGCGCGGGCTGCCAATGGGGTTGTACTCATCACCACAAAACGCGGCAAAGATGGGAACACGCGGGTTAGTTACGATGGCTACGGCGGAGTGCAGCAGGTGAATAAAACGCTGGATGTGCTGAATGCCTCGCAATTTGCGCAACTCGAAAATGAGGTCTACAAACGGGCAATTTACGCTGACCCAACCACCCTGGGCCAGGGCACGAACTGGCAGAATCTGATTTTCCGAAAAGCTCCCATCCAAAGCCACCAGCTTTCCGTTTCAGGCGGGAACCAGAAAACCCAACTGGCGCTCTCACTGAACTATTTCAATCAGGACGGCATCATTAAAAACTCCAACTTTACCCGCTACTCCTTCCGCTCCAACATCGACCATCGCCTTACTGACAAAGTTCGAATTGGGACTAGCTTATATTATGGCTATTCGGTGAATAACGGTGTAAGTGCCGGTGGTACCGGATCGGACGTGACCAGCAGCCGGGGTGGTGTTTTAGGTGCCGCTGTGGCTGCTCCGCCAACGCTGGTCCCTTACCGGGCAGATGGCAGCGTGTTTCCGTTTCAGGACCAGATGAACGGTCAGTACCAGGAAGTATCCAATCCACTGAATTTTATCACGCCCATCAACCGGCAGACAACCCAGCGGATTCTGGCCAACGTATACGTTGAGTTTGCGCTGTTCAAAGGCTTTACCTACCGTCCTAGTTTCAACGCCGATCTGGGTACTACACTGAATGAGTACTATTCACCCTTGTCCTTGTTGAGTGTATCTCAATTAGCCTCGGGCGGGGGTAACGCCACCAATACCAGTTCGTACGGCCGGACGTTGCTACACGAAAGCATATTCACCTACCGAACCCGACTTGCTACCAACCATACCCTTACGGCAACGGCAGTACTAGCCACACAAGCCAATGTTAATCAGGGCTATACGCAAACGGCTTCTAATTTCCCGAACGATGTAACCGAGAACAATTCCGTTGGGTTAGCCGTGAACCAGCGCATCAGCAGTGATAAAAGCAAATCCCGGCTTGACTCGTACCTGGGCAGGATTAACTATGGGTACAAGGACAAGTATTTCCTGGATTTAACAGCTCGTGCCGATGGCTCCAGTAAGTTTGGAGAGAACAATAAATACGGTTTTTTTCCAGCGGTAGCGGGTGCCTGGCGAATTGTGGAGGAATCGTTTATGAAGTCGGTACCGGTTATTTCTGATTTAAAACTGCGCGGAAGCTGGGGTATCACCGGGAACGCCGGAGCCATTGATCCCTATCAATCGCTGGCCACGGTGAGTGCTTCGGGCCTGAATTACAATTACAACCATAACCCCGTAACGGGTATCAATCCCGCTGCGATTCCAAACCCGGATTTGAAATGGGAACGATCAACACAGGTAGATATTGGTCTGGATGTGAGTCTGTTCAACAGCCGCCTGTCATTGGTGGCTGATTACTATAACAAACGGACGGATAATCTCCTGTTTCAGAAAGTGTTACCGATGTCGTCGGGCTATACGGCCCTGACCGGCAATTTCGGTTCAATTCAGAATCGCGGGCTTGAATTAGCGGTGAACGGGCGGATTATACCGGGTGGTGGCCGGTCTCTTCAGTGGGATGCCTCGGCCAATATCACCTTCAATCAGAACAAGGTACTGGCCCTCGATGGCATTCTGGATGAACTCCCCCGCTCGGCGTATGCCTTGCTTAAAGTCGGCTACCCGATGGGCCTGTATCGAACCTACGTCTTTGACGGCATCAGCCAGACGGGCGAGACTATTCTATCCGGCTATGACGGACGACTGGGTGGCCAGAAAGTAAAGGATATAAACGGCGACGGGACTATTACAGCCGCCGATCAGGTGTTAGCAGGTAACGCACAACCCAATTTTATCTTCGGTTTTTCAACCTCCCTCCGCTACCGGGGTTTCGATCTGAGTCTGTTTGTTCAGGGTGTACAGGGCAATAAACTCATGAACCTGTTCCGCTATACGTTCGAAACGGCGCTGGGGCAGCAGAATGTACTGGCCACGCTGGCCAATCGCTGGTCGCCTACGAATCCGAGTAACGAGTATGCCAGCGGATTTCAGGGCGGTCGGTTACCGCTTTCGGATCGGTACATTGAGGATGCTTCGTTTATTCGTTTGAAGAACATTTCGCTGGGCTACACCCTGCCTAAAATCAAAGGAATTAGCCAGATTCGTCTGTATGTCAGCGCCAACAATGCCCTCACGCTCACGAAGTATTCCGGCTTCGATCCCGAAGTGAACAACTTCGGCAATGCAACCACGCAGTTCATTGATAACGGTACGTATCCCATTGCCCGCTCGTATTTAGGTGGTCTACAGGTAACATTCTAAACCGGGATTTATATGATTTAACTGACCGACTATGATTTTAGCAATCTGATATTGCTTTCAAAGAAAGCTAGTTTATAAAATCATAGTCGGTCAGCTAAATCATATAAATCCTGGTTCAGACAATCTCTCTAAACTCATGAAAAAACAACTTCTGCTGCTACTGGCTTTGTCGGGCCTCACGTGTTCGTGCAGCAAACTGGGCGAATCGGTATATTCCTCCATTTTTACGACTAACTTTTACAAAACCGCTTCCGATGCCGAAGCGGGAATCACCGCATCGTCCGGTTCACTCATCAATGTCTACGGATTTCCGCTAGTGGCCGCTTCCGATTTCGCTGCCGATCAGGCCTATCCTCGTGCCGTAGTGGGTCGAAATACGCTGACGCTATTTACCTACGACCCTTACTTCACGGCTCAGCGTAACTCAGGACGTCATGAAACCGAAGGGCCACAGGGCGTCTGGCGATTTAGCTACAAGGGTATTGAAAACGCGAACTGGGTGATCGAGAAAGTCCCTACGATTCAGATGGACGCCCAGCGCCGGACCGAGATTGTGGCCGAAGCCTATGCACTCCGGGGCTTATACCACTGGCTTCTCACCAAAACGTTCAACGAGATTCCGGTGAAAACAAAAGCCAGCACCAGCGAAACCGAAGCGCTCATTCCCAAAAGTTCGCGTGCCGACATCTACAAGCAGATTTACAGCGATTTAGATCAGGCCATTGCCGGTTTACCGTCCTATTCTGGCAGTCTGGTAAAGGGACGCCCATCGAAAGAAGCCATTCAGGGCCTCTACGCTAAAGTTGCCTTGTATAATGAGGACTGGGCCAAATCGTTGCAGTTGGCGCAGGCCGTTATCAGTTCGGGCAAATACTCGCTGATGCCGAATGTACTGGACGTATTTGATGTCGATAAGGAAGATGCGGCCCGGGTCGAAAATATGTGGGCGGTTGAAGCCGACCGGGTTACGCCTAGCCGCTGGTTGACGGTTATGGGCATTGCAGGGCCCAAAAACAGTAGCGGACCCGATTACGCCAAAGTATCGTTCGGGTCGTGGTTTGCCTATCAGGCTTTCTTTGACTCGTTCGATCCAAAAGACAAGCGACGCCAGTTACTGGACACGACCTATCGCGATGTGTCGGGGAAGATCGTTCTCCAGAAAGACGTCACGCCCGTAACACCGAAAGGGGTACTCATTCGCAAATACCGCGACCCCAATTCCATCGGCGAAGCCAACAACTGCAATTTCCCGATCATCCGGTTGGCTGATGTTTACCTGGTTGCCGCCGAAGCCGAAGCGCGTCAGAATGGTGCTACCGCTACGGCTTATGGGTATATCAACACCATTCGCAAGCGGGCGGGTCTGAGCGATCTGACGCCAGGCCTGAGCAAAGACGCCTTTATTGCGGCCGTTCTGCAGGAACGCTCCTGGGAACTGTTTGCCGAAGCCGACCGCTGGTTCGATCTTACCCGAACCAACACGTTCATGACCGTTATCCCCAAAGCCGTCAACGATGTGTATCCCGTCCGAACGCCACAGGCCAAACACCGATACTACCCTATTCCGCTCGAAGAACTACAGGCTAACCCTAAATTAACACCCAGCCCAGGTTGGGAGTAAATAAAATAGAACACAGATTATTATGATCTATATGGTTAATTAGGATCAATCATAAATCATCTTAATGATCTTAAAAATCTGCGTTCTACCTCATTTTTTCCCGCATAGACCTATTTCGTTATCCGTCAACCAATGAAAAAATACATTATTACGGCCTGCCTTCTTGGATGGCTCATTACACAGAGTCAGTTATCAGTTGCCCAGTCTACATCGTTCCCCTCCTACAGTGGCATTTACCCGCATCTGGCCATGTATAACAATGAAGGCGAATGCGGTACTGGCGCGGTTGTCCCCTGGGCCAACAAGCTGTGGGTAGTTACCTATGGCCCGCATTTGCCCCTGGGCTCGTCGGACAAGCTGTACGAAATAAGCTCGGATCTGAAGCAGATTGTACGGCCGGAAAGCATTGGGGGAACACCCGCCAACCGGATGATTCACCCGGAAAGTAATCAGCTGTTTATTGGGCCGTATGCCATTGATAACAAGGCTAATGTCCGCGTGATACCTTACACAATCATGCCGGGACGCCACACCGGAAACGCCCGCCATCTAACCGACCCCAAAAACAAGATTTATTACGGAACAATGGAAGAAGGCTTTTACGAAGTGGATGTAAACACCCTGACGCCCACCATGCTCTACGAGGATGGTAACGTACACCATCAGAAAGCGGCCGATGAATCCAATAACCTGCAAAATACGCTACTGCCGGGTGCGCACGGCAAAGGCGTGTATTCGGGTCAGGGGGTTATGGTGTATTCCAACAATGGCGAGCCCGGCCCCAAAGCACTCGCTCAGTTCGATATTCCAGCGGGTTCCTTATCGGAGTGGAATGGTAAAAACTGGACGGTTGTGCGTCGGAATCAATTCGTTGAGGTAACCGGGCCAGGTGGCATTTACGGCAACAAAAATCCAGATACCGATCCAATCTGGGCGACGGGCTGGGATCATAAATCCGTGCTGCTGGGCGTTCGGAATAAGGAAACAGGCTGGCGTTTCTTCCGGCTGCCCAAAGCCAGTCATACCTACGATGGTGCCCACGGCTGGAATACCGAATGGCCGCGTATCCGGGATGTAGGAACAACTCAAAAAGCCGATTACCTCATGACGATGCACGGATTATTCTGGCGATTCCCCGAAACGTTCACCGCAGCTAACACCGCAGGCATCCGCCCCCGAACCGCGTATCTGAAAGTAATTGGCGACTACACGCGCTGGAATGACCAATTGGTATTTGGTTGCGATGATTCGGCACAAAAGGAGTTTCTGAATAAACGAAAAGCCAAAGGCAACCTCGAAGGGCCGGGGCAATCCAACTCAAACCTGTGGTTTACTTCGCTAAACACACCCGATCAACTTGGTCCAAACACAGCCGAAGGGGCCGTCTGGCAGCATGAAGCCGTGAAAGCCAATGAAGCCTCGGAGCCTTTTTTATTCGCGGGCTGGTCGAACCGCTCGTCCTGGGTACAGAACACCGGTGATGCCGATGTTGTGCTTACGTTTGAAGTGGATAAAACCGGAACTGGAAATTGGACTACTTTGCAAACGACTACCGTTGGTGCCCACAATGCCGTTCATGTAGCCTTTTCGGCAGACACGCCCGGCGAATGGATTCGGGTAAAATCGAGCAAAGCGGCTACTTTATCGGCACACTTCTTTTATAGTGCAACGGATGCCCGCACTACCAAAGCCAATCCGCTATTTACGGGGTTGAGTACCGTAGCAGCGGCCAATACGACTGGCGGTCTGATTTATGGATTAGGCAAAAATCGGCGGGCGTTGGCCGTGGCTGCACAGACGTATTCAGGTAAGCAGGTATCCGATGTAGGCTACTATGAACTCAATGGCAGCATGCAGTTGGTTCGAAAAAACGATGCCGGAACCGAGTCGTTCATTAAAGACAAATTCGCCATTCCGCAGAAAGCCGTGACGATTGAGGAATCGAGCGTTTTAGTGGTCGATGACAAAGGTCGGCGGTGGCGGTTACCGCTGGGGAACGCGGCCTATACCGACCTCACCAATCAGGCCGCGTTGCGCATCTGCCGGGAAGTGGCCACGGAACGGGACCTGTTCAATTGCCACGGTACCTTTTACGAACTACCCGCCGAAAATGCCGACGGGTACGCTAAAATCAGACCGATTGCCTCCCACAATCTTCGTATCAACGATTATGGCTCCTATCGCGGTTTGCTGATCATGACGGGCATCAACCTACCATCCGCGTCTAAAAATGAGCACATTATCGTATCGGATGATAAAAAAGCAGCCGTTTGGGCGGGTGCCATTGATGATCTCTGGAAACTGGGCAAGCCAATCGGGCACGGCGGACCCTGGAAAAACACAACCGTCAACGCAAATGAGGCCTCTGATCCCTACCTGATCGGGTTTTACGACCGTCGGAGCTTGCAGCTCTCCCACAAAGCCAGTTCGCCCGTAACGTTTACCATTGAGGCTGATCCGGTGGGAAATGGCAGCTGGATGGTTTACAAGACTGTTACGGTGTCAGCGGGGCAACCCCTCAACTATGAGTTCCCGAAAGATTTCCAGGCGCGCTGGGTCCGCTTTAAAACGGATAAAGCTTGCGAAGCCTCAACCCTGCTTCAGTATAATTAAGCGTTCGTTAGAGTTGTACAAAAATAGGTCTACTGTCTTGCGAGTAGACCTATTTTTGTATAACTGTTTTTGTGTAGCGTCCTTTCCCTGCGCTTCGCAAAAAGCATTTTCCTGTACTTCTAACGCCATACAAACAGGGCTTGTCCCATCAAATCGATTCGTATCGAGTGCTACTTGTGATAATTATGGAATAAATCCGGCGGTATGACGTAATCGACCGATCAGTCTACTTTCATCTTCCTGCCCGAAGGCGTGTTGAATTACCTGACAGGTTTACACTTGATCGGCTTTCAGCTCAGGGCATACCGTAATTTTCATGCTTGATTCTATAAAAAGCGCTATATCTTCACATTAATCATTAATGCCTTTAGTCTTTACGTCTTATTCATATAGCGCTACTTTGGCTTGTAGTCTGATGCACGAGTATACGGTCCAATTTTTCCAAACCAATAAAATTGCTCTATTTTCAGGCACCGGAAGCCAAAGGTGATGGACGATTCGTCGACGCCCTAGCAGAAGCTTCCTGTTTACAGATAATCTACTTCATTGATTACAAAAAAACTTATATTTGTTTCCTTAATAGCTCTATTTTTGTTTACAAAATATGAAAGTCGATTCGCTTGCCAACAAAGCCTATATCGAAATCAGGCGAAAAATATTATCCAACCAGTTAGTGGCGGGCACGCGCTTAAAAGAAGATCTCTGGGCTAAAAAGATGGACGTGAATCGGATGGCGGTTCGCGAAGCACTTACCCGGTTGCAGGGTGAGCAATTAATTGTCTTTGGCGAAAAAGGGGGCTATTTCGTGAAATCCATGACCGCCAGCGACATCCGGGAAATCCGCGAAATCCGTGAACTACTGGAATTAGGGGCGCTCCGATTAGCGATCCAAAAAATTGATGATCAGCAGATTGCTAAGCTGGAAGAAATCTGTAACGACTTTTCATCCATGGTGGAGCGCGGTTATCTGAGCGGTGCCCTGGAAGCCGATGTTAAATTCCACGAAACCTTAATCGACTGTGCGGGTAATTCCAAGCTGATGGATATCTACCAGATCAGCAATATTCCCCTGTTTCACCAAAAAATCGGGAAGACGCAGATCCACATGGACGACTATGAGCTAACCGACCAGGAGCACCGCCAGATCCTAAAAGGACTGAAAGAGAAAGACTTACCACTCGCACAAGAAGCCCTCACCAAGCACTTACTCCGGGGCGAAACCGCTTCTTTAGAGATCGAATAGGAGCCATTTCCCGTTTGGCTTCACCCCTCAGCAGGCTCTAATCAGCCATTTCCTGCCTTTTAGTGCGGCCAGTGATGTCAGGTTCAGAACCTGACAGGGGAGGTTTCTCAAAACCTCGTTAAGTAGACAGCCTATCCAGTAGGTTTCAAGTAACCTATAGTGTCAGCTTTAAGAACCGCGCGGGCGGCCCCGCTAACATCACGACAACAGCCAGGCCTCACCTTAACCTGACGGTTATTCGCCAGTTCCGGCCTGAAACGATCATTTCTACACTAATTAGCCTCATCTACCCTATTTCCTGACTGGCCATCGTCAGATAACTTAAAAATTATTCTGAATTTTTTTTGTTTACAAAATTGTGCTTTATTTGTAATCAAATACAGTGAGTAATTCTGTAACACACCCCACGCAATAGAATACGTAATTACAGCCGCGCCCTGATCAGGCCGACTGGACATTTTGTATTATCTAAATAGGCAGGGCCCTACCAGTTTAGATAGATGAAGGTTCGTTAATGGTGTTTGTACAACCCACCATTTTATAAAATTTTACTGGAATTGATTCGCTCGACGTAACTGGTAAACGGCTCTTTTCGAAGGGATCGTACGTGACTACGATGGAGTACCCAATGGCAACACTCTTCAAACGCGTAACTCATTTTTTAAACAGATTATGAACGACTCACTACGTCTTAGAAAAGAAACGGTGTGCATGCTGCTCTTCTGCATGCTGGCAACGGTTTGGGCAAATGCGCAAACACTGATTTCAGGGAAAGTCACCAGTGCTGAGGATCAGCAACCCATTGCGGGTGCCAATGTATTAGTAAAAGGGTCGACAACGAGTGGCACATTTACGGGTGCCGATGGGGGCTTCACCCTCTCCGTCCCAACCAACACCAGCCTGATTATTTCCTACATCGGCTATCAGGCGCAGGAAGTTACCGTTGGTTCACAAACCAATTTTTCAGTTGTATTAGTCCCCTCCATTACCTCGCTCAGCGAAGTGGTGGTAACGGGTTACTCGTCCGAAAAGAAAAAAGACATAACCGGTTCCGTGTCTATTGTCGACGTAAAAGCCTTAAAGTCAATCCCTTCAGGATCGGCCGTACAGGCACTTCAGGGCCAGGTGCCGGGGGTAACCATTCTGAACTCAGGTGCTCCGGGAAGTCCGAGCAATATCTTTATTCGGGGGATCAGCTCCTTTGGCAATACCCAACCGCTGGTCCTGATCGATGGTATTCAGGCCGAACTGAATGATGTAAGCGCTACGGATATCGAGTCAGTTCAGGTGCTGAAAGATGCAGGCGCTGCCGCCATTTATGGGGTTCGGGGCTCAAATGGAGTCATCATCGTGACCACCAAAAAAGGCCGATCAGGTCAGCCAACCATCGCGTATGATGCCTATTATGGTTCGCAGCGACCACTACAAGGCAATGTCTTTAACCTGATGAACTCATCGGACTTTGCCCGCCTGACCAAAGTGGCCTATCCCACTACGGGTCTGTTTCAGAATGGTTTACCCGAATATACCTTCCGGGGACCGGGCGCAACGGGTGTTGGTAATACGGGTGATGCCGCTGTTGATCCCGCGAAATATAACTTCGACGCCACCAATCCAGGCAGGAATTACCTGATTCAGGCGGTCAACAAAACTGGTACCGACTGGTTTCACGAACTGTTCAAAAACGCGCCGATGACCAGCCACAACCTCACGGCCAGTGGCGGCACCGATAAGTCGAACTATATGGTTTCGCTCAATTATTTCAATCAACAGGGCACCATGCTGAAGACCTACCTCAAGCGGTATTCGGGACGCGTAAACACGCAGTTTAAAGTCAAAAACAACATCCGGATTGGCGAGAACGCGTATTTCTTCTACAAGCAAAACCCCGGTTTCGATAACCTGAGCAGCGGGAACCCCATTGCCTGGACCTACCGGGCCATGCCGATTATCCCGGTCTACGATATCAAAGGCAACTATGGCGGAACCTTTGCGGGACCCGAATTAGGCAGCTCCTCGAACCCGGTGGCCGTTCAGATGAATACGTCCAATAACAAGACCAACGCCTGGGATGTGGTTGGTAACGTATTTGCTGAAGTTGACTTCCTAAAACACTTTACGGCCCGTACCAGTTTCGGCGGAAGCATTGATAACCAGTATACTACGAACTTTACGTTTACACCCTACAACAATTCAGAAGGCAATACGAACCCCAATTCGTTTGCTGAGGTAGCCTTGTACAACACGAATACCATGTGGACGAACACCCTGACGTATGCCAATGCGTTCGGGAAGCATAACGTGAAAGTGATTGCCGGTTCGGAAGCCATTCGGAATTATGGTCGGGCGGTAACGGCCTCCAGCAGTGGGTTCTTTTCCACCAACTACGATTACCTGACACTCAATAACGGTACCTCGAACGTAACCAATATCAGCAGCGCCTACGAAAACACCTTGTTCTCGCTCTTTGGCCGACTGGATTACTCGTTCAATGAAAAATACCTGTTAGGCGTAACAGTTCGGCGCGATGGTTCGTCGCGGTTTGGGTCCGAGCGTCGGTACGGTACCTTCCCATCGGTATCGGCGGGTTGGCGCGTAACGGGCGAGGAATTCATGAAAAACGTGACCTGGCTCAATGACCTGAAACTGCGTGGCAGCTATGGCGTTCTGGGTTCTCAGAACAACGTTAGTCCCCAAAATGCCTTCACCCTATTTGGTGGCTCGTTCTACGATGCGTATTACGACATTAGCGGTAGTGGTAAACTGGCCCAGGGTTTCGCGCAGACGAACATCGGCAACCCAAACACCGGCTGGGAACAAAACGTAGTCACTAACGTGGGTCTCGACGCTACGGTGTTCAACAAGCTGGACCTGTCGGTTGAGTATTACAAGAAGTCGATCAATGGGCTACTGTTTGCCCAGACCCTGCCCGCAACGGCTGGTGGTGCCACCGCACCTACCGTGAACGTTGGCGATATTCAGAATAAGGGGGTTGACATTGGACTAACGTATAGAGGAACCGTTAGTAACGATCTTCAATTCAGCGTCGGTGCCAACATTACCACCTACAACAACAAGGTGATCAATATCCCCTCGCCCACCTATTTCGAAACCGCCAATACCCAGAATCTGGGCAATGTAGTCCGAAACCAGGTTGGCCAGGCAGTGAGTTCGTTCTTTGGGTATAATGTGATTGGCCTGTTCAAAAGTGATGCTGAGGTAAGCGCGTCGCCTACGCAAAGCGGTGCCGCTCCGGGTCGCTTTAAATACCAGGATGTGAACGGCGACGGCAAAATTGACGCCAGCGACCGTACGTTCCTGGGCAGCCCCAACCCCGACTTCACCTATGGCCTGAACCTGGGCCTGACCTACAAGCGCTTCGATTTTTCGACAACGCTCTATGGATCGCAGGGGAACGAGATTTTCAATACGGTGAAATCGTTTACCCACTTCTTCAGTACGTATGTGGGTGCCAAAAGCAACGATCTGTTAAACGCCTGGACACCCGAAAATCCGAATTCGAACATCCCGAAGATCGAATCGACCGGGTCGTTCAGTTCATCGGGCGTACCTAACTCGTTCTATGTCGAGAATGGCTCGTTCCTGAAAATGCGCTCGCTGGTGATTGGGTATACGGTAAGCCCACTGCTGCTACGGAAGTACGGCCTGAATAAATTACGGGTCTATGCCCAGGGTGCCAACCTCTTCACGATTACGAAATACAGCGGCCTGGACCCTGAAGTAAGCGGACTTAGCTCGTCGTTTGGTGTCGATTACGGCAACTACCCCAGCAATCAGAAAAATTTCATCTTCGGCCTTAACGTCTCTTTCTAAAAATACCAATAGAACGCTGATTTTTATGATCCATCGGATTTGACCAGAGTAATATCATCATCCTTAATCATACTAATCATAAATATCAGCGGCCTATTTAAACGTAAACTGTTTCAATCATGAACTATACCAAGTTTGTTGTCGGCTTATCGTGTTGCCTGGTATTTTTAACCGCAACCAATTCCTGCACCAAAGAATACCTGGAAGTTGGGGCCATCGGTGCCACCAGCGAAACAACCTTAGCCAACAAAGCCGGTGTGAATGGCTTGCTGGTGGGCGCGTACTCCCTGCTCGACGGCTGGGGTGTACCCAATACGACCTATTACTTCATTGGGGTCAGCAACTGGATTTACGGGGGCGTAACCTCCGATGACGCCCATACCGGTACACAGGCATCCGCGCTGCCGCCGATGGAATCGGTCGAGAGTTATAAATACGATGCGACGATGGCTCCGTTCAACAACAAGTGGATTGTATTGTATGCCGGTTTGCAACGGGCAAATGATGTACTCCGGTTGCTGGCGAAAGTAACTGATAACTCGATGACGGCGGAGGAAATCAAGCAGGTGAAGGCCGAAGCCATGTTCCTGCGGGCGGTCTATCATTTCGAAGCGGCTAAACTGTGGGAGAACGTACCGTATCTGGACGAAACAGTGAGCTATGCCAACGGCAACTACAACGTAGCCAACACAGCTTCGATCTGGTCGAAACTGGAAGCCGATTTCAAATTTGCGGCCGATAACCTAAGCGCCACCAAACCCGATCCGGGCCGGGCTAATAGCTGGGCAGCGAAAGCCTTTCTGGCCAAGGTGTACATGTTCCAGGATAAATACACTGAAGCAAAGCCTGTTCTGGCCGATGTAATTGCAAATGGCGTAACGGCCTCTGGCTTAAAATATGCGCTGGTCAATTTCTCCGACAATTTTAACCCCTCGAAAAAGAACAGTGCGGAGTCGGTCTTTGCCGTGCAGATGTCCATCGACCAAACCTACCAGAATGGCAATTATGGCGATGCGCTGAACTTCCCGATGGGTGGCCCGGCTACCTGCTGTGGGGCCTATCAGCCCTCATTTACCCTGGTCAATTCGTATAAAACCGACCCCAACACCGGCCTGCCGTTGCTGACAACCTTCAATGACTCCGACATAACTAATGATCAGGGTATTGAAAGCAGCGCGCCCTTTACGCCCTATACCGGAACGCTCGATGCGCGTCTGGATTACACGGTTGGTCGCCGGGGCATTCCGTATCTGGACTGGGGCGTTCACCCTGGTAAAGCCTGGATTCGCGTGCAGTCCGTAGCGGGTCCTTACAGCCCGATCAAAACGATTTATTATCAGGCAGCTCAGGCCACAACGTCCTTATTTTCGCGCTGGACATCCAACAATTACACCATGATTCGCTTTGCCGATGTGCTGCTGTGGGCGGCTGAGGTCGAAGTTGAGATTGGCTCACTGGCCCAGGCGCAGACGTATGTCAACCTGGTTCGGGCACGGGCTGCTAATCCAAACGGCTGGGTGAAGAAGTACGTCGACAACAGCGCTCCGTTGAAAGGCTTTACGTCCGAACCGGCAGCCAACTACAAGGTGGGTTTATATACGACTGAATTCACGGCCAATGGGAAAGATTTCGCTCGTGAAGCCGTCCGGTTCGAGCGGAAACTGGAGTTTGCCATGGAAGGCCACCGGTTCTTCGATCTGCGTCGCTGGGATAATGGTACGGGCTATATGGCCACGACGCTGAACAACTACGTCCAGCACGAAACGTCGATTCCGGGCTACGACTTTACCTATATGAAAGGGGCAACGTTCACAAAAGGCAAGAACGAACTCTACCCGATTCCGCAGGCCCAGATCGATTTAAGCGTAACGGGTGGCGCACCGGTATTGAAACAAAATCCTGGATATTAAGGCAGATAAGGTTAGATTCTATTGATCTTGAATCTATTCATTAAACTATTCCATCTGTAGAAGAAGCCAGCCTTTCTGTCATTCCGACGTCAGGAGGAATCTCAAACTCCCATATCAGTCAAGCTTGAGATTCCTCCTGACGTCGGAATGACAGAAAAAAAAACGATTACGACTTTAGTTGAGAAAGCTCAAAAAAAACCTACTTAACTTATTGGCTTTCAAAATAATATAATCTAAATCGTCCAACTTCTGACTATGCTGTTTTACGCATCGACTTATAGCGATATCAAGCAGGCAGGCAAAGACCAGGTTATCCTGCTACCACTGGGTGCCATTGAACAACACGGCCCGCACCTGTCGGTCTCGACGGATACGGATATTGTTACCCAGCTGGCGCTACAGGCCGAAAAAGCGCTACCCGACACAGTGCTGCTCTGCCCGACCTTGCCCTATGGCTCCAGTCACCATCACCTGGCATTTGGCGGTACTATGAGTCTGGCCCCGGAATTATACACGCAGGTGATTATCGACCTGGTGCAGTCGCTGGTGCTGTCTGGACACCAGCGGATCGTGCTGCTTAACGGACATGGCGGCAATAGTACTCCCGTAAAACAGGCGCTGGCCGTGTTGAGCAAACGCTTCGATGCGAGTCATCAGCCCACCATTGCCCTGGCCACTTATTGGGAATTAGCCGGTGGCGTGTTTGGCGGAGAGGCACCTATGGAAAGCCCGGCGCTGAGTCATGCCTGCGAATATGAAACGAGTCTGATGCTCCATCTTTTTCCCGAAAAAGTCTGGATGGATCGCGTAGAACGGGCGCAACGACCCGAACGAAATGGGTATATCGGCTGGGAAGACGACGAGCCGTATCGGGGCGTAACGGTATTCAAGCAAACCGAATTTATTTCGAGCAACGGCAGCAGCGGTGAACCTCAACTGGGCACTGCCCAAAAGGGAAAGCATTTGTTCAAGCATGCGCTACAGGCGCTGGTTAGCTTTCTGGAGTCATTCAAGAGCTGGCCGTTATCCGAAAATCTAACAACAAAACCATGAGTAAACTGGAAATCAAACACCCCGACAAAGCCGTCAACACAGGAGCCTATTCATCAGGCATACTAGTGGGCGATTTGTTGTTCGTGAGCGGACAAGGTCCTTTGGATTTAGTAACGGGAGAGGTGCAGCACGGGACGATTGAAGAAGAAACCCTGCTGACGCTGTCGCACATTCAAAAGATTGTGGAAACCGCGGGTGGCACCATCGACGACATTGTAAAATGCACCGTCCATCTGGAAGACATTCGCGAATTTGACCGCTACGATACCGCCTATGGGTCATTCTTCACCGGCATACGCCCAGCCCGAACCACCGTTCAATCGGTATTGTCGGATGGGATCAAGATCGAAATTGACGCTATTGCCCGAATTACGCCCAAACAAGCCTAACCCATAAGTTTATGACATCGAAAATACGCATCGGCACCGTAGGGCTTGGCTTGATGGGAAGCAGCATCGCTACCTGTATTCTGGCGGCTGGTCACGCGGTTACGTCGCTGATTAAAGAGATCGAGACCGCCGATGAAGCGCGGGAGCGTATCCTGGGTTATCTGCGCCAACTGGAACAGGAAGGGTTGCTAATCGACACACCCGAAACGATTATTGAGCGCCTGACCATCACCGACGATGTCTCGTTGTTAAGTAACCATACCGTTGTGATTGAGTCGATTACCGAAAACATCGACGAGAAGAAAAGCCTGTATCAGCGCTTGGAAACCGTCCTCTCGCCTACCGCTATCATCGGGAGTAACACATCGGCCATTCCGGTATCGGTGTTACAAAGCGGACTCCAACATCCCGAGCGGCTGTTGGGCATTCACTGGGCCGAACCGGCACACATTACGCGATTCATGGAGGTCATCTGCGGAAAAGATTCCGACCTGACATACGCCTACGAGATCGTTGCGCTGGCCGAAAGCTGGGGCAAGGAACCCTCGTTGCTGAAGAAAGACATTCGGGGATTTATTACCAACCGGATTATGTACGCCATGCTCCGAGAGTCCTTCAATCTGGTCGAGAATGGGTACGCCACTATTGAGGATGTAGACCGCTCGCTTCGGAACGACCTGGGTTACTGGATCACCTTCGCCGGGCCGTTTCGGTTCATGGATCTCACCGGCATTCCCGCTTACCTAACCGTCATGAAAGACCTCTTTCCTGAACTCAGCAATAGCACCGAAACGCCGAAACTGATGGAAGATCTGGTTGCATCGGGTGCGAAAGGTGTACAGAATGCACAAGGGTTTTACCCCTACACACCCGAATCGGCCAAAGAATGGGAAGAGAAATTCATCGACTTCAGCTATGACATTCGGAAACTCGCCCAAAAACATACACCCACTTCCTCCGAGGACGCCAAATGACACGCATTCAATCCATAAAGGCCACTGAAGTGATTGTACCGGCCAAACCGGGCAGCCTGAACTCCGATGAGGTGATCGACAAAGATTCGGCCTTTGCCAAAAAATTCCTGACGGGCGAGCGGTGGACCGAGTTTGCCAACCAGCCCAAATGGATCATTGAACTCACACTCGCCAATGGTCTGACCGGTATTGGGGAAACCTACCGCAGTGCCTCCAGCGCGATACTCCACCGGGCCATGCAGGAATTGGTCGGACAGGATGTACTGAAACTGAACTGGCGCCGACTGCCCGTTACCGACCAGCGGATTTATGAAGCCTTTGAGTCGGCGATACTGGACGTGGTGGGCAAGCTGCTGAACGTACCCGTATCCCAACTCCTGGGTGGAGCATACCGCGACCGGATCGACTGCTTCGGCTGGACCGGGCGACGCACCCCCGAAGATGCCGCCCAGAAAGCTTTCGATGCCATGCAAAAAGGACACAAGGCATTCAAATTCAAGTGTTCCGACGAAGATCCCGTTCGGCTTTGGACGGAAGCCATCCGGGACAAATGCGGGGACGGTATCAAAATCCTGCTCGACCCGAACCAGCGCTGGACCGATGTCGAGACAACCCTCCGGTTAATGGAGGGCGTCGACAAAACCATCATGCTGGGACTGGAAGATCCCATTTTGCACGCCGATGTGACCGGGTTCAAGTACCTGCGCGAGACGCTCGGCATGCCCATGTATCGGCATATTTCACTGCCCTACACGCAGGACATCCGCGACATGATCGCCTTTGTCCGGGCCGATGCGGTCGATGGATACAACTTTAATGGGTCGGCCTACAACTCGGTGCTACTGGCCGAAATCGCCCACCTGGAAGGCAAAGCCTGCTGGCGCGGCTCGGAAGTGGATTTAGGTATTTCGGAAACGATGGGCCTGCACATTGCCGCAGCCAGCATCAACTGCACAATCCCTTCTGATTTGTTCGGCGAACTGGTCCGCACCGACGACCTGCTCGTGGAACCTATCCGATTCGAGAAGGGAGCAGCTTTGGTTCCAACCGGCGCGGGTTTGGGTATCGAACTGGATTACACCGCCCTGGATACCTACAAAACGAATCAATTTTTACTCAGCAGCTTATGAATAAGTCGATTCAGTCGTGGGCCATCCTGTTTTTCTGCAACCTGATCTGGGCCTTTCATTTCACCAGTATCAAGCTGACACAGGATCAGGTAGGGCCATATTTTACGGTGTGGGCACCCATGCTCCTGGCCACTATTTTTCTAGCTCCGTTTGTGATCCGGGACTTTCGAAAGGGTGGCAAGAAGCTGAAGGATATTCTGATTTTCGTGCAGTTGGCAGCTCTGGGCGCGTTCCCGTCGCAGGTGCTCATGACCTGGGGAACGCAGTACTCACTGGCCAGCAACGCGGCTATTCTGGTCATGACACTGCCCGTGATTACGGCTGTTTTCGCCTTCCTGATTCTGAAAGAGAAGATGAACACCGCCCGCTGGATCAGCTTCGCCATTGCCATCATTGGGGTGGCCCTCTGCTCAACCGACGACATTAAACGGGTAGACTTAAGCTCACGCTATGCCCTGGGCAATGGGCTCATTTTCCTGGCCATTCTGGGCAATGCGTACTACAACGTGGGCTGCAAAAAAGTGTCGGGCCAGTACACCGAAATGGAGATGGTTTTTTACACCTATCTGGTCATGTCCATTCTGCTGACGCCCTTGGTGCTGTACTACGAACCCGAGATGTTTTCTAAAATCCCCTCCTTTACCACCAACACCTGGATCGGGATGATCTCGCTCACACTCTTTCATAATTTCCTGTCGATGCTCCTGTTTTTCAAAGCTTTGAAGAATCTGGATGCCACACAGGTTGCTTTATCCAACTACCTCATTACGTTCATGGGCTTACCCATTGCCGCCATCTGGCTCGGCGAAACCCTGAACCAACAGGCCATCATTGGCGGTGTGCTAGTGCTCGTCTCAACCCTTATTTTATCGACGATCGATAGTAAAGTACAACAAAAAAAAGTAGCTAATATCAATCAAGAACCGGCAAAGTTATGACTAACACAGACAACGAACTGTTTGGCGTAGTACCCATCATTCCAACACCATTCACCGAAAATGAGGAGATCGACGAAGACGCGCTCCGTAGTTTAATTGACTTTGCCATCGACGGTGGTATCAAGGCCGTTTGCCTGCCCGCCTACGCCAGCGAATTTTACAAACTCACCGACGACGAAAAATTACAGGTTGTTCGGGTGGCGGTAGAACGGGCTGCGGGTCGGTTGAAAATCGTCGCTCAGTCGAACCACCCCTCACTGAAAGTTGCCATCAAACTGGCGCAGGCTAACGTGCAGGCCGGTGCCGACGTTATTTCGCTGGCGGTTCCCCGAATTTTCAGCTTACCCGAAAACTCTCTGAAAGCCTATCTGTCGGAGTTTTTACAGTCGATTCCGAACACGCCCGTTCTGATTCAGGACTTCAACCCCGGCGGTTCGTCGATCAGCGTGGGGTTCATAAAAGAGCTGATGGACGAGAATCCGAACTTCAAATACCTGAAGCTGGAAGAACCCCTGTGTGCGCCCAAGTTCGAGCAGATTATTCAGGCCACAAACGACAAAATCGGCCTGTTCGAAGGCTGGGGCGGCTTGTACATGCTCGAACTGGTACCCATTGGTATCCGGGGCGTTATGCCGGGGCTGGCCGTCGCCGATATTCTGCAAAAGATTTTCAGCCTGCGTTCCAGCGGAGAAGATACCAAAGCGTTCGAGCTGTTTGAGCGGGTGATGCCGCAGATATTCTTCTCGCTGCAAAACATGGAATTGTTCCATTATGCCGAAAAAGAACTGTTGGTTGCCCGTGGCGTTTTGAGCAACAGTATCGCCCGAAAAGCAGCCTATATTCCCGATCCCTCGTCGATCAGCTACATCAAGGAGCTAAACCAGCGCATCCTCGACATCGTCAACGACGAAAAGTACGCCATCCGGCCGGTAGAGAACAGCCTTTATTAAGCTTATCCCCATCGATTTAGACAAAAACGAAAACGTATCATGGGAGAATTTAGTGGACAGGTTGTACTGATTACCGGAGCCGCATCCGGCATTGGGTTGTCCATCGCACACAAATTACTGACCGAAGGGGCTCAGGTTGGCTTGCTCGATTTTAACGAAGCGGCTTTACAGCAGGCATTTGAGCAATATGGCCCGGATGCCTTGCTTATCGGCATCGACATCACCGATGAAGCTCGGGTAGCACAGGCGGTTTCGCAGGTGCATGAACAGTTTGGCAAGATTGACGCCCTCATCAATTGCGTCGGCATTACGGGCGTCACAAATGTACAAAGCCATGAGGTGAGCAGCGAAAATCTGCACAAGGTGTTTGAGGTCAACTTCATGAGCAGTTTCTACACCTCGAAGGCCGTATTGCCGTTCATGCTGTCCCGGAGTTACGGGCGCATCCTGCACATTGCCTCTATTGCGGGCAAAGAAGGAAACGCCGGTATGCTGGCGTACTCAGCCTCGAAAGCCGCCGTGATCTGCATGGCGAAGGTGCAGGGAAAAGAATACGCCGAGAAAGGGATCACGGTCAATGCGCTGGCCCCGGCGGTGATTCAAACGCCCCTGGTCGATGCCATGCCCGAGGTACAGGTTAAGTACATGACCGATAAAATTCCAATGAAACGTTGTGGTACACTCGATGAAGCCGCTAACCTGGCCGCTTACATCGTATCGCCCAAGAACAGTTTCACTACTGGTTTCACCTTCGATTTATCGGGGGGACGGGCCACATATTAGGTTGGTTCAATATGGCACGGGCAATTGCTCGTGCCCATATTATCTAGCTAATAATGGATAACTAATAATGTAAAATGGATAATGAGTAATGGACAATGAGTAATGGACAATGAGTAATGGACAATGAATAATGAAGCAAAACCTTGATTACCCAAAACCTAACATCCTACATTTTTACATTATTCATTATTCATTATTCATTATTCATTACCCATTGTCCATTATCCATTATTCATTACCCATTGTCCATTACCCATTACCCATTTATTTAACATGAAAACCCTCTGGATCAGTTGTCTAATTGTTTGTTGCTGGCGCGTCACGGCGTTGGCACAACTGCACCCTACGCTATTACCGGCACCGCAGTCCATTTACTACGGGCAGGGGGAATTGCCTGTCCAGAACCTGACGGTGTATGTACCGGCCAACGCAACAGCCGACGTCGTCTTTGCGCTGAGTCAGCTTAGGAAATTACTTGCTGAACGCAGCGGAAAACCCGTACTGGTGAGCCCATCGGCAACGGCATCAACTATTCGGTATTCGGTTAAATCAGCCGGTCAGGAATTACCGGGCACCAACGAGGCTACCAACGGAAATACCCGTGAGCGCTATACATTGACCATTACCCAAAAGGGCATCGACATTACCGCCCAAACCTCAACGGGCCTGTACTACGCCGTACAAACGATTCGGCAGTTGATGCAGGGCCAGGGCGCGAAGGCATCTCTGCCCTTCGTCACGATCAGCGACCAACCCAAACTGGCTTACCGGGGCGTAATGATGGATTTTGCGCATGGCGGATTGCTGACGGTCGATGAAATCAAAAAGCAGATCGACTTCTTAGCCCTCTGGAAAACCAATCAATATTACTTCTACAACGAAGTCAGCATTCAACTGGAGGGCTATTCAACGCTGAATTATAAGGCGAGTTATTCGCAGGCGCAGATCAGGACGATCATTGCCTACGCCCGCGAGCGGCACATGGATGTGATTCCGTTCGTCAATTTCTACGGACACCTGCACGAGCTGATCCGCAACGAGAAATACGCGTCGCTGGCTATCGGGCATTACGGCCATGAACTCGACCCGCGAAACCCCGCTGTTCAAACCCTGCTGAAAAACTGGATCAAGCAATACACAACGCTGTTCCAGAGCCTATTCATTCATGTCGGCTTCGACGAAACCTGGGAAACAAAGCGGCTAGCCAATGCAGCTCCAGCCAAACTGGACCCCGAATCCCTGTATATTCAACAGCTTAGTTTCGTGAGCAACGAGTTCAAACAGTACGGTAAAACGCTGTTGGCCTGGACGGATATGAACGCGTTTTACCCGAATATTCTGGCCAAATTTCCCAAAGATGTCATCCCGGTTATCTGGGAATATTCGCCCGATACAACCGCTATCAACAACTACTTAAATCCAGTTCTGAAGGAAAAGAAACCGTTTTTTATTCAACCCGCCGTTTCGGGCTGGGGGCATATTTATCCATCTGCCGATTATACCTACGAGAACATAAACCTCTGCCTGAAAGCGGGCATTCAGCACAACACGCTCGGCTTTATCACTTCCGTCTGGACCGATTCTGTCGAACCCTTTGTTCGGGCTTCCTGGCTGTTTATGGCCTATGGCTGTATTGCGGCCTGGCAGGGCACTGTGCCCGATAAGACCACGTTTACCGGACACTATAGCACGGTCGTTTACCCGGCCCTAGCGCAGGATATGCAGGCCGCTTTCGACCATATCGCAACGGCCGGTCAGTACCTCGAAAAGTGCCTGGGCAAGAACACCCAAAGCCTACCCCGTGGTACCCTCGTGGAAAGCTGGTCGAATCCATTTTCGGCCTATTATCTGGCCAACACCAACGAACACAAGGCCGATTTTGAGCAGGTTCGTACGCACACGGAGGAAGCACAGGCACGGCTTATCAGTGCGCTTCAGGCGGCAAGTCCAGCCGACACCAGTTTCATTCAGTCGATGCTGGTATCGGCCCGGCTGATCAACTATTCGGCCAGTCGGTTTTTGTGGGCCAAAGCCATTACGGATCGCTGGAACGATGGGATGATGGCCCAAAAGAAGGATGATTACGTATTCTATGATCTGACGTATCCCTGCCACAGCCTGCTGGTCGATGCCATGGACGAAACGGGCGAACTCAAGCAAGCCTATGCGCAGGCCTGGCTCTCGGAGAATATGCCGTATCGACTAAATACCATGCTGGGACGCTTCGACGTAGACTTTGGGCTCTGGCGAAAGCTGCATCTGAAACTACTGGACTATAAGATTCAGAAGAAGACTGAACCCCTGAAATCCTTTGAGTTGCTATTTACCCCCGACTTTTAACAAAAAATGGAACGCTGATTTTTATGAGTTACTATGCTTTCTAAAATCATTTTTAAGAAGCTGTTTAAACTTTCATTTTCTAGCTAGAATTAGGATGATTTTTTGTCATCCCGACGTCAGGAGGGATCTCAAGTTTCATAATAGGTAAGCTTGAGATCCCTCCTGACGTCGGGATGACAAAAAGCGATTCGGTTTTAACAAAATTCAGAAAGTTTAAACAGCTTCTAAACCATAACGATCATAAAAATCTGCGTTCTAATCAACCACCATGAACAATATCCAGTTCTTAAACCCTATTGATGGCGATATGCTGCATGCCCGTGATGGTGTGACAACAGCTGATGGCTTGGAAATTGATATACAGGTGTCCGCGCCCTCGTCTCATTATTTAACCATCAATGGAATCGGAGCGAGTTATAAGCAGGGTGTCTTTTCGGGGAAAGTGCGGTTGAATCAGTATGCCAATACGATTACCGTTCACGACTGCACCACCGCTGAAAGCAAGTCGATTCAGGTGTACTGGCTACCGAACTTTGCGGGCCACTATCGCCTGTCGATCGACGATAACATCTGGTTTCTGCGGGATATTTATCAGCAGAAAGACAACTATCAGTCGCTGTTCGATAATCCCTATCTGGGCTTTTTGAAGCAGGTTCATACCACCTACGGCACCAAAATTCACCTCAACCTTTTTTACCAGACGGAGGGCTTCAACCTATCGCAGTTTCCCGACCGTTTCAAGGTAGAATGGCAGGCGAATGCCGATTGGCTTCGACTGAGTTTCCATGCCTGGGGTGAATTCCCCGACCGACCCTACCAACAGGCCGGCTATGAGCAGGTGAAGCACGATTGCGCCATCGTAAAAGAGCAGATTCTACGATTTGCGGGCGAGGCCGTGATGGGTCCCGTAACTACCCTTCACTGGGGAGAAGCTACGGTTGAAGGCTCGCGGGCCCTGCGCGACGCGGGCTACATCGGGCAATTAGGCTATTTCAACGTCGATGATGAGTTGCCCCCCGTTTCGTACTACCTCAACGTGGAGCAACGACGGCACATGAAAAAACGGTTTGTCTGGCACGATAACCAGGAAGACATCATCTTCATCCGAAGCAGCATCGTCATCGACAAAACAGAGTTACCCGACATTATTCCATCCCTGGACAATTACGCAAACCAGCCATCGGGCCTGCCGCCTTTTGTCGATTTACTCGTTCACGAACAATATTTCTACCCCTTTTACGAAGCCTATCAACCCGACTTCCGGGATCGCATTCTAACAGCGGTCAACTGGGCTACCGATAAGGGATATACGCCCGCCTTTTTGGGTGAGGCATTATTTAATTAATAATGGATAATGAGTAATGGAGTACAAGCAGTCTGTTTATCCCCAATTATCCATTTTACATTATCCATTATAAATTATGTTTTATGGAAAACACGCGAAGAAATTTCTTAAAAACGGCAGGCCTCAGCGGTTTGAGCCTGGTAGCCGCCAGCCCCTTTGCCGCCTACGCAACAACACCTGAAGAACTGGAAGCCATTGGCGAACAGGCCAATAGAACCCCTCCGCAGGTTTTTAACATGAGTGGGTATGCGGCCCCGAAGCTCGATGTTGTTCGCATTGGATTTGTGGGGATCGGGAACCGGGGCATGGGGGCCGTGGAGCGGATGAATAAAATCGAAGGTGTTGAAATTAAAGCCCTGTGCGATCTTCGGCCAGAGCGGGTGAACCTGGCGCTCAAGAAAATAGAAGCCAATGGCCACCGCCCACAGCTCTATTCGGGTAGTCCCGATGCCTGGAAAAAACTCTGCGAACGAACCGACCTCGACCTCATTTACATCGTGACGCCCTGGGCCTTGCACACGCCCATTGCGGTGTTTTCCATGAATCATGGCAAGCACGTTTGTGTGGAAGTCCCAGCGGCTAAAACCCTCGAAGAGTGCTGGCAACTGGTCGAAACATCGGAGCGCACCAAAAAGCACTGCATGATGACCGAAAACTGCTGCTACGACTTCACGGAGTTGCTAACGCTGAACATGGCGCGGCACGGTTTCTTCGGCGAAATAGCCCATTGCGAAGGGGCGTATATTCACAATCTACAGGAACTGGTCTTCTCAAAAGAGCACTTCTACCAGATGTGGGAGTTGGATGAAATGTACAAACGTACCGGTAACCTCTACCCTACCCACGGACTGGGGCCCATCTGTCAGGTGCTGAACATCAACCGGGGCGATCAGATGGATTATCTGGTCTCGATGTCGAGTAATGATTTTGTACTAGGTAACATGGCTAAAGAATTGGCCGCCAAAGACGATTTCTACAAACCCTACGCCGGAAAGCCCTACAACGGCAACATGAGTACGACCACCATCCGAACCAAAAAGGGGAAGACGATCATGGTGCAGTACGACGTATCGTCCCCCCGGCCGTATTCACGTATTCAACTGGTTAGCGGCACCAAAGGGGTAGCGTTAAAATACCCCGAACCCGCCCGCTATTCCACAGGTCACGAGTGGATGAGCGAGAAGGAGATCAAGGCTCTTGAAGAAAAATACATGCCCCCCATCGTGAAGAAAATGGGCGAAGTGGCCAAGAACGTGGGCGGTCATGGCGGCATGGATTTCCTGATGGACTGGCGTACCATCGACTGCCTGCGAAACGGGCTACCGCTCGATCAGGATGTGTATGACGCGGCCTTGTGGAGTTCGGTTGGGCCCTTAAGTGCCTGGTCGGTAGCCCATCGGTCCAATTCGATTGATGTCCCCGATTTTACCGGCGGTTCCTGGCAAAAGAACAAACCCGTCGACATTTCGATGACCAAGGGTGGAAATACACAGGCAAAAGTGTAGGTTTCCTTGTGTGGTGTCGAACCGGTGGTGATTGAGGCACAAAGCCTCTATAAACTACTTGAAAGTCAAACCATTAAGACACGAAAACCCCTAAATCCCCTGAAGGGGACTTTGCTCGTGCTTAGATAAAGTCCCCTTCAGGGGATTTAGGGGTTTTAGACAGCTTCTTAAGTTTTAATATCCTAAATCCATGACTACCAGTCGACGAACATTTCTAAAACAGACATCTCAAAGCTGCGCGGCTTTGCTGCTGGCCCCTACGCTGCTCCGGGCCAGACCAACGGTGGCAACCGGCAAACGGGTGGGTATTATTGGGCTGGATACCTCGCACAGTACAGCCTTTGTCAAAGCCCTCAACGGCCCGGATGCCAATGCCAGTTTCCTGGGCTATAAAGTCGTGGCGGCTTATCCACAGGGCAGTAAAGATATCGAGAGCAGTACCTCGCGCGTTCCGGCCTACACGGAAGAAGTAAAAAAGCAGAACGTCGAAATCGTCAGCTCCATTAGCGATCTTCTCAAAAAAGTTGACGTGGTGTTGCTGGAAACCAACGATGGTCGGCTGCATCTGGAACAGGCCTTGCAGGTATTGAAGGCAGGCAAACGCGTGTTTATCGACAAACCCGTTGCGGCTTCGTTAGCCGATGCCATCGCCATTTTCGAAGCTTCTAAAAAATACAATACTCCCCTGTTTTCGGCCTCGTCGCTGCGACACATCAAAGGCATTGAAAAAGTAGACAAAAGCAAGGTCGTGGGGGCCGATACGTTTAGTCCCGCCGTTCTCGAAAAGACCCACCCCGATTTTTACTGGTACGGCATTCATGGGGTTGAAACGCTGTACACCGTTATGGGCACGGGCTGCAAACAGGTGGTTCGCGTGCATACCGACGGCACCGACATCATTGTAGGCACCTGGGCCGATGGGCGCGTCGGCACCGTTCGCGGTACCCGCACGGGCAAGCACGATTACGGCGGTACGGTGTTTACCCAAACGGGCAATCTTGTACTAGGCCCCTACGGTGGTTATGAACCGCTTTTGCAGGACATTATCACCTATTACGAGACAGGAGAGGTGCCCGTTACGCCCGAAGAAACCATCGAGATTTTTGCCTTTATGGAAGCTGCGGATGAAAGCAAACGTCGCGGGGGTGTTGCCGTTACCCTCGAAAGTGTCCTGGCTAAAGCGAAGAAATAACCTCAAAAACTCAAGATCATGTCGCATTCCAATGTTTCAAGAAGGGAGTTTTTAAAGCGAAACTCGTTAACGGGTCTGGGTGCCCTCCTGACGCCTTCAGCACTCACAAATATTCCAGCCCTCACCCCCGAAACGGTACCGAAAACGGATATAAAACCGAGTCCGTTTTCGGTAGCAGAGCCCCCGGCCTTATTGGGCGGCAAACCCGTTCGAACCGCCCAATGGCCAACCTGGCCCCTCTGGAAACCCGAACAGGACGAGAAACAGTTGCTGGAAGTGATTCGTAGTGGCATCTGGTCAAGGGGCAACGTGGTGAGTGAGTTTGAAGCCAAATGGGCCGCGGCTCTGGGTGTAAAACGCTCACTAGCGGTTGTGAATGGAACCAACGCTATCATGGCGGCATTGGCGCAACTGGATATTCGCGGGGGCGATGAAGTGCTGGTACCGCCCTATACATTTATTGGAACGGTAGCCCCCGTTTTGGCGACGGGGGCCATGCCCATATTCGTGGATGTTGACCCCGAAACGTTCCAGATCGACCCGGCCAGGATTGAAGCGAAGATCACCCCTCGGACAAAGGCGATTATTCCAGTGCATATTCTGGGCTTACCGGCCAATATGCCCCAGATTCTGGCCATTGCGAAAAAACACAATCTAGTCGTGATCGAGGATGCCTGCCAGGCGCATCTGGCGGAGATCAGTCACCAGAAAGTGGGCACCTTCGGGCATGCCGGATGCTTTAGCTTCCAGAATTCCAAGAACTTAGCCATTGGTGAAGGCGGAGCTATTGTGAGCAATGATGATGCCTTTATGGATCGCTGTTTCTCGTATCATAACTACGGAAATCCCTACGGCATGGTGTCGGGCGTGATTGGGGCTGGCACGCTCATTCAGGGCACAAAGCTTCGGTTAACCGAGTATCAGGCGGCTATTGGACTGGCGCAGTTAAAGCGGCTCGATGCCGAAACAACCACCCGAAACACGAATGCGGCTTATCTGAAAACCAGGATTAAGAACATTCCGGGCATTGTCCCCTATAAGCTGTACGACGATGTAACCCGGGCGGCTTTCCACCTCTTCCCCTTTCGGTACAAAAAAGAAGCCTTCAAAGGTTTATCCCGCGAGGTGTTTATGAAGGCGCTTACGGCGGAGGGAGTTCCCTGCTCGAAAGGATACGCTACGCTGAATAACATGCCCTACCTCAACGACGCGTTCCAATCGAAAAATTTTCAGAAGATGTATCCCAAGGCGATGCTGAATTTCAACAGCTACGTTGAGCGGAACCACTGCCCGCAAAACGACCGGCTTTGTAATGAAGAGGCCGTCTGGTTCACGCAGAATATGCTGCTGGGTACGCAGGCCGACATGGATGAAATTGCCAACGCCATCGAGAAAATTCACACCCACGCCGATAAACTCCTGAGTCAGAAATGAGATACGTATTGGGGCTTGTCTGGATGGCATGGCTTGGGGCTTTGATCAATTTTCCTGCCTCGGCTACGGGCTGGAAAGCGGGGACTGCCAGCATGGTCATCACGCCCAAAGAACCGCAATGGCAGGCGGGTTATGCCTCCCGCACCCACGCTGCCGACGGTAAAATCCACGATTTATGGGCCAAAGCGCTGGCATTGGAAGATGAAACGGGCAAGCGGGCCGTTCTGGTTACCACTGATATGCTGGGTTTTCCCAAAGCCATGTCGGATCGTATTCGCGAACGCCTGAACAGTCAGTTTGGTCTGTCCAAAGCCCAGATCATTCTCAACAGTTCCCATACCCATTCGGGGCCCGTGCTGGATAACGCGCTACAGGACATTTACCCCCTCGATGCGACCGAGCAGGCTAAAATTAACCGGTACTCCCGTTGGCTGGAAGCACAGATCGTGACTCTGGTTGGTCAGGCGTTCCAGAAGCTGGAACCCGTTGCGCTATTTTCCCAAAACGGGGTTACGCGCTTTCAGGTGAATCGGCGAAACAACAAAGAAGGTGCCCTGCTGGAACAAACCGAACTGAAAGGCCCGAACGACTATGCCGTTCCGGTCATCAAGGTTGTTGATGCCAGGGGTAAGCTCAAAACCATTGTATTTGGGTACGCCTGCCACCCTACGGTGCTGGATTTGTACCAATGGTCGGGCGATTACGCGGGCTTTGCGCAACTGGAGTTGGAGAAAGCGCATCCCGGTGTAACGGCATTGTTTTTTCAGGGTGCCGCTGGCGATCAGAATCCGCTACCCCGACGTACCATACCCCTCGCCCGGCAGTATGGGCGGGAGCTGGCCGCAGCCGTTGACCGGGTTCTCGATGAACCCATGCGCAACCTGAGCGCGCAGCTTCGTACGGTCTATTCAGAAATTGACCTACCGCTTTCGGCTCCACCCTCCGAAGCGGAATTGACAAAGACCATCCAGGAAAACGAAGGATACCTGAAACGCTGGGCAACGCGGATGCTGGCCGAAACGAAGCAGGGCAAACCGTTTGTCAGGAGTTACCCTTACCCCATGCAGATCTGGCAATTGGGCAACCAGTCCATCCTGAGTTTTGGTGGCGAACTTGTTATCCAGTACGCCCTCGACTGTAAGAAACGCTTCGGGCAGGATAGTTTCGTGATGGGCTACTCCAACGATGTAATGGGTTATATCCCCTCAGCCACCATTTTACAGGAAGGTGGTTACGAGGGAGCTTCCTCGCAGATGGTCTACTGCCTACCAAGTATCTGGGCACCAAACGTACCGAACCTGATTGACCAGGAAATAAACCGGCTGGCCAATCAGATTGGCATGCAGAAGCTGAAGTAATATTTATGGAAGCCTTGTCGAAAAATCAGCTACTGACGTGAGGTCAGGTTCTCAAACCTGACCTGTTAGGTTTCTCAAAACCTACTGACATGCTAACACGAGGTTTCTCAAAACCTCTGTGTGTCGGATTTAAGAATCCGACACCACGGGAACCACGGGAATTCGACACCACTAACAAAAAACTAACAATGAACCCAGTCAACGAAACCGACGTACTCGAATCCCCGTCGCTAATCGCAACGCCTTATTATTCAGGTTTTGCGTTGGCGCATGATACCTACAATGCCATTACGGCCGCCAGTAACGGCAAAATCTACTACGTGCTTTGCTCAGAATCCTACGAGCAAGGGGGCCAGTTCTACGTGTATGATCCCGCAACCGACAGCACCGAGTGGCTGGCCGACTTAACGGAAATCTGTGGCGAAACCAACGCCAATGCCATTCCGCAGGGCAAAAGTCACGTCCGGTTTTATGAAAGCAATGGCAAGCTGTATTTCGCCACACACATTGGCGTGTATGAGATGATCGACGGTATGGAGCGATTACCCCAAAACGCACCCGATGGAAAGAACCTCTACCCCGGCGGCCATTTCGTTTCCTACAACCTGACCACCGGCACGTTTGAAAATCTGGCCCTGGCACCCGAAGGCGAAGGCATTTTAACGATGACCATCGACAAAGAGCGCGGGTATCTGTACGGCATTACCTGGCCGCTGGGCTACTTCATTCAGTACGACATCAAGGCCAATACCCTCAACACAATCGGGCTTGTTTCGGCGAAGGGCGAAGCGGGTATTCCGGGCGATGACTACCGGGTGTTATGCCGATCCATGTTCGTTGACCCGCGCGATGGGGCGGTTTATTTCTCAACCTCCGAAGGGGATATTTTCAGCTATAGTCCCGGTCAGGAAAGCCTTCAAAAACTTGCTGATGTCGACTTGAGACTCGATTATTTTGGACAATATGACCCAACGCATCCCGGCAGCATGGGTTATAACTGGCGCAAAATTTTCTGGTACGCCCCCGACGAAGTGGCCTATGGCATTCATGGCAATTCGGGGTATCTGTTCAGATTCGATCCCAGTCGGCAACGGATTGAGTTGGTGGAGCGGTTAACCTCGGAGCCGTCGCGGAAGAGTGGAATGTTCGATCAGTTCAGTTATGGGTACCTGGGCTTTCAGCCGGGCCCGGATCAGGAGACGATTTATTACCTCACGGGTGGCCCAATTTATCAGGATGGCAAACGCGTAAAAGGTGCCGATCAGATTGCGAAGGGAGCGGCTAAAGGGCTCGAAAACCTTCATCTCATCACCTTCCATATGCCGAGCCAGACCTATACCGATCACGGGCCTATTTTTTACGCCGATGGCTCTCGTCCTACCTACGTCAATTCGATTGCGATCGGCGCGGATGGCTCGGTGTATACGCTCGCCCGTTTTGACTACAACGGCCACGAAATCCAGGATTTGGTCAAAATTCCGGCTGTGTTTTAGCAATCAACAGACACAGGACAAGTTTGTTTTTCGACAGGATTACAGGATTAACACGATGATTATCAATTGTAAAATCCTGTTAATCCTGTTAATCCTGTAATCCTGTCGAAAAAAGAGGCACAATCTGTGTCGATAATCATTTAGATTAAGCTTGTCCAATACCTAGGAAACTGTCAACATGACTTCGATCAACAACCGATTTAGGATTACCGCATTTATTCTGGCTACAGGGTTATGCGCTTCCTGCTCGCATTATAAAGATGCCCTCACGCCCGAAGAAGCACTTCAGAGTTTTAAGCTAAGTGACGACAGGCTGGCCGTTTCGGTCTTTGCCGCTGAACCACAGGTACTGGACCCGGTCGAAATGGTGTTTGACGAAGACGGTAACGTATTCGTGGTCGAGATGCCCGATTACCCATCCAAGCCCGAAGACGGCTCGCTGGGTGGGGCCATCCGAATGCTGACGGATACCAATGGCGATGGCCGGATGGATTCGGCAACGGTCTTTGCCGATCACCTTTCCGAAGCCACCAGTATTTTACCCTGGCAGGGCGGCTTGCTGGTGACGGCGGCCCCCAACATACTGTTTCTCAAAGACACCACGGGCGACCATCGGGCGGATATAAAGGAAATCCTGTTTACTGGTTTTTTTGCGGACAACTCCGAAGCGCAGATCACCAATCTCCGGTTCAGCGTCGATAACTGGATTTACGCGTCCAACACGGGCCGGGAGGGCGAAATCCGATTCACCCGAACCCCTAACGCAAAGCCCGTTTCGGTAAAAGGGGGCGACTTCCGGTTTCGGCTGGATCGAGGGCTGTTTGAAGTTGAGTCAAGTTCGGGGCAGTTTGGGCTGGCTATCGACGATTGGGGCAATCGGTTCTTCACCGAAAACAGTATGCATATTCAGCAGGCCCCCATTGCAGCGCGCTACCTGTATCGGCACAAACACCTGCCCTCCGTCGAGCCAACCCTCAACATTTCTGACCACGACCCGATTATGTTTCAGGAAACGCCTGCGCCCTACTGGCGACAGGAGCGCACAAAACGCCGGAATCAGCAATTTGAGGAAGCTAAACTCACTGACCGACACGAATACGCCGACGACCATTTCACCGGCGCATCGGGCGGTACGTTTTACGGTGGAGACGCTTTACCTAAGGACTATTATGGATCGATCTTTACGGGCGAGGTCGCGGGTAATCTCATCCACCGCGATGTACTGAAACGATTGCCCAATAGCCCAAAATTTACTGCACAACGCAGCAACGGAGAGAAAGAACACGAGTTTCTGGCCTCAACCGACCCCTGGTTCCGCCCCGCCAATTTTACCGTCGGTCCCGATGGGTCCTTGTATGTGATCGACATGTATCGGCAACACATCGAAACACCTACCGCCATCCCGGAAGATTTAAAGGAGGATATGGATTTTATGAACGGCAGCAAATTGGGACGTATCTATCGGATTGCCGCGAAAACCAGCAAATCAGCCGTAGTACAGCCTAAACTAAGAAGCAAAACCAGCGCAGAACTCGTGGCCTTACTGGCCCACCCGAACCAATGGTGGCGATTACAGGCCCAACGGCTTCTCCTCGAAAAACAGGATAAATCCGTCATTCCAGCGTTAAAAGACCTATTCACCAAAGACACCGACGCACGAGCCCGCCTGCACGCGTTTTTTGTACTGGAAGGCCTGGATGCCCTGGATGTCAGTCTGGTAAACCAGGCGATGCAGGATGCTCAGCCTGATATTCGCGCTTATGGACTGATGATGGCCGAGCGTTTCCCGACCTCCCTGCCCCAGATTATCGAAAAAGCCAGCGATCCATCGGCTCCGGTAGCATTTCAGGCAGGATTAAGTCTGGGACAATTCCCAGCCCAGCAAGTCGCTCCTGCGTTGGCGGGTATTTTGGGAAAGTATGGAAAAGACAGCTGGTTTCGAACAGCCGTCTTAAGTTCAGAAGCGGGTTCCTCGCTGGAATTGGTGCGCCAACTGGTGGGCAATAGCGGCTATTTCAAATCAATAACGCCCGAAAAAGACACACTCCTGACAGATTTAGCCTTCGTGATTGGCTCCCGGAATCGCAAGGACGAAGCGGTTCAATTCGCAACCTTATTCGACAATCAACCGCATTGGCAGCAGATCGCGTTAACGGGTTTGACTAATGGGTTAAAAGCCGCCGGTGTGCCTGTTGACGCCCGGTTGAAACGTATGGTAGACGCTAAATCGGTTGCCGTGAAGTAGGGGGATTAAGAAAGAGATACAGGCTCCGCACGTTCTCGCTTGGCTTCGCCGAGTGAGGGCTATTTTTTTAACGGCCTCTGGCCGGTGTGATTAGGCATAATGTCCAAAACGGGCCAGAGGCCCTTGAAGGAATAGCCCTCACTCGGCGAAGCCAAGCGAGAACATGCGAGACTAAAAACTAGAACAAACAAATGAACCCAGACAACAAACAGCAACACTATTCCCGACGGCAATTCATTGGTAAATCCATTTTTTCGGGATCGGCGGCTTTAGGGCTATCGCTGGTGCTGAGTAGGTGCCAATCAAAAACGACTTCAGAGCATGAGGAGAAAAAGACGGCCGTTGACCCCTGCACTGCCTTTTCGGGCGTCAGTGAAGCCGACCTGAAAACACGAAAAAAGCTGGGTTACGTGAATCAATCCCCCCGACCGGAATCGAAGTGTGGCAACTGTAATCTGTGGCTTCCGCCCAAAGAGGGTCAAACCTGTGGTTCGTGTATGCTGTTTAAAGGACCGGTTTACACAACGGGTTATTGTACGTATTGGGCTCCTCAAGGCAAATAAATACTAGCACCGAACCGGCTAACCACCCTACTTATAAAGATCGGTTATGATTCATCAAAGGCCTGATGTCTTTACTTTCTAAACTCATTCTTCAATCATATCGATCCTAAAAATCAGCGTTCTATCAATGACAAAAAACACAGAAAGCAACACCGACTCCCGGCGGGATTTTGTCAAAAAGACGATTATCGGTACCGCAGCTTTGTCGGTTGGGGGTATTTTGCCGGGCTTTAGCCCAAAAAGTTACGGGCGAATTTTGGGGGCCAATGAAAAAGTAAAGGTTGGTGTCATGGGCGTCAACAGCCGTGGACTGGCCCTGTCGAGCAACTTTGCGTTACAACCCAACTGTGACGTGATGACGATCTGCGATGTTGACACGCGGGCGGCTGAAAAATGTATCACAACCGTAGAAGGCATTCAGAAGTCGAAGCCCAAAAATCAGCCCGATTTCAGAAAGGCGCTCGAAGATAAGGACATGGATGCCCTCGTCATTGCCGCCCCCGACCATTGGCACGCGCCAGCGGCTATTCTGGCCTCGAAAGCAGGCAAGCATGTGTATCTCGAAAAACCATGCAGCCACAACCCGCACGAAGGTGAACTGTTGGTGGCTGTAGCGGCAAAGCACAAGAATGTGATCCAGATGGGCAACCAACGGCGTTCGTGGCCCAATGTGAAGCTGGCCATTCAGGATATCAAAAACGGAGCCATCGGCCGACCCTATTTCGCCAAAGGCTGGTACACGAACAACCGGGCAACCATTGGCATCGGCAAAACAGCCCCCGTACCCACCTGGCTGAACTATGACTTGTGGCAGGGGCCCGCTCCCCGTCGCGCCTACAAAGACAACGTCATCCATTACAACTGGCACTGGTTCTGGCACTGGGGAACGGGCGAAGCCCTCAACAACGGCACCCACATGCTCGACCTGATGCGTTGGGGACTCGATGTCGAATACCCTAACAAAGTGACGTCGCTGGGTGGTCGCTATCGATACAAAGACGACTGGGAAGCCCCTGACACCCAAGTCATCAACCTGACGTTTACCAACAATACAGCCATGACCTGGGAAGGCCGAAGCTGCAATGGCCGAACCGTTGAAGGCAGTGATGTGGGCGTTACGTTCTATGGCGAAACGGGTTCCCTCCAATACGGGGGCGGCAATGCCTACAAAATCTTCGACCTCGACAATAAACTGATTAAAGAGGTCAAGAATGACATGCCCATCGACCCGCGCAATAAAATGAACCCGTCGCAGGCGCTGGATGCCACGCACTTACAAAACTTCGTAGAAGCGATCAAGACAGGTGCACCCCTGGCATCGGGCATTGTGGGTGGGCACCAGAGCACGCTGCTTTGCCAGTTGGGGAACATCGCCCTCCGTTCCGGCGATGCCCTGGATATTGACCCAGCCAACGGGCATATCCTGAATAATAAAGCAGCCGCTAAATTCTGGCAACGCGAGTACGAAAAAGGTTGGGAACCAACGCTGTAATTAGTCATTTCCGGTGATGTCAGGTACTAATACCTGACACATAAAGGTTTTAAGAAACCTTTATGTACGTTTTTTTAAGGAGGTTTCTCAAAACCTTCCCGAGTCGGGTATAAGTACCCGACTCCACTCAAAAAATCAAAACAGGATGGAAACAAACACACTAGCTATTGACGTCAACAGCTTAAACAAGCGGGAAACCACGATTTCGATTTTCCTGATCGGGCTCATGTTCTTTATCTTCGGTTTCATTTCGTGGGTAAACTCCATCCTGATTCCCTACTTCAAGATCGCCTGCGAGTTGACCAGTTTTCAGGCCTATCTGGTGGCGTTTGCGTTCTATATTGCCTATTTCATCATGTCCGTTCCGGCTTCTTATCTGTTGAAAGCAGTTGGGTTCAAAAAAGGGATGATGTTTGGATTCTGGGCGATGGCGCTGGGTGCGTTTATTTTCATCCCAGCCGCCATGACCCGAACCTACGCGGTGTTTCTGATGGGCTTATTTACGATTGGGATTGGCCTGGCCATTTTGCAGACGGCTACAAACCCGTACATCACCATTCTGGGACCCAAAGAGCGGGCCGCTCAACGCATCAGCATGATGGGTATCTGCAACAAAGCCGCGGGAATTTTGTCTCCGTTGATTTTTGCCGCCGTCATTCTGCGTCCAACCGATACCGATCTGTTCGCCCAGTTAAGTACCATGAGCGCCGACCAGCGTGGAGCGGCCCTTGACGAACTGGTTCGGCGCGTTATTCCGCCCTATGCAGTGTTGGGTACGTTTCTGTTTGTGCTGGGTTATCTGGTGTACCGGTCTCCCCTACCCGAAATCGACACAGAGCACGAAACACCGGATGTAGCAACCGCGAATGCCGGGAAGACCAGCATCCTCCAGTTTCCACATCTGATTCTGGGCGCGTTCGCTATTTTCCTGCATGTGGGCACGCAGGTCATCGCCATCGACACGATTATTGGCTATGCCAATTCAATGGGGATCGACCTGCTGAAGGCAAAGACATTCCCGTCGTATACGCTGTTCTGCACTATCTGCGGTTATATTATCGGCATTATTACTATTCCCCGATTCATTAGCCAGGTGAATGCCTTACGCATCTGTACGTTACTGGGAACAGCCTTCACCTTACTCATCATTTTCACCAATGGAACGGTAACGTTTCTGGGACATACCGCCGATATATCCATCTGGTTTGTGGTATTGCTGGGCCTGGCTAATTCGCTGGTATGGGCCGGTTTATGGCCGCTGGCCTTGGATGGACTGGGCCGCTTTACCAAACTCGGGGCTTCTATTCTGATTATGGGCTTGTGCGGCAACGCCATCATGCCGCTTTTTTACGGCTATTTTGCTGACCTGTACACGGTTCATACGGCTTACTGGGTACTTTTTCCCTGCTACCTGTATCTGGTCTACTACGCCGTATACGGGCATAAAGTAAAACGATGGAGTCTCTGATTATGCGGCAAAAAATAGTAAACGGCACCGTGTTGACGCCCTTCCGAACGATCAGGAATGGAACAGTAGTCATTGACAACGGTCAGATTATGGGTATCCACGAAGGACCAGTCGATGTTCCTGATGCTGTTGAAATAGATGCACAAGGCCAGTTTGTTGCCCCCGGTTTCATCGACATTCACGTACACGGTGGCGGAGGTTTCGACTTTATGGATAGTACCGAAGAAGCCTTTCTAAAAATTGCCGAACTGCATGCTCGCTACGGCACTACGGCGCTGGTTCCCACTACCCTAACAGCCGAAAAAGAAGACCTCCTGCAAACCCTGGACGTGTACGAACAGGCAAACCGGAGCAACGCGCAGGGAGCTGCGTTTCTGGGGATGCATCTGGAAGGGCCTTATTTTGCGCTTAGTCAGCGGGGCGCTCAGGACCCTCGCTACATCCGAAACCCCGATCCAGATGAGTACGAAGAAATTCTGAATCACTCCTCTTCAATTGTGCGCTGGAGTGCAGCCCCGGAACTGGAAGGAGCGATTCCGTTCGGGCAACGACTTCGGCAGAAAGGAATTCTGGCGGCTATTGCCCATACCGATGCGCTTTATGATGATGTGCTTATGGCTTACGAAAACGGCTACTCGCTGGTAACCCACTTGTATTCGGCCATGTCGGGAGTAACCCGCCGGAATGCGTTTCGGTATGCGGGCGTGATTGAAAGTGCTTTTTTGCTGGATCTGGATGTTGAAATCATTGGCGATGGCATCCATTTGCCGCCCCCATTGCTCAAACTGGTTTACAAAATTAAAGGAGCCGATCGCACCGCATTGATCACCGATGCCATGCGAGCGGCTGGCATGCCCGAAGGTGAAAGCACCTTAGGCTCGTTGAAAAACGGGTTGAAAGTCATTGTGGAAGATGGGGTTGCTAAACTACCCGACCGAACCGCCTTTGCGGGCAGCGTGGCCACCATGAATCGCCTTGTCCGGAATATGGTGCAGCTAGCCGATGTCCCCTTACTGGAAGCGGTTCGAATAGCCAGCACAACGCCCGCCCGCATCATGGGTGTCGATCACCGAAAAGGATCGCTCGCCAAGGGTAAAGATGCCGATATCGTGCTCTTCGATCAGGATTTTACGGTTGGCATGACCATGGTGCAGGGCAAAATTATTTACATGACCGAAGACTTGACATAGATCTAGCGCTTAATGTGGTGTCGGTTTCTCAAAACCGACACTCAGTGCCACTACTTGCGTCGGTTTTGAGAAACCGACACCACTCATAAAACTTACAAGATTGCTCGATGAACCCCAATTTTTCTCCAATCAGCGAATTCAGCGTTGATAAACTCAAGGTTAAACTCTTTGCCAATCGCCAGAGTCTGGGCGAAAATGCTGCCGAACAGGCCGCTGCTGCCATTCGGAGTTTACAGGCAAACCAGGCTATTGTCAACATTATATTCGCGGCTGCGCCCTCGCAAAACGAATTTCTGGATGCCCTGGCCAACCAACCTGGCATTGCCTGGGAGCGCGTCAATGCCTTTCATATGGATGAATACATCGGCTTGCCCGACGACGCTCCACAACGGTTTGGCAACTTCCTGAAAAATGGCCTGTTCGATAAGGTACCGCTGAACACGGTCTATTACATCGACGGCAATAATGACCCTGACGTTGAATGTACACGCTACGAAGCGCTACTTCATGCGTACCCCACCGATATGGTTTGCATGGGCATTGGTGAAAATTGCCATATCGCGTTCAACGATCCCCACGTGGCTCGCTTTGACGACCCGGTGCTCGTAAAAAAAGTGGCCTTGGACCTGACCAGTCGTTGGCAGCAGGTTCATGACGGCTGTTTTGCCAGCCTGGAGCAGGTACCCGAATACGCTCTCACGCTCACTATTCCGGCTCTGGTAAAAGCACCCGCCATTTTTTGTATGGTGCCAGCCGCTCACAAAGCAGAAGCGATTCACCATACCCTGACGGATGCTATTTCAGAAGACTATCCCTCAACTATACTACGGCAACACGACAACGCAACATTGTTCATTGATCAGGATAGTGGGGCGCTGCTACAGATAACTGGTTAATTCGCTTTCATCACGTTATGGCCACTGTACACTAAAACCGAATCTACCCGACTAGTAGAGAAGCTGGACTTTTTAGGCTAAGCACATCTGCGATGCTGAAAAAAGTAAGACACCTTAAGCATCTGATTGTCTATATCAGACCAAGGGCCTCTTCCTAACCAGCTTCCTATTATAGGTCGGCCAATAACTCTCCCTTACCTGTTTTACCTCATCAGCTTCGTCAAATTGCCCCCACTCCTCAAGCCGGGCTAAAAAGACTTCAAACAACAAAGCATTTATACCTGGATTGGTTGGATCAGGAATATGTTTGATTCGTGTAATATTGGCAACTACATAAACCGGCAGTTTATTATCAATTAGATTATCATCGTCGACCCGGTAAACTAATCCATAACGAAACAAGGGGTATTTTGTCACTAACTTGTCGGTGCCCAATTGGCTGAAGCTCTGGCGGGATGGATTGTCATAAAGTTGAAAGCGTAGAACGTATTGCATGATGTAGATTTAGTATGATCATTCATTCTTACAAAGATAGATGGTAGGTTGAATCTGGCAAAACAGCAGCAACCCTATCAGAGTCACCTTGTTTACCTACACGTTGTAAAAAAAACCTTATCCTATAGGGTAAGACCCCAAATTATACGGGGTAGTTGCTTCACTGGTTATATATTGAGTGAACGGCAGTCTTTGGCAAGATACTAATTGGCCTGATTATTGCCCACTATATTTTCGTGAATTGCATAAACTATCAGATTTACTGGCAATCATAACATAAACTCTTGAAAAATCTACTGATATAAATCAAGTTATCACTTTTATATCAGTTATTCATTCATAAGTTACCAGACCAGCCTGGCCTTTCTTCACATAAACCCATAGATAGCAAAAGCCCCGTCCTAACTGGCGGGACTTTTGCTATCTGTCAAAAACAAGACTATTGGCCTATTTACCTACATACAGGCATAGATTGCATGTACAGATCATCCACTGGATAGTATAAAAAATAAACTGAATTAAATAGCTAATTTATTCAACTCAGCGCTTGTCGGGCATATAGATGTTGAACCTTCTCTCGGCTTCGCTTCAGTCGCATCTTAACTGCGCTGGGTTTAATACCATATAGTTGGGCTATTTCGTCAATAGTCATGCCATCTTCATATTTTAAGCGTAACAACGATCGCTCTTTGAGTGAAAGTGTTTCCATAGCCTGCTTAACCATCAAAATCGATTCTTCATGCAGTTGTGCTTCGTACGACTCATCCACATGCTGTTCCAGGCCTTCCGTACCCGTTGTATTAAAACGCTTGGCCACTCGAAGTTGATCAGCACAGTAGTTATAAGCAATTGAATAGAGCCAGGTCGAAAAACTTGATCGCTGTTGAAACGCATCTAGTTTATCGAATACTTTTAGGAAAATATCGTGTGTAAAGTCTTCCGCCTTCTCAGCGTCTTTAGTCATTGATAAGCATCGCTGGTAAACCTTGCTTACATAGCGATTGTAGAGAGTCTCAAAGCATTGATTAGGTTGGGTAGGCAGACATTGACGAATCATTTCTTCGTCAGTTAATGAAGCGAGCATAAATAACTATAACGTACAAGTTAAAAATATTTCATATACATAAACAAACATCAACTTCAATATACTTTAGACTCAATACAGTAAATTAAGATACATTAAATATATTAGACGGTATATATTTTTCAAAATAAATCACGAACTAGAGTGACTATAATAAATTATCATATATATAGCATTAAAAGGTAGCTTACCAAAATCAATTCGAGAAACTCCACTTCCCTGTCAATCGCATTAACTTACCGAATTAGTTGCCTGTTTTGAGTGAACAAATTCACCCGTTTGCGTTATAGACAAATAACAAACAAACTCGCTCAACGGACATGAAAACGAAACGGACGGACATTCTCCTGCCCCAACACATACCTGCCCCCGACTTCATCACTATCACTGAGCACCACCTTAATGAGTGGCTCCATCTGCTGGACCATTTGCAGGATGCCCATGCCCCAACCGACCAATTAGCTTACTGTCGGAATCAAGTTACCCGACTCCAGCTTGAGCTCTATCAGCTACGCAACACCAACTGGCGGACAACCGTTGGCCAGCCTGAATAATCTGTCTCTTCAACTCTTCCCATTAAGCTTTGTGAAGAACATATAGCCGGTCAAAGTAGATAGTATAAAACCCTATGGCTAAACCGGTAGTTACCTGATTACCTTAAATGGCTTATCCGGTGAAGAAAGTAGCGCCCTTTTTTCTGCTCTTAAAACAAGCGTTTACGAATTTGCAGGCTAATGATCCCATTAGGATGGCTGGTGCAACTGCTTTTTTTTCCTTTTTTGCTTTACCACCTATTGTCATTATACTCAGTAGGGTCCTTAGTCAGCTCTTTAATGATCATTACCAGCGTATTAGTGGCCAGCTATTTGATGAATTAGCTGACTTGTTTGGGCCTAAAAGTGCGAATCAACTGGAAGCGATTTCGCACCGTCTTCAACTGGCTAAACCTAGTTTCCCATTAACGGTACTCAGCTCTGTATTAGTGCTGGTAGCATCCACCACCTTATTTGCCATTATTAAAAGCTCCCTCAATCAACTTTGGAATATCAAAAAGAAATCTGGGCGTAATCTCCTTCTTATTCTGATCGACAAGTCAGTTGCTTTAGCTATTATACTAGGCTCAGGTTTCTTATTCAGCCTCTCGTTAGCCTTGGAGCAATTGTTAGTTCAGCTTAGTACGAAGTGGTCTCTTTCTTCACTTACCCATTATCAGGATATAGCCAATCTTGGGCATATATTGGTCTCTATCCTCATCCGCATGATTTGGTTTGGTATTCTGTTTAAGTTTTTGCCCGATGTTAAAATCTCCTGGCGAGCTGTCTGGACAGGTGCCTTGTTCACTAGTATTCTTTTTAAAGTAGGGGAAGCCATACTAAACAACCTACTGATTAATAGCCAGGTAGGTCCTTTATATGGCAGATCGGGAGCGATCATTTTACTTTTGTTGTTTGTTTTCTATGCCTCACTAATTTTCTACTATGGGGCAGCTTTCACCCGTCAGTATAGTGAATGGATTCATCTGGCAGCCAAGCCTAACAGCCGGGCCATAGCCTACACGATTACGGAAGTGGACCCATCAAACCCGGGTGTATAAGTTGGTTCTCTACGATTTACTTATTGATGACCAGATGGGCATTGGGTGCTCATTTATGATATTATCTGCCTAACAGCTGGTACAGAACAGTGGTATTTTTAACCAGTTTGCCCTAAGCGTTCATACATATACGTACAACAATTACTTTCTATTTTTACAGTGCAATGAAATTACTTCGGCACGTTGTGACTATATTTAAATTATAGAGACTATATTTATAAGGAATTTCAACAAGTAAGCGTCAACTTCAGATTGTAAGTTCTGTAAATTACGCTAGTTTGGCAGAGAACCTGAACTTGATAAGTTCTATTTACTCAACGGTAAGTGCAATTTTTACAATTTTATTTATTTTGCTACCGTTTATTCTTCTCTGGGAACTCTATGTCCACCAAGAAAAACTTCCCACTACCAGGCCCCTGGACACTAGTGTTTGCTATATCAGCCTACTTATTTTGGCTGACTGTTAAATGGCTTTGTCAGCTACTATTCTAAGTAGCCAGTATCCATTTTCTTTTTGTAGTAGCAAAGTATGCTTTTCTTACTTCTAGGAGTTAGTTTCTATCGTATACAGATCAACCGTTAAGTTCTGTTGCAATGAAATGTTGGCACTTCGCTTTGTTTACTCTAGCAAGTACCTCCCTGGGCAATCGTATTGCTACGTATGCTCCTCTACCCGTATAGTGTGGTTATATGTTTGCGCTAAGCCATCCGACTGAGCATGCTTAAGCAACCAGGTTCTCACTTCGCTAAGCATAAGGGCCGCCGACTTTCTGGTAGCATCAACCTCACTATAAAGCTGTTGAAGCCGTGTATCAACAGCTCCTGCCAAGTTGAGCATAACACTGTATTCGTTAATATGCTGGGGGCCGGTGGGCAACTCACGGTCCGAAAAAAAATCAACTAATTCCTGGTGTTCATGACTAAGATTCATAATGCGAAAGTAGGTAGCCAGCATCTTAGTTGCACACAGCTCAAGTGAAAATAAATTTCCACAGGTCGAAAGAAAATGGTTACAGGACTTGGTTGTATGCAGTAACTCAATGCGTTGCAGATAACTTATGAATCATGAATAGTTCAGCCATTTTTCATTTAGGCTTTTGCCATTCTAACAGCTTTCCCCAACCAAATAAAATTTTCCTGAAAGGATGCTGATTCTGAGAATGGTAGCCTTTTTATATAATAGATGTATACCTAAAGGCTAACTGATATGGCCTAACTAATGCGCCTTGGCTCAATTATTGAGGTTTTTTTCCTGAGAATTTACAAGCCAAGCTATACTTTGGTTTGTAGTTGGATAGTTCATTAATCGCTGACTCCCCTGGAGTCGGCGATTTTGAACTATAATTTTCGAGGCTGTCTTCCTAATGACGCTTTATTTGGGAGTGCCACTATTAGTAAAAGCCCCTTCATACCTGATGGGGCTTTTTTATATAAACCAATTGCCAGAAGGCAGGTAACACTTTTGGGCTGGATTAGTAACTGAGTTTCTGATCCAGGGCTACTTTCTCCTGAGCCTGTCGCTTCTGGGTGACTATCCGCCCTTCCCGATCCTGATGCTTTAGTTCATCAAGTTCCCGTGCTTGTCGTATAGCTAACGTTGCTCGCTCATGAAAGTTAATTTCCTCCAGATATAAGCGAATATTTTCCTGTTCATGTTTTTTTATCAAGGCAAATCGAACCTCTATTTCAAGAGCTAAATTGGCATTCCATTCCTTAAGATGCTGACGATTCAACTCAATACGCTGTTCGCTTTTTTCTCGTTCACTATCCATACGTATACATAACTATCCAGATCGGTCTGTGGTGGTAATTATCTTTTAATTTTCCAGTAAAACTCTGTGAGTAAGCCAGGAAGCAGCCTCCCTTTATCAAACAGTTGCCCTGCATTTAGTAAATCTATAGTCAGCTATGGCCTGAATTTAGTAGCTTGCAGTTATTGTTTTATCTGTTAAGTGCAAAAATCTGAGGCTGCTGCGGTAGGTATCTCTAAGTTAATTATCGGCAACAACAGTCTTTCGTTAGGCAGTGATCATCTTGTTCCACAACTTGTCATAACGAAACATCAATCTCAAAAAGAACCAATCTGCATAGTCTATAAATCATCACTTAAAGCCAATGAATCCATTTATCAATTTAAAAAGATCGTCGCAATACGGAGGAGTAGAGGAATACGTAGTCAATGTCAATCACATTGTACGAATTACCAAGTCAGTTACTGGAAGTCAGGTCTTTACACTGGCAGGGGAATTTTTTTGCGATGAAAACCCGAGCCAAATCACGATCATGATAAAACGTGCATTTGATTTAATTCTGGGAGTTTCACCAGAAGTACAATCCAAGTAATAAGCTTAATTCCATCGGATCAACTACAAACACTGAGTTTACCACAAACTGGGTGTTTGTAGCTGCATTTTAAATTTACAATAAAAGTATATTAGCAACTTTTTGCTCTTAATCAGTTACGTTTTTTTAGTTTATCATAAAGTAATCCCTCATCCTTAGCACGGGAAAATTTCATCACCATTCATTACTCAACTGACCAGAAGAAAACTATGCATACTGATTCAACATCAAAACTGGTTAGAAATAACTTTCAAGGGGGTAGTCTATTGGTTATTGAAGATAATGCCGACCACTGGCTATTAATTCAGCATGGCTTACAAACCATTTTACCGGAAGTGAGACTAACTCGGGTAGCCACTGCCCAGGAAGCTACTGACTATCTTCAGGATTGTGTAACCAGGCAATTATCATTACCACGATTGATTCTGCTGGATTTATATCTGCCTACACGGGAAGCTGGATTCGCATTTCTCAACGCTATCAAAACCTTCACGCCAATCTCAACCCTTAGACGGTTACCTATTGTTATTTTGAGTAGCTCCGATCACCTGGATGATATTGGCCAGGCATATGAATCAGGAGCTTCTTCATACTTCACGAAACCCACCTTCCCACAGGAGTGGACAGCCTATTTTCAGGCAATATTTGAGTACTGGGGTCGAACGGTCACGCTACCAGACAGTAATGCCAGTTAATACCAATACTTCCACTCACAAGTAGGACCAAGTCCATCTAGTCAATTAGGCATCATAACACCTCGCCGGGCATTCACTAACCCGACTCGTAAATGGCTTTTGTAGTCAATGATTCTACTGTCTTTTTAAAGTTTCTGCCTGCTTCCGTATTTTTTTGGCATCATTTTCCCTTTGCCTAAAAAAATACACGATCCGAAATACTTTAGCCACTTATCTTCGTTAGTTCACATATAAGCCCTTTTCGATGCACAGAAGTTAACAAAAGGCATGGATTTCGCTATAGCTCTACGAAAGCTTATACCTGTACTGACCGCTTACCTCAACATGACTCTTACATTTGCCCAATACAGTATTCTCAAGGCCACTTATAAAGGGGTGACCTATGGACAACTAGAACAGGAAACCAATTTTGATTACCTGATGATTACATATTATATCAGTGGGTTATTAACGATTGGTTTGATACAAGCGAGTACTAAAGAAGGTAGCGAAACTACGTTCTATAAACTAACCAATGAGGGCGAGAATTCGATTGAAGAGTATGAACGGGCCAATCCGGCCCTGATTATTAAACAGGCTAGTAACTAGTCGTAAACTCTTACTGAATCCCGCCCATCCACTTCCTAAGCGGTTTTGCCAACAGCAATAGCAGAAAACCAAAACCTAAGCTGAAATACGCGACGCTTTGAAACATGCTGGGCATCTGGCTCACATTTTTTTCATCGAAGCCCCCTGCAAATAACCCGGCAATCAGGTTCCCCAGTGATGTACCAACGAACCATACACCCATCAATTGGCTGGTGTATCGTTTCGGCGCCAATTTAGAAAAAGCACTTAAGCCCACCGGACTCAGGAATAACTCGCCAAGTGTGAAAAACAGGTAGGTAGATGACAGATAGAAAGGCGATATGCGTGTTCCTTCTAACGCCAGTTTAGAGGCAATTACCATTATTACGTAGGCCAGACCAAGCAAAATGAGGCTGGTTGCAAACTTGGCAGGCACGGAATAGCTAATCTTCCGGTTTGCCAGAAAAACCCACAACATGGCAAGAACGGGCGAGAAAGTCAGGATAAAGGCCGGATTAAGGTTCTGAAACCAGCTCGATGGCATTTGCCAGCCAAATAGGTTAAGGTCGGTATACCGGTCGGCAAAGATTTGCAGTGAAGAGCCTTGCTGTTCATTACCCGCCCAGAACAGGGCAGAGGCCAGAAAGAAAACAAACAAGACGACCACCCGCTTTTTCTCGACAGTATCCAGCCCACCCGCTAACAGAATATAGACAAAATAACCCACAGCGATCAGCGAAATGATGGTACCCATCGCGCGGGCCAGCCCCTGGGCAGTGGTCATGTCTAAAACACCAGTCAGTTGGAGTGTCGTTAACAACACGATAATAACCGCTAAGAATGCCAGTAGTGAGCGGTTACCGGTCGATGAGGCCTCGGTTGGGGGTTGTACTACGTAGTTGCCGTGTTCGCCCAGAAACCGCTGCCCAAACAGTCGGAATGTAACAAGGCCCAGCGCCATCGCTACGGCAGCGGCTCCAAACCCATAATGCCAGCCAACTCGCTGCCCCAGGTACCCAACTGTAAAAATACCGAGCAGCGAACCGAGGTTGATCCCCATATAGAAAATAGAAAAAGCGGCATCTTTACGAGCGCCCCCTTCAGGATATAGTTCACCCACAACGCTGCTGATGTTCGGCTTGAGAAGCCCCGTACCCATAGCTACCGTGCATAGACCCGCATAGAATAGCCCCGGTCCGGATGGAATGGCCAGAATGATGTGGCCGAGCATGATGATTAATCCGCCATACCAGATGGACTTACGCTGTCCCAGAATGGTATCGGCAATCCAGCCGCCGGGCAGTGAGAGTAGGTAAACGGATGCCGTATAGATTCCATAAATGGCCGCGCCCTCGGTTTCATTCAACCCCAAACCACCCCGAACGTTGTCGATCAGGAACAGCAACAAAATGGCTCTCATGCCGTAGTAGCTGAACCGTTCCCACATCTCGGTAAAAAACAGGACGAAAAGACCTGCCGGGTGCCCGAAAAGAGTAGTCTTGTCTATGGGCTTTTCAATAGTGGCTTCCATTTAGTTAGGTTAAGTGTTCAGTTTGCCGAAGAATCTATTCGTAAGTAACAAAAAAATAGATGTAAATATACTGCTGGCAACTGAATCCGGCAAGGCTACGTATCAGAAGCCCGGATCAAACGCCCACAAATCATCGAACCGTGTAGTACCAGTTGAACCCGTACTTATATAGCCTTTCGATCCGAGCGCAAAACCAACCGCTTTTATCCGGGCTGCACCTTCAAAAGATCCTTTTTGAACCCATGAATCTATTTCTGGTCTATAAGCTAAAACCTCGTTTAGGCCCGCACCTGTTGTGCCGGTTATCAGATAGCCAATACCATTAACGGCAAAACCAACACTATATGAACTATTAGAGACTTCATCCGGAATACTTCGACGTTGCGCCCAGCTATCTTGATCGGAATCATATACCCACAGATCGTTATGGGTCTTATTTAGTGAGCTTCCCGCTCCAACATAAGCGAGATTATTTATGACAAACGTAGCCGCACTAACGCGTGTGCCATCTCCGAAATCCTTGCGCTGTGTCCAGCTATTCGTAGAGGGATTAAATCTCCAGAGGTCTGCTTTTTCACTTCCATCGAAACCTAGCCCAACAAACCCCGCATCATATAGAGTAAAAGCAACCGCCGAACGCCGGGCACTACCCCCAAAATCAGCTACACGCATCCAGGTATTTGCGGTTGGGTTGTATTCGTAGAAGTCGCGGAAGAAATTGCTCTGTGCATCTACCCCAGTCCCAACATAGCCTTTTGAATCGACAGCAAAAGCAACAGCTTCAGTACGTCCTTTTCCGGGTAAACTGGCTATCTGCGTCCAGGTATTTCGGGAAGGATCATATTTCCAAAAATCATTGAGCGCGTTATTGGAAACATCCAGCCCAGTGCCAAGGTAGGCCATATTCCCGATCGTAAAGGAAACGGCTGCAGCCCGGGCTGGCCCTTCCAATTCAGCCTTCAACGTCCAGTCGCCCAACAGGGGGGATAACGTTATTGTACGCTGTGTACACTGCTGGAGCAGGAAGATTAAAACCACGCTTAAGCTTAGGACTATATAATTGACTTTCATTGGATTAAGAGATTTAGTTAAACAAAAACGCGTTTTCCTGCATAAAAAAGATGGTGATTAGCGATGCTTAACTTAGTTTAAGGTAATGTTTCCCAGGTTTACTTCGAACGACTAATGCTTCTCCCCTTCGACTTCAAAAAAGACCCTTACCTGATTCTTGACTTCTCAGCTTCCAACCCTGATCTCGAAACACTCGACCTGACGGATACGGCCCTTTTCAGTGCATATGTATACGGTAAACTTCGGGCAGCCGGTGCCAGGGTGGGTATGGGTGGCTACAACGAACACCGGGTTATTTACCGGCGGAGTAAGCATTTTAATACATCTGACGAAACCTCCCCGTACAACGGCCCGCGTGAAATTCACCTTGGTATCGACTTCTGGGCCGAAGCCGGAACGCCCGTTTTCGCCCTTCTGGCAGGTCGTGTGCATAGTTTTCAGGACAACGCTCACTTCGGCGACTACGGCCCCACAATCATTCTGGAACATACGGGCAACGCGGCTGGAAAGTCGTTTGGTCAAACGGCTTTCCAGCCGCGTTACTCGCTGTATGGGCATCTGACCCGCCAATCGCTGGATGGGTTGCAGGAAGGAATGGAATTTAATGCCGGTCAGAAAATTGCAGAGATTGGTCCCTACCCCGAAAACGGCGACTGGCCTCCTCACCTCCATTTTCAACTCATGACTGATATGCTCGGACTAAAAGGGGATTTTCCGGGTGTATGCTCCCTGGCGGATCGTGAAAAATTTCTCCGTATTTGCCCCAACCCAAATGATTTATTAGGCATTGCTGGACTAGGTTAATTCATTGGCTACAAAGCTGTTTAGGCTTTACTTTTTAATGGATGAGTACTTAATTTTATCAGTCAGTTTTACCCCTAAATCCCCTGAAGGGGACTTTGTTTGAACACGAGCAAAGTCCCCTTCAGGGGATTTAGGGGTAAACCAGGTTAGAAAAATAATCCTAAACAGCTTTGTAGCCAACGAATGTCTTGCACAACCATTTCTTTTAAAATATTTTGAAAGTATAAAAACAATTACTTATCTTTGAGCATGGAATTCAACGAAGCCAAGGATAAATTCATTCATACCTGGGGTACACTAGCCACCCAATGGGGTATCAATCGGTCGATGGCGCAACTGCATGCGCTGCTGCTAATTGCCCCTCAACCGTTGGCTACAGAAGATGTGATGGAACAGCTGCAGATTTCGCGTGGCAACGCCAGCATGAACCTGCGCGACCTGATGGATTGGGGCCTGATTTATAAACAATTGAAACCAGGTGAGCGCCGGGAGTTTTTCATAGCCGAGAAAGACATCTGGAAAGTGGCCCGGCAAGTAGCCAAAGAACGTCGTCGCCGGGAAATTACGCCGGTCGTTGAGGTATTAAACGAACTGAAAGCTATTTCAACCGACACGCCTGAGGCAAAGGAGTTTCAACGAGTGATGGAAGGGTTAAGTAGTGTAGTGAGCTTTGCCGATAGCACACTTAACGCCGTGATCAAAGCCGAAGAAAATTGGCTGATAGGTCAATTTATAAACGTATTCCGGTGATATTTTTTTACCATTATCTTTCAATAGTTTCTGAAATTTTAAACAGTACAAACTAATGAAAAAATTAATCGTTTATGACGAAAGCTGCCCAATGTGTCGACTCTATACAAAGGGTATGGTGGCTGCCGACACGAGCGGCTGCCTAACGCGAGTCAGTAGTAGTAAGTTGCCGCCTGAATTAGTGATTAATCGTTTGGATAAGCAACGGGCACGTCATGAAATACCCATGATTGACCTCGACGGTGGGGAAACCCTCTATGGAGTTGATACCTGGATTTATGCAGTTGGCCAGATGAATCAACAACTACAGAAGCTACTATCATTCAATTGGTTAAAACTCATGTTGCAAAAAATATATGCATTTATCTCCTACAATCGACGCATCATCATTACCTCGCCACCAGGTCGCTGGCAACTATTGGACCTTCAACCCGATTTTCATGCAGGTCAGCGGCTTGCCTTCATCCTATTCATTTTTGGGTTAACAACCAGCCTTTGGTTTTCCGGAAACAGCTCTGCCTGGCCACCAGCTCTATTCCTAGTAACAGTGGGTCAATTAGCAGCTGTTAAGCTCTACTTACTTACACAGCCATCGGCCAATACCACTGAAACAATACTGGATTACACAGGTCACCTGGGCATGAGCCTTTTCCTGGGAGTACTGATTATCAGCATCAGTTCTCTTGTAGGATGGCAGATCCTTGGTCTGGTTGGCTACGCACTAATGATTGGTCAGCATTTTATTCGAACCTACCGGCTTGGCCTAAGTCCGTGGCTAAGTATCTGGTTTACTACGCTGGTTTTCGTACTGCTTCTGCAAGCGTAAAGCAGAGTTGCAAACATCCATAGGTAGGAAGTAGCAAAATCAAATTCAAGCAACGTTTTTCTAGCCGATTATAACTATGCGAAATACGTTCGACCCCTATACCTGGTACAACAACCTGTATTTTCGGTGGACAGCCCTACCGGTTTTAGCGCACATGTTCAGTTGGATGACTGGTATTGGTGGTGTACTTCTCTTCCCGATTCTGATAACGGTTGCCCAGTATCTTATTTTCAAAGTTCATCCAGCTGTTGCGCGACCCGGCTTCTGGTTCGTAACCTTACCGATCACGTTTATTTGTTGGGTGAAATGGGGACCATTTATTACCTCCACTCAGTCAGGGGGCATCATACAGGGAGTAACGGCTTATTATATAGGCCAGCTTGTCATCGCACTGTTTATCCCCCTGATAATCAAACCGGAACGGCCAGAATTCTTACTAAACTGGATTGGGTGTACTATAACATCTGGCCTAGGCTGGGTCGTACTCTACTGGTTTGTAACGGGTATGCAGGGCAACAAAGTCAATATCCCAGGAAACGTTACCATATTCCTGATTTATCCGGCAATCGCTTTGATTGCGAACAGTGCCAGTGGCTTTTTCCTGTTAAAGGAGTAGTAACCAGATCACACTGACACATCTATAGCTACGGTTTCGTCAAAAACTCCACGACGGCTTTCGAAAACTCAGGCGTACGCATGGCACCACCATGATTGCCCGGTACGATAACCAGCCTGGACCCCGGAATAGCATCTACCAGTGTCTGCGGATCACCATTGTCCTTATCCTGATCCCCGTTGACAACAAGCACCGGAATCTTAATCTTCCCTAAATCGGCACGACTCGTCACAGGCTGAAACTCCTGTAGACGGGCCAGCACAAGCGTATCGGCTCCAGCCTTTTTAGCATTATCTACAGCTGGTTGCAACTCAGGATGGCTGCCGGGTTTTGTTAGGGCTTCGTGGAAATTTTTGCGCCGAATCCAGTTGGGATCCGAAAAATCGACACTAATGCCGCCCATCACGGCCCGACGCACCAGTTTGTCCATGGTCAGTAGTTTAGCTGCCAGAATGGCTCCCCGCGAATAACCCACCACATCATAACTGGTTATGCCAAGGTATTGCACTAAGGCCATCACATCTTTCAGCTCGGCATTATTATCGTAGGCATCAGCAGCATGCGGCTTATCTGATAGGCCGTTGCCGCGTAAATCAAGGGTTATGACTTTGAATCCAGCATCGGCAAGCGACTGTCGTACAGGTGCCCGTTTCCAGCTTTCACTGGTCGAGATAAAGCCATGGAGTAACACAACCGGCTTGCCTTCTCCTATAATATCATAATGAATTTTCGTCCCATCGAACGATATAAACAACGGGTCACGAGTGGATTGAGCGCGAACAGCAAAAACCGTCGACAGACAGAGCAGAAACAGAACTGATTTCATAGCGTTTGTGAGCAATCTAAAGATGCCAGGCAACTGGACAAGTCTAACTTTTCGCTATTCTAATGAGTTATTCCCTCATAAACAAATCACTCAACGACTATGACAACCCTATTGACTCATGAAGCCCCCGCCGATGCCGAATTGATTGGTTCCCGCATTGGCCGTATTGACCCCGACAATTTTGAGAATCAGAGTGGAGCGGCCATCGAAGACGGCGACGATACAGACGAAGAAACTACTGATGAGGAAGAACTGGCCGATGAGCCACTTGACGAAGATGGTGACCCAACGGGTGAACACGA
>NZ_BAAHBG010000033.1:110188-216762 GCF_054776855.1 Spirosoma migulaei | reverse complement strand
ACGGGCCGCTAATCTTATCCGTTCGTGCTATTGAGCTTGTGCTGGCCGATGAGCCACTTGACGAAGATGGTGACCCAACGGGTGAACACGACCATCATCAGGATGATAATTATGCCCTAGGCGGCCATGTGACTCGCTCAGGTAGCTAATCCATACATAGATTAAAACTTACTATGAACACGACCAACGAAAATTATAATCCTGCCGACGATGGCAATCAGGGCGTTGTCCAGTTGATGGCGCAAAGCGAAGAAGCAAATGCCAGTGTTGCGCAGGATCAGCAAATGAACCCTGTTCACGCATCAGGCCCCGAACCCGAAAAAGCAGAAGTCAATGATTCTGATGTGGATGCAAATGGGGTCAACAACGATTTGCTGGAAGAAGAAGAGGTAGAGAACGGGGTCATTGATGAAACTGAAGATGACCAATAGCCAGTTAGCGCAACTTGTGATACGTATTGGACTGGGCATCAACATGCTTATGCACGGTTTGGTACGTATTCCTAAACTGAACGCCTTTGTCGCCAAAACGGGAGCCGGGTTTGCCAGTACCATCCTACCCCCTATTTTGACTAAAGCCTTTCTCTATACCTTGCCATTTGTAGAATTGACTGTGGGTATTCTCATTCTGCTGGGTGGTCAGTTCAGTAAGTGGGGCTATTTGCTGGGCGGCTTAACGATTGGTGCCTTATTATTTGGCACAACGCTCAAAGAAGACTGGTCTGGTGCCGGAAATCAATTAATTTATGTGATTGCTTTTTATCTCGCATTGAGAGGGTTAGATGAGTCAGGGCGTCGGCGCTAACGATTTGATGATTGATTTTGCAACGGTTTGTTGGTCGCTTGGGTCAACAAAAGCAAACCAATTCATATAATCATGACAGTAAAATCAATTCTGCCCTTCGTTACAATCAGCTTTTCATTGATCGTTTCCTCCTGTAAAGAGGATATGACGCCAGTACAATCCAACATTCTCTATCAATCAAACTTTCAACAAAACCAGGACGGCTGGACTGCCGACATTGCCGATTACAGTACGCAGCAACAGGACATTCGCTTTGAATCGGGATGGGCTGGCTTACCAAGCCCTCTGGATACTACTCGCAAGTCGATCCGGGTATCGAGCATGAATCGGAGCGACGATCTTTTTATGTTTCTGAAGAAAAAGCTCACAGGTCTTCAACCTAATACGGATTATAGACTTGTTTTCGACATCGAACTGGCATCGGCCTATGCTACAAATTCAATAGGTGTTGGCGGCTCGCCGGGTGGCAGTGTCTATCTGAAAGCGGGGGCCACGGCTACGGAACCAGCAAAAGTGCTGGACGATGATTTCTACACCATCAACCTCGACAAAGGGAATCAGTCGACGGGCGGAAAAGATGCCGCTCTACTGGGCAACATCGGCGCGGGTGAAGATGTAACTGATTATAAGCTAATTACTCGCACCAACGCCGAAAATCCGCTTACGGTTCGCTCAAACGCAGCAGGTGAACTCTGGCTTGTTGTTGGTACCGATTCAGGCTACGAAGGCCTTACAACGCTGTATTACAGCAACATAAAAGTGACAAAGAAGTAAGTAGCCCTACTTTCATCCATCTAACCAATGCCATCACCAGAAAGTGATGGCATTTATGTTTTACCAATCAGGTTAGTTAGCTAAACTCAGAAAGGTTGCTGAAATACCGAGAAGAAGTTCAATATTGATACGTCGTTGAGGAGATGCCATAACCAGATAGACTATACGTATTGAAATACCCGAAATAACGGAAAGTTTCCGATATTTGTCCAGCCTGCCCGGAACGTACCTATAGGGCAATTTGTTAAAAAAGCAGTGCATTGGTTCACTACCATGCAACTAACCGAGACTATGAGCAAGGACGTTGAAATTTTAGAGAGTATTACCAACGCCGAATATAAATACGGATTTGAGACGCTAATTGAGGCCGATGAGGCCCCTGTAGGCCTTGATGAGAGTACGATTCGCTTCATTTCTGCAAAAAAGAATGAACCCGACTGGTTGCTCGAAAACCGCCTGAAAGCCTTTCGGATGTGGCAGGAAATGACGGAGCCGAAATGGCCTAATGTTTTCTATCCCAAAATTGATTATCAGGCCATTAAGTATTACTCGGCCCCGAAACAAAAAAAGACGCTTAACTCCCTCGACGAAATTGATCCCGAACTGCTCGATACGTTCAAGCGGTTAGGCATTTCGCTGAACGAACAGAAGCGGTTGGCAGGTGTAGTTGACGGACCCGATGAGGATTCAGCCCAATCGAATCGACCACGAGTAGCGGTTGATGCGGTCATGGATTCGGTATCGGTAGCAACTACGTTCAAAAAAGACCTTGCCGAACGCGGTATCATTTTCTGTTCCATCACTGAGGCCGTTCATGAACACCCCGAACTGATCAAGAAATATCTTGGGTCGGTTGTTCCGGCTAAAGACAATTATTTTGCAGCCCTGAATGCGGCCGTCTTTACCGATGGTTCGTTCTGTTACATTCCAAAGGGAGTTCGTTGCCCCATGGAACTGTCGACCTATTTCCGCATCAACGCAGCCGGAACTGGTCAATTTGAGCGGACGCTGATCATTGCTGATGAAGGTTCGTATGTAAGCTACCTCGAAGGCTGTACCGCCCCCATGCGCGACGAAAATCAACTTCACGCTGCGGTTGTTGAACTGATTGCGATGGGCAACGCCGAAATCAAATATTCGACCGTACAAAACTGGTATCCAGGCGATAAAGAAGGCAAGGGAGGTATTTATAACTTCGTGACCAAACGCGGTATCTGTGATGGTCCGAACGCCAAAATATCCTGGACTCAGGTGGAAACCGGGTCGGCCATTACCTGGAAATACCCTTCGGTCATCCTAAAAGGCGACAATTCTATTGGCGAGTTCTATTCGGTTGCGGTGACGAACAACATGCAGCAAGCCGATACAGGTACCAAAATGATTCACATTGGCAAAAACACCAAAAGCCGGATCGTATCGAAAGGAATTTCGGCTGGAAAAAGCCAGAACTCCTACCGGGGTTTGGTGCAGGTGATGAAACGTGCCGAAAATGCCCGCAATTACTCTCAATGTGACTCGCTCTTACTAGGCGATAAATGCGGAGCCCACACATTCCCCTATCTGGAAGTAAACAACCCCTCGGCTACGGTCGAACACGAGGCTACGACCTCTAAAATCGGGGAAGACCAGTTGTTCTATTGTAACCAGCGCGGTATCCCAACTGAACAGGCTGTAGCACTGATTATCAATGGCTACGCTAAAGAAGTACTGAATCAACTTCCTATGGAATTCGCGGTAGAAGCTCAGAAACTGCTCGCAATTAGTCTGGAAGGAAGTGTTGGGTAACTAGTTTATTAATTTTGTTTACATTGGAGCCTCTGTGAAAACACAGAGGCTTTTTTGTTATATTTGATTAGTCCCATCCGTACCTAATGACCGAAGATGAACATACAGACCTGCTAAGATTAAAAGCATTTCTGGAAAAAGCGTTGATCTCAGTAGAAGATGATCTGATACTTACTGACCCAAGGTTGTCAAAAAACGACTATGATTTTTTGATTAAGAAAGCCAGAATGTATCGTAATAACTTAGATAAAGTAATTGAATTACTGAACGAATCTAACAGATTGACATGAGCATGAACATAGTAGACGAATATCGGAACCGAATTCGCAAGGCTACTAACCTTGACGAGAAGAAAGCTATCGCAGCAGAACTTCATCTGTTGGCTGATACATTCGACAAAGTACAACGATCTAATTATGAACAAGCGATGCAGGAACTGCGTAGTGATATTGCCTTTCAGCTAGAAGTTATTGATCCGATTTCCCAACGTGCTGAAGCCATTCTGAGCCAATATTCATCCGTCGTAAAAGGGTAATATAAAGTGTTTGATGTGACACCTATACAAGCGGAAGCATTATTACAGAATCTTGTATTACGCAATGCACGTTTGAGTCTTGAACTAAAGTAGAACTTGAAATAAAGCTAGCCCAGAAGAACAGCTAGTATCAGCTTGTCATACTATTCTATTTAATCAGCGGCTCAATTACGTTTCCCACGCTACCACTGGGTTCCAGAATCTTAAGCAGTGCCGATACAGTTGGCGCGGTATCGGCAACAACAGTACGGTTAAAGGTCTCGCCCGCTTTGACACCCCAGCCATAAAATAGCAAGGGAATATGGGTATCATACGCATAAGGCCCACCGTGACTGGCTGCAATAGAGCCCGCCATCCAGCCCGGTTCAATAACAAGTTGAATATCACCACTCCGTTTAGCGTGCGTACCGTTTTTATATAACGTCAGTTGGTAATCGTTCAAATTAGCCGTTCCTAACTCATGCAGGTTAAGAACATCTGCCACACCGTCCGTATTGAGAATGACACCACGAATAGCCAGATAGATGTCGTTTACAGAAATCTTTTTCGTTTGTAACAGCTCATGATTGAGGTAAAACTGGTAATTCTCCGAAGCCCGGATATAATCACCTTCGCCAAATTTCTCCCTAAGCGCAGTTTTCACCGCAGCATTAATTCCACCCATATTGAGTCGACCGGCGGGCAGGTGGTGTTCCTTCAATAACTCCACTACATCCATTACACCGTGATCGGCAGTGATAAAAAACAGGTAGTTGCCTTTGCCAACCCAGGTATCTAATGTTGTCAGCATATCGGCCAGATCACGGTCAAGGCGCAGGTAAATATCCTCTTCCTCAACTGAATTTGGGCCAAAGGCGTGGCCTACATAATCGGGCGTTGAAAAACTGACCGCCAGGAAATCGGTAGCGGTTCCTTTCCCCAGATTTTCGTTTTTGAGTGCTTCCAGTGCTATTTCCTTCGTCAAGGTATTGCCATGTGGCGTACTGGCTATAATCCCGAATGCATCCCCCGACCGACCGGCCAGATCATACGGGAAAACCGATTTTTTCGAACCTGCCAGCTTGAATTCATAGGCTTTATCATCGGCGGTACTTTCTGTGTATTGGTCAATGGGCAGCAGCGTCTGCCAGCCTAACTTCATGAGTTCAGAGGGCCGTTTTCTGTCGTTATACTCCTTTACCCACTGAGGTAGCTCAGGTCGGTAAAATGTACTGGTGATCCAGTTACCCGTTTTACCATCAAACCAATACGCCCCATTGGCCGTATGCCCAGCGGGCAAAATGGCACCGCGATCTTTGAACGCCACGCCAATCGTTTTCGATTGATAGTTAGTGCCAATCCGCAACTGGTCGGTAACCGTACTGACCATCAGGTTTCTCGGCGACATTTTTCCCGCTGCGGCATTCGTTGTCCCCACGGCCTGAACGGAACTATCGCCCACGCAATACACACCTGTGCCCTGCCGTTTATCATACCATTCATTACCAACAATGCCGTGAATAGCCGGCATTGAACCGGTATAAACGGAGGCATGACCCGCAGCCGTAACTGTCAGTGCGTAGTGGTAATGATGGTTTCGACAGTTAAATCCTTCGCGCAATAAACGCTTAAATCCTCCTTCTGAATATTTATTGTAATAGCGATACCAGTAATCATAACGCATCTGATCCACGACCACACCAACCACTAGTTTTGGCCGGGCTAACGGTTGGACAGTCGTTGTTTTGTTCGTCTGAGCGAAAAGGGAGGATGTGACCAGCAGCAAAAAAAGCGAAAGACGGAACATAGTCTAGATAAATTGGGAGAATAGGAAATTGAATAGAGAACACAAAGGAACTAGTCAATTCTGGAAAAATTCTGCATTCTTCGGGCCGTAGCGACGGCCCACTTTCTATTTTTAAAACGAATACGTGACCGATGCCCAGAAGCTTCCTGGCAGAATGATACAGCCAATTTGCCGGGAACCTCTCTCGAAATTGCCGTTTTGCAGGAACTGATCGCCACGCACGTTGCCTTCCGTTACCCCCCGACTATTGAGCAGATTGTCGCCCCAAATACGTAAACCAATTGATTTGCTCAGCCGATAGTCGACGCCAATGGATAGTTCGTCATACCCCCTAATTGATACACATAACTCGGCGAACTCTACCGCATCCACGGGTAAATTTCACTTTACCCGACAATTTATCTGTACAATAGGTGGGCCTCTGACGACCGATGCCATCCTGAGACTCTAAAGAATCCACTAGAATCCAGAGAATCTGGTTTAGCATCGCCCGCAAGTAGATCACCCCAGCCTCATGATCGCATAGTTAAAAACAGCCAGAGTGGCCCTTTTATCAAAAAAAATCTGAATTTTACCGCATGAAACTTTTCCGCTTCGGCTTGCCCGACCACGAACACCCCGGCGTAGTACTGCCCACCGGCCAACATATTGACGTAACCCACTTTGGTGAAGATTACGACGAATCTTTTTTTGCCAGCAATGGTCCCGAACGCCTGACGCATTGGCTTACGGCTCACGCACACACGTGTCCCGAAGTTTCGGCTGATGAGCGCTTCGGACCCTGTGTCAAGCGGCCATCTAAAATTGTATGTGTTGGCCTGAACTATGCCAAACATGCGGCAGAAACCAACGCTCCCGTTCCAGCCGAGCCGATTCTGTTCTTCAAATCGACCAGCGCGATTGTTGGCCCGAATGACAACGTCGTGATCCCCAAGCGCTCTGAAAAAACTGACTGGGAGGTAGAGTTAGCTATCGTTATTGGCAAGAAGGCCAGTTATGTTGAGCTGGACGATGCTTTTGATTACATAGCCGGTTACGCACTGCACAACGATTATAGTGAGCGGGCGTGGCAATTAGAGCGCGGTGGTCAATGGGTGAAAGGCAAAAGCGCTGATACGTATGCGCCCCTGGGCCCTTATCTGGTCACGAAAGACGAAGTAGCCAACCCTAACGCCCTCAATCTGTGGCTAAACATCAACGGTGAGCAATTGCAAAATTCCAATACCGACGACATGATTTTCAACGTCCCGACGCTGGTTAGCTACATCAGTCAGTTTATGACGCTGTTACCTGGCGATGTAATTTCCACCGGCACCCCAGCTGGCGTAGGAATGGGGCTGAAACCCCAGCGCTTCCTCAAACCCGGCGATGTAGTCGAATTAGGCATTGAAGGATTAGGTGAGCAGAAACAGACAGCGGTCGCATTTACTTAATGGATAATGAATAATGTAAAATGCATAATGAGGCTATATCCATAATTCATTATGCATTTTACATTATTCATTATCCATTCTACATTAACGTTATGACCATCGACTCACACCAACATTTCTGGTATTTCGATCCCGTTCGGGATAGCTGGATTACGGATGATATGGCCATCATCCAGCGCGATTTCTTACCCGCCGATTTAGAGCCGGTTCTGACGCAGAATGGCATCGATGGGTGCGTGGCCGTTCAGGCGTCGCAATCGGAGGAAGAAACGCTGTTTCTGGTCAAAATGGCCCAGAATTATGACATCGTGAAAGGGGTGGTTGGCTGGGTAGATTTGCAGTCCAAGCAGTTGACAGATCGGCTGGAGTTGTTTTCAAAATACAAAGAAATTAAAGGCTATCGGCACGTAGCACAGGCTGAACCCGACGACTTTCTGGCTCGACCGGCGGTTATAGACGGCATTCGGCAACTGGCCCATTTTGGTCTGACGTACGACATCCTGATTTACCCCAGCCAACTGAAAGCTGCCCTGCATCTGGTACGGGCTGTCCCTGAAGTCAACTTTGTAATTGACCACCTGGCAAAACCATATATCAAGAAACAGGAGATCAGTCGGTGGTCGAATTTCATGACCGAGCTAGCAAAAAACAAGAACGTTTCGTGTAAACTATCCGGCATGGTAACCGAAGCCGATTGGCACAATTGGAGCAAACGCGACTTCTTTCCTTACCTGGATGTAACGTTCGAGCACTTTAGCCCCGACCGGCTCCTGTTTGGCTCCGATTGGCCGGTTTGCTTAGTTGCCGCCAACTATACGCAGGTTAAAACACTGGTGGAAGACTACGTTGATCCTTGGGGAGCAGAAGCCCGCGCAAAAGTCTTCGGCGAAAATGCGGTGGCGTTTTATAAGCTGACTGACTCATGAACAGTTATTACACAGAGAGTGATAGAGATACATGGAGAACAAAGAAAAACTCGGTGTATCTCTATCACTCTCCGTGCGTCTCTGTGTTTCATTTTTTTATCTCCTACTTATGAATTGCTTTGTTGGCGTTGACGTCGGCACAACCAACGTAAAAGCCCTGGCGATGCCGTCGGATTTGAGTCAGATTCTGGCCCATGCATCCGCTCCGCTTACCACACTCAACCCCGAAGCGGGTTATGCTGAACAGGACCCCGCCGAAATCTGGTCGGCTTTTGTTCAGGTCATTTCGGAAGTAAGTCGCGAAGTAGCCCAAAGCGGCAATGTGATCACGCACGTTGCCTTTTGTACGGCCATGCACAGCCTCTTGCCAATGGATGGGAATGGCAACCCGCTTGGCAATGCCATTCTCTGGTCCGACAACCGAGCCGAAGCGCAGGCAAACGAACTCCGAACCACGCAGGCCGATCTGGGAAAAACCATTCATGAAGAAACGGGCACACCCATCCACCCCATGATTCCGCTTTGCAAGCTGGCCTGGCTACGTGAACATGATCCACGTCTTTTGCGCCGTACAGCTCATTTCGGTTCAATCAAAGAGTTTTTATGGCAGAAACTAACGGGTGAGTTTGAGATTGATTTTTCAATTGCAACCGCTACGGGTTTGTTCAACGAAAGCAAGCGTCACTGGAGCAAGCGCGCTATGGATTACGCGGGTGTACGGGTCGACCAGCTATCGACGCCCGTTCCCACAACCTACCAGCGCACCTACCAGCCCAGACCCGAAACAGCCGGAACCGGATTGCCAACGGGAGTTTCCCTCCTGATTGGTGCCTCCGATGGCTGTCTGGCTAATCTGGGCGCCGGGGCCATCAAACGGGGCACCGCTACGCTGACCATCGGCACAAGCGGAGCCATTCGGCAAACGGTTCGTAAACCGCTACGAGATCCGCAGGGGCGCTTATTCTGTTATTATCTGGATGAAGGGTATTATGCAGTTGGAGGCCCTACCAATAATGGGGGTAATGTATTGGAGTGGGTTTCCGAAAAATTAACCCAACAGGATACTAAAACCGTTCTGGAGGAAGCCGCCACCATTGTGCCCGGCTCGGATGGTCTCTTATTCCTCCCCTACCTGCAAGGCGAACGGGCACCTTTATGGGATGCCTCCGTACGTGGTGCCTACCTGCACGTTGATTGGCAGCATACGCGAGCGCATTTTATACGTGCTGCGCTGGAAGGTGTCTTATTTAATCTGCTCAGCATTAACGAGCTTCTGAAGGAGTACACAGGCCCTGCGCGGGTTATTCATGCCAACGGAGGCTTTGCCCAATCTACGCTCTGGGTGCAGATGCTAGCCGATATGGCGGGTGTTCCAGTGCGGCTCAACGCCAGTAACGAAAGTGGTTCAATGGGTGCGATCTTGTTGACCATGAAAGCCATTGGCATCGTAAAAACGCTGGACGAAGCCGCCGAACGAGTTGCTTTTGGCGAAACGTTTGAACCGGACTTAACTCGTCATAAAACGTATCGCGATGAGTTTAGAAAGTGGCAGGATGCTCTGACGCGGCTATGAATTAACAACTGGCGTTCCAAATAATAAAACCTCGTCACCAGTTGTAAGACGTACAGGCCGCTCAAAACGTAAGCCCAGCTTTTCGAGAAGATGAATGGAGTTTTGGTTATCGGGATTGGTAATACCGACAATTCGGGTGGCACCCAATACGTCGCGGGCATAAGTCATGACGGCGTTAGCAACTTCATAGCCGTACCCTTTACCCACATAACCGGGCAGCAAGGCAAAACCGATGTCAATATCCTCCAGGGTATCGCGCTTAAACAGGCCGCACATGCCAATGGAGACTCCATTGCTTTTTAGTGCTACACGATAAGGTCCAAAACCGTGTTCTTCATAACTTTTGATCGACCCATTTAGAATGTACTGACGTGCATCGTCCAGGTTTCTAACACCCCGATCACCAATGAACGTAAGCCACGAGGGTGTATTCAGAAGCTCAAGTATGAATGGAGCATCCTCTATCGTGAACTTATCGATTAGTAAGCGGTCAGTTTCAAGCATCACACGTAGCCTGGACGTCCACGTCCGGGTATTGCATTATCCTTTATACCTTTACCCGGACGTGGACGTCCAGGCTACAGTATACTTAAAACGCTACTGATTTCAGGCGGAGTCCCGTATCCTCCGGCAAACCGAAAACCAGATTCAAATTTTGAACTGCCTGACCCGATGCACCTTTGGTCAGGTTGTCGATTATACTGGTAATCAGCAATTGGCCATCGTGTACTTCCAGATGCAACAGGCATTTATTTGTATTTACAACCTGCTTCACATCGATGAGTGCGTCGCTCACGTGGGTAAACGGATGGCTTCCGTAATAATTTTTGTAGAGCTGTTTCGCTTCTTCCAGCGTGCCCAAATAGGGCGTATACACGTTAGCCATTATACCTCGTGTGTAATCACCGCGATACGGCACGAAATTGATAGCGTGGTTGAAATCAGGTTCCAACTGAGTTAGACTCTGACGAATTTCGGCTAAGTGCTGGTGCGTGAAGGCTTTGTAAATCGACACATTGTTATTTCGCCACGTAAAGCCTGTTGTAGGGACAAGCGCCTGCCCTGCACCCGTACTTCCTGTAATGGCACTTACCTGAACCGCATCGGTTAGCTTTCCAGCTTTAGCCAACGGCAGCAACGCCAACTGAATGCTGGTTGCAAAGCAGCCCGGATTCGCAATGCGCATGGCTTCCTGAATACACTCCCGCTGTAATTCGGGGAGGCCGTAAACAAAATCATCGTGCTCATCGCGAAAATCGGCACTGAGGTCAATCACCGCAACGTCGTCGGATATGTCATGCTCAGCCATAAACGTGACCGATGCACCATGCCCTGAGCACAGAAAAATAGCGTCAACGGTTGCTTCCCCATCCCGCAAGGACGGAACCTCACCCGAAAACGTTAGGTCTGTATCGCCCAGCAAATCAGTATGTGTAGACCAGACAGGTTTACCAGCCTGGCTATTACTGTACACGAATGCGACGTTAACAAACGGATGATTTATAAGAATACGGAGCAGTTCGCCACCCGTGTAGCCTGCCCCGCCAATGATACCAACATTTATTTTTTCCATACTTTTTAGCTAACGACCGCCTTAGCTGATTGATTCACTTCGAACTAGTAACCCGGCTCCGTTCATTCACGTTCCGAAACCAGTCCATTGCTTGTTCCAGCACAGCGTCATCAAAAACGGTAACATATTCACTCTGAAAGCCAGGCCGATCAAGAATCAACGAGCGACTCAATTCATGATTATGAATCACCATGGTTGGCTGGCTGGCGATCGGAAAAAATTGAATACCCATACCATTTTTCTGAAACGAAAAGGTTGGACAACCTAAACAACAGAGGTGCATGGGTAACGAGTCGAGTGTAAAAGCGGCTTGTGCCTGTTCGCTCAGGCTGGCAATATCCTGAAGGTTCAAATTACCAACGGCCGGTGTCAGTCGATCAGCCGCAGCTGGGTTCTCGGCCCGAACGCGTTCGTATAACTCCGTTGTGAAGGCTTTCTGGCCACTAAATACAAGTGGGTGTGGCGTTTCGATTAACAACCGTTTTGCCAACTGACTCCAGTAATCAACGGAGAGCATCCGAACCTCACTTCCTGATTCAGGAAAAATCAGAATAGGTTTCTGCAGGGGAACAGGGCGGTTTAACTTTGCCCACAACTGGGCTGGCGATTGGGCTGGGTGAACAAAATAGGGTTCAACCGTTCGTAAATCGCCGACAACACCCATTGGCTTCAGTACCTTCAAAATCAGGTCGAAGTTATGAACTTCCTCATCGGGCATAAAAAACTCATCGTCGAGCAGACCACCAAAACCACGGGTACCAAAGCCAATTTTGCGTTTGACCTGCAAATAAGGCAACACAAAGTGCATGGGCGAATCCGAGAACCGAACATCAACCGAGTAATCATACACCGTATCGCGTAGGTCTTTTATTGCCGATCGGGTTGTCCGGTAAAATTCCTGCCATTTGGCCCATTTCGACAATGAACGCCGATTTGTGCTGACGTGGTTGAGGTGAACAACCCGCCGAATGTAGGGGTTACCTTTCCAGATGGGATCGCACCAACTCCCCGCCAACACGTCGATTTGTGCGTTAGGGTAACGCTGACGGATGAGCGGGAACGCATACGACAAAATCAGGGCGTCGCCCAAATGTCCCGACGTCATGAGCAAAATTTGGGGAGCCTCCTCATCCAGTGAACCGAAATCGCGCTGGCTGTAGCTTCCCCGCGCGTACTGATCAACCACAACATCAAGGAGTTGAAGTGGGTAACCAATACGCCTGGGAGCGCAATATTTTCTCGGTTTACCGATCACTGATTGTTAATTTTCTCGTAGATCATCACCTGGTTGGAAGCCACTTTGGAGAAGCCCCGCACATCATCGCCAGTCCAGGCGTTGTTCATTTCGCCATATGAACCAAATTTCGACGACATCAGATCATGGTCCGACTCGATGCCCAGTACCTGGAACCGATAGGGTGCCAGCAATACGTGCACCTTACCCGAAACATGCGCCTGCGTATCGGCCAGGAACGTTTCAATGTTGCGCATTACAGGGTCCATAAATTGGCCTTCGTGTAGCATCGTTCCGTACCAGTTGGCCAGTTGCTCTTTCCAGTACAACTGCCATTTGCCCAGTACGTGTTTCTCGAGGGTATGGTGCGATTTAATAAGAATCAGCGGAGCAGGAGCTTCGAATCCAACCCGTCCTTTAATACCAATGATTGTATCGCCTACGTGGATGTCGCGGCCAATGCCAAACGGCCCGGCCAGTTCAGTGAGTTTACGAATGGCATCAACTGGATTGGCAAATTTCTCGTCTCCAATTGCCTTGATTTCGCCGTGCTGGAAGGTAAGCGTAATGGTCTCCTGCTCCGTTTTCGTTACCTGAGTTGGCCAGGCTGACTCGGGCAGAAACTGGTCAGATGTCAGGGTTTCCTTACCCCCTACTGAGGTTCCCCACAGTCCTTTGTTGATCGAATAGGCGGCTTTGTGCCACTCCTGATCGACGCCTTTAGCCTTTAGGTATTCGATTTCGGCCTCCCGCGATAATTTAAGATCACGGATGGGCGTAATGACTTCGGCATCGGGCGCAATGATCCGAAATGCCATATCGAAACGAACCTGATCGTTACCCGCACCAGTACTACCGTGTGCAATGGCCGAGGCACCAATTTCCCGCGCGTATTCGGCAGCGGCAATCGCCTGAAAAATTCGCTCGGCGCTTACGGAAAGTGGGTAGGTGTTGTTTTTCAGGACGTTACCGAACACCAGAAACTTCAGGCATTGTTGGTAATAATCGTCCGTTTTGGAGATCGTCACGTGGGACTTAACCCCTAGTGAGTATGCCCTTTCCTCAATCGCTTTGAGTTCGGCATCGGAGAAACCGCCCGTATCGACCAGCACCGAGTATACATCCATACCCCGGTCTTCGGACAAATATTTAACGCAGAAGGAGGTATCGAGACCTCCGCTGAAGGCAAGAACTACTTTTTGAGACATCAGACAGAAGACACCGAACGCCATAACGCCCGGCATCAGTATAGTTTTGGAGGGGCAAATATCGGGCTTTTGACGTTTAGTTGCGCTAATGACTGTAAAAGGGTGCAAGACAAGTCCATTTTTACGGCTTATCAGCGCAGATTGTGTCTATTTGTATGACAGGATTACAGGATTTCGGTTTACCGATAATCCTGTAATCCTGTCATACAAATTTGTTTTGCACTCGTAAGCGTCAGGGTGGTTTACAAGGTACTCGAAAGATCCTAATCACATTTTAATCCCTGATTACAGTCAGATAACCAGAAGGTTATGCCCACTTAGCTTATCTGAAGGGTAAGTGCCTTTTCCTTACTATTCACAAATCCAGGAAAATGAGTTTTATTAAACCGCTTTTAGGCTGATGCGCGTAACGAGTTCTCAACCACAAATGGGTTGCCCTGGAGAACAAGGCCCGTTACAAACAAAATAATACACAAACCAACTCGATGTTTATCTTAAAAACAAAGACGATTTATGACCAATTTATTCGTTAAACAGTTATGTACTGTTCTAATTGGAACAGTTATTCTTTCTTCGTGCAGTAGGCCCGTCGCTTATTTTCAGCGTAGCCCTGTTGAACCGGCAACTCTATTCAACACGCAAACAGCAGCTATTTCAACACCTACTCAGGCTATTCTGGTACCAACTGAGACACTCACGCCAGCCAATGATACCAGTAAGCAACTTGACATCTATGCTCGTACTGATAGCAGACTGGTGGCCAACAAAAAGTTAAGCAAGCGCATGGATCGGGAGAGAAATTTGTTGGCCACAAGCTTTGGAGTAAAGGCAGCAACCGGTGCGAATACCCCTCGTAAGATGAATATGGTGGAGCGGTTAATGCTTAAGAAGGTAAACAAGCAGATCAATCGGCAACTGGCCCCTACCCATCCAGAAAAAGCAATGCTTAGCCGGGGTTATCTGATTGGAGGGGGCGCGGTTCTGTTGATTGGCGGTTTACTGTTGCTAATCATTGGCACGGGTACTGCTGCCTTTATCGGCCTAATTATAGCCCTCATAGGTGCCGTTGGATTAATACTTGCCCTGTTTGGTTATTAATCATAGAAACGCCTTAGTTACAACAAGACCAGCAAGCTTCCCGGCAATATCCGTACCTCGGCGCGGCCTGTGGGTAATATCAACGGTTCACCATCGGCATGAATCAATAAAGGTTCACTGGTTTCCACGGTCGCGTTCGTGATTGAGTGCCCCCGCCAGTAGCTTGATTGATTTAGTGTTTTGTTGAACAACCGCCAGGTGATCATTGGGGCCGACTGCGCTGGGAAAGGTCGAATTTCGCACTGTTCCAGTTTCCCGTCGGCAATGTTGGCAGTGGGGGCCATCCAGGCGTTATTGCCAAACTGCCCGGCATTGGCGAAGGTTAATGAGAATACTTCCTTAGGCTGACCATTCAGCAGGAGCCTCTGTGGCTTATAAGCCTGAAAAGCCCGAAAAGCTGTGCGGACGTAGGTTGGTAGTCCACGTACGGGTTGCTTCGCAAACTCGTGGGCCACGTAGGCTTCAAAGCCCAGCCCAGCGGTGCAGAAAAATGGGTACTCGTTAATTTCGCCACTGTCAATCACAACCGGACGACCACTTAAAGCCCGCTCAACAGCCTTCATTGGGTTTAGCGGAACACCCAGATGACGGGCGAGTCCATTCCCTGATCCAATGGGCACAATACCCAAGGCCGTCGCCGACCGCCGGAGTGCTTTTGCGATTTCGTTGATGGTACCGTCGCCCCCAATAGCGAGGATACGCATAACCCCCCGCTCGGTAGCTGCGGCTGCTAACTCGGTAGCATGACCAGCATGCGTTGTGTGAGCCACTTCGGGAACGTAACCCAGCGCATCGGCCTGGCGCATAAATGCATCCTGAAACAGTTTTTTCTGCTCGGCAGATGTTGTGCCAGAGTTCGGGTTAATGATGGCCAGAACGGCCGAGCGGGTAGCCACTTTACGAAAAGAAAATGAATAAGATGAGTATGAAAATCACGATAAAGATATAGTACCAGCCGTCGGAAAAAATATACGGCTTATACTCATTATAGAATTTTCGGATTCTGTTCATGGAGCGGTTACGGTAAATACGCTTGTAAAGATAAGCACGGTTTGTGGTTTAGGTATTCGGGTTATGGTATTTGGCGGCACGTTGCTACACTTGTGTGCCAGTCCACCATAACCCAAATACCTAAAACCACCTACAACGCCTGGCCCCCATTCACCGACAGCACGTGGCCATTCACAAACGAGGCTTCATCGGAAGCTAAAAACAAATAGGCGTTGGCAATGTCCTCGGGTTTGCCAATACGCCGAACGGGTATCGTAGCCACGGCCTGATTACGTACTTCATCGGGCATAGCATCCGTCATGGCTGTTTGAATAAAACCCGGCGCAACGGCGTTGGCCGTAATGCCCTTTGGTCCCAGCTCTTTCGCCCATGAGCGAACCATACCAATAATTCCCGCCTTGGCAGCCGCGTAATTAGTCTGCCCAAATGCTCCATGAACGCCATTGATAGACGAGGTACAGATGATCCGGCCGTATTTCTGCTCAACCATGTAGGGCGCAATCACTTTGGTGCAATTGAATACCCCCGTCAGGTTAACGTCGATGACCTGCTGCCATTCGGAGAAAGACATTTTCAGCAGGGTTTTATCGCGGGTGATACCGGCATTGTTAATCAGAATATCAATTCGCCCATAGCGGTCAAACACATCCTGGGCTGCGGCTTCAATTCGCGGCACATCGGTTGTACTCACATGCATGAATTCGCATCGAAAACCCTGGTCAGTCAGCGTTTGTGCGGTAGTGCTCCCTTCGTTGAGCACATCCCAGATAATGACCGTGGCTCCTTCACGACAAAATACGTCCGCAGCTTTCTGGCCTATTCCCCGGGCAGCGCCGGTAATGATGGCCACTTTATTTTGTAGTCTCATGATTCATTCGGTATAAACTCCTGTTCAGAATGGGCGCTAAATAACGTTAAAATATATGCTATTTACCAACCCTGGGAGGGTTACCTTCGTTTCATCAAAAAACACCGACCATGAACCGACTATATATCGTTTTAGTACTCTCCTTCATTGGCTGGTCTGCCTTTGGCCAGCAAACCATTGAAGCGCAATCAAAGCAGGTAGCCAAAGAGCGCAGGACTATTCTGCAAATTTTAGAACGCCAGACCAGCGACTGGAACAGCGGCCGTGTCGATAAATTCATGAACGGCTATTGGGTTTCCGATTCACTGACCTTCGTTGGCAAAGCGGGCGTTACCTACGGCTATCAGGCAACACTGGCTAACTACAAAAAGCGCTACCCGAGTCGAGCCTCCATGGGTTCGCTCAAATTCGACATTCTGCAGTTGGATTTTCTGACCCCTGATGTTGCCTATGTCATTGGCCGCTTTCACCTCACACGCCCAAAAATTGGCGATGCTGATGGTCATTTCACGCTACTCTGGCGCAAGATTAAAAATCGCTGGGTCATTGTGAGCGATCATTCGAGTTAACAGCAGGGAGCACGGAGCATAGAGCAGGGACTAATGACTTTGTACCCCGTGCTCCTCGCCCCCTGCCCCGTGCTCATTTACTAACTGCGTAGGTTCTTTAGCGGACAATCGGTCGCGGAGTTCGGTGACGGGCTTCTCGAAGAACTTGTATAAAAGCGTTGAGAGGATCAATACCAGCCCCCAGAACAAGCCTACTTTAAGCCAACCCGTAGCCAAGGAGGTTGTCGGAATTCGCTCCACAACGTTTAGCATGATTGGAGTCAGATTCAGCAGGTACATTGAGTACGAAATCAGACTTATGTGTGTGATGGCTCGGGCAATGCCAAAGCGTGCCCACAAGCCGGTAGCCGTACGCCACCCATCCATGTAGGGTACCAACAAAGCCATACTGAACCCAATTAGTGGGAAGTAAAATGTGCGCTTGAAAAAGGTATAGGCGGGGAAAACGCCCAGGTGAACATAGTAGCCGATAATAAGAATGGAGGCCGAAAATGCAGCCAGTACCGTCATGAGCAGGCCAATAACCAGGAGTCGGCGTCGTAATGCTTCATTCATCCATTGAGCCGGAAAGTAATGCTTGGCATATGCAGCCAGTACGCCATACGAAATAGCATCCAGCCGAGTGACAACAATACCCCGGTAGCCTAACTCTCCTTCCTCAATTGGAATCTGGATAGCCGTAATAAAGCGGTACAAATTAGTACCAATAATGATCAGGAGGATGGTGGCCAGTACGATCCGTTGCCGCGACCATTGAGCTGAAAACAGGCTATGCATAATCCAGAGCACCAAAGGGAGCGTAATATACGACCACTCTTCAATGGCCAGGCTCCAGGTTTCCGGAAAGAAATCAGGCACAAACTGGGCGAAATTCTGGACGAAGAAAAAGTATTTAATCAGGGTTCCGGCGGGGGGCAACGTATGGTGCAGGCCACTTCGCCAGGCACGAAGCAAGGCCGTCAGAATTAACCCACCCAGTACCAGGTAATAGTTAGGTAAGGTGCGAAACCACCGACGCGTCCAGAAATTGAGCAGTAACTCGCGATCAAAGCGTTTCTTTTTTTCGTAGGACCGAATCAGAATACCCCCGATTAAAAAGCCACTCAAAACAAAAAACAATTCAACACCATCGGGCAGCAGATGATGAATAAAAAGCCCATTGTAGTATTCTTTCAAGGCAATGGTAGCATGTGCATCCACCACAATCAGGATGGCTAGTGCCCGCATCACATCCAACCCAAATACGCGTTTAGAAGCCGCCGTATTGAGCGAAAACAGTTTCGTAAGCATAATTAGGTACGAAGGTAAGACCCAATGAATAATGTATAATGCAGAGTTGGTAATGAATAATGTAAAATGGATAATGTAAAATGGGTAATGATTCCTTTACCTATGCGACCTTTGCCCCATAGTTATTATACATTACTCATTTTATATTATTCATTTACGCCAGATGGAATTTGGACTTAATGCTATTCATCGCTACGCATTTCGGTTCTCACAGGCCGAAGTAGCCGATTTTGCCCGCGTTACGGGTGATAATAACCCACTTCACCTTGATCCTGACTTTGCTGCCCAAACCCCTTTTAAACGACCTATTATTCATGGTATGCTGGGGGCCAGCGTATTCACGAAAGTGCTGGGTACGGAGTTTCCGGGCTATGGCTCGGTTTATTTAGGCCAAACACTAGAGTTCCTGCGACCTATGTTTGTCGATACAGATTATGAAGCCACGTTCACCGTACAGTCCATTGACCCGGCAAAACACACAGCGCAAATTCTGGGCGAAATCCGGGATGTGAAGACCGGCAAAGTCACAACCAAAGGCATTGCAACGTTAATGCACAAAGAGAAGATCGTTTAAGGTAGAAACGCCTGGTTGACGGACTAACGAACCAATCTTTACAAAGACGAAAACTCCCTCGTCAGACAGTATACTGTCTGACGAGGGAGTTTTCGTCTTTTACGGTCTGGAAAACCGTTGCTTACGCGGCTCCGTTCTTTGTATTTTGAACTTCTGAACGGATTTCCTGCGCCAGCGTTTTCAGATCCTGCATTCCTTTTCGAACGCGAGTACCGGCAGCCTGGTTATTTTTTTCGTAGAACTTCTCGAAATCACCTTCCAGCGACATAACCAAATTCTTTACTTCATCGAAGCGTGCCATAGCGATACGTATGGGTTTAAGTGTGTGAAAAATGCCCAAATTCCGCTAAAAACGCGGTTTTCGGCTGAAATTTAGTCATTCTCTCATACAGCGCAATAGCTTAGACAAAAAAATGACCAAAAAATCCAATTTTTTCACAAAAACCCTACTCAGTGGCTGCTTCGGCCGATACTTCGAGCGTTTTTGGCGCTATTGGCGCTATATTTTCCCGGTAAACACCGCGTTTAAGTTTATCACCCATTTGAGCAAAGGCATTTAGGGTATATTCTACATCTTCCAGGGAATGAGCAGCTGTTGGAATGATGCGTAACATGATTGTTCCTTTCGGAACAACCGGGTACACCACAATTGAACAGAACACACCCATATTTTCACGAAGGTCTTTCGTTAAGGTGGCAACTTCAGCAACGCCCCCTTCAATATGGTGCAGGAATACTGGAGTTACTGGCGATTCTGTATCGCCAATATCGAAGCCACGTTCGCGCAGGCCAGTTTGGATAGCCCGAACATTCGTCCAGAGTTTATCCCGGAACTCCGACGAGTTACGGATCATATCGAGCCGCTTCAGACCACCCACTACATAAGGCATAGGCAATGCTTTCGCGTAGGTCTGCGAGCGCATGTTATACTTGAGGTACATGATGATGTCATGATCGGCAGCGATAAACGCACCAATAGCGGCCATCGACTTGGCAAAGGTTGAGAAATACAGGTCGATTCCCGCCTGGCAACCCAACATTTCGCCAACACCGGCACCCGTTTTGCCCATAGTGCCGAAGCCGTGTGCATCGTCAACCAATAAGCGGAATTCGTATTTTTCTTTTAAAGCAACAATCTTATCCAGACTGCCCACTTTGCCCGACATGCCAAATACGCCTTCGGTAATCACCAGAATACTGCCCCCCTTTTCGGCGGCTAGTTTGGTGGCCCGCTGGAGGTTCTTCTCCAGACTAGCCATGTCATTATGGTTGAATTTGTAGTATTCACCCATTTTAGCCTTATGCAGCCGGATACCATCAATCAAACAGGCATGGCATTCGGCATCATAGACGATTACATCACGATGGTCAACAACGGCTTCGATAGCTGACATAACACCCTGATACCCATAGTTTAGCAGAAATGCATCTTCTTTCCCAACAAACTGGGCCAGTTCCCGCTCAAACTGCTCGTGGAGGTCACTATTCCCCGACATCATGCGGGCACCCATTGGATAAGCCAGCCCCCACTGTGCTGATGCGTCGGCATCGGCTTTCCGAACCTCGGGGTGATTGGCTAAACCAAGGTAGTTGTTCAGGCTCCAGTTCAACACTTCTTTGCCCCGAAAACGCATATGGGGGCCAAGTTCGCCTTCTAGTTTAGGGAACGCGAAATAATGGTGGCCATTGAACTCCCGTGCCGGCGAACCGATGGGACCTAAGTTGTTACGTAGCTTCTCAAATAAATCCACTTTTTATTATTGTTTATCAGGGCAAACCCTTGTTTTTTACGGAGTAAATGCAAAAATACGGTTAACTTTCGGTAGCGCAAATTTTCAATTCGATAATCGTTTTGTATTATTGGTCATAAGATTGCCATTAACTGGTCAGTTATCGTCATTCGTGGTCATTAAACGTTATAACCAGAAATGACAATCTTATGACCACGAATGACGATAACTAATCAGTTAATGACAATCAAAAAACTCCTTATTGCTAACCGGGGTGAAATTGCCTTACGGATTATGCGAACCGCCCGCGAGATGGGCATTCGGACGGTAGCTATCTACTCAGAGGCTGATCGTAATGCCCTCCATGTTCGGTACGCCGATGAGGCTGTTTGTGTTGGCCCTCCTCCTTCAACGGAATCCTATCTACGGGCCGATGTTATCATTGAGGTGTGTAAACGACTGAACGTCGATGCCATTCATCCAGGTTATGGATTTCTTTCGGAGAATGCCAATTTTTCCCGCGCCGTTCGTCAGGCAGGATTACTATTCGTTGGTCCTTCCCCGGAAAGTATTGAGGTTATGGGTAGCAAGCTAGCGGCCAAAGCGGCCGTGGCCAACTACAATATCCCGATGGTACCGGGCACACCCTCGGCTATTACCGATCGTGCCGAAGCCAAAGTAATTTCGGCCAAAATCGGTTATCCAATACTGATTAAAGCCAGCGCAGGCGGTGGCGGAAAAGGGATGCGCGTGGTAGAGAATGAGGAGGAATTCGATGAGCAGATGGATCGTGCCGTGAGTGAAGCCCAGTCGGCGTTTGGTGATGGATCGGTGTTTATTGAGAAATACGTCACCTCGCCCCGGCACGTCGAAATTCAGGTGTTGGGCGATCAGCACGGCAATATTATTCACTTGTTCGAGCGCGAGTGCTCCGTACAGCGACGGCACCAGAAAGTAGTCGAAGAAGCCCCATCGGCGATTCTGACGCCCGAAATTCGCGACGCGATGGGTCGTGCTGCCGTTGATGTTGCCCGGGCCTGTGGGTACTATGGCGCTGGAACGGTTGAGTTTATTGTCAACGACAAGCTTGATTTTTATTTTCTGGAGATGAACACGCGCCTTCAGGTTGAGCACCCGGTTACTGAACAGATTACGGGTGTGGACCTGGTAAAACAGATGATTTACATCGCAGAAGGCAAACCGTTGACGATTAAGCAGGAAGATTTACAGATAAAAGGTCACGCGGTAGAAGTGCGGGTATATGCCGAAGATCCAGCCAACAATTTCCTGCCCGACGTGGGCACGCTCGATACCTACATCCGGCCACAAGGCAACGGCGTTCGGGTAGACGACGGGTTCGAGCAGGGCATGGCCATCCCGATTTATTACGATCCCATGATTGCCAAGCTCATCACTTACGGCGACTCGCGTGAGGAAGCCATCCAGAAAATGATCCGGGCCATCGACGAATACCAGATTTCGGGTGTGCAAACAACGCTTCCTTTCTGCCGGTTTGTGATGGAACACGACGCCTTCCGATCCGGCCAATTCGACACAGGTTTCGTAAGCAAGTATTTCACACCTGATAAGCTAACCCCTAAGCCAGATGCCACTGAAGCCGAGTTAGCGGCAGTGCTGGCAGCCTGGCTAATGGAAAATCAGAAACCAAAGACGAATGGCACACCTGTTCAGGTAGCGGCTAAAGGCAGCAAGTGGAAAGCGAACCGGATGGGGTGACTTTCAAATTATGTATCTTTGATAGATACTATAGCAATCTGTTCTATGAACCTAAAAGTAGTTGTTCACAATGCCGAAGAAGGTGTTATTGGGCCGAAGTACCATCTATTCCCGGTTGCATGACACAAGGTGATACGTTTGATGAGTTGCTCCAGAACTTATATGAAGCTGTAGAAGGTTGCCTTTCAATCGATGTGGATGAACCAACGGCTGATGCCGATGCCCGAATTATGGAAATTGCCATATGAAACAAGTATTTGGCAAAGAGTTATGCCGTTTATTAGAACAAGAAGGATGGGAACCAACCGCTTAAAACAGGCCTACTGAAAGCCCTCTAAAAACGGCGGGTATTGATGAAAGTGATTTATACTAAATTGGCCGTTTGACGAATGAGTGGGCGATTCAAATCAAAACCCCATCTTCACTTCCTGACGCTCGCCCGATACAGTTTGTTCATCTAAATTGAAAATGTCGGCTAACGTCATAGGTTCCTTGGTGCGATGTTCCATACCCAGGTGCGTGAGCAGGTTGTTGGCTTTGGCAGGAGCTAATTTACCAAACGCATAGTCGACCATCAGACGCCCTTTTCGGAGTAGTGCCTTATCTAACAGATGCTTGCTGGCGTTGAAGGTGGCAATGACCTGTATGTGCATGCAGTCTGCCAATAGCCCATCCGTGAGGTTCAGGATATTTGAAACGCTGTTCGTGTCGCCACCAGCTTCGCGTGATTGCAGAATCCGTTCGGCATCTTCAATGATCAATACCGACTCCTTGTTATCCAGTAGAAACGGAATGATTTCGGGCGATGTCAGGTAGTTGGTCATGTAGGGAGGAAGAATGAGCATGTCCTTTTTAACCAGCGAACTGAGGTGTTTTATGTAGGTGGTCTTGCCCGTTCCGGGTTCACCGTGGAGCAGAATCAGTCCCTTGCTCTTGGGCTGAGCCAATAGGCCAACCAGACGTTCATGAACCGCCGGGAAGTCGTCGTTATAGTGAAGATCGAGGTCAATATCGGGAGGAAGAATCTCAACCCGTTCAGTATGCAGACCGCCCAAACCACTTTGAATCAGATAAATGTGCGTCTGATTATCTTCGTGTACGTACTTATGGTCCTGAAATCCATCCAGCAGGTTTTTTGCTGATACTTCATCGCGGTAATAGCCATACAGCCGAAAAAACCGCTCGCCAACAAATTCCGCTTTCAGAACGATACCTTCTTCATGTTGGTAAATTCGCTCGATAGCATGCCAGCCCTGGTCCGTAACGCGGATTGAGTGATTGATTAACACAAATCCCCGCGTATCTAACAATTGTTGCGCAGAGAGCTTAAAATCGTCATTGAAATGAAGATAGTTCGGATAACTCCCAAACGCCTGCACAAAATGCGGAGCAAGCGGAAACTCCCGATCTAGATCGCTGGGAATGTAGAGATTCTGAATAACTGATTGATTAGGCATACGACTATTGGCAGACAGATACCGCAACATGTCGGCCCTAAAAATCTCATTAGAAGGTTTCAATCGGGCGTCTTGTTACGTTTCCAGTGGGCCAATTTACCATTTTTTTCGTTGAAAAGGTGACAAGCGATCAGGCCAACCTATCAGTATTTAAACGTTAGGACATTCGGCGCAAAGCGAAGCATGATTTCATGAACGCTCTTTTGATCGTATTGCATCGCATTGGGGCTCTCTGGCGTTTGAGAGTTAAAAATGTATGCCAGCCGGATTGATTTGGTTAACTGATATTCAGCCAGAGCCTGCACATAATTTGTTGAAATAAGCCCAGGGCTATTTTGTCGATACGATAGACCTAGTCCCACCTGCTCATTAAACCACGCCCGAAGATTAATATCGAAACCCAGTGAACGATCAGCTATTTTAGAAATAAGTACGGATGGGATCAGTACCGTATTTTCGGCTACTTCAATTGGCATGCCCGCCTGAATCATAATAGGCCGAACACTTTTGTACAAGTATTGCCCCGTTATATCGGTTACCTGCCCGCTCAGTTCAGGTGCCGAAATACCACCAAAAAAGCGATCAGACTGATAATAAATCCCGACCCCAAAACTACCCATCGTTCGATTGATGCTCCCAATTGTGGTTGAATTAGCCAATGGCAGAATACTAACCCCGCCCTGAACACCAATCGACAATTTGGCCAGTGCCGGTAAGTTGAACCGATAGGCAACGCTTCCATAGACTCCCTGGGCCGTAAAAACACCCATTTGGTCGTTTAAGGCCTGAAACCCTAACCCGACTTTACCGTGTGCAATAGCTCCATCGGCCGAAACACTCTGAGTGACGGGTGCATACCGGACGCTGATCCATTTACGCCGGAGAAAAGCCGTCAGGTGAAACGACTCGCGACTTCCGGCAAAAGCAGGATTGATACTGAGCGGATTTAATAGGTATTGGGAATATAAAACCTCTTTCTGTGCATAGGCCCCTGAACCCAAAAAGAGGAGAAAACTGACAATTAAAAAAGAAGCAACTGACGTACGGAAACCAATGCGCATAAGGACGTTGAAATAAAGAAACAAGTTGCGAGGTTTTGGTGGAAAAACCTAAGGCATTAAAAAGGCTGGGACACAGAGATGCACTAAGACGCACAGAGATAAACGGAGTTTTATCATTTTTCTCTGTGTATCCCTGTGCGTCTTAGTGCATCCGCTCCGGCGGCCCGGTCTGTGTCCTAATCTCTTAATCCAGTTTCAGAATTTTAATCTCCGTCCGGCGATTTTGCTGATGTTCCTCTTCAATACAATTCACACCGTCTTTGCATTTGTTCAATAATTCACTTTCACCATAGCCTTTCGCTACCATTCGTTTAGCCGGAATCCCTTTGGATTTCAGATAGGCTACGGCCGACTTAGCCCGATTGGTCGATAAGGTATTATTATACTTCGCCGTTGCCCGACTATCGGTGTGTGACCGCATTTCGATGGTCATGGTTGGGTATTTCTTCATCAATTCCACCACTTTATCTAACTCAGCAGCCGCATCAGGGCGAATATTCGCTTTGTTCAGATTGTAATAGATATTATCGATTTTAATTACATCTCCTTTTTTGAACATAGTCAGATCCGTTGAGCCAGTACCTTCTTTGGTAATGTGGCTTCCAGTCGTGCCCATATTATCTTTCATCGCTTCGAGGGAGTAATTACAACCCGGTTTCACGGCAAACTCGTAGCTACCATCAGGCCCGGTAGTGGTCTCCTGCGAGCTACCATCACATTCATTCACCAATACAACTTTTACACCTGCAATCGGCATTTTGTCTGTCTGGGTGGTTACCCGCCCGCGCAATGTAGTCATAGCAGTTACTTCGGCGACTTCTTTCGGCTTCGAGAGCGGGATTTCCAGACGGGACGGTTGGTCATCTGACAGGTCTTTTGTTGAAAAACCAACTTTGCTCTCAACGTACCCTTCATGGCTGGCTAAGAATTTAAAGTCGCTGTCAACGTCCAGGCAAATACGAACCAATCCCTCTGAGTCGGTTTTAAGCTGTTTTTGTTTGTCGTTAACTGCATTATCCATGGCTACTAATGTGTTAGCCAGTGGCTGCTTTGAGTCAGCATCGGTAACACTTACGGTTAATTCGCGGCAGGGATATAACGCCCCATCACGCGTGAATCGGTACACATCATCATCGGCACCGCCGTTTTTGCGGTTACTGCTGAAATAGCCAGCCATCCGGTTGCCATCCGTTACAATTCCAAAATCATCTTTGGGTGAGTTCAATGGTTCGCCCAGGTTACGAGAGAGTAGTCCTTGCTGGCCATCGGGTGTAAGTTGTGCGTAAAATATATCCAGATCTCCCAGGCCAGGACGGCCGTCGGAGGAGAAATAGATGTTCCCTTTTTCGTCTACAAATGGGAAGAGTTCATTCCCTTTTGTGTTCACCTCTTTACCCAGATTGACGGGTTCACTCCATTTGCCATTCATCCATTTCGAGACGTAGATATCAGTACCACCCATTCCACCGGGTCGATCCGACGAGAAATACAGGAGCTGATCATCTTTAGAAAGTGCCGGGTGCCCGGTCGAATATTCATCACTATTGAAGGGCAGTTCTTCGGCTTTACTCCAGATACCACTCGTTTGCGTAGCGGTGTAGAGTTTTAATTTATTTACCCCATCGCTGCTTTTTCGGTACTGACCTTCGTTGAAGTTATTCCGGGTAAAGATTACCCGTGAGCCATCTTTCGTAAACGTTGCCGGGCCTTCGTGGTATTTTGTATTCAGCGTCCGGCTAAACCGATCAGACTCACTAATGGGCTGATCTTCGTAGCCTAAACTGATATTATTGCCCCCGTAGAAGCCAACCGTTTTTGTATCGTTGGCAGTAGGAGCCGTAAAATCGTCGCTACCGAGCGGGCGGATCAGTTGGGTTCGTACCCGTTTGGCCGATACTTTACTACCACCCAGACTCGACGCTTTTGAGCCTCGTAAGGTTTTTGTATCTGGTAAGTAGTACAAATCCAGAAAGGGTGTGTTGTTCCATTTGAAAACCCGTTTGATCCCGTTGCCGCCCGTACCAGCCGATACAAATACCAATCCCTCTTTATACATTACTGGACTGAACTCAGCCCGGCGGGTGTTCATGCTCAAAAACTCAACTTTGTAGCTGCCTGCATTTTTAGTTAGGGCGTTAACATCCCGATAAAGTTTTGAAAAAGATGGAGCCCGTTTATCTCCGGTCTGCATATTCCCGTATTTATCGTAGGCTTCCTGGGCCTCCTTATATTTTCCATTACTGGCTAATGCCTGGGCATAAAACAGGTAGCATTTGGTGTACTCAGCCGGTAGTTCTTTCCCACTCACTAAGTCATGGTACACGCGCTCTGCATTGGGCATGTCACGCGTTTGCTGATAGCTATACCCTAATTTAGCCTTCACATCCATACGATCGGCCTCCGACATGGATGTCTGTTTGGTAAGAGCCTGCTCATATAACTCAATGGCCTTGGTGTAGGCTAACTGGTCGAATTGGTGGTCCGCCTGTTTAATAAGCGACTGAGCCATCAACGGACTCACAAGTAGCCAGAGGAGAGCGATGATAGGGATAATTCGTGTCATACACTATGCAAGTTGGTAATCGGCAGAACAGAAAAAGATACGATATACTCTCCTATACAAGTTAAGAGGATATATCGTATGAACAAGCAAATACTGAGCCGAAAATAAAAGCGAAAGAGTGAAAAAGTGAAAGAGCGAAAAACCTTGTAATTGGCTTTTCGCTCTTTCACTTTTTCACTCTTTCGCTTTCTCTTAGAAATAACGCGGTGTCAGGATACGGTTCTTACCGAAACCGAATTCATACCGAATCATAATCTCATGCGAACTTGGAGCAACAGTCTGTAACCCGTTCATCGTGTGATCATAGGCATACCCGAAACGGAACTGATCCGTTAACTGAACCTCCAGCATGCCAACAACAGCATCGGTCGTAAACTTAGTCCAGGTAGAAAACTGGTTCCGGCGAATCGAGGCACCAATTGAAATACGGTCGGCAAACCAGAAGTTAATGTTGCCATCAAAACCCAGTGGAGCGCCTTCGGCATACTTCACCAACATCGACGGCTTCATTTTGATACCTGGGCTTAGGCCAACGACAAAACCAGCTGCTAAGTAGGCCTGACGAGCCTGCACCGACCGATAATCCCCTACGTTATACTCGCTTAGCTTGTTCTTGATCAGGCGAGGCACGGATAAACTTAGGTATGACCGGTCGTTGCTCAGGTAGATACCCGTTCCGAAGTTCGGCAGGATCTTCGAGATGTTACTGGCAAAAGCCGGATCAAGCTGGTTATCGGGCGAGGTTTTCACCTCCGTCAGATTAGCCTGATAGCTCGAGGCACCCGCCTGTAAACCCAATGCAAGTGTTGATTTAGCTCCTACTTTGATCCGAAAGGCATAGGAAGCAAATGCACCGGCTTCCTGAATCACACCAATCTTATCGCCGTAAAGCTGTAATCCGACGCCCACCCGCTCATTATTCAGGGGCATATCCATCGTGAAGGTGGCTGTCTGGGGCGCGCCCGGTAAGCCAGTCCACTGGTTCCGGTAGAGGGCCGACATGCTCAGCACATCTCGACTACCGGCGTAGGCCGGGTTAAGGGCCATCATGTTGAACATGTACTGCGAGAACATTTTGTCCTGCTGTGCCCGGACCTGGCTGCTACCGATCCCAAGGATCAGTAGCAGCACGACTGCCCAACGTTTATTTGAAAACTGGTTTGACATCGGTATTAGCGGTTAATCGTCATGTATCGTACAAACTTGCGTCCATCGCTCAAATTAATCACGTAGTAGTACGTTCCGTCGGGTAGGCCGTTCGAATCCGAACTGACTGCAATACCCGAATTAGGCTTACCATCCCAATCGTTGTGGTAATCGGCGTTGGCGTACACCAGATGACCCCAGCGGTTGTAAACATCCAGACTAACAGTCAGGCCAGCGGTTCCACGAATCACGAACAGATCGTTGATACCATCACCGTTTGGCGAGAAACCTTCTGGGATGAAGATAGCCAAATACGTTGGTGGCAGATTCAGCGCCGTTGCTTCGCGTTCGTTCGAATCGGTTGGGTTTTCATTTCCATTCAGGTCAGGATTCAAACCACTCGTCGACACATCACTAACCGTACCTGTTTTAGCGATTGCCTGCGCATACGCTGAGTTCAGGAACGTTGTTGTGCTACCGTTCGAAGCGATATTCACCACTACCTGAATCGTATCGACTTTACCCGCTGCCAGCTTGCTGGTGCTGTCGCCCAGAACGATTACGGGGTCATTGCCACCGTCGAAGTTCGGGTTCAGTTTCAGCGCACTACCTGTTGAGGTAATAATCGGTGCACTAACCACTCGGTAGGTCGATCCTGTCTGGTTGTTGAAGACCTTCGACAGCGTATCGCTCACGCTCACATTTTTCAGCGGATCTGGACCGTAGGCTTTCACTACAATCTGATACGTTACGTTAAAGCTACCATCTGCCTGACGAACCGTATCACGAACCGACATAGCGACACCAATATACGACGTAGACGAGAGACTGTTCAACACAATCGGAGTCGACTGACTGTTGTTGCGTGGATCCAGGTCATTATCTGGGTCATCATTGGTACCAGCAGTTGATACATCTTCTACCACCTCATCTGTCGGCGTTAAGGCCGATGCCAGCGCCGTGTTGTAGAAGGTAAGCGAATCAGCACTCTTCACATCCACACGAACGGTGAAGTTCAGGGTTGCTTTTGCACCTACCGCCAGCGTACTCGCCGAATCAACCAGCATGTTGGTGATCAGACCCTGACCCGAGTAAGTTGGATCAACACTAATCGTACCTGTACCGCTAACTGAAATCTGATTGCTGACAATCAGCGCGCCATGTCCAAAGGCTTGGGAGAGGTTATCCACTACCTGAACCTTCTTGAGGGCTACTTTACCCAGGTTGCTCAGAATAATTGTGTACGGAATGTCGTAGACACCTTCTGAAACCAGCGTTGGCGTACCAACCGATTTAGCTACCCCAAGCAAGCCTTTCGGCAGATCGAAGCGAACCGTTGTCGATACAGAGCCTGCGGGGTTTGGATCGATTCCATTGTTGGATATATCCAGAACCGACTGACTTCCATCGAGGGTAGTACCCGTAGCGGTTGCTGTGGAATAGAACGGACCGTTGTTTCCATTGGTCTTCACATTCACAACGAACACCACTGTATCCTGTGCACCGGCCGCTAATGTGCTGGCGGTACCGAGAATATTGGGTTGTGTATTACCATCGAAGCCTGCATTAGCAACTAAGGTACTACCAGCGCCTACTACCGGCGCTCCTACTACACTGTACGAAGCAGGCGAGGCAAATACCTTACTCAGGCTATCCGTCACACTTACATTCTTCAGATCCACATCACCGAAGTTCTTGATCGTCGCTTTGTAGGTGACGTTGTACGAACTATCTGGTAGCTGCTCTACTTTAACAACCGCCAGCGCCAGGCCAATACTTGGTCCTTGTGGCTGTGCAGCGTTCAGTGTGAAGCTGGCAGCACTGGTGTTGTTTGTCGGATCGCCATCGTTATCCGGGTCAGCATCACCACCGCTCGTCGAGATGTCGGATACGGTTGTCAGGCTATTGAAGGCCGTTACAATACCGTAGTTATTGAACGACTTAGTCGAATCACCCGCAGTCCGTTTCACCGTCACATCCAATACGATCCGTTCTGAATGACCTGGCGTGATATAGCTAGTAGAGTCAAGCATGATACTGTTGCTACCCGTTCCGGTAAAGGCCGGATTCAGTTTCAACGAGGAGCTAACACCTGGCAACGTCACTTTCGCATCGATCACCGTGTTTGGCGAGAATGCATAGGCCAGGTCATCTGCCACCTGCACATGCTTCAGCGTGTCATCACCAAAGTTCGTTACTACAAATTGGTACGAGACTTTGATGAGCGAATCACCTATTGCTTTCGGTGTTCCGAGTACGGCTTTAGCTAAACCAATCAGACTGTGCTTTTGAGCCGATGTGTCTTTCACCGTTACACTCGAGCTGTTGTTAGCCAGGTTGGTGTCTTGGTTGTCGAGATAAGTAATCTCGGCCTTGTTGACAACGTCCTGACCTTTTACCAGCAGCTTAGCAGCAAACACAATCTGTGTAGAAGCACCTGCTTTCAGGCTATCGATCGTTTGGGTAATCACGCCGTTCGATACCTTATAGGATGGTGATGATGCAGGCACCAGCTCCAGTCCTTTAGGTAGTACGTCACGAACATCGATGTTCTTCGCGGTGTGGGGTCCTGCGTTACTCACCGTAATGGTGTAGGTAACAGGCTCACCGTTTTTCACGAAGGCTGTGCTGACCGTTTTAGCGATACTAACATCGGTATTGAGTGTATCTGTAGCACAGTTGAACACCTTAACGACCACTTTAGATGGCTTGCTCACACAGCCCAGCGCGTTTTTCTCAACAATCCAGTAATTGCCTTCGCAAACTGAATCTGGACGAATCACGATGTTTGACGTGCTACACTCACAAATCCGATAGGTATACGTGCTACCTGGGTTTGTCGAAGAAAGAGCCGTTGTCAGGTCAACTATTTTCGACGGGCAGGTATTGCGCAGATTGTGTACCAGCGGAGGTAGAACAGGCTCACTAACCTTCACAACCACAGCATCCGATTTAACCGAGCTACAGCCTTTACCATCGTAAAGTTGAACGCTGTAGACTCCGCTTTTCTTCACGACGATGCTCTGAGTTGTTTCGTTATCGCTCCATTTGTAACCCGAAGCACCAGCTGGTGCTTTCAGGGTTACCGAATCACCGTAGCAGAGGTTCAGGGCACCAACTACTGTCACAACAGGTATCGACTTGATACCGTCGATGGTCAGCAGCATAGCATCCGTTGCCACTGGGCAGGCTGCGTTGTTTGTGCTTACCGATAAGGTCAGGGTTACTTTACCCGACAGTACGTCTTCGGCACTTGCTGTATAGATCGCATTCAATGCATACGAATTATCGAAGGTACCACTACCACTGGTGGTCCAGTGGGCGGTTTTACCCGCACCACCCATGACACCACTCAGTTGATAACTCTTCGCGGCACACACACTGGCGTCAGGGCCAGCACTGGCTGTTGCCGGATTCTGTCCATCGCAAGGCGTTGGCTCCGTGCATGTCGTAATCTGCACATGAATGGCAACCGGCAGACCTACACAACCATTAACAGTCCGTTCAACAACGTAGTACGTTCCGGTACCAACGTGTGCTGGATCAGCTACTTTCGACGCACCACTTAACGATGCGTCTGTGTAGTATTCGAACACACCACCCGTTGTTGCTGGGCTACCCGTGATTGCCTTAGACAGATCAGCAGTTGTAATCGGACATACATTGGTTATATCCGCTACCGTTGGCTGAGGCACTTTCGGCAGAACCGTTACTGTAACGGGTTGCGATGGTACGCTCTTACAAGCGTTCGAGTTGCAGCAGCGAGCCGTGAAGGTTGCTGAGCTAGCCAGCGATACCGTGATCGAGTTACCCACTTCATTGTTCGACCAGGTTACGTAACTGTTTGGCGAACATCCTTCAGCAACCAGGGTTACTGGGGCGCCGAAGCAGGTTGTCGTGCTGGCCGTAGCGCCAATGATCGAAACCGTTGGAGCAGACGGTGCACCTACCTTGATGGTCGTATAAGCAGACCAGTCACCTTCGCATGTACCTACTTTACACTTCACGCGGTAGCTTACATCTGAGGTCGGGGTTACAGTCAGCGTGCTGCCTGTTGTTCCATCCGACCAGACATAATTACCACTTTCGCAGCCTGTAGCCGTCAGTGAAAGTACTTCGCTCACACAGATAGCTGACTTGTTGCTTACGATAATCGGGATAGTTGGTGCAGCGATGACAATGTGTACAGATGCCGATGGCTTGCTTGGGCAACCATCAATCTGACAGATTGCAGTCAATACCCGTTCGGTATAAACCGACGTTGAATAGACTGAACCATAAGGGCCATCTGACCAGATTACCGTACCATTTTCACAACCGGTAGCGGTGATCGACACAGGGCCACCCCAGCAAACCGTGAGCGATGAGCCAACCGACAGCGTTGGTGGTGCCACCACAGTTACGTTCACTTTCGCGCCTGTTTTATCCAGATCAGCACACTTCGTACCAATTAGTGCCAGTACATCGGCCGTTGTCGTGATGCCGGTGTGTACTGCAGACAGATCAAAGTAGTTCTTATCACCTGCGTTAGCGTTATAGACCAGCGTTTGGATGGTATATAATCCACCATCACTCCTGCCGTCTAAGTACGGTATGGTATTGATAGTGAAGCTTGGCGTGATGCTGGTTTGCCGAATTACACCGCCTTTCGACAGCAGATACACGAGCGAATAACCACTTGGCTGAACGAGTCCACCATTAAGCGTTGCTCCGATCGTTACTGTGCCACTTGTACCACCACAAACCGTTCCGTTCACCGCTACCAGTGAGCCAGCTTTCGCTATGCAATCACCTGGGTTGATGATGATCGTAATCGACGGATCGCTCAGACACTCGCGGAACTGACACTGTGCATAGTAAGTCTGCGTACCTTCTGGTCGCACGACGATAGACGCACCTTTGTTATTTCCATTGATGTCATTAGCTGACCAGATTACGGTACCAGCACAACCTGTAGCTGTCAACGTAACCGTACCACCTGGCTCAACAGCTGTAGCCGATGCAGTAATCGTTGGAACCGCCATTAGGATTACCGTGATGGTATGCCCTTCTGTTGTTGCACTTTTGCAAACACCATCCTGACAGTACACTGTGTAGGCGGTCGTTACAGTTGGCGATACAACGATGCTCGTTGTCGTTTCGCCCGTGCTCCAGTGAGGAGTACCCTGGCAGTTTTTCACCGAGAACTTCACTTGCTCACCTGGGCAGATCGTATCGGCACTGCATAGGCAGCGAACAATAGTCGGCGTTGGCGTTGGAGTTACGTTGATATTGATCACATTCGACTTCCCGGTGCCGCACAGCGTACCACTAGTTGGTTTGCAGAGCGCATAGAACTCGTGGTTGCCAGTTGTTGCTGTTACAGAAACAATGGAACCGGTCTGACCATCCGACCATTTCACCGTACCCTCGCAACCCGTGGCTGTCAGCGAGACGATACCACCATCACAGATAGCCTGTGTCGATGCAGTGATCGTTGGGGCCGGAGCCGTAGAGGTATTGACCGTTACACGAACCTTGTTTGATGGTTCGCTTTCACAAGAACCCTGTTTGCAGGTAGCGTAGTATTCTTTGGTCTCGGTTGGGTAAATGTTGATGCTGGCACCAACTTTATCAACACCATGCCATTGAATTGTACCGTTACAACCTGTAGCTGTTAGAGAGAGCAGGTCTCCGCTGCAAACGAGCGTCTTACTAACCTTAACAATCGGTGATTGTGGGGTTACCACTGCGACATTCACCGTATTCGATGGATCGCTCAGGCAGTTCCGGAACTTACATTGCGCGAAGTAGCTAATGTTAGCCGTTGGAGACACCGTGATGGTCGATCCAGTTTTACCTCCTACGTTCCAGTAGACAGTTCCGTTACAATCAGCAGCCGTCAGGGTAATTGAACCACCGGCACAGATTGTATCGGCGCTGGCTGTTACAGTCGGAATAACCGGAGCCACAACCTTGATCGTGTACACCGCAGACGACTTGCTTACACAAGCCCCGCTCTTGCAGTACACCGAGTAGCTATTGTTACCAAGTGTTGGCGTAACAACGATGCTGGTTGTTGTAGCCGTGGTGCTATTCCATACGGGCGTACCCACACAGTTTTCAACTGTCAGCGTCAAGGCTTCACCTGGGCAGACAACGGTTGAGCTACAAACGATCGTTGGTGTTGGACTATCCGTATTCACATTGATCGTTTTCACCGCTGGGTTGCTTAGGCAGCTTGCCATCCGGCACTGCGCCGTGTAGGTCGTTTTGCCATAAGGCGTTACCACAATTGATGTACCCGTTTGCGCCTTATCAGACCATTCGATGATGCCACCCGCACAACCCGACGCCGTGAGCGTTACAGAAGTACCTGGGCAAACATTATCGGCACTAGCCGTAATCGTTGGTGCTTGTGGTTCTACGATCGTTACTGTGATTGGGTTCGATGCAGCACTTGTGCACTGACCAACTACGCAACTAGCCGTATAGATCGTTGTTACCGTTGGGCTCGCAAAAATTGTCGAACCACGATGACCATCAGACCAGATCACGGTACCATCAGCACAACCTTTCGCACTTAGCGTAGTTGTTCCACCCTTGCAAATCTCGGTGATTGCACACACGATAGATGGTGGGTTAACAGCGCACGGATTAACCGGGATTGTAACCGATGAGGTATCGTTCTCTGTGTGATTCGGATCATTGTCCGGGCTTTTAACAATTGCCGTATTCTTAATCGAACCGGAACCAACGATGGTTGCTTCAACCAGGAGGTTACGATCTGAATTAGCGGTCATTGTACCGATTGACCAGATTCCAGTAGCCGGACTGAACTGACCAACAGGTGTTGAGCTTACGTATGTCAGCGATGCTGGCAGTAGTTCACTTACAGTCACACTAGTAGCCGTGATCGGGCCATTATTTTTAACCGTGATAGCATACGTAATTTTCTGACCTACACTATATGGACCAGGCGTTACTACGGTTTTCACAATACCCAGATCAGCCAGGCATTTGCCAACGGTGATCGTCAGGGATGAGCGAGTGCTTACGCAACCTGCCTCATTGAAGGCTTCAGCGTAGTAGACAACAGAACCGGCTTTCGATGGCGTTACCACCAGTTTACCTCCGCTTTGTGTTGTACCAATCAGCTTACCATCTTCATCATACCAGTTGATTCTGGCACCCGGAGCAAAGCCAATCAGTTTCGTGCTGCTACCCTGGCAAACCAGTGTATCGTCGCAGGCCACATTTACAGGAGCATCTGGCCGCTTACTGATCTGTGCAATCAGTGAGCTAGTTGCTGCCTGACAAACACCTTGTCCGTCTGGATCATTGGTCGTTGCTGTGATCAGGACACTGCCTGCTGTAATATCGGCAGCAGATGGGATGTACGTCGATGTCAGGCTGGATGGGTTACTAAATACACCCGTACCATTTGACGACCAGGTTACACTCGTTGCTGAACCAGACAGTACCGCTTTGAGCGGGATAGCATCGTTAGAGCAGGACAATACACCTGGACCAACATTTACACCAGCTACGCTCTGGCAGCTGCAATCAACAATTTCAACAGTTAGTACCGTTGGGTTGCTGTAGCAATTACCCGATTTAGCGAACAGATAGTATTTACCAGCACCTACAGCCGTCAGGTTCGTTACCCGTGTAGCGTTCGAACGATCAATGCTCGTGTACCACTCGTAAATCAAACCAGTGCTGTGGTTTTCTACCTGAATTTTAGTCAGATCAACCGTTGTTGCTGGGCAGGTATTTTTCGTATTACCCAGGCAAATTGGCGTTGGTACCGTTGTAACCTCAACGACAACCGGTTTACGAGCGCTCTTACATCCATCTGGTGTAGTCACCTCAACATAGTAAACGGTCGTTGTTGTCGGTTTAACCGAAACTTCTTCACCGCTGCCAACAATGGCAAAGGCGGTTCCGTCATATGGCGTCAAGTACCAGCAAACTTTAGCTTGTGGGACCGGAGTCGTAGCAACTAGCTTAATTGAGTCGCCATTACAAATCGTTGCATCATTCGATACCACCAAATTATAGTTGGTTGGGCATGATGGATAGTAGCCAGCATCCAGATTTGGATTGAACTCGCCTGGGGCTAAGGTTACCGATTGAGTGCGGCCCGTGATTGGATCCGCATCACTATCTAAAGAACCGTTGCCACCCTGATGAGATAACGTAGCCGTGTAACCCGATGGCGTCGTGAAGCCTACCGAGTAGCTCAGGCTACTGCCTGGAGTCAGACCCGTGAAGCTGTAGAAGCCAGTGGCGTTGGTCACCGTTGTTGCCGAGGCTACTCCGTTTACATAGAGCGTAACCACAACACCCGCAATTGGGGTGTCTCCACCATCCTGAATACCGTTCTTATTATTGTCCGCAAAGACGTAATCGCCTAAACCAGCACCTGGAATGTAGAAGCCAGCGTCCAGGGTTGGGTTGAACTCACCTGGGGCTAACGTCACGGACTGAGTGCGGCCCGTGATTGGATCCGCATCACTGTCCAGGGCATCATCCGAACCCTGGTTAGCCAACGTAGCGGTGTAACCACTTGGGGCGGTGAAGCCTACCGAGTAGCTCAGGCTGCTGCCTGGGGTCAGACCTGTGAAGCTGTAGAAGCCAGTGGCATTCGTCACCGTTGTTGCTGAGGCTACACCGTTTGTATATAAGGTAACAACAACACCCGCAATTGGGGTATCTCCTGTATTCTGAATACCGTCTTTGTTGGCATCGAAGAATACATAGTCACCCAAGCCAGCCGAAGGAATGTAGAAGCCAGCGTCCAGGGTTGGGTTGAACTCACCCGCAGCCAGCGTCACCGACTGGGTACGACCTGTAATCAGATCGGCATCACTGTCCAGGGCATCATCCGAATCCTGGTTAGCCAACGTGGCCGTGTAACCGCTTGGTGTCGTGAAGCCCACCGAGTAGCTCAGGCTACTGCCTGGGGTCAGACCAGTGAAGCTATAGAAGCCAGTGGCGTTGGTCACCGTCGTTGCTGAGGCTACGCCATTGGTATATAAGGTAACCAAGACGCCCGCAATTGGGGTGTCTCCGCCATCCTGAATACCGTTCTTATTATTATCGGCGAAAACGTAGTCACCCAAGCCAGCCGATGGCAGGTAGAACCCAGCATCTACTGTTGGATTGTTTCGTGCAGTACTGGATTCGGGCTGGCTCGTATCTATCATATATACGCCCGTAAAACCATTTAATCCAGCATCACTATCCAAGTCATCAGTCACACCTGCGGCATTTACCGATGTAGATTGATAGCCTGTTGGCGAAATAAATTTCACCACATACTTGCCATCTGTCAAGCTATCAAACAGGTATTTACCGCCACCAGCAGTAACGGTTGAGTCTAACTTAGTTGTACCGGTCTGATCGTACAGATAAACTTTAACGCCATCTATACCTGGCTCACCAGTTGTTTGTGCACCATCCTTATTAAGGTCTTTCCATACATAATCACCTAAACTACCATAAGGTCCCTGAATGACCTGAATGTCACAGCAGTTCGTAGCCGGACAACCACCACGGTAGGTTACGAACCGATAGGTGCCTGGGCTTTTGATCGTCAGGGAAAAATCGCTGTTGACCTCAGCTAGTGAAGTCGATACCGCCGATGTACTAATTGGCGTGTTGTCACGATACCAAACAATCTGGTCGTAGCCAGATGGGATCGTTACCGTATATTCGTCACCCACGTACCAGAGAATTGGTACCGAAAAACAAACAGCGTCGTAATCATCTTCTACCAGACTCTGATTATTCGGAATTGAATTCGAATCTGTCTGATCAGCTGCAATGACTTCAGCCGTATTAAACCAAACGCCCCGTTCTAAAACAGTCGCTTTTAAAACGACAACTGCCGAATCGCCCGGAGCAATAGAAGGAATAGTCCAGTTACCAACAGTAGCTGTTGCCGAACCCGTTGGCGTGTAGGTTCCCGTTCCGCGTGTAACAGTAGCAGATCCTGGTACGAACGCCACACCACCAACGGGCAATTTATCTTGTACAGATACATTCGTTGCCGTGACGGAGCCTGGTGCATTAGCCACTACAACAGTATAGGTAACAATGTCACCAATGACTGGAGCCTGTGTACTGATACTCTTATGAAGGCTTAGGTTAATGGTTCCCTGCGCCTGTGCGTATACGGGTGAACCAACTAACCAAAGCAACAGAAGAGAGAATACAGACAACGCCCCTTTCAGGACGGGTCTCTTTGTGCCAGAAGCCGAATCGACAAATGAGGATAGCAACTGATAAAAGTTGCTTCTCATTGGCGGTTTCGACCTCACAGCGCCTAATCCTCCGCCCGTATCTGCGAGCAGAGCCGTTTCGTGAGGTGACTTGTTTAGTATAAATTGCTCATTCATTGGTCGTTGTGCAAAAAAATGATAGGCTTTTTTCTCGATATAAACAGGGTACCCGGGTGGCCCAGAATCGGGTATATCGGGCGGTTCCGGATCAAATCCTACCAAATCCTGGGTACTGCTCTTCATACGTCCGGGCTGAGCCAATAACAACGAGGAGGTAGAGGCTTCATCAGCCTCTACAGCTGCCTGAAATGGAAGAATTCCCCCATGAATCAGTCCCCAGATGTGGCTTATTATCCGTCCGGCAAAGCGAACTAGTTGATTACTCATGCCAATAGATTGGCGGACCTGCTCTGAAGCGGTGCGGCAAATCACAGGCTCAAGACGTTCTGTGTGTAGTGTAGACATTTCTTCCATCTGCAACTTAATTTGGGACGATCTCACAGTGCAAAACAGTACTCTACAGAATATATAAATATTCTGACCAGCTGACCGCATATAAGTCACGGTAAGCTAATCGAGTGTAAAAGGGCTATTTTGCTTTCTAAAAATTAACTAAAACTATGCCAAATCACAGCCACTTTTCGGATCTTCTGCGCAATACGCATTAAAATGCTGTTTACTAGACACTTACCGCTAAGTAACTATTTTGCCACTGTGTTATTATAGCCATGAATGCACTTGATAGCATTAACCCAATAGGGAGTAGTTGAAGCGCCAAGTGGTTAGCGAAAACTATGCCAACTACATTGTATACAGCCTTGCTCTGTTTATTTATTTGTGTTGCAATCATTACAAAGAGACAGTTACAACAGCCATGGTGGCTTAGCTAGGCGATCAAAAAGAGGGAGAGTAGATCAATTTATGGAGGGACCTATAGCTTAAATAGCTACCTAAGCGGGCGAATATACTGTCCTGGTGCCTTACATTTAGTAGTAATTTACTTTTCGGCTACTATTAGTGCATAAAAAAAGCCACTCTTTATGAGTGGCTTCGAACGTTCTATAGTAGCGTTTATTTAGAAATCATAGCCAAGTGTCAGGTACGCAATTGGTTTCCCAACTGTTTTATCTTCAAGGCCCCAGGCATAATCAAACTTAACAAAATAACCAAAAATCATAGTCCGTACGCCTGCTCCGTATCCAATCAGGAATGGATTCTTAAAGTTTGTTACGATTGCCCGGAATGGTATGCTTCCTCCACCAACAACCTCCGTATTCAGGCTATTTTGCTGACTAAAAGGCCCACTCCCCGTCCAGGCGGTGCCAATGTCGGTAAAGGCAACTAATTGAAGATTTCGCAGGAAATTCGAGGTTATATTACCCCGATACAGGTATCGCACCAACGGCAGGCGAAGCTCAGCGTTAAAGAGCATATAACTGTTACCTGTCAGTTTGCCCTGCCGGAAGCCGCGTAATGGAGCCGCAAAATCCAGGAAGAATACATCACGATAATCATAGGGAATTTCGTTGCGCATCGTGTTTGGAACCAGCAGCGGATTCGACGCAATCTGTTCTTTAGGATTGGGTCCAATCCAGTTTTCCATACCACCCAGTGTGCTCTTCTTGGGAGCAGATCCACCAGACTGGCTAAACGCGAAACGGGTAGCAAGAATCAGATCGCGATGGATTTTCTGGTAATGCCTTAAATCGAGCGACAGGCGCCGGAACCCATCCGAAGAAGACCGTAAGCCTGCATATTCTTCAAACCGAAGTTTGGCTTTTGTACCCACCAGCATATTCATGCCGTTCACCTGTGTATTATCGAAAACAAATTCCGCTCGTAGACCAGCATAATCGGATACATGATCGGGCTCAGCAAACGAGGACAGATCGATCAGGCGCGTAAGGGCATAAAATGGAGAAGCCGTAAACCGACTATTGACGGAAATCGGATAGGAAGCCGATACGGCAAAGCGGTTGTATCGGTATTTCTGAAGCAGTCCAGCACCATCAACAAACAGCGTTTGGCGGTCAATTCGCGCGCCATAATCAATGCGATGTGTCAGGTTTGTGTATTCAGCAAACAGATCGCTATTACGCAATGTGTTGGTCAGGCTAATGAACCCACCGGCACGAAGCACATGATTTTCCAACAAATCGGTCAACGTCACTTCCTGTGCATAGCCAAAGCCCTTGATAGGATCAATACGCCAGTTTGAGGGAGCTTCGTTAATACCAAACGTACCTTTATAGTCAAATGGACCCCGGATTGTGATATTTTCCCGGCGACGATTTCGGGGCAATGTTGTTGTCAGGCCTGGCGAAACGCCTGCAGTTGTACGACGTTGACGATATTCGGCAGATTTTAGGACCTCGGGATCAAACTGATAGTTATCTGTATCTACCTCGCCGGGCTCCAAAGCCAGCCTTTTAGTTAGATCAGGTTGGCCAGCCTTGGTTTGATTGCGGCTAGCGGCACTCGTATCAGCCGTCACACGACCAGCTTGGCGGGCAGTGTCGCTTTTAACTTCTCCCGTACGGGCTGCATTCGCGCGAACTGTGCTTAGGCTTCGCTGGGTGGGAGGCACCTGCACCGATTGGTTTATATTCAGTTGTGAACGAAATCCTATGTATTCATCCCCGTTTTTTAAACTGCTATACACGAAGCCACCATTCGATGGCGTAAGGTCATATAAATGAATACTTTGGGGAAAAGCCGTTATTTGGGACAACGACTTGCTTTCTGTATTTAACCGGTACAGATTTCGAATGCCGTATACATCATTGAGGAAATAAACTGTTGTTTCACCTGCGGGGATAGGTTGCGTTGCGTGGGAAAGAGAATCCGTCAGCCGAACGACCGATAAATCCCGGGCGCTTCCCTCATGAGTGAACAGCGACATGTAATCACGAACCGTTCTGTATGATCCTTTATCGACACCCAATGTATCTTCTCTACGGTTCGAGCTGAAGACTACCTGGCGGGCTGTGCGACCAATGAATGCCGGATATAAATCGTCGTACAAATCGTTGGTTAACTGCTGATAGGAGCCCCGATTAATGCTATACAGAAACAGGTCATTCTGCCCTTTCCGTTCAGCGCTCAGAATCAGGCTGCCCCCATCCTCCGAAGCATCCATCCAGATAACCTGGGATAATCCCGTCACCTTACGTTTAAATTCCCGCTTGGCTCGTTTCTCAAACCCGCTAAACTGATAGAGGTTTGTTTCACCTAGTTCATCGGTAATGATCAGTAGGTTGTTGTCTTTTTGCCAGGCTACTAATGGTGTACTGGTATGCGTTGCCTGACCATCGAGCCGATAGCCCCCTGATAAAATCGTCGACTTTTTATAATTGGCCGTATTGACAACCTCAACATGGAATTTGCCGTCTCGTAGAATCGTATAGGCGATAAACGCTTTATCGGGGCTTAATTTCAGACTCACTAATGATGACTTATCGTCGGCAGAGCCTACTTTGAGCTGAAAATCGTCCGTGCCTTGTTGATACGATTGGGCTATACTACTGGCCATACCTGCGTAGTATTCTCGCCATTCACGCAAAAACCGACTGTAGGGCACACCCAGCGTACTGGAAATGCTGCTTTGCTCATTGCGGATTATACGTGTCAGGTTCAGGATATTTGACACATTGTCTCGACCATACCGCTGCACAATATAATTCCAGATTGAATGGCCAACCCGTTCAGCCTCAGCGCCAGCCAATAGAGACGGCTTTTTGACAGGACGCGTTAGCGAGACATCCCGCATATAATCATCCAGTTCCAGGCTATTCCCTTCGGCTATGTACGAGGCAATACCAGGCATGAACCAGTCTGGAAGAGTAAGTAGAAGTGAACTCTGAAGGGCATCTTTCAGGCTTCCTCCGTAGAGCATATCATACACAAACAGCATGGCGATGTCGTGTACAACTTGCCGACGGAAGCTGATCTGATCACCGGTGAACGCCAGTTCAACCCGCGATTTAGACAGGTTCTGTTCCCGACTACTCAGTCCACTCTGCGAATTAAGGCCAATGTTGCTCTGGGCAAGTTCGGCAGGTGAGTTAAAGAGGAAGACCTTAACCCGATTGTAAGGCGTATAACCAAGTAGCTCGGTAATTCGATCGAATTCCGATTCGGCATATTGTGCCGTCAGGTTAGCAAGCTGGCTGCCATCCTGATAATAGTAAATCTCGAAATTCGAGGTACGGATTATTTTCCACTCGAAGTTTCGATATTGAATCCGATTTTTTCCGAATCGCTCCAGCGACGGATAGTTTTGTGCCGAAGCCAGGCTCAATCCGCCCAGCCACAGAACCACTAACAGAATGTATTGATTTCGCATAACAAGACAACCAGTACACTATCCCCTACTCGTACAGAGAATAGCGTTTAAAGACTGAATACTACCTAAAAAAGATGAACTTTCGATGCATTACATCTACTATTCTGATTCGTGTTACTATAACGAAACATAGCGGCTAATATTCGCTTCCGGCTCCAAATCTTCGCCATCTAGTAAATGACGGGAAAACTGTTCAGCCAAATACGGAGCCAGTGATACCCCTTTTGTACCCATACCTCCAAAAATACCAACCGCCGGTTGGGTTGGATGTAAGCCAATAAACGGTCGCCGATCTTTGGTCGACGGACGGATACCGGCCTGCTGCGCTACCACCTGGTACGGAACTTTCAAAAGCTCGCGTACTTTCGACTCTAAAAACGCACGACCATCGTCCGTTGTTTGCCAATCCAGGTCATGCCAGCTATAGGTAGCACCAATCTTCAACAACCCATCCCGAACAGGCAAAATAAAAATTCCCTGATTAACTATGTTCTTAATAGAGTAATTCTCCGCAACCGCTGTCAGAAGCTGCCCTTTCACAGGATTGTACGGAAGCCAGTCAAATAATGAATTCTCGCGGGCTTGAACCCCATCACAAAATATAACTTTCCCGATAGTAAGCCCCTGATAGTCGGTAGTAGTCTCGCTGATTTTCAGATCTTCAACACGGACATACCCTTCAAAATATTGATTTTTTTTTATAAAATAACCCTTTATAATTCTGATGAACTCCGTTAAATCCAACCAGCCAGCCTGGGTTACTTCAAGCCCTCCAAACGGATTAGCAATAAACTTACTATACGCCTGGTTATCAACAGCTTTAGAAACATATTGTTGCACATCAGGGTCATTTGCTATTGCCACATAGCTCGTTTGTTCAGCAAGTGAGCGGAATGGGCGATAAATATTTTTTGGATGAAAGAAGCGGACGTTGAGTTCCTGTTCAATACCCGAATAAAACTGATGCAGAAAGGGAAATAACTCGTTGGCCTTCCAGGTATGAACGAGTTTGCGGCCCGTGAGCGGATTGACGATGCCAGCGGCTACCGACGACGCCGAGGGAAGGGCAGGATCGTCGGCGAGTATAACCGAGCAACCACGCTGATCAAGCGTCCAGGCCAGCACCGACCCGGCCACACCCTGACCCACAATCAAAAAATCAACGTTCATTCGTAGTTGGTGGAGTAAGTGAAATGGGTGGAGTGAGTGGAAGTAGTGAAGTGAGTGGAATAAGTAAAATGGGTGCTGGAGACAATGTACTCTATTGACTTACCACACCTACTCCACCTATTTCACTTCGTTACCGACTCCACTACTTCATCAGTAACTTTCGTTCCCGCTTACGATGAAGTTCGGCCAGACGATGGTCGGCGAGTTCAATGACCCAGTCAACCTGTTCTTCGATGGTCATATGCGATGTATCTAACAACACGGCATCAGGCGCCTGTACAAGTGGGCTTTCGGCGCGGGTTGTATCAATACGATCCCGTTTCTCTAAATTATTGATTATATCCTGAAGATTAACCAGTTCTCCTTTCGCCAATAGTTCCTGCTGTCGGCGTTTGGCCCGGGTGTAGGTATCGGCAGTCATAAACACCTTCACTTCAGCGTCCGGAAACACCTTTGTTCCAATATCCCGGCCATCCATAACCAGTCCCCGACGGCGGCCCATTTTCTGCTGTTGTGCCACCATAGCCCAACGCACTTCAGGAATGGCACTCACCTCGCTTACAATATTGGAGATGTACATTTTCCGAATTTCCTCCTCTACGTTCAGGCCATTCAGGTAAGTTTCGTTCCTGCCCGTACGGGTATTATGCTTAAACGTAATGTGGATTTTTTCGAGGGCTTCTGTTACTTCTTTCTCACTGGAAAGTGCAACATGTTCCTGCATAAAATACAGGCTAACAGCGCGGTACATTGCTCCAGTGTCAATATATCCATAGCCCATCTGGGCGGCCACCGCCTTAGCCGTTGTGCTTTTTCCACAACTGGAATATCCGTCAATTGCAATCACTATCTTCGGCATGAATAGTGGGTCCGCCGAAGCGGTAAGGTTCAACAAGTTAACCACAAAAAATGGCGTATAGTTAAGTAAGTTTTAGCCAGCACATCATGAAAATAAACTGAACTCGGAAACAATGGCTAACTAACGCTTAGTGGTTGAGGAATTTAACTCTCGATGTTCAGAGCGGAGGATAGAAAAAATATGTTCGTCTAAATACTGATTGTTTTTAACCGCTGCTTTCCGATGAATTGCTTCATGTGTATATCCGGCAGTTTCAAGTACACGCATCGAGCCAATATTTCCCTCCAACACGCATGCAAAGATGCGATTAACCTGGAAATTCTGAAAGATATAATTTGTCATAATCGGTACAGCCTGGGTCATAACACCCCTCCCCCAGTAATCTTCGCTGATCCAATACCCGATTTCGGCATTGTATCGGTAAATATCATCCTTTACCGTAAAGCCTATATTACCAACCGCTTGCCCATCTATTTCTACCGCCAGGTTGTTAGGCTGTTGATAGGATTTGTTGGAGCGTACCCATGAATGTGCATCGCGGGGCGTGTATGGATACGGAAAAAAGTCGCGAACATTGTTCCAGATATGCCGATTGCTGGCATGCCGAACCAACGACTCTTCATCACCCTCGCGCCAGGGACGAAGTTGGCCGATAGAAAGAGGAAAGCAGATCAACGAAGTAGTCAAAGAAGCTCAAGTTAATAGGTTACTAACAAAGCGTATAGCCAAATGTTAGCCCAACGCAGGTGTTTCTTGTACAGAAATTACGTTTGGTTTTCCAATACTACGAAATTACTTCATCTCTCCCCTACCCTATTTCACCCCATACGTACTGGCATTCGTCGGAAAATGTATACGACCACCTATTAGGAACTATAGTTTTGATCCACCCAATCGCAGAGCAGGCCAGACGCACTAGGCTGTTGCACAGGAGTTTCGTTGCCGATTGTATAATTAAGCGATCGAAAAAGGCCAAAGCGAATGTAGATGAACCGTAAATAGCTGAGTTAATAAAGCAGGTAAACGCAAATGAAATCAACGACAGAACTAACAAAAGCAACTACAGCTAACTCGGAAGAGATCGCTATTCGTTGGGTCTTTGAACAACTGGCAACTGCCTGGAATACAGGAAACGCCAAGGCCTTTGCCGAATTGCTAACCGATGACTGTGACTATGTTACGTTTGCCGGACAACACATAAAAGGTAGAGAAGAAAATCAGCAGATACACTATGATCTATTTACCTCATGGGCCCTAAAAGGTTCAACCATGCATACAGGACCTGAACAGGCTTCGATAGCTTTCCTGAGCAATACAATAGCCATTTCTCATTCTACTGGCACCATTCAACTTCGTTTCCAGAAAAAGCCGCCGTTGGACCGACTTTCCATTCAAACGATGGTCTTGATTAAAATCAATGGACAGTGGAAAATTAGAGCTTTTCACAATTGTCGTATTCAAAAACCGGGCTTATTTCAGCGATTGCTCATGGCCTTAAAACGCAACTAATCAATCATAACAGGGTTGAAATAGTCCGTTGAAAAATTTACTACTTTTAGAAATAAGTCGGCTAGTCAGTAAATGGCTGATGCGAGAATACGCTTAACGCGCCATCTATTTACTGACTTACCAACTTATCAACTTATCAACTTATCAACTAATGAAATGACCCGCGAACAACTCATCGGTACGATTGGTAAAAATGGCCGACGACTCAATATGATGGGCTCAGACCTAGCTCACTTTGATTTCAGTGGCCTTGATCTGACCCAGGCTGATTTTCGTTTTTCAAACCTCGACAAGGCTAATTTTAGCGGAGCCATTCTCCGGGGAGCCGATCTGAGTTTTTCAAACCTAAGTGGCGCTACGTTTGCCAATGCTGATTTATACGAAGCAAACTTGAATTTCTGCTCACTGGAAAATGTCGATCTGAACGGGGCCAATGTGGAAGGAGCTACGTTCAATTTCGCCGGACGTAGTAAATACCGGAATCCAGCGGCAGAATCCCTCCCTGAGCAAATTACGCTGACGACTATTCTGCAAAAATCAGGCTGGGGAACGCTCATCGGCATGTTTCTGGGCGCCCTGCTTGTGTATGGATGCAACGCAATCATCTATTTCACCAACCTGATTATCAACGCCAAAGACCCCACAATGGCGGGCCTCTATCGGTTTCTGATCGTTCAGAATATGACCAATGGGGCCGTTGTATTTCTCTTAACATGGGCATTGTCAGGTTGGCTTAGCCGTCAATTCCCGGCCATCTGGCAACGGCATCTGGTGGTTAGTTTTGCGGTTTTGGTCAGTATTTTCGCCGTCAATACGGGCTTATATTTTATATTACTCAAGCCATATGTCGACGAATTAATGAAGCGGCCAGGAATTATTGAGGAAACGGCTCCCTGGTATATTTACGCTCTGGGCGACTTATTGATTGCCAATATTTTCCTCTATGTCTTACAGCAGGGCCGCCAACTCACCCGTAAACTTTCGGAGCAGGAGTTCCAGTTGCTCAATATGGAAAAGCTCAAAACCCGCGCTGAACTGGATGCATTGCAGGCTAAAATCAATCCCCACTTCCTGTACAATGCCCTTAACAGCATTGCCAGTTTAGTGCACGATGATCCTGATAAAGCGGAAGAAATGACGCTATTACTATCGAAACTCTTCCGGTATTCGACCGGGCGGGATGGTGAACTTTTCGCTACACTGGCCGACGAACTGGAGATGGTTCGGACCTATCTAAAAGTAGAACAGGTACGCTTTGGCAACCGACTTACGTTTAGCGTAGAAGTGTCTGATCCGGCGTTGAACGACCTGAAATTACCCCAGTTTCTATTGCAACCCATTGTTGAAAACGCCATCAAACACGGGATTGCCAAACGCGCCGACTCGGGTCGGATCGATGTTCGGATCTACGAGAAAAACGGTGAATTAAACCTTTGTGTCCACGACAATGGCCCGGCTTTCCCCGACGATATGGATGGTGGCTATGGGCTGCGCAGTATTCAGGATAAACTTAAATTACTTTATGGCGACGACGCTCGGGTTGAACTACAGAACTGGCCCCTCAAACAGGTTCTGCTATCCATCCTGATGACCAAAATTCAAAGTAGTCACGCTTCGTTAACGCCTGAAGCTTAATCTCTATAGTTTATGGTACTCCCCTTACGAACGATCCTCGTTGACGACGAATCACTAGCCATTAGTCGACTGCGCCGTCTTTTAGATAAACACCGCGATGCGGTTGACATTATAGGTGAAGCTCCTAATGGGGCCGAAGGGTTGACACTCATCGAAGCTGAACGGCCGGATCTGATTTTCCTGGACATCGAAATGCCCCTACTCAACGGTTTCGAAATGCTCTCCCGACTGACAGCCATGCCGATGGTTGTGTTTGCCACCGCGTTCAACCAGTACGCTATTCGGGCGTTTGAAGAAAACTCCATCGACTATCTGCTGAAGCCCATCGAAGCAGATCGACTAAATCGTACTATCCAGAAAATCAAACTATTAACTGAACGAAGCGAAACGATTCAAACGACGCAAAACCCAATGACCGAGAGCGTTATGCGGCTTCTGGCGCAGATGCAACCAAAGAAAGAAGTTTACTCGATCTCGGTGAAAACAGGTGAAAAAATCAAATTGATTCCCCTCTCAGACATCGCCTACTTTGAAGCCGAAGATAAATATGTCTTCCTGTCTACGATGGATGGCCAGAAATTCCTGACGACCTATACATTGACAACACTGAACGAAAAATTACCCGATACTTTCGTCCGGGTCAGTCGATCAGTTATGGTTAACCGGCATAAAATCGTCGAAATTCATCGCCATTTCGACGGCAAATTCATGCTGGCGATGAGCGATAAAAAAGGAACAAAATTAACCAGCGGTAGCACGTACGGCGATGCCGTTCGGCAGTTGATGGAACTTTAAAATATAGAACGCTGATGACACAGATTTTTATAATCTATATAGATTTTATTTGTGAAAATCATAAAAATCTGCGTCATCAGCGTTCTATATTTAATCCACAAAACGCATTAGATTTGCTCATAAATACAGTTAGCCATGAGCAAGAAAAACCGACCTGTCGGGGTAGTCTATTCTACTGATCCCAACTTTCAATACCAGTCCGATGAACAGCCTGAAGCCGAAACATTGCCTCCAGCCCAGCAAACACTTAAAATCTGGCTGGTGAAGTTAGGGGGTAACAAAGTAGTGACAGCAATACGAGGCTTTATCGGCACAGATGCTGATTTAGCGGACTTAGGAAAGCAACTCAAATCGGCCTGTGGAGCGGGCGGCTCTACCAAAGACGATGAAATCCTGATTCAGGGCGACCACCGGGATAAGGCTCTGGCGTGGCTTACCGGTAAAGGCTACAAAGCAAAAAAAGCGGGAGGTTAACTTTCAGCCACTCCGTAAACCCTTCGTACATCTCTGGCGTTATTCTCCCGACATACGCACAACTGATTTAAACGATGCGTATCGAATTTCTCATGGCAGATAGTACAAAAACAGCCCTTATTACAGGCGGATCGAAAGGCATTGGCTACGGCATTGCCGAAGTGTTAATTAACGAAGGTATCAAGGTTGCCATTACCAGTCGCTCATCGGTAGCCGCTGAATTAGCAGCCGCGAAATTGAATGAAATTAAGCCGGGTTATGCGCTCGGTGTAGCTGCCGATGTTCGTGATCTGGCATCGCAGCAGAAAGCGGTAGAGGCCATTTTAAACCAATGGGGCCAACTGGATTACGTCATAGCAAACGCAGGCGTAGGTCACTTTGCTCCCATTCAGGAACTCACTCCCGAACAATGGCAAGAAACCATCGACATCAACCTGACCGGTGTTTTTTACACCGCTAAGGCCACGCTGAATGCGTTGAAAAAATCGGAAGGGTACTTCATCACGATTGCGAGTCTGGCAGGCACCAATTTCTTCGAGAACGGAGCTGCCTATAATGCCAGCAAGTTCGGTTTGGTAGGCTTCACGCAGGCTGTTATGCTCGATTTGCGTAAAGAAGGCATCAAAGTATCCACCATCATGCCGGGTTCTGTGGCTACCTATTTCAATGACCACCAGCCCAGCGACAAAGACGCCTGGAAAATCCAGCCTGAAGATATTGGCCAGATCGTTTCCGATTTGCTGAAAATGAACCCGCGTACGTTACCCAGCAAAATTGAGGTACGCCCTACCCGACCAGGCGGGAAGTAAGCAAGTCGATGGCTTGATGGCGCAAGGCTCCTGCCTTGTGCCTACTATTCACCGGCCTCTGGCCGGAACTTGCTAAGTTTAGTTCGTTCGGCCAGAGGCTGGTGAATAGTAGGCACAAGACAAGAGCCTTGCGCCATCGACTTGGCTCATTGCAACAGTTGCAATGCTTCTTCATTTCCCTGCTGAATAGCCAGATTACGAGCGCTCAGCCCCCGATTATCTAAAATAGACGTATCGGCTCCTGCCTCGAGGAGTATTTTCACCAACTGATTCCGGCCAAATAATGTAGCGAACATCAGCGCGGTACCCCCATTTCCATTTTGCAGATTCAGGTCGGCCCCGTGCTCAATTAGCAGGCGGGCAATCTCGGGATACCCTTTGAACGAAACGCCCATTAATGCTGTATTGCCACTCGCATCCTGCCCATTCACATCAGCCTTGGTATCCAATAAAGCTTTAGTAGCCTCCAGATGTCCACCATAGGCAGCTAAAATCAAAGGCGAGAAGCCTTTTTCATCCTGTATATTCACATCGACGCCAGAAGCAGTCAGCTGATTAATAGTAGCAACATCGCCTTTTCGGGCGGAATCAAAAAGTAAATAGTCGGGAGGGTACGAATAAAAAGACATGAGAAACTGTATGATTGAAAATTCGTTGTCAATAAAGGAGTAAACAACCTCAACCGGATTATTTGTTTCAAAAACGACCATATAGCGATGCAACAGGCTCACCAAAATCAGAGAGTACTTACAACACGTTGCTGTATTGTAGGCGGTGGACCAGCTGGTATGATGCTGGGTTTTCTATTGGCCCGGTCGGGGGTAGAGGTGATTATCCTGGAAAAACATAAAGATTTCCTGCGCGATTTTCGGGGTGATACCATTCACCCATCCACGCTGGAATTACTGGTTGAACTGGGTTTGTTAGATGAGTTCCTTAAACTTCCTCATCAGGAACTACGGGCGGTTCATGCAACCATTGAGGGAAAAACTATTCCTATCGCAGACTTCGCACACCTGCCTACAAAATGTAAATTTATTGCTTTCATGCCCCAGTGGGACTTCCTGAACTTCCTGGCCGACAAAGCCAGGCAATTCCCGACGTTTCATCTGCACCTGGAAACCGAAGCCACTGATCTGATTGAGGAAAGTGGGAAGGTCGTAGGTGTGCGAGCTACTTCACCCACGGGTGAATTGGAAATACGGGCCGATTTAGTCGTGGGCACCGATGGCCGAAAGTCTATCATTAGGGAAAAAGCGGGCCTGAAAGTTCAGGATTTTGGGGTTCCGATTGATGTATTGTGGATGCGGATTCCGAAAGATCCTGCGCTCGGCGAACAGTCATTAGGGTATTTTAAATCGGGCCAGTTCATGGTTCTGATTGACCGTCAGAATTATTTCCAATGTGGCTATATCATTCCGAAAGGTCAATTTGAGCCAATAAAACAACGGGGTATTGCGGCCTTACAAGCCGATATTCTGAGCCTGGCCCCGTTCGTCGGCAACTATGTAAAGGAATTAAAAACCTGGGATCAAATCAGTCTACTGACCGTCAAAATTGACCGTTTACGGCAATGGTATAAACCGGGCCTCTTGTGCATTGGCGATGCCGCCCACGCCATGTCGCCAGCGGGGGGTGTGGGGGTCAACATGGCCATTCAGGATGCCGTTGCTGCGGCTAATCAACTGACGTCTTCGCTTCAAAAGGGCCCTGTTACTAGTGCCGAATTAGACCGTATTCAACGCCGACGTCTGTGGCCGGTTCGAATTATTCAATCGGGACAAATCTTCGTTCACAAGCGGCTGATCAATGCGTCGGTAACCAATCCGGCTACTTTTCCTCCAGTTATTCTCTGGTTGTTCAAACACGTATCGTTGATCCGTCGCTTGCCCGCTTACCTGATTGGTGTTGGCCCGCGGCCCGAGCATATTCGTATGAAATAAGTGAATTTACTAGCCAGCTTGAACCATCCCTTGTATAGTGGTGTCGGTTACTTATAACCGACAAATGAGGTTTCTCAAAACCTACTAGTTGCACCGATAGGTTTTGAGAAACCTTTTGTGTCAGATGTGAGCATCTGACATCACACAAAGCTCCTCTTCCCATGACAGTCCAATTTGGCGTAGATATTTTCTTAAAACAAACTCCTACCTATCAACACCAGCGACTAGCACTCGTCACGAATCAGGCGGCAACAACGGCGTCTTACATCCCCTCCCGGCAAGCGCTACTTTCTGCTGGCTACCCAATCGTTAAGCTATTTTCTCCTGAACATGGCCTGGAAGCAATTGGCGAGGATGGCCTGTTGATGCCTAATGGACTTGATGCCTTAACGGGTTTACCAATCGTCAGTTTATACGGCAATAAGCTTCAACCTTCGGCAGAAGATTTAGCCGATGTGGACGTCGTTATTGTCGATCTACCCGACGTCGGTTCTCGTTTTTACACCTATCTGTGGACGCTCACGCACATCATGGAAGCCTGTACGCTTCACCAGAAATCCTTAATTCTTCTTGATCGGCCTAATCCTCTTTCGGGGCGCATGGAACTGGTAGAAGGGCCGTTATTGAACGAGGATGCGTGTTCTTCGTTCATTGGCCGATGGCAAATGCCCCTACGGCATTCCTGTACATTTGGTGAACTGACAAGGTACTGGCAACAGCAACGAATGCCGTCGCTAAACCTTACGGTTATTAAAGCCGAAGGCTGGCATCGGGAAACATTTGCGCGTGATTGGCAGCCGTCTTTTGTACCGACTTCGCCCGCTATGGTCAATGCCGAAGCAGCTTTGCTCTATCCCGGTTTAGGTCTGTTGGAAGCGACCAACCTCAGTGAAGGTCGCGGAACAGCTACGCCGTTTCAAATCGCAGGAGCGCCCTGGCTGGATGCTCATCAAGTAACCACTCAGTTCAATGAATTGGGCTTATCAGGCATTGTCGGACGAGCCATTACATTTACACCACAAAGTGGCAAATACGCAGGACAACTATGCCGGGGAGTCATGTTTCATGTTATGGATGCAGCTAGCTTCAAACCCGTTTTGTCTGGACTGCTTTTCATCAAACTAGTCTATGATCACCAGCCAGATAACTTTACATGGGCGACCTATCCAACCCACGTTAATCCGAGCGGAAAACATCATCTGGATAAGCTGTTAGGCATTCCCGATTCGGAATCACTTTTTGAGCTCCCTATTGCAGAGTTCACAAAAACGCTTCACAAACTGCTGATTTGTGAAGCGTGGGTTGGCGAGATAAGGCCGTATTTATTGTACTGAAATGGGGTGATTCCGGATTTACAGTGGTATCGGATTCTTAAAATCCGACACAGTGAGGTTTCTCAAAACCTACTGTAATTCGTTAGGTTTTGAGAAACCTCGCGTGTCAGTTTTAAGAAACTGACATCACAATAACTCACAATAGAAACTCTATTTCTTCACACCCTTTACTTCCTGACCATCCCGAATTTCTTCGGAAGCGGTTTTCACAATGGTCATGCCGGGTTGTACATCGCCGAAGACTTCGACTAAGCTATCCAGCACGTTGCCTTTTTGTACCGATACCCACTGCGCCCGGTTGTCGTTGACTTTGATCACAAACATTTTTTCGCTGGAGCTAACCACCGATGTTGTGGGTACGAACATGGTTTTCCCGGTTCGTTCGATTGGCATTAACACTTCAGCGTACATACCCGCTTTCAATTCGTGGCCGGGATTGGCAACGTCAAATTCCGCCATCATGGAGCGATTGGCTTCTACTAAACTTTGGGCAGAGCGGGCCAGTTTCGCATTGAACTGGCGGTTAGGCATGGCGTTCACCGTAAAGGAAACGGCACTTTTTGCCTGTAGCTGATTGGCAAACGACTCCGGAATGGCCACCGTCAACCGCAACGTCCGGCTGTCTTCCAGTACGAACAGCGGTTTGCCGCTATCGCCCGCACCGACCAGCGCACCAGGACTGATGTTCCGCTCAATCACCATACCGTCGAAAGGAGCCGTAATAGTGAGGTATTGCCGAAGTTCGGTTTTGGCCTGGTAGTTCGACCGGGCAGCCTGAACCGTACCCCTCGCTACGGCTACCATGGCACTGTCGCCCTGCATTCTGGCGAGCGCCTGATCGATTTCATTGGCCGATACCGCACCCTCCATTTTGGCCGTTTGCAGCAGTCGATTGTAGGTTAATCGACTGGCACGGGCGCGGGTTGTTTGTTCGACCAACGTAGCCTCCTGCGCTTGAACCTGCGCCTGCGCCTGGCTCAGTTCCGAAATTACTTCGGGGGCATCGAGCCGGGCCAGTACCTGCCCTTTGCGAACCAGCGTTCCCCGATCCACCGAAATATCGCGCACGAAACCTTTTACTTTGGCGTACATGTTCACCCGATTCCAGGGCTTCAATTCGCCGGGCAGTGTAACGCGCTTGCTGGGTTGTAATTCCTGCACAGTCGTCACCGCAACCTGCTGGGCTTCGGGTTCCTTGGCCGCAGTCGTTTTATTATCGCTGCTGGCCGTCGAGCAGGCGGCAATTCCGGCAGCAGTGGCGACAGATATGGTTAGATTAAAAAGCGATTTCATATAGACAATGGTTGACTGATTGACTGTTCTTAACTGGTGATTCTGTAGATTCTAAATCGTAGTTATTTTATTCCTCAGAAACCATAGAATCTTCAGAATCAAAAGAATCTATACTATACACTATGACTCAGTTCCTGATGGTAGAATTTGCTTTCCGGATCTTCCGGGTCGAGTGATACAGATTGGGTCGTGGCTTTCGCCTGAAGCTGCGTAAATACACAGGGCAAAATCAAGAGAGCCGCCAGTGTAGAGGCAATCAGTCCACCGATAACGGCTTGTCCAAGTGGGGCAATCTGATCCCCCCCTTCACCCAGTCCCGATGCCATCGGCACCATACCAGCAATCATGGCAATACTGGTCATTAGAATCGGCCGAATCCGGCTATTAGCGGCCAAGACAACCGCCTTACGCGTATCGCCAATTTCGAGCCGCAGGTTCTCCGCATTGGTCACCATCAGGATGGCGTTGGCTACCGATACCCCCACCGACATAATCAGCCCCATATACGATTGCAGATTCAGCGTAGCGCCACAAGCCAGCAGCATAAGTAACGCACCAGCAACCACGGCAGGAATAGCCGCCAGAATCACCAGTGATAACTTGAACGATTGATAGTTAGCCGCCAGCAACAGGAAAATGATCACAATGGCCACCAGCAGACCCGTTTGCAAACTATTCAGGGTATCGGTCAGGAGGTTGGTTTGTCCACCCATTTCGACAAGCACACCCCGAGGAGGTTCACCCGCTTCTTTGATGGCGTTTTCTACCGCTTTCTGCGCCGACCCAAGGTCTTTTTTCTGCAAGTTTGCCGTAATCGTTACCAGTCGGTTTGGGCCAGCGCGGTCATATTCTCCCGGTGCCGTACTCTCCGAAAACGTGGCCACATCTGATAACAGCGGGCGCATTTCGCCACTTCGCAGGGGAATGTTGCCAATGTCGCTGGCACTGCTCATCTGGTATTCAGGAATCTGCACCTGTACCTGATAGGCCAATCCTTTCGACTCATCAAGCCAGAGATTTTTATCCGTAAAACGGCTGGACGATGTAGCGGCCACCATTGAGCGGGCAACTTGTGTCGATGTAACGCCCAGTTGACCAGCCCGTTCGCGGTTCATGGTTACGTTCAGAACCGGGTAAGCGAGTGGTTGGGGAATCTGCACATCGCGCAGGAAATCAATTGTCAACATCCGCGCCCGAATCTTGTTGGCAAAGCGTCCGGCTTCTTTGATGTCTTTAGCGGCAACCGTCACCTCAATTGGCGTCGAAGCCCCCTGACTCATGATTTTTTCGGTCAGCTCAATCGGTTCAAACGAGATGCTGGCAGCCGGTAATGCTTTGGCAATTTTCGTCCGAAGTTCCTCTTTCAGATCGTCCATTTTAACAGGATGCTCTTCCTTTAGCGAGACCTGCAAAACAGCTTCATGAGGCCCACTGTTGAACACGAAAATATTGGATGTACCGTAGCTAGATGGAACCGTTCCGACGTAAGCCGACGAGATTTCCACATTGTCTTTCCCGACGGACTCTTTAATAATATCCAGCACTTTCAGCGTAGCCATTTCAGTCCGTTCAACGCGCGTTCCATCGGGAATACGAAGGCGCATTTGCAACTGGTGGCTGTTGCCGTGCGGCAGAATATCCGTTCCAATAAATAGAAAGCAGGCAACGATAATAGCCAGACTGCCAATCAGATAGCCACCAACAATCAATCCTCTTCGGTTCAGGATTTTTTCAAGTAGCGACGAATACCGTTGCTTGAATTTCTCAAAACCAACTGCATTCTTGACTGGATGAGCACCCTCCTCAAGCATGGCATGGCGCTCCTGCGCATCGAGTGCTAATGTTGGCGCTTCATGCGTGGGATGGCTTTTCAGCAGCCAGTTGGCTAGCACAGGAACGAACGTTTGCGAGAGCAGGAACGACGCGATCATGGCAAAACCTACGGATAGCGACAGCGGCAGGAACATGGATCGGGGTACGCCACTCATTACAAAGGCGGGGGCAAATACGGCCAGAATTGCCAGCAGAATCAGGAATTCCGGGAAAACAATTTCCTTACAGGCATCCCAGATGGCAACAGCTTTCGGTTTACCGGTTTCCAGATGCTGGTGAATATTCTCGATCGTCACCGTAGCCTGATCCACCAGAATCCCGATGGCCAGCGCCAACCCCGATAGGGTCATGATGTTGATGGTTTGCCCACACAGATTCAGCATGATCACCGCCGATAGGATCGAAATCGGGATGGTCACAACCACAATGATTACACTTCGCCAGTCACGGAGGAAAAGCAGTACCATTAAACCCGTCAATACAGCCCCAAGAATACCTTCGGTTACGAGGCTTTTCAGGGCGTTGGTTACGTACACCGACTGGTCGAATTCGTAGGAGATCTTCACATCTTCCGGCACCGCAGCGCGAAGTTCAGGCAGGGCTTTTCGGATATTATTCACCACATCGAGCGTGGAGGCATCCGACTTTTTAACAACCGGAATATAGACCGCCCGACGGCCATTGACCAACGCGTAACTCACCGTTACGTCGGCACCATCTTCTACCGTACCAATGTCCCGCACGAATACTGTCGGTCCTGAGCCAACCCGAATTGGAATGTTCAGGAAATCTTCCGGGCGTTTTATCAGCGAGTTAACCGGTGTCATCAACGCCTTATCGCCGATGCGAATATTACCCGCTGGCGAAGGCTGGTTATTCGTCACAATCGATTTAATAACCTCTTCGGGCGTTAGCTGATAGCTACGAACCAGTTGCGGATTCACCTTGATGATCACCGTCCGCTGGTTACCCCCGAACGGCGGTGGACTGGATACCCCCGGAATTCGGGAGAACATCGGCCGCACCCGCGAGGAAGCGTAATCCTGAATTTCGTTCAGCGAGCGACTCTGGCTCTCAAACACCAATTGTCCAACCGGCACCGAACTGGCATCGAATCGGACAACCTGGGGCGGCACCGTTCCCTCCGGCATATAGGCTTTAGCCCGTGACACATTGTTGGCAACTTCGGCAGCCGCCTGCGCCATATCCGTTCCCGGATAGAACGAGAGTTTGATCAGCGAAAGCCCCTGAATGGTTTTCACGTCGATATCGCGGATACCCGACACATACAGGAAGTGATCCTGATAACGCGTCGCGATGAAGCCGTCCATCTGGTCGGGGGCCATACCGCCATAGGGCTGCACCACATAAATGGTGGGCAAATCGAGGTTCGGGAAAATGTCGACCGGAATGGTAAACAGCGACATCACCGAAAAAAACAGAAGCCCCATAACCGCCACAACCACCGAAATGGGTTTACGCAGCGCGGAACGAATGATGTTGTACATAAAAAACTGGGTTTGCAGTTTGATGTTTGTTTCTGTGGTGTCGGGTTCTTAAACCCGACATAGAGCGGTTTCTCAAAACCACATGCATCTCTTACTCAGACGGTTTTGAGAAACCGCTCTAGTCAGGTTTAAGAGCCTGACACCACGAAAAACCTAAAACCTTATTTCACTTGATTCATAAACAGCGATAAATCCCCTTCAGCAGCCGCTTTGAGCAACAGAAACCGCCATACATTACTGACGGCAACGTAGCCATCTACTTCAGCACGATTCAGCGTAACGACCGTTTGGAGTAAGGTTACCAAATCCGTTAAGCCACTTTCATAGCGCGATCTTGCCTGATTGTAGGCTTGCCGGGCGGCCTGTAACTGAATGGGGGCCTGACGCGCTTGCTCCAGTGCAACCTGATACTGGGTGTCGGCTTCCTGGTATTGACGGGTGATCTGCAATCGCTGCGTGTTAAATAACTGCCGCGATCGTTCCACCTGAAATTGGTCGGCCTGATAATCCTGCCGGGTACGGAGCATGTTGGTTAGATTCCAGCGGGCCACAACACCAAACAGGTAATTACCAACCTGATAACCAAGGCCATTCAGTTGATTAGTCTGAAAAATATCGCCCTGTTGATTCGAGAATCCCGAACCCCGTGCATTCCCTACGCCAACCAGCGAAATAACGGGCATTCCAGATCGCTGGGTCGCCAGACTGCGAGCCGCCGACAGGTTTATCTGCGATTGAAATAACTGTAAGGTCGGGTTCTTGGGCGAAAGCGAATCGGAGAGAAAAGCACCGTTTGGGAGCGCGGTATAAAAACGCATACTATCTACCCGCATAGTAGGCTGGAGCTGGCCTGCCAGTTCGGAAAGTCGGAGTCGCTGCACCTGTTCCTGCTGCTGGCTGCTTAGTAAAAGCAATCGTGCCCGAACGGCTTCGGCGGTAGCCAGCGAACTATCGACACCCGCCCGCATCCCCGACCGGACACCCGCATCGACTACTCGCTTGAAGGTCTGCGCCCGATCCAGGTTACTACGCTGAATTTGAACCAGTTTCTGGTTGATCAGCAGGAGCAAATAAGCATCAATGGTGCGAACCTGGTGCTGAAAGATCTCATTCTCGTAATCAACCTGACTCCGCTGAAGATCGGCTTTAGCGACGCCCAGATTAGCTTTGATACGCCCAAATGTAATGGCTCGCCACTCGATGGAAGCACTGGTATAACTACCGAAACTAGCCTGAGAAATCGCGTTAGCCCGAACACCACCTGAGGTCGAGATATTCGTGCCTTCGTTAGGAAAAAAGGAATTATTCAGGCTGTTACTGGTGGCGTAATTGTACTGATCCTGAAGGATCACCGTGGGCAGCAATTCGGTCCGACTGGCCTGGAGTCGTCGCTCGGCGCTACTGACTTCGGCCTGTTTGGATTTTAGAAACGGATATTGCCGAACAGACTGCTCGACTACCTGATTCAACGTGAGCGATTGCCCCGACGCCTGAAACGTCAGCAGGCTTGTAACCAGCATCAGGAGACAGCCAGTTCGGGTTCGGTATGCGAAACGGCTGGAGAATCGCTGTCGGGAGCAATGAAAAAGAGCGTGTTTCATTCACAACAACCTGAACGACCTTAGGCGACGGTACGATCAGGTGTCTACAAAACACGATCTCAAATTTGGAAACATTTGGGAAAAATGGCCTTTGACAGAAAGAATTGGGGGTGTTTGGAAGATTTGTCGAACAGAATAAAGTTCTCAACAAAGCAGAATTAATGTCACAAAAATCATTAAAATAAATACTAGCCTTTTCTGAAGTTAATTCTTGTGGTTAATATTGGGCTATGGAAATACCCGAAATTAGTGAACAACGCTTTATACCAATTATATCCGACTATGGATTTAAAGCCACTTTTGGGAATGAAGCGAATACGCTTTTTCTACGTACTTCTCTTCAGGCTTTAATTAAATCTTCGGTTCCAATCAATGATGTGCAATTTGAAAAGAATGCTTTTGAAGCCCTCACCGTGGATAGTCGAAGTGGAATCTATGATTTAGCCTGCACTGACGAACAGGGCAATCAGTTTATAGTTGAAATGCAGTTAGCCCATGCGCCTAACTTCATCCAACGCATGAAATTCTATGCTCTTCATAAATTCAATACTTTAGTCGAACGTGGGCAATTCAATTATTCAAACCTTCCTAAAATATATTGCATCGCATTTTTAGAAAAGAGTATCCTACCGATCACTAGTTACCATACTATAGCCAATCTACGAAGTGAATCAGGCGAACTCATAGATAGTCAAATGTCGTTTATCACTGTAGAATTAGCTAAATTTGACAAGGATACAGTTGATATTCAAACTGATTTAGAAAAACTGATTTTCACCATGAAGACGTTGCACACGGTCACGGAACCAACTCAGTATCCGGCTTTTTGGAATGAAGAATGGTTGAAGAAAGCTATTGACGAGTTAGACACACGAAAAATGTCTCCTGAGGAGCGATTCCAGTTTGCCCGTATCACAGCTATTAATGCAGAAGCCGTGAATGCAGAAAAGAGAAAGATTGAGGAAATGAAGGCAGAAGCAGTGAAAAAAGCACTAATTCGACAAAAATTATCTATTGAAGAGATTGCTGAGGATAATGACGTTTCAACTGATTTTGTCCTTAATATTCAGAATCAACTCACTGAATGATAAAGACTTAAAAGTTAATATACATCTATTCCACTTAACAAAAGGATGGATATGATCCTCCTCCCTATCCACCAAACCCTCTCAGAAAACATCCAATTTCTCAATCATCCCGATTGTGAACCGGGGCTTTCGATGACGATTGAGTTTTTCAACAAAATAGGCTACCAGCCGCCCTGGATCGGCTATTATGCTGAGCTTGACGGCAACTTGGTGGGTGGTTGTGCATTCAAAGGGAAACCTAAAAACGGGCGGGTGGAAATTGCGTATGGTACCTTCCCTCAATACCAGCATCAGGGCGTTGGTGCCGAAATGTGTAACCAACTGGTACAGCTTGCGCTAGAAACCGATCCTACCGTTACGGTCACAGCCCGGACATTGCCCGAGGAAAGTTACTCCACCCGTATTCTCAAGAAAAATGGCTTTGTGCACCTCGGAACCATCTGGGATGACGACGATGGCGACGTGTGGGAATGGGAATATATTCGATCAAAATGAGCCGAAATTAGTTAACCGTTTATACACTACATTTTATCCGGATGACTATAGAACTGTATACGGCTCCCATCAATGATTCGCAGGGGCCCGTTGATTCCCCCATCTCCAACACAATCGGAGAACTCCCCGACCAGGAACCCACGCTCGATCTGGGTGATTTGCTGGGTAGCTTCGATTCACAGGACGAAGCGCTGGATTTTATTCAGAACCAGACATTATCTCAGGGCCAGTTCGTTATCGACACCGTGACCGTCCTATTCAACCCCTATACGCATGTTGAATTATTGACGGTCACGATTCAGAACGAAGATCAGTCAACCCATCCTAAGAGCTATTATCTGGTCACGGATGAGGGGTATTAGATAGTTGTCATTGATTGTCATTCGTTGTTATCTAGTGCAAGATTCTGATAATCAATAACTGCCAATGACAATCAATGACAATCTTATTTATGGGCTAGCTGCGCCCGGATACGGCTGAGGGATGGCCCTTTGATACCCAGATAAGATGAAATATGGCCCAGCGACACCCGGTTCAGAATATCCGGAAAGTTTTCTACCAGATCAATGTAGCGTTCCTCGGCTATTTGCGTCAGTAAACTTTCCGAGCGCATTTGATTGAACAGAAAATACTGCTCAGCCAGGATACGGCCGAATCGCTCCCAACTGTGCGATCGAGGGTAAAGTTGTTGTAGATCTTCCCGGTCAATTACCAGTAGCTCTGCATCTTCCAGGGCTTCAATCAGGTAGGGGCAGGTGGTTTTGGTCAACAGTCCTTTCAGCGAGGTTAGGAACATATGCTCGGGAATGAAATAGAGATTGTGTTCCAGTTCAGTTTTTGGATCAACGTAATACACCCGAAACATACCTTTCAGCACAAATCCTACTTGCCGACAAACCGAATTCTGGAAATTAAAGAAGTCATGTTTGGCAATTTTCCTGACGTGCCAGAATTCATCCGCCAGTTGCATATCCGCTTCAGGAAGTTGGGCAAACTGTTGTAAATGTTGGTGTAGTACGTCGTGTGGGGCCGAAATCATTTTTTTATCTTATTCTTACGCTTTTTAACATAGGTGAAAAATAGGCAACAATTGACCGTCTACTTTTGTCCTATCAAAAACAAATCGCTAACAAATCTAAATCATACACTCATGAAAATCACACGCAGCTCTTCAGCACATTGGGCCGGAACCGGAAAAGATGGAAAAGGTAGCCTGACTACAGCCAGTACCGTTCTCAATCAAACACAATATTCGTTCAACACCCGTTTCGCTGATGGCGTGGGTACCAATCCAGAAGAACTGGTAGCGGCTGCACATGCAGGCTGCTTCGCTATGCAATTAGCCTTCAATATTCAGGGAGCAGGTTTTGCCGCCGATTCGCTGGACGTAAAATGCACCATTACGCTGGAAGACAGTGGCATTACCAGTTCTAAATTGACGCTTACGGCTAGTGTACCAGGCCTGGACAAAGCTAAATTCGATGAACTGGTTGACCACGCCGAACACAATTGCCCCATCTCGAAACTATTCAATACCGCCATCAGCGTCGACGCTACGCTGGCGTAAGAGACTGTCTAAAAACCCCTAAATCCCCTGAAGGGGACTTTCTCTAAGCACGAGCAAAGTCCCCTTCAGGGGATTTAGGGGTTTTTAGACAGCTTTTTAGTAGAATTTAATAAGCCAAAGACCGTCAGGATGCCATTTGTAAAGAGCATCCTGAAGGTCTTTGGCTTATCAGATGATGAACAAAATGGCAGACCAGCTTGCGCATGTTTACCAACAAAGCTGAATTTCAGAGAGGACGACTAACTGTTGGACGATCGTTGGGAACATGCCGTGCCGGTAACATAGTCATCTTGCGAGGGGCATATTTCGACGCAATAACAACTCGTTCAGGAGTGGCCTGGGTCATTGGTTTACTAACCATAACCAGTGCAATGATCAACAGGGATGCGAAAAAGACGCTGAGGAGCAAACAGTGTTGGAATTTCATGGCTATAGAGAGTTTATGAAAAATAACTTAAATTCGTCTGATACACTCCTTACGTCTCAGGCTACTTTCGTGTTGCACTCAATTGCAGGAGATATGAAGTGTAACGGCCTAATCTGACAAAAACACCGTCTATTTGGCTTATTTTAACGTTTTTTAATAAGCGTACATCCATTTTGGGTGATCAACTCCTTGCCATGACTACACCGATGAAATTGCTCACATCGCTGGACTGGACGATTCAAACAGTTCGGTTTTTCAAAAATCACTTTTTATTCATCTTCGGATTAGGGCTGATCGCTGCATTTGGGCGGGCTATTCAATTGAAGGCTTTCGGCCCCATCAGTCCAGTATCGCATACACTGCTCGAAATCGTAGTAGAGTCGGCCCGTGTCCTGATTTTCGTCTATGCGTTAGGGCTTACCCATATAAAAACGGGCATCGTTCGCCTTAGCCAGCTTATTACAAACAAGCAGAGCCGTAAACAGAACTGGCAGTTAGCGATTCAGAGAATGAGGGATAAATGGCCTAGTTTACTGATTAATCTACTAGCGTTTTCGCTTATCGCGCTGCTGTTCAATAAGCTGATTAATCACATTGCGTATGAGACTTGCCTGTACATTACGTTAAAGGCTCGCGAGATTATTTCCAGCCAATCGTCGGAATGGGCGATCATTCTGTTCTTCAAGAATATATCCGTTATTCCCTTCACGCTGGTTTTCAATGCCCTGTTTTGTCTTTGGCTCGTGAATCGGTTACCCAAGCCTGTAGCCTATAGGCAATAAAATTGGCCGATCACAACTTACGGGCAAGACTATTGGCCTAGTGTTTTCACCATACCAATAGCTCCCTCATGGGGCGCTGTCATACTTAGCGTAATTAAGGTACCAATGAGTAGTGAAGCGAAGATGACACCGAGTAGTAAGCAGTGTTTGAATTTCATGAGTAGTGTTGTTTCAGATGGAAGGATGATACAAAAATGAGGTATAACCTCCCCTCCTCCTACCCTAAATTGACCAAGCGTCTATTATAACCGATAAACGGCCTAAAAACGAGTGTAAATCACATTGAGACCTATTCTCAACTAGGTATTACTTCTTTAACAACTGCTGTAATTTCTCGTCCAGTTCTGGAACAGACATATCGCGTCCAATCATTATTTTGTTGGCGTCGAGCAATAGATTATCAGGCATTTGGTCTATAGCAAATGCTTCCATTACTGATGACTGGCTAATGGAATCCAAAACCTGAAGCCATGGTAAACGGTCTGGCGTAGTGGGTATGATAGCAGCATTTTTATCGATATCGAATGCGACCGTAACTATTTCCAATCCGAGTGGGTGATAGGTAGCGTACAGCTTCTTTAAATCATAATGCCGTTTCTGGCAGGGTAATATGTACTGGCTGGAAAAATCGACTAAAATATATGTCCGTTCAAGTTTTGATAACGTAATTACTGAACCAGATGGGCTGGGTAAGCTAAAGTCTGGGGCTTTATTTCCCAGCTTTTTACGATCCAGTTTCTCGTTCAATTCCCGGTAAGATGGATAAGTAGCAAAAGTAGACAAGCTGTCGAATAAACGGGATGTTTGAGAATAGGAGAACGAGTTAGATGCAAAAAGGTACCAACTACAGGGTAGTAATGGGTGATTCTGAATTAAGCTGATTAGCTGATCATCATCGACCTTACGTAGAGAATCTGCGATCTGTTCAAACTTGAAAGCAACCAGCGAATCACCAGCTTGTAGGGCAGAAAATGTTTCCGAATGCAGATCAGGTCGGGATTCGTGAATCTGCATCAGGAAATCCAGTTGATCTACCCATAACTCGCTACTGGCAGAGCCCGTAATTAATGGCTTAGCGAAGGCTCCTGGCTCAATTCCGATATTGATGGTTGGCGAGTCGATAAAAAAGTGGATGTCGTCTTGACTCCCCTCGATCCAAAGATAAGCCGGACTGGGTTCGCCTAATCTGACGGTGAATGTAGCACTCCGGTTCATTATCGTAGTGGTGTCAATAATAGGTGACCCATGTATTGGTTTAGCCACGACCATGGCCTGTTTACCTTCCCAATCTTTAGGAAAGAAACCGTTAATTTTACTAATAAGCTGCGCTTGCAAACAGCCCGGTACGGCTAGGAGAAACACAGCCCATAACCAAACTAAAGACCAGTACTTTTTTTCTTCCTGTAGAATGACTTTCATCTGAGTCGTTATGTAGAACAGCCAGTTTTTAACAGCGATTAGTAACTGGATAAGAACGTTATATTGCTTTATTATAATCTAAGGAGTAGGTCCATATCCAAATAAAAAAACTGAAATTTTCTCTTGACTCTCCCCTTACGTCATAGCCTACATTTGTTTCGTCAATCAGAACAAGGCGTTTCCATGAGACAGTATTCTGTCAAAAATCTGGCGAAACTAGCGGGTGTTAGCGTGCGCACGCTGCATCACTACGACCGACTGGGTCTGTTAAAACCAGCTATCCGTACGGAGGCTAAGTACCGGCTATATGGTGAGCAAGAGTTAATCCGACTGCAGCAGATTCTCTTTTACAAAGAACTCGACTTCTCGTTAAGCGAGATTCTGGCTATTCTGGAAAACCCGGATTTCAACATGATAACGGCGCTGGAAAGCCATAAGCTGGCACTCCAGGCCCGACAATACCGGCTCTCAACGCTACTCATGACGATTGACAAAACAATTTCAACCTTAAAAGGAGAACGAATCATGTTAACCAACGAAGAGTTATACGAAGGATTTCCCAAGGGTCAGGCGTACCGGCAGGAAGCTATTGAGAAATACGGAACCGAGGAAGTTGACGCCAGCGAGCAAAACCTGCGTCAACAGGGTAAAGCAGGCTTTGAGCAATTAAAAGCCGACCAGAAGGACATTGCCAAAACACTGGCTGGAATGCTTACGATAGACCCGACCAGCCCGGCAGTGCAGGAACAGATCGCACGCCATTATGCCAACATTCGGGGGTTCTGGGGCGAAGAACTTTGTCAATCAAAAAATATGGCGGAGGCCTATAAAGGGTTGGCGAAGTTGTACATGGATGATCCTCGCTTTACGAGCCAAAATGGACAGGCAAACCCTGAATACGCGGCTTTTTTGAACAAGGCAATGGTGTATTTCGCGGATACAAGGTTGTAATAGGGAAACACAGAGGACACGGAGATAAAACGGAGGGTCACGGAGAAAAACCTCTGTGCCTCTCCGTTTTATCTCCGTGTCCTCTGTGTTTCAACCTTATTTTCCAGAATCTTTCCAACATTGCCCCCTACATTAGTGCTCTGCTAGAACAGACAACGGGATGAAAGTACTGGTCGTAGAGGATGAACAGGGGTTGGCCGAAAGTATTACGGACTACATGGTGAAGGATGGGTACATCTGCGAAACAGCCGCTACGTTTCGGGATGCCGAGGAGAAAATTCACCTGTACACCTACGATTGCGTAATCGTTGACCTGACCCTGCCCGATGGCAATGGGTTTCAGATCATCGAAATGCTGAAACGACTCATTGCCACCACGGGCGTCATTATTATATCGGCCCGTAACGCATTGGAAGACAAACTAAAAGGGCTGGAAATCGGCTCCGATGATTACCTCACAAAACCATTTCACCTATCTGAACTGAACGCACGGGTAAAATCGTTGCTGCGTCGACGGCAGTTTGGTGGCCATACCGAAATTCGGTTTCAGGAAATCGTGGTGGTGCCGCTTACCCGCAAGGTGTTTGTAAATGGACAGCTCACAACCCTGTCCAGGAAAGAGTATGATTTACTGCTGTATTTCCTGTCGAATGTGGATGTTGCGCTGACCAAAGCATCCATCGCCGAGCATCTTTGGGGCGACAACATCGACTCCGCCGATTCGTTCGATATGGTGTATTCGCATATCAAAAATTTGCGTCGGAAATTGCTGGAAAAAGGGGCCGCCGACTACGTACAATCCATCTACGGCATCGGCTATAAATTCAGTCAGCCTTGAAACTGCTCACCAAAACCAACCAGATTTACTTAGGTTTCTCGCTGGTCATTTACCTGCTCACGGCACTGGTGTTTTACCAGATCATCCGGTTGTTGATTTACGACGAAGTTGAAAGCCGGTTGCGGGTTGAACGGCGGGATTTTGAAACCTACGTACGTGCCCATAACACCTGGACAGACAGCCCTTATTTTGTTGAAAACAAGATTGAAGTAGTCCCAGTCAGCAAACGAGGGACCATTAGAGAAGCCTTCACCGATACGCTCATCCAAAATCGCTACGACGATAAACTGATTCCGTTCCGGCAGTTGACGTTCTACGAGCCTATTCAGGGCGTTATCCACCGGGTATCTATTCGTAAATCACTGATTCAGACGTACCGACTCATAGAAGTGATCAGCGTAGCGATGGTACTCTTTCTGGGCTTGTTATTATTGGGCATGTTCTGGTTCCAGCGAAAACTGTCGGGGCGTCTCTGGCTTCCATTTTACGATACCTTGTCACGCATTAAACGGTTCGATCTTAACAGCGATACATCCCTGAAATTGGACAAACCGGAAATTACGGAGTTCAATGAGTTGAATGATGTGTTGCAGAAAATGGCGGCTAAAATGCAGCAGGACTATCGGAGTCTGAAAGAATTTACCGAGAATGCCTCGCACGAAATGCAAACACCGCTGGCGCTCATCAATGCCAAGGTCGAGCAACTTATTCAAACAGAACAACTTACCGAAACGCAGACCAACTGGATCGAATCCATCTATCAGGCCTCCCGACGAATCTCGCGCCTGAATCAGGGATTATTGCTATTGGCTAAGATCGAAAATCGGCAGTTCAACGATACGCATATCGTGGATTTAGCAAGCCTGTTAACTGAAAAGCTGGCCGACATGGACGAAGTTCTATCGTTCAAACAGTTGTCGGTACAGGTACAAACAACGACGCAATTTGTCGTTCAGCTTCCGTCCTCGTTAGCCGATAGTCTGGTCACGAATCTGGTCAATAACGCCATTAAGCACAATCAGCCAAATGGCCGGATCAACCTAACATCAACCGCCGAGCAGTTGTGTTTGAGCAACACGGGCTGTCAGCTTATTTCGGACCCGGAACGATTATTTGAACGGTTCAAAAAAGAAAGTACCGGCCCCGATTCAGTGGGGTTAGGGCTGGCCATTGTCCGGCAAATCTGCGATAGTTATGGGCTTCAGATTTCCTATCGGGAAACCGGAGGAATCCACCAGTTTTGCATTTCCCGGATAGATTAGTTTCGACAGGATTTACAGGATGAACAGGATAGCCTCTGTAAAACCAATCCTGTTCATCCTGTAAATCCTGTTGAAAAATTAATCTGGCTGTGTTGGTAATCTCTCCGACGCACTTTTACGTTTAAGCCGATAAATCAGCCCCACAACAAGGTTATTTTTTCCGGTTGCCGACTGGGGTGTATAAACGCCACTTTCAAACGTAGATGGGTTATAATTCGTCTGGTTTACCCAGCCAACCTGCAAAATTAATTGCTGATCAAACTGATAGCCGATACCCGCATAAATCCGGTTTCGCTCAAAGGTTGGCCCGATTGGATTCAGGAAAATCTCGTCGTACATCGACAAAAAGGCCGTTTTAGCCGTAACCGTGTGGTTATTGAGTGGCACGAACATATTTAGTCGATAGCGAATCCGGTTTCGATACGGGGTAGTCCCGTCGCGATTATCAAACCACCGCTGTTCTATCCGGTACCGGTGTTCAAACTTCAGCCGGGACAGATATTGATTGATAGTAAGTTGCTCCCACAGGCGTTTTTCAATTGTCAGTGGCCCATCCGATAAGGCCTGGTAGTCATAGGTTGCGTATCGACCACCGGCAACCATGACTGAGAAATTCTTGTCTATATCGTAACTGATCCCACCTTTCAGTTCATTGTAGAAATACTGATTAAATACGCCATTACTCCGGGCCTGTACTTCGGCAAAACCGCCCCATTTTTTTTCACCTCCCGGCAACACGAGTGTCCCAATTAACCAGGTTCCCCAGGGCGTGGCCGGTGTTAACGATGTTTGTGCCAGACTACGGCTGAGGGTACAAATGAATAAACTGATTGTAAAATAAAACGTGACTCGAAAGCGGCTCACCATTGTATGGTTTGTTACGGTCTGCAAAAGTAGAGCAGATTATGCAGACATTACTATCTGCATAGTACTATTAACAATTTGATAATAATACCTATCCTGCACCTCAGAAATACCTATAAATCAAATCATTCCGAAAATTCTACATTCAACCGCTCTGGTTAGATTTTAATTACCAACTTTGTTCAAATCAGTATTGTGCCCGGAACGTCCGAACTCATTTCTCACCAAACTAGCCAGACATGAAAACACCCTTAGTCCAACAGTTGCGTTTCGCACTAATCCTTTCTCTATGCTTCAGTCGAGTTTTGGCAGGTCCTGCACCTAAACCAGCCGCCGTTCCCAAATACACGATCGAGCAGTTCATGAAAACCATCCGGTTTGGTGGGTCCGACATTTCGCCCGATGAGCAGAAAGTACTTTACAGCAGTAATCAGGATGGTGTGTTCAACCTGTATGAAATTCCGTTCAATGGAACCGGCCAGCCTAAACAACTGACTTCCTCTAAAACCAACGCTATTTTCGCTATTGGCTACCTGCCCGATGGCCGAATTCTCTACAGCAGCGACCAGGGTGGTAACGAACTGAATCACATTTATTTGCGCGAAAAAGATGGGCGCATAAAAGACCTTACTACAGCCGACAAAGCAAAGTTTCAGTTTGGGGGACTGAGTCACGACCGCAAGAGTTTTTTCTATCAATCAAACCTGCGGAACCCGGCAGCTTTTGACCTGTACGAGATGGACATAGCGACCCTGAAACCCAAACTCCTGTTCGAAAATCCGGGCGGTTTCTTCCCCGGCGATGTGTCGCCCGATAAACGCTATATCGCCCTTGCCAAAACGATCACAACGACTAACAGCGATACGTACCTCTACGATTTACAAACCAAAGAAACCAAACTTCTGACGAAGCACACCAGCGACGTAAGCAACGGCCCAGAAGGATTCACGCCCGATAGCAAGAAGCTTCTCATCTCAACTGATGATGGCAATGAATTCTCCTACGTAAAAGCCTATGATCTGGCAACGGGACAAAGCACAGTGCTTGACAAGGCGAATTGGGATATTTCGAGTGATTATCTGTCCTATCATGGTCGTTACCGCGTGCTCTCAGTCAATAACGATGCCCGCACCGAACTAAAGATCATTGACAACCGTACGAATCAGCCAATCAGTTTACCGGCGCTGCCGGGTGGCGACATCACCGGCGTAAACATCACGGACAGCGAAGACCGGATGACGTTCTTTGTCAATAGTTCTAACTCACCTGCAACGTTGTATTCGTACGATTTCAAATCCGGCAAGGTAACCCCATTGGTCCGTGGGTTAAATCCAGAAATCAATGCGGAGGACCTGGTTTCGGGTGAAGTGATTCGGTACAAGTCGTTTGATGGTATGGAAATTCCGGCCCTGCTCTACAAACCGAAAGATGCCAAACCGGGCGATAAACTCCCGGCAATCTTATCCATTCACGGTGGTCCGGGCGGCCAAACCCGGTTGAACTACTCGCCTTTGGTACAGTACCTGGTGAACAACGGTTATGTGGTTTTGGCCGTGAACAACCGGGGCAGTTCGGGCTACGGCAAAACGTTTTATGCCGCCGATGATCGCAAGCATGGCGACGCGGATTTGAAAGACTGTGTCGAATCGAAGAAGTTTCTGGCCGCAACGGGCTATGTTGACCCACTGAAAATTGGCATTATGGGTGGTTCCTACGGCGGTTATATGACACTGGCGGGCCTGGCATTTACACCCGATGAGTTTGCGGTTGGCGTCGATATTTTTGGTGTAGCGAACTGGATTCGCACCCTGAACAGCATGCCCGAATGGTGGGGTCCTCAACGAGATGCCATGTTCAAGGAAATCGGTCATCCCAAAACGGACTCTGTTGCGCTTTACAACAAATCGCCGTTGTTTCACACGAACCGGATCAAGAAACCGCTGCTCGTTATCCAGGGCGCCAACGACCCACGCGTGTTAAAGATTGAGTCGGATGAGATTGTAGCGAATGTGAAGAAAAACGGCGTGCCCGTCGAATACGTTACTTTCCCGAATGAAGGGCACGGTTTCGTGAAAAAGGAAAACGAAATTACCGCCAACAAAGCGATCAAAGAATTTCTGGACAAATACCTCCGTGGACCAGGGCAATGATGCCAAACGCAGTTATTGAAGCGTGATGTCAGCTACTTATAGCTGACAAATGAGGTTTCTCAAAACCGAAAAATAGAGCAGAAACATTTTTTTTGTCATTCCGACCTCAGGAGGAATCTCAAGCTTGATTAATACGAAACTTGAGATTCCTCCTGAGGTCGGAATGACAAAAAACTATCCATTTTTGGTAGAAAGCTGGGTTATCGAAACTGGCAGAACTGGGTTTGACTGATAGGGCTGCAGCGCTAATTGAAACCAGGTTACACTATGCCACGCCCCCATTTTATAACCGATATTCGAGTAAGTTCCAATGTGTTCGAAACCTACCGAGCGATGAAACGATTCGCTTTTGTGATTGGGCAAGGTAATCCCCGCATAGGCATTGTAGTACCCCTGCCGACGCAACAACTCAAACAATCGGGCATACAACTGCCGGGCAATCCCTTGCCTATGGCCATCCGGGTGTACATAAACCGATGTTTCAACAGACCATTGGTAGGCCGTTCGGTCGCGGTGTTTCGATGCGTAGGCGTAACCCAATAATCGCTCGTCGGACTCGGCTACCAGATAAGGAAGCTGCTGCTGAATGGTCTGGACTCGTTCGGTAAACTCAGCAACCGTTGGCACATCATATTCGAATGTAATGGTCGATCCCGTAATGTAAGGCGCATAAATGGCTAGAATAGCGGGAACATCGGCAGGAGTAGCAAAACGAATGGTCATAGCCCAGGCAAGATAAGAAAACCTTACCAACGAGCCGTCGGCAGACTAGTTTCATATGCCATATCTTGGAGATATGGCATATGAAACTAGTCTGCCGACGGCTCTATTTTGCTCAGTATCTTTTTATCGATATAGAACGTACCAAACGGAACTAGGCAAGCCAGTAGCACTTTCCAGGTCGTGGTTTTAAATTTCCACTGGTACTCAACGCCTACACTTATTGTATTGAAAACGAACAGCAAAAACAGTACGCCATGCACGGGCCCGATTGCTCTTACAAGGGTCGGATCGCCAAACATGTGTTTCGCCGGAACGGCAATACCGATCAACAGCAGTAACGAAATACCTTCTAAAAGGCCAAGGAGCCGCAACCGGCCAATGTTGGTAGTAAGGAAGTTTTTCATGGTCAGTTTAAACCGCACCGGCGGATAGGTAGATTTTTATGATTGGTATTCATTTTCTGTCATCTCGACGTAAGGAGAGATCTCAAGGTGGCGATTTGAGATCTCTCCTTACGTCGAGATGACAGAAAACTACCAAATAGGGTTATCAATTAATAAAGTCTGAAATAAGGTCGGTTCGCCAGGGGCGAGAATGGCCACGGAATGGCGATAAAGATGATGAACAACGCAATGGAAAACCAGATCAACATGGTTCTAAATTTCTCATGATCGGTTGGCTGGCGCTTTGCCAGAGCAGAACCAACGGTCAAAACGACTACCGAAATAAGCATCAAGAGGATATGGATGAGACCGAAGAAGACGGTGTCCATATGGCCAATTTCGCCTTTAGCATTAGCCCAAAAGTACTTAATAACCGGACTCGTGAAGTAGAGTGTGAAGCCTATTACTAACTGAATGTGAGCAATCGTAGCCGTCCAGTGACGCACTGAATTATCCGTCTTTGCAAATACAGTACCTGATGTATAACCTCGGTACGCCCTTACAATGGCATAGCCCAAACTTAACAAAACCAACCAGCGAAACAGCGAATGGGCGACCAATAAAGACGAATACATATTCCTGTCAGTACGATAGTGGCCCGCCTGCTTAGCAGACCCTATTCCATAAAAAGAGTCCTGCAAAGGTCACGGTTATGGCAAAATCAGGCTAGGACTAATAACGCGATTTTTAGGACGTTTCAATCATTTTACGAAACGCTACGGGTGTAACACCCTCCTGTTTTTTGAACAGCCGACTAAAGTAGGAAGGGTCAGCCAGGCCAATTTCAGTAGCTATTTCACTGATCGACAACTTGCTTTGATACAGCAGCACTTTTGCTTCCAGAACAATGGCTTCGTCGATCCATTTGGTAGGCGATTTGCCTGTAATTGTCCTGACTGCTTTATTCAGGTGATTTGGCGTGATATTCAATTCGGATGCGTAATCCGTTACCCGGTGGCTGGTTTTGATCCGATCGACCAATAGCTCTCTAAATCGATTCGCAATACCTACCGCATGAGTTTGTGTACTGGCCGAAACTGGTTTATATACCCGGTTCACCTCGCACAGTAATGCAATAAAATACGACTGAATGATGTCCAGGTTCGCCAGGCCATTTTCTGAATAATCGAGCAAGATTCGTTTGAGCAGACGACGGACAAATTTTGAGGTCTGTTTATCCAGCTGAATACGCGGATTACCCCAAACCCGCAGAAATTCGAAGTCTTTGAGCAGCTCGTTTTTACCAAATTTCCCGATCACAATGTCGTCGTGAAAATTGCACAGATAGCCGTGATTTTCATCAACGTTATTGAACGAATACACCTGGCCAGCGGGCACAACTAAACACTCATTCTTGAAAATCGTGTAGGTTTCACTACCAATCGTCATCACCGCTTCGCCATCGGTGAGGTAAATAAACGTATGCGTTGTGGAGCGAATGGGCGGAATCGGAAGCTTGATCAGGCGAATCAGTTTCTCGACTTTTACGATAAAGAACTTCCCGAAATCTGACTTTAAGATAGCATCCAACTGCTGTTCGGGCTGCATATACGCATCCCGAAATGTTTCTGTACTGTAGATTCGTATGTTAGTTTTCGACACGTCTATTGATGAATTACACCTCCGCCAGCAACCACTGGGCAATCAGGAAATACACGCCGATGCCAATCAGGTCATTGGCCGTCGTGATAAACGGTCCTGATGCTACTGCCGGATTAATTCCGATTCGATTAAGCAACAACGGCGTAACCGTCCCCATAAATGACGCCAGTAATACAACCGCCAGCAAGGACGTTGCGACGACAAAAAATAGCCGTGGTTCGCCAATAATGAAGGTATACGTACCCGCAATCAGGCCTACAACTAGTCCGTTAATGATCGCCACCAGGAGGGTTCGTACGAGCCGTTTCGCCATGGTCATGCTCAATCCAGTTGTATCTGTCAGGCTTTGTAAAATCAGGGACGATGTTTGAATACCCACATTCCCGCCCGTTGAGCCAATAATGGGAATAAACGCGGCCAGAGCGGCCACTTTCCCTAATTCACTCTGAAAACCGTTGATAACGGTTGCGGCTAACAGACTCCCAACGGCACCCGCTACGAGCCAGGGAAGCTGTACTTTCGAGCGCTGCCAAACGCTATCGTCCTCCTCTACTTCGCCAGATAAACCCGAAATAACCTGAATATCTTCTTCGGCCTGTTCGGTAATTACGTCGACCACGTCATCAATCGTAATCCGACCAAGCAGGCGCTGCTGCACGTTCACGACCGGAATGGCGTCCAAATCGTACTTCTGCATCAACTCGGCCACTTCGGCAACAGGTCGATAGGTTTCGACAAAGACAACATCGTCGTCGTAGAGATCCGCAATTTTGGCGTTTTTACGAGCCAGCACGATCTTCTTCAGGGATATGAGGCCAAGCAGTTTGCCTATTTCATCGACCACATAAACGGCATAGACATTTTCGACATCTTCGGCTTGCTGGCGGATTTCTTCGATGCAGGCATTGACCGTCAGGTTGACGCTGATCTTGATCAACTCCTTCTGCATCAAACTACCTGCAACGCCGTCTTCATAATGCAGTAAATCCAGGATAAAACGGGCCTGCTCCCGATCTTCCAGAAACCCAATAACCTCTTCCCGCACCTGAATAGGCTGCTCATTCAGCAAATCCACGGCATCGTCGGAATCCATCTGGTTAATGAACGGAGCCAGTTCTTCCGACGTAAAAAGTTTGAGCAGGTTGGTTCGTTCAGTAGGGTCGCTATTGGCCAGGATTTCGGCCCCAACCGATTTATCCAGCAGGCTTAGCAGATAATGCGCTGATTCGGGCTCCAGCTCGTCCAGAATCCCCGAAATATCGGCCGGAAACAACTCCTCCATCTCAGTCCGCAGCAGTTTCTCATCGCTCGCTTCAATAGCCGACTGAATATGATCGAGATAGTCTTTTGTGAGTTCGAAAGTCATTGGGTAAGGGGAGAAATGGGAGGAAAGGGAAGAGAGGGAGAAAGGTTTGCAACGTTCCTCCTCCCTTTACTCCTGCTCCTCCCTTTCCTCCGTCATAAGCTTTGTTAATTCCACAAACTGCGCTACGCTTAATTGCTCGGCGCGTTTGTCCATGAACGGACTGGCGAGGGCAGCTTCGGGTGGATTTAGGGGTTTCAGGGCGTTACGAAGTGTTTTCCGTCGCTGACTGAATCCGTGCTTCACCACCTGCGTAAATTTGCGCACATCGCAACCGAGGTCTGTTGTTTCATTTCGCCGGAGGGATAAAACACCCGAAAACACTTTTGGTGGCGGATTGAATACCGTCGGGTCGACCGTGAATTCATACTTAATATCGTACCAGGCTTGCAGTAATACGCTCAGAATCCCGTAGTCTTTGTTACCCGGCCCTGAGGCTATTCGCTGGGCTACTTCGCGTTGAAACATACCTACAACTTCGGGCACCCGATCGCGCATGTCCAGCACTTTGAACAGAATCTGGGTCGAAATATTGTAGGGAAAATTACCGATTATGGCAAACGACTCCGTGCTATCCGGCTGCTTGGTTGGGAGTAAATCTGGGCGAATATTCAGGAAATCGGCGGGTAAAATATGACCTTCCAGCACAGGAAAATTCAGCTTTAAGTAGTCAACTGACTCTCTGTCTATCTCAATAACGTAGGTTTCGAAGCGAGTATCCTGGAGTATAAACTGCGTCAGAACGCCCATACCCGGCCCAATTTCAAGGACTTTTTTGTATTCACCATGCCCAGTCAGAAGCTCAGCAATGCGTTGGGCAATGCTAAGATCTTTCAGAAAGTGCTGACCGAGTTCTTTTTTGGGTTTGACGTACATGCAAGGCTGATTTTCGGGCACAAAGGTACGCGGCTATGCGCGAATTATTCACGATTGGTTGTGATTGCGTATTGTCAATAGTCAGATTAGAGGCCATAGCCCATTTAGTTAGCGGCACACACCCTTTGAGTAATCCCTATATACCTGTTTATCAGCCCCTAATAAGCAACTGAGACCCGTTTCTATTTCCAATCCCGCGGTATAAAAATCAGTATCCCCATCGTTTAGTCATTTCGCCAAACGAAATTAGGAAGTCTCATGGCTTACATATTGCTTTACCTCGGAGTAAGCATAAGCGCGCGATTCAATAGTTCAAGGAACTTAAAGAAGCTGATAATCTGCAGGATGTAGTTCCGTGATGTTGCGTACAATAGTTTGTTGGGTGAACAAAACAGATATAAAAAATGAATGTTTGCCATCGCTCCGGCGACAAGCCGCACGGCTCGACAGGCAGGCCTTTGGGTTCATTCGGCGGCTCCGGTTGACACAGGGTAAGACTCGAATAGCAGACTTTTAGCTTTCCATGTTCAGTTCCTGTTGACACGAGAAACGCTTTGATCATATTATGTATTGAGACCTATACCTAGCTGATGGAATATCACTGTCCTCTTAAAATAACAACTGGATCAATTTTTGACGCTTTCTTAGCCGGAATAAAACCAGCTAACACAGTAGTGATGATTCCTAAAACAGCTCCGATGATATAAAAGATGAAGTCATAGTTCATCGGATAATACTTAACATTCAGGATTTCACCTGTATCAAATGGAACCTTTGACATAATCACGCAAAGGATATAGCCAATGATCATCCCTAAAAGGGAGCCTACTAATCCTACAATTAATGATTGGATAAAAAACACGTATTTAACATCATTGTACGAAAACCCTAACGTCTTTAGCAAGGCAATGTCTTTGTATTTATTCAACACATTGATGTTCATGATATTGTAGATACCAAAACCAGCCACAATCAATAGCGCAATAGAAACCACCCAGGTCAGAACATTCCGCACTTCAATACTAGTCATGATGATCTGGTTAGCTTCCTGCCAGTTCTCCGTTTTAACAGTAAACTTTTGCTTAAGCTGAGACGAAATGTCCGTAAATAAATATCGGTCATTCAGCTTGACATTAATGTCGGAAACCGTTGAGTCAGGTACGTTTAAGATTTCACGAACCTTGTGAATGTTCATGTAAGATTTCCCATTATCAAGAAAGCTGACTCCAAAACTGAAGAGCGCAACAACATCCAACTGTTCGATTTTGCCATTCAAGGTTGTGATCGTAACCTGTTGCCCTACTTTTACATTTAGCTTATTGGCTAATGTCTGTCCTAATATCACCCCGTTTGGATTCCTTTGAAGGGAAAATATATCTCCGGCAATAATCCTGCTTTTTAAATCAAACAACTTATCCTCGTCACCAATAGACACGCCAAATATTGCACCGGGTAGATCTGCCCCATTCCGAGAAAATATAGCTTGGGTTGTAATTTGGGGAGAAACCCCTTTTACATTATCATCACTTTTTAAGAATACGTCAATGGCTTTATAATTTTCCAACTTAGGTGTATTCTTAGCAATACTTTCTGACAGGGCAAATAGATTATTGTTAGCTATTGAGTCTGTGCTAGGTAGTGAATCATTAAATGATACTTTTAAATCTGGTGTCCCTTCAAGAGCAGCATTGTCTAGGAAATCATTCACGCCATTCATGAAGTTAATCAATAGAATGAACATGGATGTTCCGAACGTAACACTTAACGCTGAAATAAGCGACTGCCCCTTCTTCGCTAACAAATACTTGATTGCCAGATAAACAATGAGAAGAGGATTGTTATTTTTTACAGGTGAATTATCAATCAGTTGATTAGGTGAATCCATAAGAAGGTTAAAAAATTAATAGTTAAATCGAATAGACTAAATAATTTTTCCGTCACTCAGGCTAATTATTCGATTACATTTTTGGGAAAAATCTTCGTCATGCGTCACAACAACGATCGTTTTTTTGTCCTCCTGAACGATCTGTTGAAATAGCTCTAAGACAACTTGTGTAGTCTTTTTATCTAAATTCCCTGTAGGCTCATCCGCAATGATTAAGGATGGTGAGTTTACCAATGATCTAGCGATAGCTACCCGCTGTTGTTGACCACCAGACAAATGATATATGTTTCGCTTACTATACTCATTCAACCCAACCTTCTTGAGTAGGTCAATGCCAATGCTTTCTGCCTCCTTAAGTGAACATTCATTTTTTTTCCTTAATGGCAAAATGACATTTTCAAGAACATTCAATTCTGAAATAAGAAAATTCGTTTGAAAGACGAAGCCAATATTTTTATTTCTGAAACTGGTTAATGCATCATTAGACTCTTTAGGTATCAATATATTCGCAATGTATAATGACCCTTCATAATCTGTATCAAGTGTGGATAGTATGTATAAGAGTGTAGATTTTCCACAACCTGATTTTCCAACAATACCTAATAATTCACTTTCATAAATCGACATGTTTATGTCAAATAAGACTTGAGAATTAGTAGGACTATGGAAGAATTTATTAATATTCTTTGCCTTTAAAATTTCCATGAACGAAAGCACTATTTAATGAATAAAAGGATTAAAACCGACAATTAACCGCAACGCTAACCATGCCTAAATAGCCTGTTATTCCTGATTTTTGAAAAATACCTCCGACGGGTACGCCATAACGAACGTTAACATCAAGGAATGGTCGAATAGCGGCTCCTACTTCTGCATTGATCCCCCATGAAATCGGTTTGGGTTTTAAATCAAAGACTTCATCTAGCTTTAGTTGCTGAACTAAAGCGTTGTTAACAGGGATAGAAAACTTCAGATTAGCCAGGTCAAGACTCATTTGTCCGCTTACATTGCGAATCAGATCTGCCTGATAGTAGAATAAAAGACTAGGGCCGGCACTGATTCTGAAGCGATTGTTAAAAAAATACCGCCCTAACAGGATAGGTACTTCAATAGCTTTAAGTGAAGGTTCGGACGCTGCATCGACGGTTGTCGAAGCACCATTGGGTACTAAAACAGCAGGTATTCCGAGTAGACTGGTTACAGCTTTATCTACAGAGACCGGAATAGTAGTACGCTGCTTTAAGGGCGTACTGATGGCCAAGACATCAACCTGAAGGTAATTTCGTTGATCCTTCGTTTTAAGTTGGGTGAATAGTCCCACTATGTAACCAACAGTATGTCCATTCGATTGCCCCTGTAATTGATTGTTTGAGATAAACGAATATTGAACAGGTATGCTAGCGTAACCTCCAGCGAGTAAGCCACCAGCTCGAATGCCCAGATCAATTCGCTCTGAAGAAATCTGCGCCAAACAAGCCGCTTTACACTGTAATACGATAATGAATTGTAGAGTCAATTTTATAAATCGTTTCATAGAAATCTAAGTTAAAAGGTAACACTAACACCAGCCGTTGGCAGAATACTGAAGGGAGCTTTAAAGATTAACACCTTCGTGTCATATCGGGTTGGGTCATTACTATCTACAATCGGCATATGATTAGCATCCAAATTCACACCCAGAAAGGGAGGAACGACGAAATTTGAATTAAACAGATTTTGAATATCGACGTAGGCACTCACATTGAATCGTTTAATGATCACTGTCTTTTCCACCCGTAAATCAAAAGCACTATACACATTGAACCGCTGGGAGTTAATTTTAGTGAAGTCAGTATAACCAATCGGGTTAACATTGAAGACAGGAATTAACGAGGATAAGGATTGATTAATGGGTGTGTAAGGGCTGCCTGTAAGAAATTTAAATTTCACACCTACTTCCCATGAGTTAGCAAATCGTCTTCCTCCTGTTATTGAAAGAGTATGTCGATAATCCCATATAGAAGGAATGTAATTGGCTGCTGTACTGCTTTTATACATACTATGCAGAAATGTATAAGCTAGGATTCCATAATATCCTTTCCACAATTTTTGATGGATTAATAACTCAAGGCCATAAGCTTTGCCAACGGCCTGAGAGGATGAAGGTGCATTACCAATAGCTTGTTGGCTAACAATACTTGAATAGGTAGCTAATGGAATATTTTCTGTTTTTAGAAAAGGTGCATCTTGATAGGATTTAAAAAATCCTTCTACACTAATTTTCAAATTTGATGAATTCAAATAGTCAATTCCACCAATGATATGGAAACAACGCATGTATTTTAATGAATCTTTATTATCAAAAACGCCTGCTGCGTTCTTATACGCAATCATTGTACTTAAAGGTGTTTGATAATAAATCCCACTATTAAAGTTTAAACTAAACTTATTATTGAGATCATACGACAATGAGATTCTAGGAGAAACCTGAGAGAGAGGATTACTTACATTATGCGAAAAATCACTAGCATCGGTTCGTAAACCAAATGAAATAGATCCTCGATTATATTTATAGCTAAATTGGGAGAAGATAGAATATTGATTGAAGGCTATATTGGAATTGTAGGTAGATGTATCAATAGCACTTTTACGAACATTCAGCCCAATTAAAAAATTATCGACAGAAATAGATTGATTTTCATAGGCAACACCGTAATTGATACTGAACCGATTCTTTTGGATATTATGTTCAACTCGTAAGTTAGATTCTCCCTCATACGACGCATAATCAATATAATTGCCTATTTTCTCAAGTTGATTTGTATAATTTTCTAGCTTATTGTACAGTTTATAATAGCTACCAGAAACAAGTAGATTACTATTTTTAAAGTAGTGCTTATAGATACTACCAATAGTAAAATTCCACTGACTATTGAAGGCTAATTGTTTTAAATATCGATTCATTGTTTGGGTGACATTGATATTGTTCTGATCCACGAATGGTCCCGATTCAGCCCGTAGGTTGGGTTGAATATTATCATTAGCCCCCACACCCAAAAGCGTGAATTCATTTTTTATGTCTTTGTATTTGAGCTTTAGGAGCGCATCAGAATACACGGGCAGGACAAATAACCCAAGCGTTTTAGAAATGAAATTCCAGTTGGCTACCCGAATAGATGATATATAGGTAATTTTCTTGCTTAGTTTACCATCTGTAGATAGGGTGAAATCGGTAGTGCCAGCTACAATATTTGATTTAATAGGCTGAGATGATCCATCCTTTAACCTGAAATCGAATATGGAGCTAAGTGCATTTCCTCTATTAGATGGGAAAGCTCCTGAGTATATGTTGGCTTCTTTTAAATAGGAAGGGTTGATTAACCCATAGGCTCCAGCGGCTGATCCCTGTGTTGAGAAGTGATTGATGTTCGGTATCTGTATACCATCGAGAAAGAATTTATTTTCATACGAAGCTCCTCCCCGTATGATTATGTCATTTCGCCATGCTGTAGGGGGAGATGCTACACCGGGAAAGGCTTGAATGACTCTGGATATATCCCTAAATCCTCCGGGCATTCGTTCTATTTCAGCACTACTGAGCGTTTTTATGGAAACAGGACTCTCATAGGTTTTATGGAAATCCGATGGTCTTACCGTAACGGTTTGTAATTCAGTCGCATTTTCTTCCAGTGTAGCATCTATGTATGTATCCTTATTCTCAAATACCTCTACGTCGAAAAGTGTTGTTGCTTTATAGCCGACACAGGAGATGATTAAATTATATAATCCTTTTCGTGGAGTGAGTAAGGTAAACTTGCCTAATGTATCCGAAATAGCATTTACATTATTGTCCTGTATTTTTATGATGGCACTAATAATAGGATCATTATTTACTTTATTCCGTAACTGACCAACGATTTTAGCCTGACCAAAACAATCAGGAGTTAAAAAGATGATCATCAATATGAAAAGTAGTTTTTGCATCATATTAAATTCGAGAGGAAAAATGAAATACACTCATTACAAACTGCCTTGATGTTATTTAGTATGCATTGTCTCTAGAATATTTATTAATTTGTCTTTATAAATCGAATCAGGAAATTTATGTATGAGGGTTTCACTCTCTGCTATAAATCCACATGCCTTATCTATAGCCTGTTCAATTCCATTATATTTCTTTAAATATCGTTCAATTATTGAATGAGAAACACTTTTTCTTGGCAGGAATCGAACAATAAACAACAAGTACATTTTCTCAAGAAAATTACTTTGCTTTAAGACAACCATTAACGGAAGAGTGATCTTACCTTCATATATATCATTAAAGCGTTCTTTCCCATTCCCACCCACAAAGTCGGATATATCATCTAATATTTGAAAAGCAATTCCAATATTATTACCAATTCTGGCCGCTATTTTAAGGGTGTCTTCATCATTGGTACAGGAATATGCTCCAAGTTCAAAGGAGATTTTAAACAATGAAGCCGTTTTACCTTTGATGATTTCATAATATTCATCATCCGAAAATCTTGTGAAAAGACTTCGTTTTGCCTGCTGAATTTCAGCATCAATCATTTCCTGTAGGCTCCCATAGACTTTATCTAATAATCGTTTCCCATCCGATAACGCACAATAATGAATGTAGTGGGTGGAAATGAACATGCTAAAGTATAATGAGAATTTATTTCCAGCTATTTTATTGATTGTTCTTAATCCTCTTCGATGTGAGGCTTTGTCAATAATATCATCTTGTATTAGGCTACAGGTATGAATGATTTCTATTAAAGCGGCAACGGAATAATTGTTTTTTATAGATCCACTAATAACACCACATATCAATAAGGACATCATGGGTCTAATTCGTTTCCCTCTATTTTCGTCCAGGTAGATCCATGTCTTATTGATATTATCATGTTCATGGTCGATGATACTTGAATAGTATTTTTCAAACTCCTCAAATTCTAGATCAAAATTGCTTTGTAAATTTCCAATCATAACATCTGGGGTAACTAAGGGTTAATTTTCCTGACGATTATCGAAGCGTTTTTACCACCAAACCCAAATGCATTAATCAAACAGGTGGATAGATTGATAGGCTCACCAAGTCGATTGGGAAGAAAATCAATGGCTGGATTTATTCGATTGTCTAGTTCCTGAAGATTCATCGTCGGTATGGCCGTATCAAATTTCATGGACAATAGTGTGGCTATGGTTGCCACAGCTCCAGAAGCACTCATCATGTGCCCTGTCATTGATTTGACTGCACTAACCCTAATTGTACTGAGCTGGTCTACAAAGAGCTTTTCTATCGCATTGGCTTCCGATATATCACCCAATGGTGTAGCTGTCGCATGAGCACTTATATAGTCTATGCCGTTTGCATCCAGGCTAGCCATTTTAATGGCATTACTCATGGCTTCATATCCGCTTTTTCCGGATGGATCTGGACTCGTTATATGATAGATGTCAGTCGCTCGACCAAACCCGATTATTTCACCGTATATCGTGGCTTCACGCTGTTTTGCCGATTCGTAGCTTTCTACGACCACACAACCAGCTCCTTCACCTAACACAAAACCATCTCTATTCCTGTCGAATGGCTTAGATGACTCACTTACATTATCTTTTTTAGTCGATAAGGCTTTCATGGAAGCAAATCCGTGTATCACGTTTTTTGTGATAGGCGCTTCCGTGCCACCGGCGATCATGTAGTCTGCTTCATCAGCAGCAATGATCTTATAGGCTTCGATTATAGCATCAAGCGAGGATGAACAGGCAGTGCCTATGGCATAATTAATACCTTCTAATCCATACTTTATGCTGATCACACCAGTTGTAATGTCTGGGCATAGATTAGGGATGAGATAACTATTATAGGTTTTATTGGCTTCCCCAAAAAAGTCCAAGTCGTTCTCTAATGCTTCAATTCCTCCAAATATGGACGAGAATATGACACCAAATCGTCTTTTATCGACAGTATTTAAATCTAGTCCTGCATCATGAATTGCGTCTCCTACTGCCTTTAAAGCAAATAGATTATGACGGGTATATCGCTTTACTTCTTTTTTCTCGAAAGAATCTAATGGGTTCCAATTCTTTATTTCGGAAACTGTATTAATACCTGTTTTTGATTCAAATCTAGTAAGCTCTGCTACACCACTCTTGCCAGCACTTAATGAATTCCAAAAATTAGATATATTATTCCCTATTGGCGTAATACAGCCTACACCTGATATAACGACACGTTTTTTCATTTGGCAAATGATAAGATGGTGAAGAGCTGTAATAGTAGATAATTATCCATCCAATTTATGCTCATACTGATTGCACTCTTTTTGTCAAATCCATTTTTTAACATACTACTAACTGTTGCATATATTTCTAGGATGCTGGAAAAGCTTAAACACAAAAAACATATGGGAAAGACACTGCTCATAAAGGCTCCTTCAGTAATGAATATAGAATTCCATAATAGTATACCAATAAATGATAATGTAAGTAATATATTCAATGTTACTTTTAAGTTTATTGTATTCGCGAAGGTGAGCTTCCCTCCTAGCAAATCAGTGTCTAAATCTCTAAGGTCTTTGGATAAAATATAGCCAATTCCTATATATAAAATAGTCGATATGATAAACATGATGCCTCTTGTAGAGATTAGCATTTTATTGTTGCCGTAAAAATTCAGATCAAAAATTTTAGTGACTGATTCATTCGATAGAAATAGGGTTAGAAATATATAAGATATAATACCGCTAATAACCCAGAATAGTACACTTGAATAGGTATGGCCTGATAAGTATAATGGTTTAAATGAATAGGAATAGCAAAGTATGCCCGCTCCAATAATGAAAGACAATAAAAGATTACTATGCAATCCACCAATTAGAAGAGCTAATGTATATAAGACAATTGAAATGGCTATAGCTTCTCCTTTTGATAATACACCTGATACTAAAGGTCTCTCCCGTTTAATTTTTTCTTCACTTGCTCTGTCTATTTCTATATCGCTTATATCATTCCAGATGATGGCTACAGCATGACACAGGCAAGCACTTATAACAAATAATGTAAACTCTTTTGGTGGGAAATGACCAAGTAGAACTGTGGCAAAACCATAAGCAGAACCTACTGATACCCAAAGAATTGTTCTGGGTCTAATCAAACTTAAGATAGCTTTTAGCTTCATAGTACCTTTTAATACTAGTGTAGTAGAACTCATTCATTTAGATTATTTTGTTATAAATTAGATTGTCATAATCTAACATATAACTGATCTCTTTATCGTAGCCTATTTTTAGGTTTTGGGTGTATTCTAGGATAGGATCAATCGCATCTACGTTTAATGTATATATTATCATTAAAGTCTCATCAAATACTGAATTGAAAAATTCTGTACAATCGTTTAATAAATGATTTATTATATATTGCATTTGATTTTTATATTCTTTATATCTATTTTTTTTGTTTTCAAAAGTACTGAAACTCTCTATTCCTTTATACTTTCTCTCCAACACATAAAATAAATTGTTATAAGGAGCTTTATTTTTGTTGATATTTATTATGTCCTTCATATCGGTAATTATCATCTCTAGTATGCCAATATTTTTACCCAATTCATTTAAATCAGATTCGGCAATTTCTTTATTTGTTTTACTCAACAAACAGGCAATTTTAAATGACAATATATTTAAATCCCCTTTTTTATAGTTTGAATAGTTAATATAATCGTCAATACTATCAATTAATAAATTTTCATAGACTATTGACTTTTCATATTTATCTTTTACGTATTTATTAGCATGTTTAAAACATTCAAATTCGTCTATTTCAAAACATTTTTTATAACATATTACAAAGAGCATATCTCCAAGCAATATGTTTAATTTATTTATATTGTTCAGAAATCCATTATATTCTGCTACTTTTTGGTGCATTTTGAAGGCTATATTAATGCAGTCCAGTAGATAAGAAGCTATATAAGTAAGCGGCTTATCGCCATGAAGCATTTCAGAGAATATCACATTTTTCGTGTAATGCTCTTCATCGGAATGATAGGCTATATACATCCGTTGTAAGTACACGTATTTCCCATTTATTTCTTCGGCGATTTGCTTTTTAATGAACTTCTTGTGCTTTCGTATATTTTCATTCATAGTACACAGGTGCATTACTAATCTTTACTCTTGTCGAATTGCTTTGCTATGTCGCCTAATTTTTGAGGATTAAAATAGTTTGATGGAAATGTTATTCTTGGTTTGATATTTTTTAGCGTAATCACGTCCTCTTCTTGATTAGTAGCATTAAGGAATCGAATTTGGGTTATTATTTTTCGCCCATTGATTGATTTTACCTTATCAAATTTTACTAGTTTAAATAAGGTCTTTGATTGAAGGTAGACCTTTGATTCGAGTGGCTGATAGGTTTTAGTGTCCATCCATAGCTCTACCCTACTGTATAGAGTAGCTGGTTTTTTTGCCACCAATCCGACATAGAGTTTTGCTTTATCTGATGATGATTCCTGAATTCTATAGTCCCGTTGCCAATTCAGATTCAGTAAGTCAGCGTAATATATTGGACTCATCAGATGTCCATTCGCATTGATTGGGATTGTATTGGCCGCGTGTTTAGCTCTGATATATATGTCGGAATCCTTTATTAGCATCAGGTCCCCTTTGCGGGCTATTGGCTCTGTAATAGCCATCAAGATATTGCTTTGCTGCACGAAAGCAGTTGATACCAGGTGTTGACCGTTCATAATAGACATGTCAGCATCAAACTGGTAGCTTGTCCACGGCTTCTGATAATTTGCGGCTTTTTTAAGTTTTGTAGCAGTCGATTGACTGAATGAGCTTGTACTGATGGATAGATAAAGAAGTAATAAACAAATATATTTCATGGGTTTGTTAGGGTACTATTGAATACTTCTCTACTATATACAAGGACTGTATGGTGTCATTTCGATTCTTTTAGAATCATCTACACTGACTACCTTCAGGGTTGTTAGTAGTTCCTTTTTATCGCCCCAATTTTATTGATAAATACTAATATTTACAAAATATTTATAAAAATAAGTATACTATATAAATATATAAGATTATAAATTCCTATATATTTTATATACAATGAAAGAGATAAGTGTTGTATATTTTATCATTGCATCTTTATTAATTTATTTATGTCAATAAAAAGTAACTTATCGTAATGATTATTCGGGCTATTTTTGAGCATATAGTATGTATAAGTCGGTACTTAATCTGGCAAACCACTCTAGGTAGGGTGCCTTCTCTTCGACAGGAAGCACGGCCTATAGGAAAGTGGACGACCTAATAAATACAGGCGTGTAAAGGTGAGACGCGGCTCATGTGGAGTATAACTTGCCATCACTCAGCAGCTCTTTGGGGTGTCGGGTCGCGTCTGACAGCTAGCACGTCTCGAAGTCGGGCTGTTTGGCTCGTTGGCCGGCTTCCGGTCGACAAAGTGAACGCCTGAGATAGCGGCTTTTTTGGGTTGCCTGCGACACCAGAAACGCCAGAGGTAGGCAAATCAAAAGTGAGTTTGTTACATCCTCCGCGACAAGCCAACCACCCCAAAGCCAGCGTTGGTAAAATTGGATTACGATACATAGTGTGAGGCTTCGCACGGGTCTAAAAAGCGGATGTGTTGCGCTGTGACTCGCTCCGCATGGGGTAGCTTAACTGTGACAGGATGCACGTCCCGGAGGCCCAACCAAATGAGGGTGTAAAGGTTAAATGGCTGTTGTTCAGTCTAGTGACTTGCTCACCAACAACCCTCATGGCCGTTGGGTGGCTGGAAACAGCTAATAACGTAGCGGTTGGGTCTCGTGTGACAGGGGATACGTCCTGCGACAGGGCGGTGTCTAGTTCGGCGAGTCGCGGTTGACACGAGAAACGCCCCACCTGGGCGACCCAAAAGTGGGTTTGCCAAGTAGTGTGCGACAAGCCAAACTTGTTTTGAATGAAAGTTCAGTTTCAGGCAAATACAGTTGTTGTCCAAGAAGAAGATGAAGTTGCGATAGTCGCTTTTGCCGATGATGCAATTCAGCCGACAGAGGTCTTTATGCTTCAGTACGCTCTATTTGAAGAACCAGACCAGCCGATTTATTGTGAACGAAATGGCCAAAGTCAAGGCTGTTATGACGGTATTCAACATGCCGAATTGAGTCGGACAGGTTTTAGGATTGAACTAAATAAAGAAGGGATAGCCAGATTGGGTTGTGACAGGTTAGAGATTGGGTTTCAAGTTGATGAATCCAATTTCTCTCGTTTGCAAGTTACATTGCATCTGATATTTAGTCATTCAGGTGCGTTAATTGATACCTTATAAGTGGGTAGCTTTCCGTCGACAAGGGCACGTCCCGCAGGAAAGTCGGCAGCCCAACCACCACCGTGTTCGCGCACGAACAAACCCCCGAAAATTAAAAGTTCTTAACTATTGATTATCAGTAAGTTAAAAATTTTTCATACATCTACAGAGGGTGTAAAAGCATCAGTTACGTGAGTTTTGTCAAGTTTCTTGCAAAGCCATCAACACTAAGGATCGTTGGGTAGAGGTCTAACGCTTGAAAAGCTCGTGCACCATTGTCCGGAAGACAGCTTGCACATCTCCTTGGTCAGATGCTAGTCAACAGTAGAGTTTGTGAATTAGCCCGCTGGACAAAGTGACTTAATTACCAAGCCCAATCAACATCATATTGATGAATGTGAGCATCAGCAGTAACGAGTAACAGGTTTTCTGTCATGCTTTGGGCAATTAAGAGCCGGTCGAATGGGTCACGATGATGCATGGGTAAGGTGAGTAATTGGCTCGTGTGTTGAAAGGTAACGGGTAACAACTCGAAACCATTCAGAGCAAGCAAAGCCAGTAAATTATCATAGCCTGGCTCGAAGGAAAGGCTACCAAGCCGAATTTTAATGGCCATTTCCCAGAGCGAAGCGATGCTTACATAGGAGACGTTAGCCGAGCAAGGTGTTGTTTAGCCTTTGCTGAAAGGTCTGTTTCATTGCCGTTGAGAAACCAAATAAGTGTGTGGGTGTCAAGCAGCAAATTCATTATTGATAGTCAGCAAAATCGTCCAGCAGTGCATCAAAATCAGGACTCATTTGAAATTGGCCTTTCGCACTACCAAATACGGGTATTTTTCGTTCAAGGGGCTTATCAGGTGATTTTCGAGTAGCCAGAAAGTCAACAAAATCGGCGACTTCCGCCTGATAAATAGGTGGTAAAGTCTGATATTTCTGATATAATTGTAGGTAAGTCATGGTTGTACGCTTAGCTTGGCCCGTAACAAAGATAGTGAGTTTACTCGTTCACCAGCCTCTGTGAGAACAGCGAAAAGTATAACTCTATGAGGGTAAAGTAGCTAGCCAGCACTGCCTCCAACTCAGAAATCAGTATCCGTTAACTCAAAGTTCTGCTTAACCCGTATTGTGCCGTTTTCCTCTGTGCCGGGGGCGTAAATGATCCGTTCGGGCTGAAGCCCCTTTTGCACATTACCAATGTCGCGCTTTCGGTTGCCGTTGGCGTCAACAATCAGGCGAACGCGATAGAGACCAGGTTTGAGCCGACCGAAACTGTAGTTTGAGTTGCCGTAAGCCGTTCGAATTACGTTGTACTTCTCATCCAGCAGTTCTACAATAAAATTCTTTCCTGCCGAGCCAAGCGTAGTGGGGCTAACACGACCGGCAATCAGGCCGTAGCTGTCTTCTTCAGCAATTGTATATCGCGCTGAATACCGCGCCATTGTATCGCCCTGGACACTTATGAACGCGCCTTTTTGCAGCCTGAACAGCAGCGTATCGCGCAAATTGGATTGCCGTTTGATAATCAGGCGCGAGTTGTTGTTGCTCCAGGTCAGATCTGCCGCCGTGAGCTTGAGCGGTTTCGTACTATCTGGGCCGATGATAATCAGGTCGGTCTTAAACTGAAAGATCGGCTTGTTAAATACCAGCGTGAATTCCAGATTTTTATCAATGGGTTCGCCCGACGGAGGGTTTATCTGAGCCGTTAGCGCCGTTCTGTTTTTAGCCTTGGTTTTCAGGGGAGAAAAATAAATTCGCTCCCTAAGTTCGGTAACGTTTCCCACGGAGTCCTCAGCCACAATGGTCAGATGAAGCGTATCACCGGCCGCGCGGTTGGCGGGCCGGAAAAGCCGAATCATCTTGGGATTTTCCAGAAACGACACCAGCGTATCCCCGGTATAAGGCGCCAGGGCGGTCGTGGTGGATGCAACTGGGGTAGACGTAGCCGTGGTAGAAATGCCTGATGTTGATACGCCCGACGTAGATACAGCTGTTGTCGTTATCGGCTTCCCATAGCGCAACTTATAACTGGCAATGCCACTGCTCAATTCCAGCCCCAGGGTTTCATCGGTACGTTCACGTCGGCTAATGCGCGGCTTCCCATAGCCCCGGAAAGCTACCAGATTCACATCGCTATAGTTGTGGGTAAAGTTCAGGACACTATCCCGGAAGGCCACCCGCTCACCCGGTGTGTTATTTACCAGATTCAGGTCTTTGTCATCGAAGCCGTAGACTTTATACAATCCCGCCTTTACGTTTTCTATGCGAAAGTTGCCACTGCTGTCTGTACGGGCAAAGTACTGCGGACGTTTTCGGTTAATGGGTAGCGTGTCTGTCGAGGCAAACAGGCCCACTACAAACCCTAATAACGGCGTGCGACTTTCGTCATCCACCACGTTGCCTGTCAGAAAAAGGGAGTCGATAACCGGTCCCGTACTGAAAACAACTTTGGTATTTTTGGCAATGTTCCGTTCCGTAATGTCCTTGATCCCATCGGCAAAATCAATGGTATAGGTTGTATTGGGCAGGAACGGCTTATTAAAGTTTAACCGGATACCCAGGGGCAGCGATTTCACGACAAACGTATTGCTGTCCTGGGGCGTAATGGTAATTTTTTGCTGGAGGTTTTCGCTGTTCACGTATTCGTCAAACTCCAGTTCAATCGTTTTCCCCGAGTAGTTCAACTGGCGGGGAGTGGGCATACTGCTCACTAATTTGGGGGCCAGGGTATCTTTCTTACCCCCAGGTGGTTGAGCCACCTGCGCGCAGTTTTGGAGAAGAATCGGGAGAGACAGTAAGAAAATTACGACAAAGTGGCGAAACGTCATGTTGGGGAATTCAAAGTCTGTTCGGTGACACCGAACTACGTATTCAGAACTACAAAGGTAAACGTCCGTTCATCGTTAATCTGTACCGATTGACATAAAATGGGTCGCTGGTTCGTTACGTTCTATAGAAATTTAAGAAAAATTAACCGTTGCATGACCCACCCCCGTTTTTATGTACTAGTACTTCTCGTTGTATCGGCGGGATGGTTATCGGGCTGTTCCAGTTCAGCAGACCAGTTAGACGAGCAAATTAGCGATGCACTGGATGATAATACCATCGACGTAACCGAAGCCGATGCCCTTCGGGTATTTGTAGGACAGGAAAGTAAAGAACTTGGCAAAGATAAAAAGACGGCAGCCCTGCTCACTCCCGATGGTAAGCTCGAAGAATCGGCCCTGCTGGCTTACATTAAACGTAATCGCACCTACCGCAAATTAGCGAAAGAAGGAAAAACCCCTGCCGTCAAGTTGTCGGGTGCGGTGGCTTCGAGTAAACCCATGCGGCTGAAACTCTATCTGGAAGCCAGTGGCAGTATGTTTCCCTACGATGCTCCGGGCGGAAATGGCGCGTTCAAACGTACGCTCAATGATGTGTTGACCGAGTTCGACGCGGTCAATCCGGGTCAGGGGAAGCTATTCGTGGTGAACACCGAAGTTAATGATCTGGGCTTGACACTGCCGCAGTTTTTCAAGGAGAAAAACATCTTTACAGTAGCAAAGACCAAAGGAAAAACTACCAGTACTGACTTCGAGAAGATTTTCACGGATATCCTCAGCAACACCTCCGGCGACGATCTAAGTATTTTAGTATCAGACCTGATTTATTCCGACGCCAATCTGACGGGCATGAGCGCTCAGAAAACCCTGGATGCGGCCAGTTCGCTACTTACAACGGTGTTTAATCCTTACGCCAGTACGCACTCGATGCTGGTGCTGAAATTCAACGCCGATTTTGACGGAACGTATTATAGCTGGAACAACGCCAAGAAAAAGTACACGGGCGAACGTCCATATTACCTCTGCCTGATTGGTCGTAATGAAACCATGCAACGGCTCTACCAGGATCAGGCCTACCAAACCATCCGTCGATTCGATCAGCTACCGGGCTTTTCTGATTCGTGGTTCTTCGGTCGAGATGAGAAAGCTACTACCCCATTCTACAGCATATTGGTAACTGACCCGGCTCGCAAAGGACGTTTCAAACGGTCTGACGACGAAGTGCGTAGTCATGCCAAAGCGGTTCACGCCATTACGGATATTCAGCCTGACGTAACCGACAAAAGCCTGACGATTCCCGTAGCCGTTGATCTGTCGGCCTTGCGGGTGCCAGCCTCGTTGTTGACGGATGCCAGTCAGTATGCCGTAGAGGGGAAAGACAACTTCAAGGTGTCAGCGGTACAAACGTATTCTGGCGCTAATGGAACTACCCATAAACTAGTACTGACGACAGACAAACCCGCGCGAGGTGAGCGTACAGCAACGATTCGGCTTCGTCGGCAGTTCCCCCCCCGCTGGATCGCCAATACCAACACTACCAACGATGCCGCGCCCGATGCCAACTCAACATTTGGCCTTCAGAACCTGTTACAAGGTGTCGAACGTGCTTACAACCCAAACAACCAAACCGAGTATTTTACGTTGACTATTAAGTTAAACTAGGTTTGAGGTTTGTAGTTTGAAGTTTGAAGTTGGCCGAGGCTGGAGAAACGTCAAACCTCAAACCTCAAACTACTAACCTCAAACCTTACTTATCAAACTAATCCCACATGGAAGAATCACTCTATAACTTTTACAATCTGTTTGTTAACGGCAACCTGCTCGAAGATCTGTATCAGGAAGAACTGTTATCACCACTTACCTGGACGGCTATCGGGCTGGCCTTTGTAGTTGCGTTTGCATTCTACATCTGGCCGTTCAATAAGGTGAGCTTCAGCGGCATGGGCAGCTGGCTGCTTATGGATGGCATAAGCGCGCTATTGTTGTTCATCATTACGCTGGTCACCTGTTACCAAAAAGCGAATCAGGATATCCCGCGCGACGAAGCCGACCCCAATCAGGGAACCTTATTCGATCAGGGCATCAGCGTATTTTTGAGTTACGCCTTCGAAATGGCCTTACTCACCGCTCTCATTTTCTTCATTATCTCCATGGTGATGAAGAACTTCAGTAAAAACGCAAAACACCGGCCCATGCTGTGGCCATCAAAGTAAGTTCCAAGTTTGTAGTCTGATGTTTGAGGTTGGCTGACGCGTCCAGAATCCTGCGTCAGCCAACCTCAAACATCAGACTACAAACGTCAAACCAACAACTATGGCTAAACTATTTGTCTTCGCGATTGGCGGAACGGGTTCTCGGGTGCTGAAAGCCCTGACGTTTTTGCTGGCCTCCGGGGTTAAACTCAACAATACAGACGAGGTGATCCCCATTGTGCTGGACCCCCATGCCACCAATGACGACCTGCTCCGAACCAAAGATTTGCTGCGTGAGTATGGCAACATCCGGGCGGCTCTGCAAACTAAACCGACTTCCGGTTTTTTTGGCACTGAGATTAAAACCCTGAACCGTTCAATTGGGGGCAATGCCACCATTGCTGATACCTATGTTTTTGAATTACAGGGGGTTCAGCAGGAAAAATTTCGGGATTACATCAATTATGAGGGCTTAGATGGCCCCAGTAAAGCCTTCGCCAGTTTGCTGTTTTCGGAGGAAAATCTGGAAACCAAAATGGATATTGGGTTTGTAGGCAACCCCAATATTGGGAGTACGGTATTGAATCAGTTCCGCTACTCTGATGTGTTTCAGGCCTTTGCAGAGAACTTCGGAGCCAACGACCGGATCTTTATTGTCAGTTCGATTTTTGGTGGAACCGGCGCGGCTGGTTTCCCGATTCTGCTCAAAAATATTCGGGGAGCGCAAGCCATTGGACAGATTCCGAACCCGGCTTTTCTAACCAACGCCAAGATCGGTGCGGTATCGGTGATGCCGTATTTCAGCCTGACCACCAACGACAACAAGCTGATTGATCCGGCTTCGTTCATCGCCAAAACCAAAGCGGCTCTCAATTACTACCAGAAGGGTGTGAACCCATCCGTAAACGCGCTCTATTACATCGGCGACGATCAGACGAAAGCCTATACCTACGACCCCGGCGCAGGCGGGCAGAAAAACGAAGCCCACTTCGTGGAAATGGCATCAGCTCTGGCCATTGTCGATTTCATGAATATAGACGATGGTAGCCTATCGGTCACCAATGGCAAGCCAACGAACCCGGTTTACAAAGAGTTTGGTATCGAGCAGGACAGCATCAGCATTCAGCTGGGCCATCTCGCCAATCCGACCAAGCAACTCATTAGTTTACCCCTGTCCAAAATGGCGCTGTTCAGTACGTATCTGAGCCAACGGATTCGGCAGGCGGCTGGCACGGTTCAGTGGTCAAAGGCCAATCCAACCATTTCGACTTCATTCCTGAATTCTGGCTTTTTCAACAGCGTCAAAAATTTCGATGCGGCTTTCCGGCAGTGGCTGTCCGAAATGCGTGAGAACAAACGTTCGTTTGAGCCCTTCCTGCTCGATGCGGGCAATCTGGGCCATACGGTTCGGGGGTTCGAGCCAAAAAAACGCAGTATTTTCGGTGGGGAATCGGATGTAAAACTGGACATCGTAGACGATTTCGACCAGACGCTCAACAAAACCGCCGAGGGAAAAGCCTACGGCAGCGAAGCCGATAAATTCATTCAGTTATTCTCGGAAGGAACCGACCAGTTCGTCCGCGAGAAACTGCCTAAAGTGATGGATTATTAAAACGTCATTAGGTTGTCATTGATGGTCATTACTTGTCATTCCTGGTGTCTAACAATTAATGACAAATAATGACCATCAATGACAACAAATGACCCTTATTTATGCCAACAACATTCAGCTTACATAACCCTACTCCCGGCCTGCACTGGTACGTCAGCAAACCGCTGGGCACCGACCAGATTGCGGCCATTCGTGACCCTCAGGGTGGTCAAACCATAAAACAGCCCACCTCTATTCCAAGTCCATTTGCCCGGATGGATCTGGTGCGTTCGGCCTTCCTCAATCTGGCTCTTAGGCCCGACCTGAGCGGCACCATGAACGATCAGCGTGTGGTATCCGACGCACTGGATGTGGGTGAGTTGTTTTTCAACTACGACAAGCTCAAGACTTACATCACCATTACCCCCTTCGACGTTCAAACCGATCTCAATCGGCTTCGCCAGTCGACCAATCAGGGACACAAACGTCTTGGCGATGCGCTGAAACTCTTTCTGGATCAGGATGCGCCCGAGTACAATTTCGGGGATATCAACCGCCTGTTCGTACTAAGCTACCGGGGGCGGGTGGTTGGCGGAACATCGCCCAAAACGTTGTTTTTCAGTTCAGGCAACGATCTAAGTTGGGTCGATGTGTCGATGGGAAATGACCGACTGTTCGACGCATCCGTTTGTCCGTTGCACCAGCGTGACATTGAATACCAGAAGTTCTGGTACGCAATCAAGCAGTTCATGCCCAACTTCCGCGACCGCTTCCGCGAAGTAGACGACTACCTGAACCGAAGCCGCAGTCTGTTGCAGCAGCAAAACCCGAGCTTGTTCTACGAACATATCGAGTCGCATAATGGGCAACCGTTGCTAACACGCGAAAAATTCGATCAGGATTTCGATGAACTGACCACCGGACCGGGTGATATTGTGGAAGTACTGGGTTTCCCGCTTCGTAAGAAAAAGTCCGATGCCCGCGCAATCGACAAAGTCAGTGATTTCATTATCAAGTCTGATAAGTACGCCCGGCTGAATCCAAATCAACCACGGCCAATGGCGCTACAAAACCGCTTTTTCCGGCAGTTCATGTACGTACCACAGGCGCAGTGGAACTCGAATACGCCGGTGCCCTACTACGCCCGCGAGTCGTGGCGCGACAACCAGCGTCCCTTACCAGGTCAGCCCGGAAATTATCCCTGGCTCACGGTCAGCGATTTGCTGGAGCCCTACCTGATCCGGCTACCCTTCCCAACCGATCGGGGTCGGTTCTTCGATGGAAATCTACAAACGCCCGCTACCGACAAAGGCTTTCTGCTTCCGCTCAAAAAGGATTTCTTTGACTTCTTCGATGTCGATGATTTGCTCACGGGTCGGGTTCGATTGAAGATGACCCCACAGGGGGGCGGTATCAATGTAACGCTCGATATTCCGGTCACAGCGCCCAACCAACCCGGCAACCAGTTCGTCACCTTCGAACGGGTGTATAGTCTCACAGCGGGCACCTCAAGTGCACCGAACGAAGCCAGTAACGAGGGCATCATTGTCGAGAATTCATTTACGGTCAACATCTATCCGTTTGTTCGGTCGGGTGCGGTTACTGTACCTGCCGATTATCGGGTGCAGCTTATTGAATCGGGTTTCGATAGCCAGAACCAATATGAGCTGGCCTATTTCGGCCAGAAGGACAATGCAGAGGTAAAAGCGGAATCGAAGCATCAGCGCACAGTCCGTCAACAGAATACGGATGGATCGAGTGTGTATTACGTACTGCGCGAGGAGTTCGATTACTTACAGGCGAACATTCGTGGCGATGGCCGTGAAATGAATGGGGTGCTCATTCCGCGCTGGCAGTTGTATAACGGCGGTAGCAAGCAGTTTGAGTTTTCGGTGGATTTTGGGACAACCAATACCCACGTTGAATACAAAGTGGATGGGGGATCACCCCGCCCGTTCGACGTGGCCGAACTAACCCCACAGGTAGCTACTTTAGTAGCTCCGGCGCAGTACAATCCGGCCCTGTTCGAGTTGTTTTTGCTGTACGACCTGGAGTTCGTTCCGCCAACTATCGGTCCCGGTCGCCCGGATAATTTCCCGACACGAACGGCCATTGCCGAGCCGATGAATCTAAGTTTCAATCAGCAGACGCAGGCGCTCGCCGATTTCAATATTCCATTCTACGTAGAGCGGCAACCGGCCGGTTCCAACCGCATCACCACCAACTTAAAATGGGCCAAAACCAGCGACCAGACCGAACGTCGTGTCGAGGCCTTCCTGGAAGAGTTGCTGATGCTCATCAAGAATAAGGTGCTGACCGAAGGTGGCAATCTGGCCCAAACTACAGTGTACTGGTTCTTCCCCGCCAGTATGACCCCCGGCCGGGTGAGTCAACTCCGTGCCGACTGGCAGTTGCTGTATGACCGCTATATTGGCGGGTCGGCGGGTCGATTGCGCGAGGTGTCGGAGTCGGTAGCTCCATTCTATTATTACAAACAGAATCCAACGTTGAGTGCATCGGCCCGGCCTGTTATTAACGTGGATATTGGTGGTGGCACATCTGATGTGGTCGTGTATGAACGCAACGAGCCTAAGCTGTTGACCTCGTTCCGGTTTGCGGGTAATGCCATCTACGGTGATGCCTTCAGTGAATACGGTGCGGCCAGTCACAACGGTTTCGTGCGCAAATACGCCGACCGGATTCAGACATTGCTGGATAGCCAGAGCCTAGGTAACCTGAGTGATAACAACCGGCGAATTCTGGATACGAATCGGTCGGAAGACATTATGGCATTCTGGTTCTCCATCGAAAAAAGCAACGATGTGAAAGCCAAAAGTATGCTGTCGTTCAACGGCATACTAGCCAAAGATGAGGATCTGAAAGTAGTATTCGTGTTGTTCTATTCGGCGCTGCTTTACCATATTGCGCGGCTGATGAAACACCGGAATATCAGTTTACCGGGAGCCATTACGTTTAGCGGGACGGGCTCGAAACTGCTCACTATCATTAGTTCCGACGATCAGATGCTGGGTAAACTGGCACGGGCAATTTTCGAGAAAGTATACGATCAAACGTACGATCCCAGTGGACTAACGCTGTTTTATGAACGTAAGGGCCCTAAAGAAGTAACCTGCAAAGGCGCACTTATGCAGCCCGCCAACAGCCGCCCGGTTGATACCGAGGCTATTAATTATGTCTATCCGGCTACCTTTAATGACGAGTTTTCGGCATTAACGTACGCTGACTTACGCAAGCCGGAAGTGATCGACTCGTTGCTGAAAGAAACCAATGCGTTCATCGACTTCTTCTTCGCCATCAACCAGCAGTTTAGTTTCGTCAGAAACCTGAATGTATCGGCACGGTCGCTGGTGATTGCGCAGCAGGAGCTACGAACGCACCTGGACACCTCGCTTATGGACGGTATTCAACGGAAAGAGGGCGATGTGGCTGCGGAGTACAGTGGCATGACCGACGCCCTTGGCGCGCCGATTGAAGAAACGTTGTTCTTTTATCCACTCATTGGCGCCATTAACAAATTAGCCAACGCATTAGCGTAAAATAGGGTCATTCATGGTCAATAATTGTCATTGGTAGTCATGTATGGTTACAAATTACAATCACTGGCTATGAATGACAACTAATGACTATGAATGACAAACTTATGCGAACAATCCTCTTTTTTATACTAACTCTGCTTACAACCGGATCCTTCGCTCAGAGCATCAACCAATCGGCGGTTGATACGATGACGAAGGATGTGGCCATTGCTGTTTTTGGTAAAATCAGCCAGGAAAAAGGTCAGTTGAAAGCGCAAACCATTTATACCCAGTTACTAAGTTGCAGCGATGGGTGCGATCCGCAGACCATTATCCGCACCGTTGGGAGCTGGGATCAGGTTGGCGTAAAAATGCAGGAGCTGAGTGAACTAAAAAACACAGCGGCCTTTAACACGATGTCGCCAGAAGAAGCAAACGCGGCCATTCGGAAGCAGTTAGCTACTTTCTATGCTCGATACAAAGCCGACAACAATTATGGTAAGCCGCTCAACTCATCGGTACAGGCGCAGATATTGGCTAAAATTGACCGCATGCTGCCGCCCGCCGTGGCCCCTGAGCCAACCCCAACGGTTTCGGAAAGTGCATTGGTTTCTGAAGCGGTGCCAGGTAATGATATTGACCCGGCAGCCTTTCAAATTGGCAAGCTAGAGCGTGAAGGAAAGGAACGAGAGGAAAAACAACTCTGGATGATGATCGTCAGTGGATTAGTTGGATTGTTGGTCGGCGCAGGAGCCATTTATTTATTATTATACCGGTCAGCGCAGGCCGAATTGCAAGCGTTACTGGCGGAAAACAATCGGCTGCGAAATTCCCTGGAATCATTCCAGAAGGCTAATTCTGGTAACAATGTCAACACGGTACGAGTCGATTATCGTCAGAAAGCAGATGCTTACGACGCGATTGCCAGGGAACTGGATACTGATAAACCGCTGGTTGTGATTCGGCAACTGAAAAAACAAAGTGGCGATGTCCCGCCAAAATCCGCGCCCGTTGTGCGCTCGAGTGAACCTATTGTTGAGCCAGTTACAGCGCCTGAACCCGTTCAGATTCAGGAGCCAACACCCATCGTTCAGGCGCCCGAGCCTCTACCAGCCCCTACCCGCTCGGAAGTATTCTATTTCCCCCCACCCGATCCAAACGGACAATTCGATCTATCCCAGAAATCCGGCTCACTCTCCCCCGAATCGGCCTACCGGTTCAGTGTTAGCGCCGAAAACCCATCGGTAGCTTCGTTCCGGTTTGAAGCCGAACCAGGCCGTCTAGCACGGTTTCTGACGTATCGAAACTACATGATTGAACCCGCCTGCGAGAGTGAGAATAGCTATACGGCTACCCACACCCGTATTACGATGCGTCGGGATGGGACCGCAATGCTCGAAAACGGAGTCTGGCGCGTGAAGACAAAGGCATTGATTCGGTACGAATAAACAAGGCCGATGGCAGTGCGAGGATTGTCTATATCACCACTGTCGCTGAAATCTTTGAGAAGTTATACCACAAGAAAGAAGAGCACCACGCCTGAGATATGCTCATTTTTTGACAGGATTACAGGATTAACAGGATTGATTTTACCACCAAAAATTCTGTTAATCCTGTAATCCTGTCAAAAAATTATGTACCCAGGCGTCTTGTCCGGGTCGCTCATTCGTTACATAGGTATGAAAACCACACATGTTAGCTCATTGGCTATCCGATTCACTATATTCATCTGCCTGTTCGCAATAACCGTTTACCTGTCAGGTTGTTCGGGATGTTCACGATCTGGAAGTCATCAGCCGCGCAAAAGCAAACATAGTAAGGCAGATCAGCCCAGGAGTCAAACGGCCCAGACAGCAGCCCCGATACCAAAACCAACCCTAACCCAAATTGGGAGTGGCCCCACGGAAGTGGCTATGGAAAAAGAAAAAGGCGTTTATAAAGTCCCGGTTATCATTAATGGCCATCCCATGAAATTCATTCTGGATACCGGCGCCAGCCTGATTTCTATATCCTCCACTGAAGCCGAGTTCATGATGAAACAAGGCACAATTACCGAAGATGATATTGTAGGCCAGTCGCGGTTTGAAGACGCAAATGGCGACTTATCGCCCGGTGATCTAATTCGGCTAAAATCCGTGCAGATCGGCGACCGGGTTCTCGAAAATGTGACGGCCAATGTAGTGCGTAGTACAAAGGCTCCTTTGCTGCTGGGTCAGTCGGCGTTATCGAAGTTTGGTAAAATTTCCGTGGATTATCGACGGAACACGGTGACGTTCGACTGAAATTTGGTGTTTATTGCAGGATACTGCATTCCGACCCATTTGACGACCATGAATAAAACGGTAATTGACTACGTAAAATCGGTTTTTTCCGCCTTTGGCCTATTCGTTGCTCGTCGATATCCAAACGCGGTAAATGGTCATGACCTTACGTATGATCTGAAGGTAGTGGTCCGCAAGGAAAATCCGCTTTGTTTTGATATAGGTGCTAACCGTGGGCAAACCATAGAACTACTTAAAAGCTGCTTCCGCAGCCCAGCTATTCATGCGTTTGAACCCTCATCTGCTACCTTTGCGGCCTTAGCAAGCCAATCGTTCGGTCCACAGGTAAAGCTTCACCAGCTTGCCTTGGGGGAACAGGCAGGCGTTGCTGAGTTTCGGAATTACACTCAATCGGAACTGAGTTCATTTCTTCCGATGAATGTCAACAAATCAGAAAATATATTTGCGGAAGAGAAGCTAATTTTGGCCGAATCCGTTCAGGTAGATACGCTGGATCATTTCTGTGCAACACACGGTATTGAACAGATTGATTTACTTAAAATTGATACGCAGGGCTTTGAACTTCCAGTGTTGCGCGGAGGAGCTGAACTGTTCCGGAAAAAACGGGTTGGAGCCGTCTTACTGGAACTGAATTTTGCCCCCCTGTACGAAGGGCAATCCGATCCGCTGGAAATTCTTGCGCTGATGCGCACCCACAACATGCGACTGGTTGATTACTATGAAAAAGAACGGGCAAGTGGTATGGAGCTTTCCTGGACAACTGCCCTCTTTATGCGATATTCTTAAAACAAATAGAACGCTGATTCTTATGATCTTTAAGAACAGGTATGATTTTAAAAACTAATTTAAAGATCATCCTAAATCATATTAATCATAACAATCAGCGTTCTATTCAACGCCATCCAATGACTGAAACCGAACTGACCGACCGACTTCGCGAAGCCATTGTTCTCGACGGGCCCGACGTTTGGCGAACCAACGGCTACCTTCAGGATGCACAACAGGCAGGCCTTTCGTTGACCGACGCGCTAAAGCGGGCAAACGAAATAAGCCAGGAAGTAGCCAATAACAGCCTGTTGTTCCAAAACATACAGGCTCGTATTGCCCGTCTGGCTCAGCCTTCACGCGCTCACCTGATTGATCAGGATCTGAATCAGATTGTCAATGCGGCTACTTCGTTAAAGCTCTCTGCGGATTTTGTCCGGAATCGCTGGGTTCCCCTTGTCCTGCAACGTCTGGCTCCTACTCCGGCTCCAAAACCAGTTGAGCCTGTTGTAGTGGTGCCTCCTGCACCTGTAGTCGCTCCTATTGCTAAACCCGACACGTTTGAGGAGTTAATCAAATCAGAACCGGAATTACCCAAACCAGAGCCTCAACAGATTACGGTTCGTGATCCAGAGCCAATCAAACCACCTGTTACGCCACCACCTGTAGTGGTTGAACAACCGGTCCCAACAACGTCATCTAGCCTGCCAGAGCCCCCGCCTATTGTGCGCTCCTTTACGGCTACTCCTGCCCGTGTGCATAAGGGCCAATCCGTAACACTGGCCTGGGAAGTCGAGAATTTGCTGGCCGTAACAATTGATGATTTAGGAGAGGGTCTGTCGCCCACTAATCGGGGCTGGGTTAAACCGACGAAAAGTACAGACTATACCCTTTTTGATGCGAATAACAATCCATTGAGCACCGTCCGGGTAGATGTGATTCCCCGCGACCGGAGTGGCGTTTATGGCGTTGTATTCGCGATGGTGTTGTTGGCCATCATTTATTGGTTCATCAAAAGCAGTAACTCCCGCCCCCCTGAGCCAAAACCAAAGCGTAAAACCGAACAAAGAACTAGTTCGAGACAGGAAGAACAGCCAACCGAGGTTTCGACAGTAAGCCATCAGGAACCCGATAAAGAACCCCCAACAAGTGAAGCGACCGATTCGCCAACGGCTGCTCCAAACGAACCGACCGTTGCCTCGACCGATGTCCCTCAACGCGAAGACAAACCTATAAACAAGCCCCTAGAAGCGAAACCCGTTATACCCGAGCCTGAAACAAAGCCCGCTACCCCAGCCGATGCCCGGCAGGGAAAATACGAAGAAGCTTTCGGCAACAAATCGTACGACAAAGTAGAACTCGGAGCCGATGAACGCGGCTGGCGACGGGCCCGTAGCAAAGGACGCTGGGGTTACATTAATGAAGATGACGAATGGGTAATTCAGCCCGAATTTGAAGCCGTTACGCCCTTTCGCGGCAACACAGCCGCCGTATTCCTCAACGGCCAGCTCATGACCATCAATCGAAACGGCGAACAGGTGAGGAATTAATGTTGGTGAAAGTAGTGTAGTTAGTGTAATGAGTGAAGTAAATGCAGTAGGAAAAACACTTACTTCACTAACTACACTACTACACTCACTCCACCAATCGCTAATTCCCCAACACTACACTTAGCTTCTGGAACGATGTCCAATAGCCCGAAGCGGCTAACCCGATGCCATTTCCGGGAAGCATTTTGAAGGCGTAGGGACTCGTTCGGATTTCCTGGGCGTTAATGTAAAATCGTAGCGTTTCTCCTTTGCGCTGAATCATCAGTCTATTCCGGTTCTTTTCAACCGACACGCCGGGCAGGAAGTAATCGCCGGGCATATAATCGCTAAAGGTTTTTCCGTTGGCCACGCGGATAATCGATACTTCGCCCTTCACATTCAGCATAAAGGCCGAATAATTGAGCGAATCTTTTACCCCAAAGAGCACTCCACCTGTTGGAACCTGACCAGAATCGGCTAATACATCAACTTTTATCGTGAAAAGATCAGCCCGGTTCAGATTGATATCGGTGGGCAACTCAACAGCACTGAACGCCACTTGCTGGGTGTTTGTATTACGCTTTCGAATGCTGTAACGCCCCATCCCAATCTGATAATTGTAATCCCCATGATTACCCGCTTTCCAGCCATTCCGGTTGGTTGCAAAATCGCCTGTAAAAGCGGGCCGAAAGTCGGGACTGGACGACGTGATAACAGGAGCAGGCTCCGCTTGTTCAGTGGGCTGGACTACCGGTTGAGGAACAGGGGCCGCTGGCGTATTAACAGGCCGGGCAGTGGCCAATCGAGCGGTTGCTTTAAGCGTTACTTTTTTCCATTCGCTGGAAGCCGAATAAACTGCCGATTTTGTACGTCGCCCCGTCGACTGCGCAACGCTGATGACCGATACCAGAACGATAAAGCTACTTGTCAGGAACAGACGCATAATGAACGAATTTTGACTGAGTGACTGAGTGAATGTTGAATGAAGCGTACTTGAGGCATTCAATACTTCACTCAGTCAAATTTAAAACGAGTACCGTACAACAGCCGTCATCTGTCCGGCCTGAAGACCGGGCCGAAGTGAAACCCCATCAATACGCCGGGCTTCTTTCTGAATCTGAGTATTACGCAGGCCTTTAATAAAGGTTAGAATCACATCGGCAGCCGCCACAACTACAGCACCTCGGGTAGCCATGAAATACCGATGGTGGTGGTCGTTGGCAGTTTGGTAGTAGGGTTCCCCCGCCGTCGCGTTCTTCTGATCCTCGTAAATGGCAAAGGCATCCTGCGATTTTTTCCGCTCTGCCAATCCATAGGCAATCAGCCCATAACAGCCGACCGTCAATAACGGACGCAGGCCAATTTTGGGTTTCGGCAGTTGCACAAAAATATTCCCAATACCCGGTGCCACGGCCGACAATAATGCCCAGGCGGGTCCGGCATAGCGCATTCGTTTAGGCCGAACCGTATCCGCTACCGCAGCCGTAGGGGCAGGTTCAACAGATTGCACTACGGCGGTGGTTTGTGAGGCTGGTTGTTGTGGAACCGGCGTTGAAACCCCTACTGAAGCCGGTGGCTGAGAGGGCGGCACAGCAACCACAGGCGTGGGCGTGACTGGCTGCGAGGGTACAGAATCAGCTGCGAAAATGGATGGTTTTGGTCGAGTTGTTCGGTTACGTGATGATGTCGACGTTTTCGATACGGGTTCTTCACGAACGACAGATTCTTTTGCTGTTGGTTTTGGCGGAACAGGCTCCGGTTTAGACGTTGTCACAACCGGCTTCTGAACGGCTACGGGCTCTGGTAGGGTTGTGGGTTGGGAAGCAACGAGCGGAATGCTTGTTTTCACAAGCACCTTTGCCTGCACTTCTTCATTTAATGAATACCCATTGGCCAGCGCATCCCAGATAATCCGTCGATCAGACCCCGCCGTAATCTGAGTGCCTACATCGCCCCGCACAAATTCGGGCAGTATGCGTAACGGTCCCCGCAAGCGACTACGTATCTCAAAATAGACAGAGTCGCCAGCACGGGCATTAATGAGATCATACCGAATTTCGAGTTGTACAGAATCAACCACATAAATCCGAACATTTCGGACGCGCTCCTGCGCCTGGCCCGGCAAAACCAGAAATAGGCAAAGAAAAAAGAGGAGAAGTAGGCGCATAATGAGTTAATTGCTGACAGTAACTTGCCGGGTAGCCGTAAATTTATCATCGCACGAATTGGCAATACTGAGCGTAATCGTGTACGTGCCAGGTTGATCGTAGCTGTACGTTACTCGTGTACCAACGCGGGTTTTCCCTTTATTATCGCCCGGGTCCCAGCCAGCAACGCCAATGTCGCCCTGGGGATTATCCAGAAAAAAAGTAACATCTAACTGCCCAACTGTATAGCCAATCGAAGCCGACGGTTTCGCGCATACAGGGAAGTTTTTTTTCGTTAGATCAAAGGGCTCACAGGCTATTGTAGCCAGCCATACCAGTAAAAAAACAGAACGCTTTAGCATAATTATCTGCTCGGACGTAACAAAGTAAGCAATACTTATGGAACGAAATACAGTCTATTAAGGAAATCCGTTTCTTGTGCTGATTTCCAATTTCAGATTCAGTCGTTAACGGAACCCAACATTTTCGTAAATTTATACAACTCACTGCCTTTGCCTTACGCCATGCGCTGGTCTGCCAAAACCAAAATAGCAATCTGG
>NZ_BAAHBG010000033.1:0-110100 GCF_054776855.1 Spirosoma migulaei | reverse complement strand
AACCAAAGATGAATTAGTGGCCGAAATTCAACGACTACACCACGAACGCGACGGACTCACCTTGTCTGACGCTCAGCCTATATTCAACGTTCGCCAAACCGTTGACCAACTCAATTTAGTTGGTCTCACTATTGAGCGCGACGGAACCCTTAGCTATGCCAATCCGTATACGTACCGCGTTACAGCCTGGCAACCCGAGGATATTATCGGCAAAAACTTTTTCGAAATCTTCATTCCTCCTACCGACCGTGCCCGACTCGAAATCGAATTCGAAGACGCTTTAGTGAAAGGAGGATTTCCCGAACAAAAAGAAATTACCCTCCTTGCCCGCTCGGGTGCTTTGCGCAATGTGCAACTCAACTCTGTTATTATCAATGGCGATGATGGCCATGTGTCGTCGTTTACCGTTATTGGCGAAGACGTAACAAACAAACGTCGGGTTGCTTCTGCCCTATCCAATACCAACGCGCAGCTTCAGGATTTGGTCGATAACACGTCCGATCTGATTCAGTTACTAACGCTCGATGGCAAATTTATCTTCGTGAACCGTGCCTGGCGCGAAGCGCTTGGATATAGCTCCGAAGAGATTTCGGCACTGAACCTGCGGGATGTTCTTCACCCCGATTATGCCACCAGCACACTCGGTCTGCTCAGACGCATTCAGGAAGGCGATAAACTCCCTTATGTTGAAACCGTTTTTCGGAGTAAAACCGGCAAAACCCTGTTTCTATCCGGCAGCGTCAACTGCCGGTTCGATAACGGTCGTCCTACGGCCTTCCGCTGTATTCTGCACGATACAACAGGCAAAATCCGGGCCGAAAAATCGCAAAAGCTCTATTACAGTATTGCCAACTGGACAATTAATACGCCCAACCTTGGCGAACTATATCATAAAATTCATGAAGAACTAGGCAACATTATCGACGCACGTAATTTCTTCATTGCGCTCTATGACTCCACCAAAACGTTTTTATCCTTCCCGTACTATGTTGATGAGTACTTCGGGAGTAATATGCGATTTACTAAACGGAAATTAGGGAATGGCATTATTGAATACACCATTCTGGCCAACAAGCCTTTATTTCTGTACGAGCGGGACATTCGTCAACTGGAAGAGCATCATAACATTGATCTGTATGGGCAACGCCAGCCGCAGGTAATGCTAACGGCCCCCCTTCGAATTGGCGACGAGATTACGGGGATCATCGGCGTAAAATCGTACGACGATGCGCAGACCTATGGACCCCGCGATCTGGAGTTGCTGGAGTTTATTTCGGGACAGGTGGCGCTGGCCATTGCCCGAAAGCAGTCGGAGGCACGCCTGGATAAGCAGAACGCCCGGCTGAACGCCATTTTCGACAGTAGTACGTATTTGATCTGGTCGGTGAATAAAGCGCTGCAACTCACCTCGTTCAACAAAAACTACGCCCGTCTGATTGAATATCAAGTCCATGAAACACCAGCCATCAAGGCCAGCGCGCCCGAACTTGGCTGGCGCATGATTGGTGATGACAATCGACAACGGCTCGAAGAACATTACCGGAAAGCTTTCCGGGGGCATGCTCAGAATTTTGAACTCCATTTTATGACCCAAAGCGGTGAAACGTATTATGAGTTTCACCTCAACCCAATTTTACTGGCGGGTGGTGTTATTGACGAAGTATCGGGGATTGCCCGGAACATCACCAACCGCCGACGGGCTGAAATTGCCACCCGGCAGAGTGAAGAAAAATTCCGGGGTATCTTCGAAAATCTACAGGACATTTATGCCCGGGTAGATCGAAAAGGGCGCGTTACGATGATAAGCCCATCCATCTTTAAACGAATGGGGTACACGCCGGACGAAGTGCTGGGCCAGGAGATAACCAAGTTCTTTATCGACGAAAATGCGATTCGGCATGCCATGTTCAAACTGGGCCGAAATCGGAGCCTACGTAATTTCGAAGCGAGTATGCGTCGGAAAGATGGCAGCGAACGCCAGTACATGTTTAACATGCTGATGTTGAACGATGAACCGGGCAGTAACTCGGTAGTAGCTGTACTAGCCCGCGATATCACCGAGCTGAAAAAACAATCGGCCGAGTTGGTAAAAGCAAAAGACGAAGCCGAACGGTCATTGAAAGTAAAAGAGCAGTTTCTGGCCAACATGAGTCACGAAATCCGAACGCCCATGAACGGGGTTATCGGCATGATTGATCTGCTGAACGATACGCAGTTGGACGAGGAACAGCGCAGCTATGTAAGAACCGTTAAACGCTCGTCGGAAACGCTGCTGAACATTTTGAACGACATTCTGGACCTCTCCAAAATTGAGGCCGGGAAGATGGTTCTTCACGAGTCGCCGGTAGCGTTTAAGGAGATTTTTGAGAAACTGATTGCGCTCTTTGGTCAGCAGGCCAATTCTAAAAACAATGATCTAACGTATCATCTTGGGCCAGACCTGCCCACGTTTGTCATTGCCGACCAGACCCGGTTACTGCAAATTCTGTCGAATCTAACCAGCAATGCCATCAAATTCACTGAGCACGGTTCCATCCGGGTTGAGGCTTCGCTGATTAGCAAGCGGGGTAAATTCAACCGGATTCGGGTGGCGGTCAAGGATTCAGGGATCGGTATTTCTCCCCAGAATATTAACCTGCTGTTCAACTCGTTCAGTCAGGTAGATACGTCCTCCCGGAAATCATTCGGTGGTACGGGACTTGGGCTGGCCATTTCGAAAGAACTGGCTCACCTGATGAAAGGTGAAGTGGGCGTGGAATCAACGGTTGGCATGGGTAGCACCTTCTGGTTCACGATTGAACTGAAAGAAACCGCCATAAGCCCAACGCAACAGGCGACCGAAGTGGCCGAGATTGCCCTGGCCAACTTCTTCAGCACCTACCATCCGAATGTATTATTGGTCGATGATAATGCGGTGAACCGCAAAGTAGCGAGCGAAATCCTTCGAAAGTCAGGCTGCATTGTCACTACCGCCGACAGTGGCCCGGCCGCTATTCGGGAAGTAGAATCCAGAGAAGCAGGCGCTACTACCGGCGAATACGCGGGGTTTGATGTCATTTTTATGGACATACAGATGCCGGATATGGACGGTGTTGAAGCCACTCGCCGACTGCGCGAACAGTTTGGCAAACGCCTACCGACCATTGTAGCCATGACGGCCTATTCGATGAAGGAAGATCGGGAACGCTTCATCAGTCAGGGTCTGGACGACTATATTGCCAAGCCAATCCGTGCGCAGAGTCTGGTTGCCAAGGTCAAAGAGCTGACGGATGCAAACCGTGCCAAACATGCTCCTGAGCTTCCGGTGGCACCCGTAGCCAAACCCATCATGAAGGTTGCCGAACCCGCTTTGCCCATTATTGACGAAGAGATTGTTGGGCAACTTCGCGACATAGGCGGACAGGATCTGGTAGACAGCATCATGGAAGAGTTCGTGACAGAAGCCAGTGACCTGGTCAATGGCTCACTATCGGCTTACTCGTTGGGTGATATTCCAACCGTTAAGAGCCATCTGCATACCTTGAAAGGCAGTGCTGGTACCATCGGAGTATCCCGCGTAGCTGATATTGCGCGTACCGCCGAAGGTAAATTGAAACTCAACGATACCAGTGGGTTGGCCGAAGCATTACAGGCACTCGAGCAGGCATTCGAGGAGTTTTTGGCGGAGTGGAAGAAGTAAGTACGTACAGACGACTTTTATATACCCGGCAATGGAAAATACCAGTCCATTGCCGGGTATTTTAGTTAGTCATCCGCCAAACTCGCGTAGGCTTGGACATCGAATTCCTGAGCAATCCGTCACTCGGTTGAGAGCCTCCAGAATAACGTGATTAACCCTCCATAGTGGCCAATTTGCGCATGGCATGAATCTTGTATACCTGCATCAACCAAGGAGTTCTCAATCATTTATAGGAGCGATTTTTCCCCGGATTCGTTTCATCATCTCCCAAAACAGTCAGTAGATTACCAGTAGTTACCCGAATTTGACCGGTGAGTATATACTTGGCTTTAAAATTGCCATTCACTAGGTTACTTATTTATAATCACTGGACAGAGAAGTTGAACAAACCAGGCTATTGAGGCCTTTGTCCATACTTTCCTGAATACCTCACTAATCAGTTAAGGTATCGCGTGCTCAATTGGCTATACTAAAAAGAGTCATACGATCACATTTGGCACTATGAGTTACTGATCTATGGGCCTACTGATTCGTGTTATAAACAAGCATCTGTGACATCGACTTTACTTAACCAACTCCTACATGCAGCCAAGGTTTTACCTAAGCAAGATTGCCTTTTCTATCATGTTCGTCATGGGGACTTTCATTGTCAAAGCCCAGCAAACCTATTTTACATCAGCCCCAACAGGTCGGATGAAAATGGATGTTTCCATGACCAGAAACATAAAAAAGCTATCGTTTTATTTACTCAAAGAAGATCAATTACGAAGCTATTTAGCCAAAGCACCCCTTGAATTCAGAAATAATGGCACGCCACTACCCCTGGAGGTCCCGTTACCAAACGGTATGCTGGAAACATTTGCGATGCAGGAGTCGCCAATACTTTCCGAAACAGTAGCTGCCAAACATCCCGAGATCAAAACGTATACAGGTAAGGGTAAAACCAACTCAAGCTATATTATTCGAATAAGCTTCACAGCCTTAGGCTTTAATGCTATAATGTTAGGCCCAAACCACGATGCAGTTTATTACGATAAAGTATCGAAAGACAAATCGGATCCTTTATACCGGGTTTATTTCGCCAGTGATGCCGAAAAACAACCATTGACAAAAACGTTTGGGCAATCCAGTAAATGTGGAAGCCCAGACGCAAAAAATCGCCTGAAATTCCCGGATAAAGATACCAAAGGAGCCCGAAAAAGTGCGGCTGGTTCGGGCGATATGCTTCGCACGTTCCGGTTAGCCGTAGCTGCCGATGCTGAGTTTACGAATCAGGTTGCTTATGGCGGAAACGGGGTTTCGGGGGGAAATGTCAATCTCGCATTTGCCGGTTTGGTTGGTTATGTTAACCGGATCAATGCCATCTATAGGACAGAGCTGAGTGTTGCCTTTACCCTGGTTAGTGATGTAAACCTGGTGTATGCCAACACTGCCACTGACCCCTACTCGAATGATGATCAGATTACAATGCTGGATGAAAACCAAGCCAATCTGAACGCCGTGATTGGAAACGCCAATTATGATGTAGGTCATGTGTTGGGGTATACAGGTGGATCTGGCGGAGGTATTGCCAGCAGTCCATCGGTATGCGACGACCCATACAAAGGGCAAGGCGTATCCGGCGTAGGCGACGGTTCGTACGCCCCCGTTTTTGACGATCAGTTAATCGCACATGAAATGGGGCATCAGTTTGGCATGAGCCACAGCTACAATAGCAATGTACCTGTTTGCACAACTCGTACGCCCGAAACGTCCGTTGAGCCTGGTTCTGGCACAACCATCATGAGTTATGGATTTACCTGTAGTGATGCCACCGGAAATGATGATTATGAAGCTACGTATCAACCATTTTTGAATTTCCATACGATCAATTACGATCAGGCCCAGGCGTACATCAGTACATTAACCTGTTTCACCGCTACAGCAACGAATAACTCGATTCCGGTCATTTCGTTACTTCCTGCCAATACAACCATTCCCAAATCCACCCCATTCGCCTTGACCGGTACGGCTACCGATTCGGATGCGGGCAATGTGCTGAGTTACTCCTGGGAAGGAACCAATACGGGCCTGATTAATCCTGATGTAACAACACTAGCCAATACGGCTCAGCCTCCTTTTTTCAGGAGCTATGAGCCGGTAGCTTCCGGAACTCGCTCATTCCCTCGCTTAACCAGCATCTTAGATGGCACGAATTCGGCAAAAGGAGATAAACTTCCATCGGTAGGTATTACCACAACTCACCGACTCACGGTACGCGACAATGCCGGTGGTGTTACGTATGGTGACGTAACGGTAACGATTGCCGACAATTCTGGGCCGTTTTTAGAAACGACCAATTTAGCGGGATCTTACCCCGGCAATTCAACAAGGACGATCACCTGGGATGTAGCCAATACAACAGCGGCCCCGGTTAGTTGTACGAGCGTAGCTATTTTATTGTCGACCGATGGTGGGTTAACCTTTCCGACCACGCTGGTTGCCAACACGCCCAATGATGGCAGTGAAACCATTACGCTTCCGGCGGTTCTGACCAGTGCTGCCCGCATCAAAGTGCAGAGCAGCAACAACATTTTCTTCGACATTTCAAATACCGACTTTTCCATTGTGGCTCCTCAGGCGGTGATCTGCCAGTGTCCACCCATAACCGTCACGGTAATCTCAGCAAAGTAGAAACCAGTCGATGTCACGTTAGCGAAGGTTGGAAAAGAGCTCTTTTCCAACCTTCTTTTTATGGGTTAGGAAATGGTATCTGGAAACCTGATTAATCAGGAATATTGAAGGCTTTTTTAACGGCAGTATAATCGCTGTAGTCAATGGCTGCTTTACGCCCGCCCACAGCCACAGCACCGGGTATAATCACATATCGGAATTGCTGCGTACCCAGTGCATAGGAAGCTTTCAGTTCAACGCGTCCTACATAAATACGTTGGTGAACTGTGTATGTAGTACTGCCAATGGTCTCGGCATAGGGTAGGCTGAGAACTCGCCCACCTTCACTCCAGTACACCCGGATATCGGCTTTGTCCAGTACTTCCTGAGTAATGGGCGTAGCTGTTATGTTACCAGTATAGCTACTCCCGCTTCCCGTAAACGTAGTACTAATCCAGGGCGAGTACTGCACATTAGCGGTTCCGGTAGCTCCGGTAGCACCTGTAGCCCCCGTTGGACCAGCCGGCCCGGCAGCACCTGGGGCTCCTGGTGCTCCGGTTGCCCCCGTATCACCTTTAGGACCAGGATCACCCGCTTTGGGCTGACAGCGTTGAAAACTAAATGCAGCAAAAAACAAAACAGAAGCAACGGCAAATACATGTAAACGTTTCATGGTGCGAGTTGATTAGTAGTTTAACATTCTCTTGACTAGGCGAATGTCTAAACCATTTTATCAACCCACTAAAAAACAACCTCAAATCACGTAGTAATACGTTCACTATCAGGACAAAGACTCATTCAACTACTACCGTTAACTCAATATCCATTCATAAGTACAGCTATTGTAACTGTGTCAACGCACAAAAAAACCGGAGCTGGCTGGCTCCGGTCTTTGGGCTGGGAAGCAACCCTACTGCAAGTTTGCGTCTTCACGGCTGTTGAAGGTATCGCCCTGGTTGATATCACCTGTTTTGAGTCCTTTCTTGAACCAGTACACGCGTTGGGCAGAACTGCCATGTGTAAACGCATCGGGTACAACGCGCCCCTGGGTCTGCTCCTGAATCTTATCGTCGCCAATGGCATTGGCCGCCGTCAGAGCAGCCTCGACGTCATTTTCGTCAAGCGCAATACTTTGTCCCTGGGCATGATGCGCCCATACGCCCGCAAAAAAATCGGCCTGTAGCTCCAGGCGAACCGATACTTTATTGTAGTCACGTTCGCTCAATCGCTGGCGCAACTGGTCTGTTTTGTCCATAATACCCAGTTGCTTCTGCACATGGTGCCCAATTTCGTGCGCCACTACATAGGCCATGGCAAAGTCGCCGGGAGCCTGGAAACGCTGAGCGAGTTCATCATAGAACGACAAATCAATATATACCTTCTGATCTTCAGGGCAGTAGAACGGACCCATTGCCTGCTGCGCCGTTCCGCAACCCGACGACGTTGCTCCCCGAAACATCACCAAAACTGGTTTCCGATACTGGGCACCCTGTTCTGAAAATAATTTCGTCCAGACATCTTCCGTACTGGCCAGCACTTTTTTCGTAAAGTGAGCTGCATCATCGTCGGCCTGTGGGCCAGACGGGGCTTGTGAAGTTGCCTGATCAGGTGAACTCTGGTTCAGAATATCTGACGGATTGCCACCCAGCAACATAACAATAATGGCTATCACGACGGAGCCAATTCCACCGCCAACGAGTAGTCCTCCCCCACCGCTTCCCCGGCGGTCATCTACATTATCGCTTTCTCGTCCTCCTAACCAACGCATAAATTTTCCTGGTTAATAAATGGTGATTATAAAAATGGTTCTTTACTTCCTGCTGGCAAGATTACTGTTTCTAGCGCTAAAATGTTTAGTTCTACCGCAATTATTCATCGGGGCCGGGCTCGTTCGTACTGGACTGGCCAGCTGATGGCATTGTCCATTGCCTGAGCGGCATGAAGTGGGAAATACGGGTCTCGCAAAAACTCGCGGGCCAGCAGTACCAGATCAGCCTGGCCCGAGGCCAGAATTGTATCGGCCTGTTTGGGCGATGTAATCAACCCCACCGCAGCTGTCATGATACCCGTTTCCTGTTTAATACGCTCTGAAAACGGAACCTGATAGCCGGGTTTGACCGGAATTTTAGCCGTTGCCACATTACCCCCTGTTGAACAATCCACAACATCAACCCCTTTCGTTTTAAGAATACCCGCCAACTGAACTGAGTCGTCGATTGTCCAGCCGCCCTCGGTCCAGTCGGTAGCCGAGATTCGCACAAAAAGTGGTAGTTCGTGTGGCCATACGGTTTGGACGCGCTCGATCACCTCCAGTAACAGCCGAATCCGATTATCGAAAGAACCTCCATACTCGTCCGTTCGATGGTTACTCAAGGGCGACAGGAACTGATGGAGTAAATAGCCGTGGGCGGCATGGATTTCGGCAACCTGAAAACCTGCGGTAAGTGCCCGTTGAGCCGCCGTCTGAAAATCCGCCAGCACCTTGTCAAGGCCTTCGATTGTCAAGGCCAGTGGGGCATGTTCGGTTCCCTGAAACGGAATAGTGCTGGGGGCTACGGTTTGCCAGCCCCGCTCTTCGGTTGGGGAGATCATGTTGCCACCTTCCCAGGGTCGACGGTGGCTTGCTTTACGACCAGCGTGGGCTAGCTGAATACCCGCCACGGCACCGTTCTGTTTGATAAATTTGGTAATGCGTTTCAAACCGTCGATGTGATCCTCTTTCCAAATGCCTAAGTCATCGGGAGATATTCGACCTTCGGGAGAAATGGCGGTTGCTTCGGTAAAAATAAGGCCTGCGCCCCCAACCGCCCGGCTACCGAGATGCACAAGATGCCAGTCGTTGGAGAAACCATCCTCGCTGGAATACTGGCACATAGGCGAGACAACAATACGATTTTTAAGCTGAATGCTCCGGATGGATAACGGAGAAAAAAGTGCTGACATAGGGCTAAGTAAATGGATAATGTAGAATGAACAATGGACAACGCAGGATGGGTAAACGTCCTGATTAATAGCATGTTAACATTATTCATTAGCCATTATTCATTGTCCATTAATTTGTAAACATTCAATTCCTGATTATCGTTGATTAAATCTACTCAAACAACTCAACGACCATGGCAAATGACCCTAAAATTGATCGGCGCGATGACCGCAACGGCGGACCAGTCACACCAACCGAAGGAGAACACAAGTACGGCGACGTTGAATTCGCCGATCGAACCAACAAAAAATACCCGATCGATACACCCGAGCACGTTCGGGCTGCGTGGAGCTACCGCGCGGGCGGCCCCGATTAACCATAAGGACAACGCAGCTAAATATGATTCTGATGAAGTGACTACCATTAAAGAGCGCATCAAAAAAGCTGCCAAGAAGCACGATGTAGCTATTGAGGACGCGTAGATTGTAGTGCCGACCGTCCCGGTCGGGCGAGAAACACTCATATACACACACCCGACCGTCCCGGTCGGCATTACAACAAAACGCCCGGCTTAAAAGTCGGGCGTTTTGTTTATGCAGTACGGTAAGTCAGGCCTACAGCTTTTCTTTTACAACCTTAACGTCTTTCTTAGCGCGGTCTTTTACTAATTCGCCTTCCATTTTCACACGCTCCTTCCGATGTTCTTTGAGTGCGGCTTTATCGCCCGTCATTTTAGCGGTTTCCCGTGCGGCTTTGTTAGCTTTCAGAGCGGCCTTATCGCCTGCTACTTCCGCTTTCGCTTCCACAACATCCGCTTTTTTCTTCAGTTTACTATCCTGGGCCTGAGCCATGCTCAACGAGAACGCAAGCGCTGCAACAACAACAAGTACTTTTTTCATAACATTTTTGGGCAAGCCCGTTAGTGAGTGATTTATTCGTACGACCATCAGAATGACCGAAGCACGATATATACTTAACACGAACTAAGTAATCTTGTTTAAAATCCGGTCGGAGCTCAACGTCGAATTTCATTGTTTTGCTGAGCGGCCTGGTCAGTGAGGGTCGTCAGTACCGATTCTGACAAAGCAGTTTCACTGTTTTTTCCCAGGGCACGTTGTTCACCTATGCCACCAGGACCAGGTAACATTCGGGCCACTAGCGTCATTACTTCCGCGACCAGATTCGGCGCAACCCCCTGAACGGATATCCCCACTTTAGCAGGAAGTGTAATAACTCGTTCGGCTTCTCCATACCGGCAGGCATCAATAATTTCACGGGCCGCTTCGGTTGAGTTTATTGTTAGTAACGGTATTGAGTCACTGATTTTAAACGCGGCATATTCTTTCTCGTTCTGGCCTTTGAAGAGGGCATTTCGCGGGCTACCCGTTCGCATCAGGCCTGGGCAGATGGTCGTTACATACACGCCGTCTTTTTGCACTTCGGTACGGAGCCCCTCAGAGTAACCCACCAGTGCGAACTTGCTGGTTGAGTACGTCAATAGGTGCGGTACCGCTATTTTGCCTCCCAATGAAGCAATATTGACAATACGACCTTGTTTGCGTAGCCGCATCTGAGGTAGTACTGCATTGATCATGTGGTAAGCTGCCCAGAAGTTCGTATCCATCGACTCCCGAAAATCAGCCTCGGTCGTATTTTCATAGGGCGATACCAGAATAATTCCGGCATTGTTGATCAGCACATCAACCGGGCCAAGTGCTTGCCGAGCGTTTTCGACAAAGTCCTCAAGTTGGGTCTTATCGGTAAGGTTGCAGGTTTGCGTATAAACAGCTACACCGTAGCTAAGCAATTCCGTCCGGGCTTTGTTGAGTTCGTCCTGGTCACGGGCACACAGGGCAAGGTTTGCGCCTTCTTTCGCCAGCAACCGGGCCAGTTCAAGTCCCAGTCCGCGTGAACCGCCCGTAATAAGTACGGTTTTACGCTGGAAATCCAGTTTGCGTCTCTGAGCCAAACCAGCCTTGAGTGCCACCCAGGCACCCATACCCGCTAATCCCCACAGAATAGCCTTTGTTTGAATTGAAACAGTCATATGCAGCAGTCATATCGTTGAACTCACATAACTGCTGATTAACTGAAAGGTTATCTGCCTCGAATTTAGGTTCTACTGAGAAGATCACTGGTGTGGTACCTGATTCAGCGCGTTGACAAATGAAATGAGTCCCTCAATGTCAAGCACATAATCAACAGGAGCACTCAGGATGGCCTGTTGCGGCATGAAGGCCACCTGGGCCGTTTCGGGTTGTTGAACCACACTCATACCCCCTGCTCGTTTAATAGCATTCAGCCCGTTGGTGCCGTCGGCATTAGCACCTGATAATAAGATGCCCACCAGAGAAGGGCCATAAACATCGGCAGCCGACTCAAACGTGACGTCAATTGAAGGGCGACTATAGTTCACCTTTTCAGAGTCGTCCAGGGAGAAGGTGCCATCCTGTTCGATCAGTAAATGGTAGTCGGCGGGGGCCAGGTAAATTGCGCCCGGCTCAATAACATCTTTATCATCTACCTCTTTAAGCGGAAGGCTGGTTTTAAGCGAAAAGAGATTCGCCAATGTAGAATCAGCGGTATTTTTTCGGTGAAGAATAATAATCAGGGCAAACGACAAACTGGGCTTTAGGGCCGGTAGCAGTTTCAGCAAAACGTCGATACTACCCGTAGACCCACCAATGAGCACCACGTTACAGGTCGACATTAGTTTACTTTCCGCCATATCTTTTCGTTCTCAACTTGCTTGAATTTAGGCTGTATGCTGGAAAACTTCAGGGTTTCTTTAGCGCCGAGTGCCAGGTAGCTAAGAGGCCCCAGACTTTCGTTGAACAGCGTTAAGACGCGTTCCTGTAAGGCTTTGTCGAAATAAATCAGCACGTTACGGCATAGAATCAGATCAAACTCATTGAATGAGCGATCTGATACTAAGTTATGGGTAGAGAAGACCATTTTCTCAGCCAGCTCTTCTTTGAATTTAACGTGGCCATATTGCGCCGTGTAGTAGGTTGAAAAATCCTTTTTGCCGCCCGAGAGAATATAGTTTTCGGAATACTGTTTCATGGGTGCCAACGCAAAAATACCTTTTCGGGCCGCTTCCAGTACTTCCGAGTTGAGGTCTGTGGCGTACAGTAGCGATTTGTGCAGCAGATTGGCTTCTTTAAGCAGAATAGCCATGGAAAACACCTCCTCTCCCGTTGAACAACCCGCATGCCAGATTCGGATAAACGGCTTGGCAGCCAATGTACTGAGCACCTCTGTTCGGAGGGTTTTATAGAAGATCGGGTCACGGAACATCTCCGTTACATTCACCGTCAGTTCTTCAATAAATCGCTTCAGGTAATCCGTATCCGACCGTATCCGGTAACGCATCTCGGCAAAACTCGGGAACTTATCTAAGGACCAGAGCCGGTTAATCCGACGCTTCAACGACGCTCTGGCGTAATGGGTAAAGTCGTACCCATGCACCTCAAGCAAATCATTCAGCAATAGATCAACCTCTTTTTCATCAATCATAACTAATTAATTGATAGATGATTTCATACAATCTAACGTCGATTTCTTACTTAAGCGAAGTTAAACTGAGCTATATTTTTTATGTGGCCCCAGCGGGTCATACATTTCCTTAAACGCCGGATAGCAGTTGTAACAGGCGGTCTACATCAATAGGTTTTGCAATGTAATCCGTTGCTCCGGCCCGCAAACACTTTTCCCGATCACCAACCATGGCCTGTGCTGTAACCGAAAAAATAGGCGTGTCTTTTCGGTTTTCCAGGTTTTTGATGCGCGGAATCGCTTCGTATCCGTCCATATCAGGCATCATCATGTCAATCAGGATCGCGTCGATTACCGCATCGGTTCTAAGTATGTCCAGGGCATCCCGAGCGTTCAGGCAAGACAGACACTCAAACGACTTGGCCTTCAGCGTAGCCGTCAGCGCAAAAATGTTCCTTGAATCATCATCGATTATCAAGACTCGTTTTTTAGGCATAGTGTTGGAATGTTTGGTTTGAGGTTTGTCGTTTGAGGTCTGAGGTTCCTCCGGTAGCAGTCAACATCAAACGTCAGACGTCAAACTGTTACGATCGATCATACAACCAGACGCGCAGTAAGGACACAAGCTGGTCAATATCAACGGGTTTAGTAATATAATCGGATGCGCCCGCCTGAATGCACTTTTCCCGGTCGCCGGTCATGGCCTTGGCTGTAACGGCAATAACGGGCAGGTGCTTCCACTTGTAATGCTCCCGAATTTTCCGGGCCGTTTCGTACCCGTCCATCTGAGGCATCATCATATCCAGCAATACGATATCAACGGCCGGATTTTCATCTAGCTTTTGTAAGGCTTCTTTTCCATCCAAAGCGGCAACAACGGTCATGTTATATTGCTCCAGTGCCTTTGAGAGGGAGAAAATATTCCGTACATCATCATCGGCAACCAGCACCGTTTTATTGGTAAGCACCTGACTTAGTCCCCGCATCTGCTTCGACCCACCGTTGCTGCTACTCTGCTGTTTGTTCTCCTCCACCAAATGCAAAAAGAGCGACACCTCATCGAGCATTCGCTGATACGAATGAGCCGTCTTGACAATAATCGAGTCGGCGTATTTTTTGATCTTCAGTTCCTCGGCCATCGACAAACTTTTGCCCGTAAAAATGATGATAGGCAGGTTTTCCAGTCCGGGGTTTTTCTTGGCTTCTTCAAGCGTTTCGTAGGCTTTATGATCTGGAATACCCATGTCCAGAATCACGCAATCTACTTCTTTTCGTTTCAGGGCATTAACCCCCTCCGCAATGTTACTTTTCAGTTCCGACGTAATGTTGAACGTTTCCAGAAAGTAAGCCAACGCTTTGGCATGCTTGGGGTTATCTTCAATGATCAGGACTTTTTTATGATTCCGATCCAGGACATACTCCAGCTTTTTGAATACATCCTGCATTTGCTCAAACGCCATTGGCTTATCCACGAAGTCGATGGCCCCTTTCAGCAAGCTTTCATTCTTGAGTTTGTGCGACGACATGATGTGCACGGGAATTGGCCGGGTTCGAGGGTCCGCTTTCAGGGCGTCCATCACCTCCCATCCACTCATGATGGGCAACTGAATATCCAGCAGAATACCAATTGGTTTATAGATAGCGGCCAGTTTCAGCCCTTCATCACCCCGCACCGATACAACGCCTTTATAGCCCTTTTTGCGGGCATAGTCCAGCAACGATTTCGCAAAATTCGAGTCGTCTTCAATAATCAGGATGGTTTTGTCTCCTTCCGCAATTGTGTTTCGATCATCGGGGATGTCGGCCGGAATGGTGGCGCTGATGTATTTATCAGGAATCCTGGTTTCAACGGGTACTGGCAGCTCCAGGGTTGCTGGCTTTATCGTTTTTTCGGCGGGTGTTTCTATATCGGCCCCAGATACGGGCAGGAGTACCGTAAATTCGCTTCCCTCGTTTACTTGGCTCTTGAGCTGAATTTCTCCACCTAACAGTTTAGCCAGTTCACGGCTAATGGATAAGCCTAAGCCTGTTCCGCCATATTTACGTTTGGTTGAGCCATCCGCCTGCTGGAACGCTTCGAATACAAGCGGCTGTTTTTGAACAGGTATGCCAATACCCGTATCCTTGACCACAAAACAGAGTGTTTGTTCGCTGCTTCGGTTTTGTGCTTTGTTTTTCTGGATCGTTAAGGTGACACTCCCAGTTGATGTGAACTTGATGGCGTTTGACAGTAAATTCTTAAGAATCTGCCCCAACCGCATTTTATCCGTTTCAATAATCTTCGGCACATCAGGCTCAACGAGAATGGAAAAGTCCAACCCTTTCTCTTTAGCCAGCAGGCCAAACAGAGACTGCAACTCATCGGTCACTTCAGGAATAGCCACCTGCTGATAATCCAGTTTCATCTGTCCGGCTTCAATCTTGGACAGATCGAGAATTTCGTCAATGAGACCAAGCAGCCCGTTACCCGACGACTGAATCACCTTGGCGTATTCGACCTGGTCATCGTTCAGGTTCTCCTCCGTATTTTCGGCCAGCAATCGGCTCAATAACAGAATGGAGTTGAGCGGGGTCCGAAGTTCGTGCGACATGTTGGCCAGGAACTCCGATTTATACCGGGTTGCCAGTTCCAGCTCATCGGCCTTTTTCTGGATCTCATTGGTTTTCTCTTCCAGCAGAAGGCCTCGTTCTTCGAGTTCTGTATTGGTTTGCTGGAGTTCCTCCTGCTGTACCCGCAGTTCTTCTTCCGAGGCCTGGAGCTTCTGCGCCTGCATCTCCAGCTCTGCATTCAGATTTTCCAGTTCATTGTGCTGGGCCTGTAGTTCCTCCGACTGCGCCTGCGTTTCTTCCAGAAAATTTTGCAGCTTACTATAATCCAGAGCAGCATTAACCCCAATGGCTATTGCTTCCAGATTACGTTCGATAAAGTTGATGGCTAACGGATCAGGTTTGCGCAGGAAACCCAGTTCAAGGGCACCAACGCAGGTATCGGCATACACCAGTGGGGCAATTACTAAAGAGGTCGGATGTGTATCGCCCAGGGAAGACGAAATCCGGCTATAATCCTGAGGTACATCTTCGACAATAATTGTTTTTTTACGTTCAATCACCTGTCCAAGCAGCCCTTCGCCGGTTCTGACCATGGTGGACACTTCTCGGGTAGCATAACTACCGGCCAGCTTAAAACTCGCGTCGCTATCAACCAGGTAAACCGTTCCCAGTGGTGCGTTCACATAGTTGGCGATGGTATCGATTAACTGGGTGCCCAACTTTTTCAAATCTTTCTCACCCCGGATTGAATCGCTCAGCGCGACCGAACCAGCCTGTAGCCAGTTTTTATCGTTTAAGTCTTTGAATGTCTGCTCGAGTGAGGACGCCATCTGGTTCAGCGCCTTCGATATACGACCTAGCTCATCGTCCCGTTCGTCTGTGCTTCGTACGGAATAGTCACCTCCCGCAATTTCCTGGGTGATGTCTTCCATGACGGCAATCCGGCCAGCCGTTTCAATGTATTTCTCCTCGTCCAGCTTCTGCCGGGCAATCCGGTCATCCAGGTCCTTTTTGATTCGAAAGTACGTAAAGGCCGTAATCAACATGGAGACTATGGCGGCAATGACAAGCAGGAAGGGTGTATAGGTGATATAAATCTGTTGCTGTTCTGTCCGGGATTTAAGTAAGTTTTCTTCCTCAGCTTTCATCTTGCTGATAATGATCCGAAGGTTATCCATGACGAGCTTACCCTTCAGCATTTCTCGATGCCGCTCAATGGTATCGCGAAGGAATCCCCTATTTCGCCTGACCAGACCAATAACCCGCTGCATCTGCGCAAATTTGGCGTCGTAAAGTTCTTTTGCCTCGGCGAGGTTCTTTTGTTGATCTGGATTATCAATGGTTAATTGACTGAGTCGGTCATAGCTGCCCTGTACTTTTCCAAAACTGCCGTTGTAGGGTTGCAGAAAGAGGGGATCGAGCGTAACCAAATAACCGCGCTGGCCCGTTTCGGCATCTTTCATGAACGAGATAATGTTCTCCGCTTCAATAAGTACCTGATTGGTATGATTAACCAGTTTGGAATTGCTGATCAATTTCTGGATGCTGTAAAATGACGCAACAAGGCTAATCAACAATAAAAGGGTTGATATCGTAAAGACGATTTGTAATTGGCGGATAACCGAATTCGACGTTGAATATTTGGGCATGAGTGTGTGGCAGGGGTAGCTTAAATAGGTTCGTTAACAACCAGTTGACTGGCTTGTTGTACGGGTAAAACGAGAATAAACCGAGTACCTTCATCAACGCGACTCTGAGCCCAGATTAGGCCGTGGTGCTTATCAACATTCTTTTTAGCAATTGCCAGGCCAATTCCGGTACCTTCGTAGGTAGTTCGATTATGCAGACGCTGGAAAATTACGAATATGCGATCCAGAAACTTTTCGTCAAATCCAATCCCATTGTCCTGCACTATAATCCGGCAATACGCACCTTCTGACGACGGACTACCCTCAACATCTTTCGTATCAATTAGCTCGGCACTAATCTGAATGACAGGAGGTACACCATCCTTGTAAAATTTGAGTGCATTGCTAATCAGATTTTGAAAAATTTGCCGCATCCGGCTCGGCATTGTTTCAATAACGGGCAGTTTATCAATCGTAATCGTAGCCTTTGTTCTACTAATCGCTTCGTCAAAATCCAGTAGCAGTTCGTCCAATAAGACATTCAGGTCAGTGGGTTGGAACGACTCGGGATTCGAGAGCCGGGAATAGGCCAGTAAATCATTGATCAGTGACGACATCCGGGCCGACGATCGGATGGATCGGTCGAGGTAGGCAACGGCTTCCTCATTGTCTTTGAGGTACTTTTGTTTTATCGTATCGTTGAGCAGTTGAATCTTTCGGAGGGGCTCTTTTAAATCGTGCGATACCACCCAGGTGAATTGCTGTAATTCATGGTTGGCCCGCTCCAGTTCTACGTTTTTTAGCAGGAGTTCATTGGTTCGTAACTCGACTTGCTGTTCCAGCAGTTCGGCAGCCAGTTTTTGCGGATGGATATCCGTAAAGGTTCCAATCCAGCGTGTTAATACATCCTGCTGCCGGATGGGGAGTATACGTAACAGATGATAGCGGTATTCACCTGTCAGTAAATCCTTCAGGCGCACCTCACGGGTAAACTCCATTCCCTGCTCCAGTGCCATTTCCCACTCATGACAAACGTCATCCTGCGGGTGAGTTTCGGGAAACGACTTTGAATTGGTAGAATAGCGATACCAATGTTGATTCACATATTCGATCTGGCCATCCGATGCCACCGTGAAGGCCATTTGGGGCAGCGAGGCCAGAACGGCCTGTAACTCCTGAAAACGGGCCGCTAATTCTTCCTGCGCCTGCTTTCGAACGTCAACTTCTTTCCGGAGTGAATCCTGCGTGGCTCGCAGTTCCTGTTGCTGCTCGTAAAGCCTGTGCAGTGTTTTCACTTTTAAGACCAGAATATCCGGATCAACAGGCTTGGTCAGGTAATCAACTCCGCCAGAGGTATAGCCCTGGGTAATGAATTTTTTTTCGGTATTGACTGCCGATAGGAATATAATGGATGTATCGCGGGCTTTGCTGAATCCAGAAATAGCATTGGCTACTTCAAAGCCATCCATACCTGGCATTTGTACATCAAGAATGATAACTGCATAGTCCGTTTTAAGGATTTTCTTCAAGGCTTCTTCCCCAGATTCGGCAGTATCCACTGAAAATCGATGCAGTTCAAGAATCTTCTTTAGAGGAAGAATATTCTCCTGTCTGTCATCAACAATTAGAATCATGTCAGGCTGTTAATTAGAACGTTGAATAAAAAGTCAGGGGACTCTTGAAGAGCGAGTTACAGCAAAATATATATACCATATTTTACTTTTTATCACCTTAACGCTCCCAAAACTTACCCAGGACACAAAATAAACTGATAGTTAGCCCTATTCCCTGATTATGGAGCAAGTAAATAAGCAACTAATCAATTAAAGAAACATAAAATTAGTGAGTTGAGTGGATATTCCCCAGTTCTATAGCACTTGGCTAAAAATAGAACCCTGTACTTAACTAAGGCGAATATAGTCTTACAGTCCTGATTATGAAGAATTTCACGGAGCCTAATCGACCAGGCGGGGCATGACTCACGAAGGGGAAGTATTACTTACTGGCACTGGTTTACGTTGTGCCCTCACAGTAACTATGAGGGCAGGAATTTTCAGTTACTTACTAAAACCCCAGAAAGGCACGGTATTGGCTACCTGCGACTGAAACAGCCTGAAGCTCCTCCTCCGACAGCGGGAAGAATAAACTCGTTTCAATAGAAACGGTATCTTTTTTCAGGGTTCGTTTCCAGGTGCCTGCTACCTGTCCGTCAACGACTACGACTGGACTAAATATACCATTCCCGGCGCTTACAATCTGGCTAAACTCCAGGGTTCCTAACGCGGCCGACCGGTCTTTATACGCCACCAGGTACTCATCAAATGAAGGCAACAGATGAACCAGTGGGGAGAGGTTCTGCAAAGAAGAAGTAGCCGACGCCATCCAGTACGTCTGCCCATGTATTGTTTCAGATACGAGTGCCGCTTTTGCCAGTTGCAGGCCTTCTTTAGCTTCTGTACTTGTCAGCCCCGACCACCACACAAAATCCGACAGCGTAGCCGGGCCGTGGCTCGTGAAATAGCGCCTAGTGAGTGTAGCTACTGCTTCATCACGTTCCAGCGCCTTCGTGCCGGGTGCCCATTCGTCCAGTAGGGTGAATGTAAACTCTTTTTCCCGTCGGTTACCGAAACAGATGAGCCCATCGAAAGCGGCATTACCTAACAAAAAATTCAGGCGTAAGTCGTGGGTGAGAATACCCGCCCGGTCGAGTGCCAGTTTCAATTCGGGGCGGGTTAGTTGCTGGCCACCTGCTAACGCCAGCGCTATAACCTCCTTGCTTTTCTCCAGCACATTATCGTCCAGATTGAGTTTACGATAGTGAGTTCCACAAATTAAGCGGAGCCGGTGTCTTACCAATGCCAATACCCAGCGAATATCCTCAGCGGCTACGAAGTGTAATGTACCCCGTAAAGCCCAGGTACGAATGATCGATTTGTCGGCAATGGCCTGCTCAATGGCAGCATCGGTTACCCTGGGTAGCCGAAGGCCAACAGCCCACTTGGCTGCGGCATAATCCTGAGCCTGCATAGCGCCAAACCAGCCCACCACATCGGATGGCCTGGTAAACAGGGGCTGAACCAGCTGCTGATGAATAAGTCGATTCTCGACGAGTATGGGGTCCGACATAAGTAGCCATTTCATAAAAACCGCCTATACGGTTTGTCGTACAAAGTAATGTATCACCCCTGACAGCTCTATGTCAGCAGCAAATTCCCGTTCGTAAATTTCCGCAAATTCAGTGCACGCTCTTCCTTTTCAACGGCCCAGGAGTAGTCATTTCGGCCAGTTGTCTTATGATACCAAATTTTCCCATTTTGTCATGGTGTCCCGCGCTACGTTCTTTGTTCTTTTCAGCCTGAGTGCTCAACTGGCATTCGGCCAGTCGATTGATTCCAAAACGTATGTGTGGGCCGACGCACCGGTAACCAAAAAAGAGGTTTCTGAACAGAGAACGATTCTGGAAGGCACCACCACCGACTTTCGCCATTTGAAGGTGCATGCAACTACGCTCATGCCTCATCGGGCTCCGCACCCGGCCCATAAACACGACGACGAAGAGTTGATCATTATTAAAGAAGGCAAGCTTACGGTAACCATCGAGGGAAAAACAAAAACACTAGGTGCCGGAAGCGTGGCCTTACTGATGCCGGGCGATGAGCACGGCTTTGAAAATAAGGAAGATACGCCGGCCACCTACTATGTAATGCGGTATGAATCCAAAGAACCTACAGACCTGGACCGAGGCAGAAAAGCAGGTGGCTCGTTTTGGATAGACTGGAACGAGGTACCATTTCAGCCACACGATAAAGGAGGAATTCGGCGGATGTTCGACCGGGCTACGGCCATGACGAAACGGTTTGAAATGCATGTGACCACCCTTAACCAAGGCTTGTGGAGCCATCCACCTCACACGCACCGAGCGGCTGAATTCCTATTGATGGTTACCAATTCATCACAGGAAAGTATCAATGGGAAACTCTATTCCGCTACAGTAGGTGACCTGATTTTTCTGGAATCTAACGTACCACATGCGCTGCAAAATACGAGCCAGGGTAGTTGCATGTACTTTGCCTTTCAGTTTGAATAGCTCCTGTCTATACTACATCTAATCCAGCGTGAATAATAGCCGCATAGCGGTTTGATGTTTGTAGCAAAAGGACCTTTTGCTACAAACATATCGTACCTACGGTACTTAACAACTTGATAATCAAAGAAAACAACCCACTATTCACGTTAATTCAGCGGTAGCACAAGAATGGTCGGTTTTGCTGCTGAAAAGTTAGGAACGGGTTTGCCGGCATCATCAAAAGCCTCCCACTGGCTATTGGCGATGTAGTATAACTGCTTACCTACTACAACACCCAGGGTAGGCTCAGTACTGAGTGGATGATCTACGTCCAAGGGCTCTACCCGCTCGATTGCTGATGTCGTTTTGTCCAGATAAACCCGGATGACCTTGTAGGGTTTCTTCCGATTTTGAATGGCAATCAGGCTATTCTGGTAATAATAGAGCCCATCGATTCCACTCAGATCGGCTGTTTGCGCGCAGGAAAGGCAGGTTACTCGTTTTGTTGATAAAGTAACGGATAACAGTCCGCGCCGGTAATCGGCGACATACAGAGTTTTCTCATCGTCGGATAAGGCTAATCCCTGTAGGGAACGGAACAAGGTATCAGTCAGAAAAGGAGTTACAGCTTTTGCGCCGACGTCAAGGCGATAAATCCAGGGGGAGCGGCTATCGGTGGCATACACCGTTCCACTTCTTGATACCGTTAAATCGCCTAACAAGTGAGGCTTTCCATCATCGGGCACTGGGTAATTGTGCAGTAGTTGCCTGGTTTTCAGATCGTAGGCAACGAGTGCGGTATGTCCATCGCTGGTAGCCGTAATGCCTTTGGCTTGTGCTAGCGCCGAGCTACAGCCCCATAGTAAGCGCCTTGCCGGATCTACTTTCAAGCCGAACATCCCCCACAAGCTATCGACAGGTTGCGAGAAATCGGTAGCGCCTTTTTTAACCGAATAGCTGATTAGTTTCCGCTCGTGAACACTGCTAATGTAGAAGGTTTCGGTCTGCGAATCGTAGGCAATTCCTTCCGTAATCAGACCTGTTTCTGGTAACTGAAAGGCAACTTTACTCCGATGGGCATTGGCGTCTGAAGGTTGACTCTGCGCGTAGTTCATAGACGAAAAACCTACTTGCAAAGCGGCAAATACCAGGCAATAAGAAGTAGGAAAACGTGCTGTAAATGCAGCGAATCTTGAGCGTAGGAACGTGTTCATAGGAAGGCGTCATCTCGACAGTTCAGTAAAGATGACGCATTTTTCCACAAAGGCTAGCACCGTTTTATTCGTATAGCTTACGCATGTTTATCCAGCCAGTCCAGAATATAATCGGCATCTTCTTTCCAGGTAGGTTGCCCTAGCACAAAGTGATTACGGCCTTCGAACTCTTTGTATTCCAGAACGGAACCATTGGATTTATAAGCCTCAAAATTCCGATGGTTGAGGTGAGCGGGTATGATGTTATCAAGACTGCCCGATGTAAGCAGCAGTGGAGCGTGTGGTTTGTCAAAATCCACATGAGCAGCGCTGGTTAATCCCCCTCTGGCCACTTTTTTCGACTCTGGAATTGTGTTAGCCTCATAAGCTGCTTTTTGCTCGGCCAAAGGCATGTCGTTAACGAAGGCATACTGCCAGTCTTCGAATGACATCAGGTAAGTTTCTTCAAGGTCAGTAAACAGGCCAAGTGCTTTCCAGCCCGCTTTTAAAAATGAGAACTCATAGGGAAATACACCTTGTGGTGGCACCGAGTGAATGGCAACGCCAGCCGCAGCCAGATCCCGATTCACGATGATCTGGGTAACGAGTCCACCTAATGAATGTCCGATCACGATTGGCTTTTCGGGAAACGATTTCACAATGTTCGCATAATGATCAACCAGCTCAGCCAATGATAAATTGGCCAAATCGGTATCGTTCGGCTGTCTGGCCCGTAACTCAGCGGCAGTACCATCCTTAAACGGCCAGGCGGGGGCTACTGTCGTATATCCTTTGCTTTCAAAATACGCTTTCCACTCATCCCAGCCACTATTACTAACAAAGGCTCCTGTAACAAACACCACATTTTTTGTTTTACTCGTTTTCATGATTACGCTGTTTTATAGTTTATAAAAAGGAATACAAACCGTTCAGTATCAGCACGAGCCAAAGCGCCTATCGCCTGTTCCCCTTGTGCGTTGAACAGGACAAAAGTCAGCAGATGATGGTACACAATTATTAACCCAGGTTAAAATCGTCGAGCCGTATTAACGACTCGCCATTCTTTTTCGGATACGGCTCAAGGATGGTCCCTGAATACCCAGATAGGACGAGATATGATAGAGTGGGATGGCATTATAAATATCCGGATGCTGCTCCATTAATTCCAGATATCGTTGTTCAGGGGATTGAAACAGAAAGCCTTCAGCCCGACTCATGGCAACTGTAAAGGCTCGTTCGGCCACTAAGCGCCCAAAACGCTCCCACTGATGCGATTGCCGGTAAAGCTGAGTCAGGTGGTTGATATGAATGTATAAAATTGTCGAATTAACCATCGACTCGGTAAAGTAATTGCAGGGAGTCTGCTCAATGAAGCTCTTGTAAGAAACAACCATCTGGTGTTTAGAAAAGAAAAACACATTCTTTTCTTCGCCCGTCTCTTCTTTTACATGATAAGCCCTGAAAACACCATCAAGAATAAAGCCAAGGTGCTTGCAAACATTTTTGTACTCGTTGTAGAACTCCCCTTTTTTATACTGTTTCCTTTGCCAATAGGGTATCGATAGTGAAAACGCGTCTTCGTCAATATCCGCAAAAGCCCGTAAGGCGTGTCTCAGTAAGTCGATATCGGCCATGTCTGGATGCACAGTTTTTAACGCAAAGGCGCAAGGTGTTTCGCAAAGAACGCAAAGATTTATATCCATTGCGCCCTTTGCGAAATACCTTGCGCCTTTGCGTTAAAAAATCACGATGTTGCGCCGACGAATTTCAGCAAATCACGGTAGATGATATTATTCTTCCAGAATAGTTGTGTGGCCATGGGAATGTGCTTCTTACCGGGCAACGTGGCAAATTCATGCTTGATACCGAATTCCTGAAGTCGCTGACGGAACCGCTTTGAGCTGTCGAGAATGCTGGGATAGGTATTCTCACCTACGTATACCAGCATAGGCGGGCTACTCGCTCCTACGAAATAGATGGGCGATACCGTACGCCAAACGGCGGGTACTTTCCCATAAGCCACCAGGTAAGACTCGTCGCCGGGATACTCCATTTTGGTCAGGTACCCAAACATATCTAAGCCTGCTGCATCATCGAGAATAGCCCCTTTCACTGGATTTTTAGTCATTCCTAATCTGGCAAACAACTGTGTATCGGTAGCTAGCAAAGCCGCTAGTCCTCCACCCGCCGAGTGGCCCATTACGAAAATTCGGTTCGGATCACCCCCATAGCCCCCAATGTGCTGCGTAACCCACTGAACGGCCCTGGCGCAATCATCGGCCATAGCGGGCACCTGAACGTTAGGCGAAAGCCGGTAATTGATAATTACGGTAACCACCCCCTGTTTGGCCAGACGCCGACCAATAAACCAGTAAATATTTTTGTTCCCGCTATTCCAGGCCCCGCCATGAATGAACACAACCACGGGCCGCCCCGTAGCCGATTTTCCGCGTGGAGTGTAGATATCCAGCACATGACGTTCGGCGCTGAAGTCAGGAGCTGTTGGCGATACATAGGGCACATCTTTGGTACGTCGGCTGTTCACCGAAATAGCGTATCCACTCATTGAAAACAGGAATACAACCAGTAAAATCAGGGCGACTGGAACTTGCCAGAGTAATCGCAAAAGAACCATTTTGGGGGACCTCATCAGAAGGAATTAGACACTGCGAATTCCCGCAGATAGACGTATAGTACGTCAATACATACCACAAAAATAAAGTTCTGGATTGGTACGAATAAATAAAGGGTTGATAAACACAAAGGGTACGTAGCTCATAAAAAGTTATTGAGTTATTGGTTATTTACTGACTATCAAGGCTTAGCCAATGACGAATAACCTCATTACTTAATAACCAGTACTTACTGACAATTACTGACAGAGCTGATTATATGCCAGCACCATCTCCCCAAATTGGTTCCAGTTGCGTCGACTGGCCATCGGATAGTGCCTGATAAAGGCCGGGCAATCGCCAAATAGCTTTTCATGTACGGCTTCCATGTCGCCCCGTTTGGCTACTTGTGCATCCCGACCATTTTTCAGGACAATATAGCTAAGATCCTGCCGGTTGGTCTCGAACGTAAAATTTCCGAACGTGTACTCAGATGTTTTCTTCCAGCCAGCTGCATCAAAATACAGGGCCACTCCCCCACCTGGCGGGGTTAGGCGCTCCAGTAGCATAGGCTTATCACTACGTCGGGGATTAGGGACGCGTTCAAAAATTACCACTTCCCGTTCTCTCGGAATGTAGCCGGTTGCGTACGCAAAATCGGGTATCCGTTGAGCAAGTAGCTGTAGTTCAGACCCTTTTTGTTTGATCTTACTCCCATCATTAGTGCGAATGACGACACTCGCGGGAGAATCGTTCAGGAGTGAACCGACCCTTATCTGGCCACGGATGGTATCGTTCTGGAGCGTAACCACGTAGCCTTCGCTCCACATCGTAATGGCACCAACCGGGTTATACTGTGCCCAGCAAAACGTAGTGGTTAGTAGGGCAGCGGCAATCAATATAGTTCTCATAAATGGCCTTACATACATAAACAATGGCGAAACTAATTAGCCTGGCTACCATACCGAACAGCATTCTGCATGAACCGTAGAATAAGCCTTGTGAACGGACGAAGTGAGCGTATGAGCTAGTAAAAGGAGCGTATTGACTTAATACGCTAAACGATATATTGTGCTTTTCCCACTACTTATCGACCCAATTCCACCCGCTGTCAACTCCGGCTGGATAGACCTCACTTAGCGCCCTACTTTTGAGACGGTTTACAATAGACCACTCTCTTTTTTTTAACGCCTTAATCAAGTTAACCAATCATGCATAGTGTATTTCTAGCGGCATTGACAGCCAGTCTGTTTATCGTCGGTGCTGTCCGGGCCGATTGTCCACCTGTCCTCACCAATGGGAAGCTCCACGGCATCCTGCCGGTTGTTAACCAAACCGTTACCTATACAGAAGTAGTCGATTGTGGTACGGTTTCGCAGGCCGATCTATTCCGGCGGGCCCGCCTGTGGCTCACTCAGTCTTTCCATTCACCTACCGATACCTTTTCACTGAACGACAAAGAAACGGGGGATTTAGTCGGGCGTGTTACGCAAGTGGTGAGCCTCCCCCGATCCGAGAGTTCGGCAGGGGGCGTTTATACATTTCGGTACAGCTTTATTGTGGAGTGTAGTAACCGCAAATACCGGGCAACTCTTACGCAGATTACGCTGGAGAATCCCGGAAACGCTCGCCCAATAGCTATTGAAACCTACTGCGAGAAGAACGAGAAAGATCTTCAGGGTATCTATTCAGAACTCGATAAACACCTTAAAACTACGCTGGTAACCCTTCAGGAAAACGTCAAGAACTACAAAGCGTTTTGACAACTGAATCACAGTCCCTCATCGAATGAATCGTACAACAGTTGCCTATTTAATAGGGCCTGAATTGATCTGGCTTTTAATGCTCACGGTTGCCGCCAGTATCGTTGCGTTTAACCAACCGATTGTTAGCGGGGGCCATTTCAAACTGATATGGATGAATTGGTACTTGCCTACAGTTGGGGTTATCCTCGCCTTCATACCCTTGTTTTGGGCACAGGGTAATCAATGGTGGTGGCTGGCTCGAACGATTATCTCTGGCCTGATAGGCGTTGGTTTGCTGGTCGGTTATTTATCTAAATCAGCCAGTTACGATGACATTCGGGATGTAGGCGTTATCATGGGATCTCTTTTATTCGTTGGGATTGGCTGGACAATATTGTTAGGAGTAGGGTCAACCGTTCTGTTTTTCCTGATGGCCCACTGGCCATTTCTGCCGGTGTTGAAATGGATATTAATGCTGCTGTCCCTAGGACTTATTGCACTGAGAATCTCGTGGGAACTTATGTAATTATGAACCGTACCCTTACCTATTTGCTCGGCCCCGAACTGGTTTGGCTGGGCATGCTGGCCATCACCGGACTGATTAGTAAGCTTAGCCAGCCACTTCCGGCCAATGATCATGACAAATTGCTCAACATCGGCTGGTTCCTGCCAGCACTGGGCGTTATCTTCGCTTTTACAACCTTCTTCTGGGCAGCGGGTAGTCACTGGTGGTGGTTAACCCGGATTGGCATTGCCAGCCTAATTGGCAGTTACTTTGTTGTTAATTTTTTATGTGAAGCTGCCCGCTACGGCGACAGTCGCGACTCAGGAATCGGCTCGGCGTTTATGGCCTTTATTGGGTTAGGCTGGATGGTTCTATTCGCGATGAGCTTTTTAGCCGCTCTCTGCTTTTTGGTCAAATGGCCTTTCCTGACTGTCTTTAAATGGCTGTTGATCACTATCGGCGGGTTAACCATCCTCGGACTTCTCATCGGCTGGTTAGCCTCATTCGGTGCTACTAAAGGGTCCTGATTGCGCTAGCAATCCAGAATCCACGTTCCGAAGGGCTCTATCCAGTGTTTATCTCCATGCGCTAAGTCCAGTGGTAGTTTTTCCGAAGGGACAGGCGTAATTCGATAGCCTTTCTGAAAAGGTTCAGGCAGTTGGACCGGCAAAGGATGGTCGGTGTGATTCGTAATCAACCAACGCCGACGCTCTCCCTGAACAAGCAGTAAAGTACTGCACGCCAGCGGATTGTTCGTTTTTGTATGCATCACCTGCCCTCCCCGAAATACCAGTATTTCAGCCAATAACACAGCAATCGGATACCGTTCAGCCGCTTCGGAAACAATTCCCTGCTGGCCAACGGTCTGGTAATACGTTATGGCTCCTGCCCCTGCTTCGGCCAGATACTTAATGCTACCCAGGGTCCAGCCAGCTAGCCAGCGTAAGGGTTGGCGGGCATCCGTTTTCTGGGCATTGCTCAGGATACGATTGGCTGGATCACGCGCATCGGGGTTGAGCCGCTGACGTAGCGTAACAGACGATACATACACAGCCGAAGCCCCAGAGAATGACCTCGCTGTCTGTACCGTATTGCCCTGTCCATCAACCGTTTCTACAATCGATCGTTTATCGAAGGCGTGTGCCTGCGGGTGAACGGCATAACTGATAAAGTCCAGACCCTCTGTTGAAATCCGGTTACGGTTCAGCTCTGTAAAGTTGTAGTTTGTTCCTGCCCCGACACGCGTATGCGGTAGTTCATGTCGTACCGTATTGAGTGCCAGACGAAGCATGTCAGCATTGGAGACAACCTCATCGGCTGAGAGCACCAATAAGTCGGACACAACTAGCTGGCTTTGCTGAACTGTATTCAGAAACGCCCGCAGTTCAGCCGTATAATTGGCCGATAGCTGAAGGGCTACCAACAACGGCCAGCCCAGCGTTTGTGCAGTAGCAACGTTCAGCAAAAACGTAGTCTCCCAGTCTGCCTGACGGGGCGATACGTCGATTCGATAGTGGTCGAACGAGCAGGACTGTACTGCCTGAACAACTGGCTCCGAAAGCGTATTGGTTTCGGTTGAGGCACTTACACCGAGCGCAGGCAAGGCTGTTCGTTGTTCGTCAACCACCTGGATAACAATGTCGTTGAAATTACTTTCAGGACGGCTTGGCAACGGTTGTTCAGGGCGAAACAGAATTCGCTGGTGAACCTCTTCGCCTTTCTGAAGCAAAACCGGAACGGGAAGATTATGTGGCGTACAGAACGTCTTGAACGACGCATCGGTCCAGTTACGCTGGTCTTCCGTTTCAAAGATATCGCCACTCATTTCCAGCTTAAACCAATACCCGCCCGCGTGGAGCCAGCGCATGCCGGCTAGTAGTTTAAATGGGTTCTCCGGGTCGATGATCTGCGGAAAATGGCTTACCTCGACCTTACCATCGGGATGAATCAACTCACACGGCTGGCCAGCCGTACCCAAAATAGGGTGCAGGATGCAGAAACCCGCCCGGTTTTTCAGGAATGGCTGGTGCGCAACTCCATCGATAGTCATCGAAAACTCACCCGAGGCTGTCCCTTCGGCTACGACATCCCAGACAAAAAACGTTGTGCCATCCTGCTCATAGTGGCAGGTGTAACTTACGCGAAATCGGTCAGGATCAACTGTCCATTGTTCATTCGAGAGAATGGGAGGCCACGTACCCCAATTTTCATCCCGAATCGCGAAGTAGACCATTCGCAGAATCTCATGATCCGCCCAACGGAAATACCGAAAAAATCCATTTTCGTAGCCGACTGTCAACGGCCCCATCCGCAGTTCGGTGAGTGGAGGCAGTGGCGTTTCGGCTTCGTATACTGTTTGGTTCGTGGTCATGTATAATTGGCGAATTGAATCTAAAGCACAACCCTTAAAGCCTCATTTCCTGATTTTATTCTCAAACAGGAAAACCCCATTCTTGTTGGCAATAACGATATCGGGTTTCTTGTCGCCATTCATATCCTGCGCCACAATGTTAAGGCCTGCACCTGAGTCATTATCAACGATATGCTCTTTGTAGTAAGGCTCCTTGCCGGGCGTAAACTCAAACCACATCAGGATACCCGGATCACTGTCGCCAGGGTCCCGACCGTGGTGGGCCAGAAATCGCTTTCCGGTAATATAATCCTTTCGGCCATCGCCGTTCAGATCAGCCATAATAGACGAATGCGTCTGAGCGGTGGTGTTGCTCATCAGGTGGGTTTTGAAATTGATTTTACCCTGTTCGTCCATCACCTGCTCATGCCACCAGACGCCAAGCTTGTGCGCCGATGCACTGACTACGTCGTTTTTCCCATCCCCATTTACATCCAGAACCTGCATATGTGAGCAAGGCTCACCCAGATCGGCCGGATGAAACACCCAGTTACCGGATTTAGTATCGGCGGTTCCTTCAAACCAGCCTTCCCGAATCACGACATCCTTACTGCCATCTTTATTCACATCACCATAGCCGATGCCATGAGAAAAAATCTCAGTTCCGGGCACATTTTCGGCACTCAGAGCGAATCGTCTCCATTCCGTTTCGCCGGGTTTTACGGGTGGCTTTAACCAGACAATCTGTTTCTTCGCCTTATCGCCACACAGAATATCGAGTCGCCCATCGCCATCGATATCAATAAACCCCGGCGATTCGTTGGCAATACCCACGGAATCGGCAATAATATGCTTGCTCCACTCACCGGGCTTGTTCTTCGGGTTTTCAAACCAGAAAGCAGGTTTACCAGGAAAGTCGATGATAACGACATCGTCCCAGCCATCCTGATTGACATCCATGCCCAGATTCAGGAATGAATCGCTATACTCCTTTCGCGGATCGTATACGCGGGACGGAGCCATCTCATGACGGGTCCAGTTAGGGGCTTCGAACCAATAATAACCAGCCACGATATCCATTTTGCCGTCTTTATTCAGATCGGCCACGGCAACCCCTTCCGAAATAAAATCGCGGGTGAGGGTGGTTTTCTTAAAGTTGCCCGCAGGAACAACCGTACTGGTTGCTCGGGCATCCGTATTACCTGCCTGCTGCTGACGTACCTTGAACAAGGTTTTTTCCTGCTGGCCATAGGCGCTCGTAAGCAAGCAGGAAAGGAGGATAGTGCTTAGACTTAGCTGTTTATTCATAGTGTAGGTTCGTAATCTGAGGGCTTCGCCCCCAGTTAGACTATGTAACCCTTCAGGGTTATGAAGTAATGGACTTTTACATGGCGACTCCGAATCTTACTCCTCTAGCACCTTGGCAATCAACGCCTGGAGTTCATGAGTTTCGTGCGAATGATCCAGTTTACCCACCCGGTCGTTCAGGTCTTTCAGCACTTTCCTGGCATCGTCTGTACCGATGGCCGCGATCCGCTGAATGGTGTAGGGCAGTTGCTTGGGCATTTTTGATTTTTGGGCCATTTCCAGCGCCCGTTTCATGTCGATGGCCGCCAGTGGTTCAGACGCATACCAAAGCAGTAACGGCAGGTTATGATCGTCTTTATCCTCCGATTTCTGAACCAATGCCTCCAGCACCTCCCAACGCTGGCTCGGCTCCAGCCGAAGCATAGCCGAAGTCAGATAAAGTCGTACCAGCGCCGAGTTATCTGATTGCGCCAGAGCGGCTAACCGTTTCAGCGTTTCTGTAGAAACGGCTTTGTTTTCGGCCAAAAGTTGTATGGCCCAGCTTCTGACGTATTCATTTTCATTGCTCAGCAAATCAGCCAGTTCCTTTTCGGTCAGACCTTTGGTCACGTGAAGGGCCCAGAGCGCGCGAAGTTTACGGGTAGCATCGGGGTTTTTAGCGAGAATTTCTTTCAGAGCTTTATGCACCTTCTTATTCGGGCCACGCTCCTGCAAAATGGTTCGAGCCTGACGCACATACCATTCGTTTGGATTTAGCTGGGCAGCAACCAACTCCATGTCCGATGCCTTGGTCAGATCCACCTGTACCCATTTATCGTTTTCATGGGAGATTCTGAAAATACGGCCCATGGTTTTGTCGTGTACATCTGGATTAGGGCTGTGACATTGGTTTTTATCGTACCAGTCAATGGCCCAAACCGATCCACTCGCATCGTACTTGAAATTCAGCCACTGCGACCAGGAATCGTTCATGGCCATGAAATCAGGTTTGTGGGTAACCACATAGCCTGAACCCGTACGCGTTGGATGATCCTGATTAAACCGGGCTCCGTTGATATTATTCATAAAAATATCATTGCGGTAGTCCTGGGGCCAGCTACCGCCGAGGTAGATCATAGCTCCGGAATGGGCATGACCACCACCCGCCGAAGCCGACCGGAAGTTACCGGCATGCGGTCCCCGTTCGCCCAGCCAGTGTACGTGGTCGGCGTGGGTTTTAATGTCGTCGTAGGTATAGGGGTTAAAATGCTTGCCACCCTGACGCTGGTACCGTCCGCCCTGGATCATGTGATACATGTGCGGAATAACACAGGCCGTGATGAATGCATGCCCGTAGTCGTTGAAATCAAGTCCCCAGGGATTGCTGGTTCCTTCGGCGAAGAGTTCGAACTGGTGGGTGGTTGGATGATACCGCCACACACCCGCGTTCAATTTCGTTCGTTCCGAATCAGGAGCACCTGGCTTACCAACATTCGAGTGGGTAAATACGCCGTGGGTGCCGTACAGCCAGCCATCGGGTCCCCAACGCAGACTGTTCAGCGTTTCGTGAGTATCCTGAGTACCCCAGCCATCGAGCAGCTTTTGAGGTGGTCCGGTTGGTTTGTCGTTTTTAAAATCTGCCGGAATGAACAATAGATACGGTGCGGCCCCAATCCATACGCCCCCCATACCCACTTCAATACCACTAACCAGGTTCAGTCCTTCGGTAAAGACCTTCTTCTTGTCTAGTGTTCCATCGCCATTCGTATCTTCAAAAATAAGGATGCGGTCTCGGCCCTGACCTTCGGGAGCCGGAACGGGATAGGTGTGTGATTCAACTACCCAAAGTCGGCCACGGGGGTCGAGCGTAAAACAGATTGGTTTGACAATATCCGGTTCGGCGGCTGCCAGTTTGATGGTAAACCCGTTGGGGGGCGTCATGGCCTGAGCCGCTTTGAGACCAGAAAGGCCCGCATTCAGGACGGGATCTAAGGGGGGTAGTATGATAATGTCTTTTTGTTTCAGCTCATTCGGGAAGTTCGGGCGGGTGGGATAAAACAGAAACTCATCAAAATTGATATGCGCCCATTTATCATTCGGGATGTAAGGAATCTGCGAAATACCGGTCTCGTTGTCGACAATCCGAATGAAGATATCCTGATTCAGATACGGTTGTAAATCAACCACAACCGGCTGAAGGGTTGCCCTCCCCTGCCCTGTACTGTGAAAGATAACCTTATCCGTACTGGCCTGAACAAGTTCTACCCGCGTATCCTGCAACGCCCCACCCGACACCCGAAACGCAGCAAAGGGCTGTGTGACCGTAAACGGTACCGATGTTAAGGTACCGATCTGCTTATAGTTTGTGGTGCCTCCGCTGCTCAGGAAATACGTTCCTGCAAAACCAATCGTCATGTCTTTTTCATGAACAGGAGATGGGTCCTGATCGAAAATCGGGCTGGTAAACGCATCGCCGGTAGCGGTCCAGTCTTTCAGCGTACCCGTCTCGAAATTCAGATTTAGGGGTTGGCCGTTTTTCATGGGCACCTGTCCGGCAATGGTTGCTGTTGAGATGGTCCCTTCTACTACCTCAAAACTTCCAACCATACCCGCAGCCCGGTGGCCCGGAACGGTACAGTAATAGGTATCGCTTTTATCGGCAGTAAATGTGATACTGGTGCTCGCTCCCTTCTCCTGAATGGTCTTGCTTTTGAGACCCAGTTTTTCCAGAGCGATATCGTGCGTCATTAGCTCGGTATCCGTAATGGTAATGCGGACCCGGTCGCCTTTATTGGCCTTTAACGTCGGATTACGGGTTCCGTCCTTGGCAAAGTAGCCCAGCATAGATGCTTCCAATGCATACTCCCGGTCAACCTTCTCGGTTTTCTGAGCAGGCTTCGGTTTGGCAGACTGTGCCGTGCTGTACGTACTGGGCAGAAGAATGACAGAAAAAAAGAGGATGAACAAACGAAATTTAGGCATAGGAATAAGTCGTAAATTGTTCAACATTAGGCAAGTTACTAATTTTCAAATGGGTGAGTAAGCGCATTCTATTTGGCCAGCGGCTAGTTGGGTATTTACAACTCAGATATTGTCAGGTCTCGGAATTCAACCTGGGCGACCCCTCCGCTATGGATCTGAACGGCAATGACTCCTTTTTGAGGGATTTTGCTATCTTTTTCAATGTAGTCGCAGGTTTTCACGCCATTGATGTATAACTCATGATGGTTGCCTTTACAGCGGATAATGTAGCTATTCCAGCCGTCTTCTTTCAGGACACGCTTCAGAATGCTCAAGTCTCCGCTTACTAATTTCTCCCGTCGATGTTCATCATATAGGTCACCCCAGTAACCATTGCCAATGTCGGCCTGGTAGCCAATGATTTTAGTACCCTCAAGGATAGATCGGTATTGAATGCCACTATTGATCATGCCCGTAGCCGGATCGCCATGCAGTCGAAACAGGCAGCGAAATTCAAAATCGCCGTATTCTTTTAGGGTATGCAGATAGGTGTTTTCCGGAATCTTTTTAACACCGTCACCGCTTTTAATCATGCTGTCGGCTACAGACCATAAGGCTGCCTGTGCCGGATCGACGGTTTTCCAGCCAGTCAGGGTTTTTCCATCAAATAAGGATACTGTTTTCCCCGGTGATTGGGCAAAAACCGGTACTCCACCCACGATTTGACAGAATACAATAAGGTGTAAGGCTAGAAATCGGCCTGAATAGCCTGACCCAGAAAAAAAACAATTCCAATATGATCTCATCCTTTTCCTAATTTCGGATACTGTCCTGCTTGTGTCTCTATAAAGTGGCAGCAATCCCCCTTATTACTCATTAGGTTAGGGTGTATTTATTTTTTAGACAGGATTACAGGATTAACAGGTTTTTTATCCCCTGACAACCCTGTTGATCACATAATCCTGTCTACAAGGAGGAACCACCTGTGCCGATAATCAGCCGAATTATACGTGGCCGAACCCCTCAGGCTACCCTTTAAATCAGTTAATTTATCTGGTAATGCTCACTTCAGGTATCGCTTGGCGGGAGCCAATACGTTGCCACGTGGATAATCGACACCCTGATAACTGGCGGGTGAGTTAGGATCTCCACGAGTATAGCTGGGAAGCTTCGGGTAGGGATAGACAGGTCGTAGGAATCGAACGCCATTAGCAGGCACTCCACCCGTAAAAGCTGTCGCAATCAGTTTATCGGGTGTAATACCCTTTTCGACCCAATTTATAAGAGCCGTTACTATATCATGCTCGCTATCCTGAGGAACATTGAGGGCCAGAGTCTGCCCACAATCGTTTAGTCCCGGTCCGCCACTACAATGAGCCATTCCTGGAATCAGGTAGAAGCGAAAGAAATCCGTCGTTCGGTTTAGTCCTCCCTGCGCTTCAATTACCCGCTCATAATACGTAACGGCATCCTGAAAAGGAACGAGGGGATCGGCCGTCCCCGAATACATGATTAGCTTTCCGCCCCGCTTTTTCAGGGGCTCTAAATCAGGATTGTTCGCGTTTAAGATCGGCGCTAGCAGTGAATCCATCTTGTCCTGGTCCTGATCAAAGTCAAAGGTCGAATAGTCGAAGTTGCTGCCAAACACCCATTTGTACTGGTAAAAAAGTGAAGGGGGAGACTGTTTGGGATTTTGTTGATACTCCAACCCGGCTCCTGAATTTTCGCTCCCCAAAGGTATCGGCGTATAAATTCGCTCGCCCGTCCGGGGATTGGTTGGGCCAGCGTAGATTTTTTTCAGAGCCGTCACTTGAGCGCTGGTGAAGCAAGTACCATCGTCGGTACCATTGGGGCATTTGGGAAGCGTTTCCGGATCGAACTGGCAGGCACGGGGATCGGTCAGGAAGTTATCGCCGGGCGCGCCCCCATCTTTACCGGCACAGGCGTTGATTACAGCACTGGTGAGTAGGGCTATCTTTTCCTTTGGCAGAAGCGCGCTGCCCGGTACCTGATTCGTCACCTTATAATTCCAGACAAAACCCGTATGTAAGTGAGTCCGGTTATTGGCGGGGGCTCCAGCCAGAATTCCGTTGTAATCATCGGGATACCGCTGTGCTTCCATTAACGCTTGTTGCCCACCCGTTGAGCAACCTGCGAAATAGGCATGGTGGAATGGCTTTTTGTAATACGCCTGGGTAACGGCCTTGGCAGTCATGGTCATTTCGTGCGTAGCTCGGTACCCAAAATCCACCCATCGTTCAGGGTGGCCAACGGCTTCGTTGGCGTTGGGCGACGTTCCCATATCGGTATTGGTCGTTGCAAAGCCACGTTTTAACCCATTAGCCAGTGCTGAATACGAAATACCCCCCGCCCCTCCGCCGGTACCCGTACCCAGAAATCGCTCATTCCAATTGGTCTGCGGAAGCCACACTTCAATCCGAATGGTTGATTCCGGCGTGGGCTTTAGCGTAGCCGCCACCCGGCAAAAAGCAGGTAGATCAGCAATGGCCTGACTACTACCCGGTGGTGTGAACGACCCCGCCGGTACACAGTCAGCCGTGGTAATGGTAGCTCCCGGAAATGTCATAGCCGCAAGTCGTTGGCAGGCGCACTCAGCCGTAGTTGATGAACTACCCGTCGTATTCGGTGTACGTTGGGTCTGGGCATGCAGGCCAGGCGTATTCAGCAGAAAAAGAAGCGCAACGGCGAACAGATAGTTTTTATAAACCATGTTGATTACCAGTGAATCGGTTCAGGAATTGAGTACTGTAGCGTTTAGGGTGTATTCGTACCCAATACGTCCTCTCTTCTAAACCCGAATAACCTTAGTCCTTACTTACGTCCTGCCCCTAAAGAAGCTAAACAGGAAAGAGGTGACCAGGAGGCTTGACCGACTTCATTCTCAATTAATTTAGAAAGATTTCAAATAGATGTACTTTGATAGACTATCTGCTTGTATATTTGTGTCAACTAGAAGTGGAATACTCAAAACTATGCAAGTAAAGTACACGGCTGAATTATATCGTAACGAGAAAGGGGCAACTTATCAGTGTGATCTTACGAATCGGGTCATTGTTGAGTTTATCGATCTTGAGATTCAGTTTAGAGTGCAGGATTTTGCTGCGTTTCGGCGGAAAGTCAATACCATAGATATCAAGGCAATGTTGTTCGATCTGTCGGATGCGGGCGATTTTAAAGTCCTGGAATCGCCAGCCAACCAACTGGCACATCGCCTTACGCTTTGTGAGATCATTCAACTTCGTGACCTGCTCAACGGCACAAAGTTCGCTCTGGATCTCAGATCAATGCTTCAGGAAACATTGGGCGAACTGGTAGCTTAAGTATCAGTAGTTTTTTTGTTAGACTGATTCTAAATTTTCGGCAAATTCTTCTTGTTCAAACAACAAAGGTCTATTTTGCGTCTTATAAATTAAGAACCGCCTAAAACTATATAGCTATGAAGGATTTGCTCCGTATGCGCACCTCGTTGAAAGAGGAAATTGAGATTGCGCTGAACGCTCAGGTAAAAATGGAAGCTGAAGCTTCTCAGAAATACCTGGCTATGGCCGCCTGGTTAGAGCAAAATGGCTACGAAAAGTCGGCTAATTATTTCTACAAACAGTCGGACGAAGAGCGTGGGCATTGCCTGAAAATATTCCGTTATATTACAGAAGTAGGTGGCATCGCCATAACCCCTACGGTTGGCGAAGTGCAACAGGAATACGCCACCTTCAGAAGTGTTTTCGAACTAGCTTTACAGAGCGAAATAGCCGTTACCTATGCTATTAATCGGATCGTGAGCAAATGTCGTCAGGCAGAAGACTACGCCACAGAAGAGTTTATGATGTGGTTTGTGAAGGAGCAGCGTGAAGAAGAACGCAACGCCCGGCGTGCCCTCGAATTAATTGAACTCATTGAAGAAACAGGAACCGGTAAGTTTGTCCTTGATAAAGAGATCGCTAAAATCGGTGGTGAGTAATAAAGGTTCGTCAAACCTATCTTAGTAAAAAATCCAGCACCTGACTGAGGTGCTGGATTTTTTACTTTTCGAGAATCAACTCGTTGAAAAGCGACTGCACCTGCCATACCGAGACGTTGCTGAACCAACGATTTTGGGGCTGGAAACAAACAATAGGGGCTTCCTTACATCGGTCTGTGCAGTCTATTTTAATCAGCTCGACGGTATCTTTTAAGCCATGATCTCGAATCGACTCTTTCAGTTGTTTACGCACTTCTTTGTGTTTGCCGCATTTGCTGCCATCGCACACAAAAATGGATTTTTCGGGAAAATTTAGTTTATGACTCACGTTCTATACCTGCTCTACACCCAGTGATTACCCTACAAATATAGGGTGAATTTAGCTGTCCCATTCGGGTGAGTACTCAATCCACTGGTCCAGTAAAAAATCCGCCAGGTCTAATCCAGCGTCTTTTTCCTCTTGGGTGGCATTATCTTCCAGATAGGTCGATACCGTAATCTGAAACCCCTGCGCGAGTAGATCCCCAGCCACCCGGTTCCAGCGATCAAAGGCACTCCCATCTTTCGAGAGGTCTGGAAAGAGTTCTATTTTTCGCCCGCGTAACGGAGCCAGTCGCTCTGCGTTTAAGTAAGATAAGGCCCCAACAGCCAGCCAGATAAAACCAGGGAAATAAGGAGTGCTGATAACCGCCGTTTTGGGTGCTTCGACAATAGCCACCGGCTGATCGGCCGGGGCGGTCAGCAACTGTGGCAACCCAAATAAACAAGGCGACTTTTGAACATCATTACGCTCATCGAGGTAAGCCGCCAGCCAGGCTGGGTAAGGCTGGTTCAACGCATCGCACCGCCGGGCATAGGCTGAATGCACCCAGGAGGTTCTACTTCTCCGTTCACCATCCTTTACTACGTATTTGACCGTATGGAATGTATCGTCAAATAGTTTGATCTGGCCTCCCCGTATGCGCTCCAGTTCGTCGATGTACCAGAAAACACAAGCCCCCGGCCAACGGCCCGACGTACCAATAGCAAATCGCTTCAGTAGCGTATCGGCAACCGGCACCCCGAAATGGCGACGCAACAGGAAAGCAAACTGATTGAGGTGATAGTGGCCCAGCGACTGGTTAAAAACATCTTCAGGAATTGCAAAAACCGGGCTCTGTTCAACAGGCAGCCCGTTTCCACCAGGGCGGGCTTCGGGCTGGTCAAACAAAAAAGCAGCAACCCGTTCGGCTTGTTCGAGGGTGGCGCTCTCCGTGTGAATCAGATTCGTAATGATGCTTTGTTTCGATACCCCTTTATGTTTCTGCTTAGCCGCGCTGGAAAACCAGGCCCGAGGTATAGGTTTGCTTGTGTAACGCGCTTTCACTTCATCAGCATACGACAGGCCAGATGGACCTTTCTGATACGGATTGAGGTGATAGCCACAATTACTTTCCCGATCACACCGGCCATACTGATCAGGTAACGGTTCACCGGTTTGCGTATCTACATAGCGGCTTAATGTCCTGCGATGTTTAGGCCCACAATTCGGACAGTCCGTTTTGATTGCTTTTTTTGGTAACTGATATCGAAATGTAGTTTCAGGCATGAGACACTGTCTGAAATAAGAAGCATTCAAGTTATGGAATAACCGAATTTACGCAACAAACAGTACCATTATACCAGCATATTGCAGTTATTCATAATCTTTAGTTAATCGACAGTTCAGCGTCAGGCTTAGGAATCCCTAAAAATTAATTCAGTCAATATATTAACAATGAGCGATTTAAATACGATTTTAGAGCAGCAATTAAGCGTTCTCCCTACGTTTATCATTGATTATTCTGAATATCCATTTAATTTTCATCTGTTTATTTACTGTTACCTCCTAACCCATGAGAAAACATCTCCTAGTCTACAACTCAGTCAGATTGGCTATACAGGCCACTCTAAGTACCCTCCTTGTTTTAGTAACCCTACGACTATCCGCTCAAACTATCACTACGGTAGCTGGCTCTATACTGAAAGGAGACGGTGGTCCGGCCACCAGTGCAGCCCTGAATAATCCTGCAGGTGTAGCCGTCGATGGCAGTGGGAATCTGTTTATTGCTGATCAAACGAATCACCGCATCCGTAAAGTAGCCACCGACGGTACCATTACTACCGTAGCCGGTACAGGCTCCTATGGCTACAGTGGCGATAACGGCCCCGCAATTAATGCCAACCTGGGTAATCCTTCGGGGGTAGCGGTGGATGGAACGGGCAATCTGTTTATCGCCGATCAGAGTACCCATACCGTTCGCAAAGTAGCCACCGATGGCACCATCACCACCGTAGCCGGAAACGGTACTCAGGGGTTTAGCGGAGATAATGGCCCAGCTACCAGTGCCAATCTGAATAGTCCCTATGGGATTGCGGTGGATGGTAGCGGCAATCTGTTTATTGCCGATCAGGCAAACCACCGCATCCGTAAAGTAGCTACCGACGGCACCATCACCACTGTAGCCGGAACGGGCACCCAAGGCTATAGTGGCGATACCGGCCCAGCTGTCAGTGCCAATCTGAGTACTCCTGCGAGTGTGGTAGTAGATGGTGCTGGGAATCTGTTTATTGCCGACCTGGGAAATAATCGTATCCGTAAAGTAGCCACCGATGAGACTATTACCACCGTGGCAGGAACTGGCAGTTTTAATTTTAGTGGGGATAATGGCCCAGCTACCAGTGCAGAATTGGCCGGCCCCACGGGCGTGGTTCTCAACGGGGGGAATCTGTTTATTGCCGACCAGTCAAATAATCGCATTCGTAAAGTAGCGACCGATGGCACCATCACCACCGTAGCCGGAAACGGTACTCAGGGGTTTAGTGGAGATAATGGTCCCGCTACCAGCGCCAATCTGAGCAGTCCATCTGGTATAGCAGTGGATGGCACAGGAATCCTTTTTTTTGCCGATCAGACAAATAACCGAATCCGTAAGGTAGCCACCGACGGTACCCTTACCACGGTGGCGGGCAATGGCACAACCGACTTTAGTGGGGATAACGGACCAGCTATCGATGCAGCCCTGAATAGCCCATCTGGTGTAGCTATAGATGGCACAGGGAATCTGTTCATTGCCGACCGCACAAACAATCGAATCCGCAAGGTAGCTACCAATGGCACCATCACTACCGTGGCGGGTACAGGCACCTATGGTTTTAGCGGGGATAATGCGGCAGCAATCAGCGCAGATTTGGCGAATCCAACGGGTGTGGCGGTGGACGGCAGTGGCAATCTATTCATTGCTGATGCGGGCAATCACCGTATCCGCAAGGTAGCTACCAATGGAACCATTACTACCGTAGCCGGAAACGGCACCAATGGCTTTAGTGGGGATAATGGTTCAGCCACCGATGCGGCCTTGACTAACCCAACGGGCGTGGCGGTGGACGGAATGGGAACTCTGTTCATTGCCGATCAGACTAACCACCGCATTCGTAAAGTAACTACCGGTGGCACCATTACTACGGTTGCCGGTACAGGCACCAACGGATTTGATGGAGATAATGGCCCGGCCACCAGCGCTCAACTAAATACACCTTCAGGAGTAGCGATAGATGGCAATGGCAATTTATTCATTGATGATACATTTAACCACCGCATTCGTAAGGTAACCCCCGATGGCACCATTACTACCATAGCTGGCACTGGCTCTCAAGGGTTTAGTGGAGATAACGGTGCGGCCACCAGTGCCCAGCTAAATGCTCCATTTGGCGTAGCGGTCGATGGCACTGGCAATCTGTTCATTGCCGATCAGGCGAATAATCGTATCCGTAAGGTTAGTGCGCCAGCCAGCGTGAGTGTAAGCCCAGCCAATCCAACAGCCGTTTGCGCTGGCAGCAATTTCAGCCTTACGGCCACTGCACTTGGCTTCACTCCCGCTTCGTATTCCTGGAGCAGCCAACCCAGCGGACTAACGGCCAGTGGAGCAACGCCCACGTTTACAGCCCCTTCTGTGGCCAACCCAACGACTTATACACTAACAGTTACCGCCACCGATGGTACGCAGACTGCAGCAGCGAGTGTCACACTATTGGTCAATGCCTTACCTGTGGCCAGCTTGACAAGCAGTGGCCCCCTGAATGCTAGCATGACCAGCGCGACACTAACGGCGAGCGGAGGCAGTTCTTACACGTTTGGTGGACCAGGCCTGGTAAGTCAGAACAGCGTATCCGGCACAGCACTGGTCAATGCGTCAGGAATCTACTCGGTAACCGTTACTAATAGTGCTGGTTGCACCAATATCGCTAGTGTTTCGCTTACAGGTACAGATTTAACGCCTATCCTGATTTTACCCCAGGCTAATTTCCCCACAACGGGTAGCGTAGGCAACTTCCTGGTGAATATTTTTGAAGTAAATGGGCTACCTACCTCCATGAACAATGTGACGATTACAGTGACGGCCCCTCCAGGGTATACCGTCTCATTTACCAATGGACTCACGAGTATCGATGTATCGGGAGGTAGTGAAAACCCTGTACCTGTAGATAACCCAAACTGGTCCGTAACAAATACCGTGTCTGACCGCCAACTCACACTAACCATGGCCAATGGTGGATTTATTTCGGCGGGTGGTAAGGCCGTATTAGGTTTCAGTATGACTCGTACAACGGCGAATTCGGGCAGCTTATGCAATATCCAGGTGAATGTTAATGATGATGCTTCACTAACCTATGATGGCAACTTGTTAAATAATACCTACTCCCGAGTAATTAACGCCCTGTAAATCAGTGGGTGTCAGCCTCCGTAATCGAACTTGATTACGGAGGCTGACCCCCACTGATTGTATCCTCTTTTACGAACGCTCGTAAACATCACTTACTATCCTTTTTTCGGGTCCAGCACAACGTGTTTAATGCGCTGGCGTTTCCAGGTATAGGTTACGTGAACAAGACCATCGGCGGTTTGAATCACGGCTGGATACGAATATTCACCCGGTTCGTTTTCGAGAACAGCCAGGGTTTTCCAGGTTTTACCATCGTTGGAAATGGCTATATCGAGGGGTGTACGTGGCCCGCTCTTACCCATAACAGGCGATGTTGGGTTATAAACCAATACCTGCCTACCATCTTTCAGGGTCACAGCATCCGTACCTGAGTTAGGGTTAGGAAGGGTCGTTTTCTGCAAAGGAGACCAGGTTTTACCATCGTCCTTCGACCAGGTTTCCAAAATAAATCCACTTCTCTGGCTACGGCAAAGAGCCTGTAATTGCCCATTGGGGTGAAACAGAATACTTGGCTGAATTGCCCCATCGTCTACCCCATCGTTGATCGGGGCTGTTTTCTGCCAGGTTTTTCCCCAATCGCTGGTTCGCTCGAAATGCACCCGCCAATTATGATCTTCCGAGCTTGTTGGACAGAGTAAAGCGCCCGAAGCCAGTAAAACCGGCTTGTTTTTAATGGGGCCTAAAATACCATCGGGCAACCGCTCCGCAGCCGACCACGTTTTCCCTCCATCTGTTGACCGTTTCAGCAAGCCCCACCAGGTTGAGGGACTGGGACCAACTTTGTAGAATAAAATTAATTCGGCACCCGGTACCTGAAACAAAACCGGATTCCAGCAAGGCAAACGCTTGCCGTCGGGTTGAACACCCGTTGCTACCTCAATGGGTGTTGTCCAGTTCGTTCCCGTTTGGCTACTCACCCAAATACCCACATCAGGATGGCGTTCGTGTGTGCCCCCAAACCAGGCCGCTACCAGGCCTTTAGGCGTTTCCGCCAGGGTGGAGGCATGACATTCTGGGAAAGGAGCCTGTTCATAGATCAATTCGCTGCGAAGAATCGCCGGGTTGCCCGATTGCGCTAAAACATGGTGTGCAATCAGGAAAAAGGGAATAATAAGAGAGAAGGATAAGGTTTTCATACCCCAACAATACGATAAGCTAAACAAATTAGCTAGTCGCTTTACAAACTTCATTGCAGATGAGTGCAGCAAATGGAGTTGGTAGGAATAATGGATGACAATTGTCATCCAATGCATTCATTGCCATCGGCACATTTCTTGTAATACTATAGATATGAGCCAACTAACCCTTCAAAACTAACAGGCTTATACCACAAGAATAATACCCATTAAATATACCCATAAGAGTATAGTGAATACAATTAATTTATACAAAAATCTAGCTATTACTATTTATTTAACCATTGTCCATAGTCAAATCAGCTGGAATTTCTGACTAATCCTCAGCTGACAAAGAAAAAAAACAGTGTAAGCTGACATAAGCATGTTGCCAAATATCATGCCAAATCCATTAAACCCCTAGAAGGGAAAACCGACATTAGCCCATTTTTCACCGTTTTCAGTGAATCTAAAAATTGCTTTCCACACTAAAATAGACTCATATGATTAACAATTACAAAGACGTAAATAAGGCCTCTGGAGTACGCTTATTTCTATGGCTTTTCTTGCTCATTCCCACCCTTGTTTCTGGCCAATTCCAGCTTAATTTCCCGGTATCCAGAATCGTTTTCCAGCGAGACAATTCGAATCAGGCAGCGGTTCCATTTCATGCGGTTGTAACTTCATCTGTCACTCAGATGAAAGTACGATTAATTGTACGCCAGGGTGGAACAACTACGGGATGGTCGACCTTTACGCCTGCAAATGGGGCCATTTCAGGTAAAATTCTTTCGGTTCAGGGAGGCTGGTATGACCTGGAAGCCGAAGCATTTAACGGCACAACAAGCCTTGGTATCAAACGAATTCAACGGGTAGGTGTAGGCGAAGTTCTACTTGCCTCGGGCCAATCAAATGCACAAGGGGGACCCTATACAGTTGGTGCTTCTGATGATCGGGTTTCCTGTCTTAATTATTATGATGGTCAGATTACCGAATATCGTTTTCCGCTAGCGTTTAGCCAATTATCCAGCTTCACTCGTCCAGGTCCAACTAATTCTCTTTATTTCTATGGCATGCTGGGGGATAAACTTGTGCAGAAACTAGGCGTGCCTGTTTTACTGTATGGAGCCGCTTTGGCAGGTACTTCCTCCCTTCAATGGCGACAATCGGCAGAGGGACTTATTATTCCAGAGAGTAACCAGTGGGACGGAGCTGAAGATTTACGACCTTATCGGGCAATTAAGGCAACCTTGAATCATTACGTGCGCAGAACGGGCCTTCGGGCTATTCTTTGGCATCAGGGAGAATCCGACAAAGGCAAGCCCGCTTCAGATTATATCAGCAACATCCAAAAACTCATCGAGGTCAGTCGTCAGGACATAGGCGTTTCAACGGTGCCCTGGGTCATTGCGCGGGCTTCCTGGATTGACGGTAGCCCTGACCCTGCTATAGTTCAGGCACAGAATCAACTGATTTCTCAGGTTCCGTATTGCTATGCAGGGCCTAATACGGATCTGTATGATAACAGCTACCGGCAGGAAGGTACTCACTTCCTGACTTCCTTTTATCCGCAACTGGCCGAACTCTGGAATCAGGCTCTCACCACCAGTTTCTTCCAGCAGTCTCCCCCTTACACATTACCTCAGGATGCGCCCCGGATCACGGTTGGCCTGCCCCAGCCAGCCTACCAATATCAGGGTGGCCATTTGGTTATACCTTTTCTTGACGAAGCGCCGGATGGCCCCGAATCAGGGGTTACCTATACAGCTCAGTTAGTTTCTTCGAGTGGTCAGTTTGTCACCAATCTGGGCGTGGGAAATACCCAGCCTTTACGTGTTACGCTCCCGGATAATCTGACGGCAGGAACCTACCAAACCCGGATTGTGTCATCGGCAACATCGTCTACACTTAGCCCACCGATTACAGTTTTTGCACCAACTTATCCCAAAAAAACGGGCACAGGGCTAACCGGGCGCTATATGAGTGGTTCAGATCCCAATGGCACGGCCTTATTTACGCAAGTGGATGGGCCGCTGGATATGACGTGGTTTGATACAGGCCCTACCCCCTATATGCCAATCCGTGACTGGATCACCAGCTGGACCGGTCAGGTAGAAGCTCCGGTTACGGGTACGTATACGATTAAAACCAGCTACGACGACGCCATCCGTGTCTGGATAAATGGGCAGCTCGTAATTGACGATATAGCGGCTCACGCATGGCCTTTCTACATAAAAGGGCAAATCAGCTTGCAGGCAAATCAGCGGTACGACATTCGGGTTGATTTGTTACAGTACTGGTACAATGCCCAGCTCCGATTGCAATGGATTGTACCAGGTACCACACAGGCGGTTTATATTCCAAAAGATCGGCTCTATCCATCTACAACGCCAGTGACCACATCGGGGACGTCGCTCAAAGTCGTTTTCCCAAGTCCTCGGGCTGTATTTCAGAGAAACAATGCCAACACCGGCCAAATCAATATAAAGGGATTATGTCCAGCCCAAACCGAACGTGTTGAGATCAGGGTTTCGCCAGTAGTATCGGGTTATGGACAAAACAGCGATGCATTTGTCGTATTGGACAATCAACCTGCTAATGGTACGTTCTCTGGCTCTGTTACGGCAACTGGTGGCTGGTATAATCTGGACATACAGGCCATTGTCCAAAATAAGGTGATCAGCCACATCCGGGTAACCCCTGTTGGCGTAGGGGAAGTGTTTGTTATTGCAGGGGAGGCTAATGCACAGGGGATTAATCCGATCCGGTCCGTTGTATCCACGACCGACGACCGCGTAAGTTGTGTTCCTCATGTCAATTATACCGACACAACCCGGCTTCCGCTACCTCCCCTGTTCAGCACGCTGGCCGCCGATAAACCGATTGGTCCACACGGTAATACAGCCTGGTGCTGGAGTGAATTAGGGGATTTATTGACCACTCGGCTAAATGTGCCCGTTCTGTTTTACAACACAGCCTGGGCAGGCACAACCGTTCGTAACTGGCGGGAAAGCATGGAACAGGGGAATACGAATAGCCTTGATGGAACCCCCATGCCAGCAGGTATGCCCTATAGTAATCTTAAACGAGTCCTGAAGGATTATATTCCCCTGACAGGTTTACGAGCCATATTATGGCAACAGGGTGAAAGCGAATACTACTCAAGCAACCCACAGGCAACAAATTATGCAACCGATTTAAAAGCTATGATCAATCGAAGTCGGTCTGATGCCGGTTTTGCCCAACTTCCATGGATAGTTGCCCGAGCTTCGGTTGATAATACGACAAGCCTTTTATACCCATCCGGAAGTTACGAACCCGTCACAAACCGTCAAAATGAGGTTATACAAACAACGGCACAAGTGCTGGCGGGCCCCATTACCGATACAATCCAGATACCCAGGCCCGGCGGCACTTATTTTCAGGGAGCTGGTCTTACCCGCCTATCCAAGGCCTGGGATACAGCCCTGACAAGTGCAGTCTGGGCAATGACAAGCCTGGCAGCCCAGCCACCAACCGTAAGTGATCTTAGTCTGATAGCTCAGGCAGCTACTCGGGTAAACGCAGTAAACCAGGATATTCCTTTTACAGTAACCGTTGTGAATGAAGGTAAAGCAACTGCCACAAATGTAAAGGTACGTAGCTTTTTACCTGATCATCTTCAATTTACGGGGAGTTCATCAATGTCTCTCGTTCAGGGTAGCCTACTGGCCTCCATTCCTAGTCTGGCTACTGGTCAACGAACTACGTTATCTTTTACAGCCCGGCCCCAGTTGCCCGGCTCTTATCAGGTAGCCAGCGAAATCGTTCGGGCTGATCAGTTGGATCAGGACTCGCGACCAAATACCAGTATTAGTGATGGCGAAGACGATGCAGCCTGGGTAGACTTCCGTACACCCGAAAGTACAGCATCAGTATTTACGGTTGCCACCTCCCCAAATGCGCCGGTGTTACCTGCGGTTGTCAGTGCACAACCCTTTGCTGATCCTAACAAAGCTGACCTGAGTTTACGATTAATGACAAACAGTCTGGCAAGCCTGTCGAATGTACCTGTTTCCATAAGCCTGATTGTAAAGAATACGGGAGCTCTGACAGCGCAAAACGTACAGATTGGCTGCCTCTTACCAGCTGGTATATCATTTGTCAGCAGCCCGAACATGAGTTTGGTTAGCAACACGGTTCGCGGTACGATAGCCAGTATTCCTGCGGGCGGGGTATCCGTACTCACCTTTACCATTACGTCTACAGCAGCCGGGAACAAAGTCCTTCAGGCTCAAATCGAAGCGGCTACTCCGCTGGACCCAGACTCTACACCCAATAACGGGTTTACAAATGGCGAAGATGATATGGCCACACTAACCATCCGAGTGGGTGGGATCACACCCTAAACTTGTTTAGGGCGTGATCCATTTACGATCGGGGGTTGGTCAATGCTTTTTCAACGTCTTCCTTATAATTCCGGCCAATCGGAATTGGACTGCTATCTTTCGACGAACCGGTCAACACCAATCGGTTGCGTTCGATCCGGGTGATTCGCGCAACTGCTACTATGAAGGATTTGTGGACGCGAATAAACTGTTCCCGGGGAAAAATGTCATGCATGGCTTTAATGGAGCCTTTTAGAACAATTTTGCCGGTTGTTGTATAGATAATAGCATAATCTTTCAGCCCCTGAATATACACCACGTCATCAACAGTCAATTTGATCCGTTGCACACCACTTTTCACAAATATGGACGTCGACAAATCACTGGCAGGGTTGTCTTCCAGTCGGGCGTTTTGTTCTTTCAGGGATAAAAAATCACGAATTTTATGGATGGTCTGGACAAACCGTGGATACGAAATGGGTTTTAGTAAAAAGTCGATAACGCCTAACTCAAACCCTTCAAATGCGTAATCGCGGTAAGCTGTTGTAAAAACTGTAATGGGCGGATGAGGCAGTATTTTCAGAAAATCAAGGCCGTTCATGCCGGGCATCTCAATGTCCAGAAATAGTATATCAGCTTCGTGATTTTCCAGATACAAAAGCGCATCGTACGCATTGCCGAACTGGTGCACAGGCCCAATAAAATCCAATCGGCTGAGATAGCCTTCCAGCACGTCACGAGCCAGTGCCTCATCATCAATGAGTATGCAGTTTAACATGGTAAAAAAGGAGTAAACGCAAAGAGCGCAGAGAAGTAATTTGCGTGCACTTTGCGTTTATATTTTTAAAGTTTATTGTCAGCAAATGAGATACATAAAGCGGCCTTGTACGTATCAAACCCATCTTCTGTTTGAAGTGTATAGCGTCCGGGATAGAGTAATTCCAGGCGTTTCCGAAGATTGACAAGACCAATTCCCCCTTTCTTTCCGTTTGGGCCGACAGCTGGCTTGTTGTTTTCTATCGTTATTTCCATTGCCGTTGGTTTGAGCGTCAGTGTGCCATGTAGCCAAGATTTCCCTACCTGTTTACCAACTCCGTGCTTAAACGCATTTTCAACTAAAGGCAGCAGTAAAAGTGGCGCAATTTCACGCCCGTTTGGGTTTCCGGTGATAGTGAGCGCAATGTCTGAATGGTCTCCACAACGGATTTTTTCCAGCTCGATGTAATTCTGCAAATAGCCAATCTCCTTTTCGAGGGGTACCCGAACATCATCGCTATCATAGAGCATATACTCCATCATTTCGGATAACTTCAGGACCATATCCGGGGCCAGATCAGATTTTTTGAGCGTCAGCGCATAGAGATTATTCAGGATATTGAACAAAAAATGAGGGTTCACCTGCGACCGAAGGAAATTCAGTTCGGCCTGCAGTTTCTCAACCGTAATCTTCTGAATTATACGCTGCTGCTCGTACCAGTCGATACTTAGTTTCAGCGGGACCATCAGCCCCAGATACCAAAGGGTGCTAAAGAAATTATAGGATAGTGTTTCGATCCAGTCGCGGTTACGGGTTGGGGCAATAACGAATCCGTAAATGATAAAATCGTAAAAACTCTGTACTAACAGATAGCAGAGTATAGACAAAAGTACGAGTGAGAAATAGCGAAGATAACGCCCTGTCAATAGATAACGGGGTAAAAAATAATGCAGATTAAGGTACGCAATCCCAATTAGCAACCCAACCCGAACAAGTACACAAGCCGCAAAATAAGGCAACCCGGCCTTGTAAATCAGGTATCGTTTCTCGTACAGAAAAAAGCCCGTAATCAATACCCAATAGGCCGTATGCACCAGCGCATATTTAACCGGGATGGTTCGGTTTGAGAGTGGAATTTTCACTCGTCTGTCCAGAAAGTCCATAAACTGCTAGCCTGGACGGCCACGTCCGGGAGAATACTATGTATGTCAAACCCGGATGTGGCCGTCCAGGCTACTACACTGTAAATGAACGCAAAAGAAAAACACCCTGAAAATTATATCGACCAACGACCAAAAAAGTAGAGAAAGGGAATTGACGTCCGCAACTCGTCTATTTTTCTGATCGTTGGTCTATTATTTTTTGGGATGAAGAACGCTTGCCGTTGCTTTACTGGCGTATCGGCCAACGTGCTGATAACCTGAACCATTTCAACAGCTCATACAATGAAAAATCACTGGTTAATTCTGCTTCTCGCCATGCTATCTATTACGCTGAACGTACTAGGACAGGATAATAAAGTTGGCGGCCCCTGCGAAGGGTGTGAAGCCATTCTGGAGAGTCCGGTTCCCTTCGACAAACTGGATAGCTTCCTAAAAATGCCGGATGCATCATGGGATGGGAAGAAGCCTCTTGGGATAAATGGAATCGTTTATAAGGCCGATGGAAAAACACCCGCGTCGGGCGTTATGCTATACATCTACCATACCGATGAAACGGGCCATTATCCAAAAAAAGGTGATGAAAAAGGCTGGGCAAAGCGGCATGGGTACATCCGTGGCTGGATGCGTACTAACGAAAAAGGAGAATACAAATTTGTTACACTTCGGCCAGCGTCCTACCCTGGCCGTACCGATCCAGCCCATATTCACATCACGGTGAAAGAGCCGGGGCTCAACGAATATTACATTGATGAATACTTGTTCGATGATGACCCGCTGCTAACGACTTCGGCCCGGCAGAAACTGGAGAATCGGGGTGGAAGTGGCATACTGAAACTCAAGGATGTAGGCAACATGTATAAAGCCGAACGGCATATCTACCTCGGCAGGAATATCCCGAACTACCCAGCGAATCAGTAAATCATAGGACCTGATTTAGTCGCCTTGGCCCCCTTTCAGTAGATAGGGCTGGCCAACTATTGCCCTGATTATAATACCGTTGCGTGATTCCTAATAAACTACCTACTTATGAAGCGCATCGTTTTCATTCTACTTCTATACTCATCTGGTACGCAAGCGTTGAAGGCGCAATTCGTTGATAGTCTGGGATCTGTAACAGGTACTTTTGCTGATTCTATCACAAGAAAGGCCATTCCGTTGGCAACCATTTCGCTGTTTCAGCAAACTAAATTGGTCGATGGTACGCTAACCGACAGCCTGGGCCATTTTGTATTTAACAACCTTCCATTGGGCACGTATTCTCTTGCGTTTAGTGCTGTAGGGTATCGGCCAACCCAAACGAATGTATGGACGATACAGACTCAACACCCTACCCAGAATTTAGGTATTATTGCCGTCCATCAGGATGTAACAAACCTACAGGCAATAACGGTTAGAGGGCAAAAACCGCTGATTGAACAGCAGGTCGACGGCATTACATTCAATGCGGAGAGTCTGCCTTCTATTGCGGGAAGCGATGCATCGGATGTGTTGCGCAAGGTGCCGCTGCTTTCGGTCGATGCAACCGGTGGACTTTCCATGCGAGGGAGTTCCAATATTCGAGTCTTCATTGATGGCAAACCGTCCGACCTGTATGCTTCGTCGGTGGCCGATGCGTTAAAGTCGATCTCCGGTGAAAGTATTGTCAAGGTTGAACTCATCACGCACCCGTCTGCCCGATACGATACAGAAGGTACGGATGGCGTGGTAAACATCATCACCCGAAAAAACCGTGATAATGCCACAAATGGCACTATAAGTGCTGTTTTGGGGAACCGAAGCGAAATCCTGATGGGGAACATACAAAGTAAGTACGGAAAATGGCTGGCGAAACTGGATGGATACTACCAACCCTACTGGAACCGTAATGGCTCCGTGCTGGAACGCGAAACAGGCCCGTTCCGCATCATCCAGAAAAACGAATCCCGGCAATCCGGCAACTACGTCTATGGTGGAGCCAGTCTGTTATATAGCCTCGATACGTTAAACACGCTTACTATGGGCTATCGACTGCGCAGGTCGCCTTATCAGACGCACCTGCTTTCAGCTAATTACACAATAGCTAATGAGCAGATTACGCCTACGTTTCAACGAAGAATCGAAAGCCCCTTTAGCAACAACGGCAGCACGTTTTCGGCAGGCTACACCAGAAATTCAGCAGATAAGCAAAACGGATCACCGAAACGCGAATTCTCGCTATTGGGAATGTATTATCTGTTCAATGGTACCAATCGCTACGATATGGAGCAGGTAGCCCAGACTCCTTATAAAGAAAACTTCTATGGGAAAACCCTGAACCACGACCTGCTTATTCAGGCAGATTATACTCAATTATTTACGGATAAATTAAAATGGGAAACCGGCGGTAAACTCACACGTAAAAACCTGAAAAGCGACAGTCGGTTTGGGATTTATGATTTTGCCAATCAGGACTTCGCGAACGACGTGATCCGGTCAAACGGGTTTTCGTACCAGAGCTCGATTTATGCGCTGTATGCCAATTTGAGTTTCCAGCTAAAAACCTGGCAATTGATGGCCGGACTACGTTATGAAAAAACAAACTTGGCGGCCTCCTTTAAAGACAATCTACTAGAGCTGCCTTCTTTTCAGAACCTTGCCCCCAACTTGCTGATTAGTAGAAATCTGAACCAGAAAAGTACGCTAAAACTGGGGTATACGGTGAAGCTGGTTCGCCCCTATTTCTCGTACCTGAACCCAACCGTAAACCGGAGCGATTCGCTCAATATTCAATTCGGCAACCCCTACCTCCAGCCTGAAATTACCCGCCGATATCAGCTTAGCTATTCCCGAAATGGCACCCGGTTATTTACCGATATCGCCCTGTTTTACAACCACAACCAAAACAGCATCGAGACCATCCGAACGGCCCGGCCCGATAGTGTTTTTGAAACCACCTTTCAAAATATTGGCCGAAATAAACGACTGGGTGTGTCGGTCAATCTAACCTGGAAACCCACTCCCAAAATTAGCCTGGGTGGTACATTGACCACGCAGTACGTCCAGTTGGAGAGTCCTATTATGCAACTGACCAATAGTGGTCTGATGCGCCAATTCGTTCTGAACTACAGCCATAAACTACCCAAAGGCTATAGTATCGACTTCTATGGGTTCTTCGATGCAAACAGCATCCAGTTACAGGGCTATCGGAGCGGTTGGAAATACTACAGCCTGACGTTCAGTAAAAAATCGGCCGACGATCGATTTAACCTGAGCCTTCGGATGGACACACCCCTGTCACGATACACCTTCATTGATGAAGTAATTACCACCAACGCCTTCCATCAGCGTCAAACGACACGTTACCAGAACCAGAATCTCCGCCTTACAGGCTCATTCAAATTGGGCCGGAAACAAATTAAAAGCCCCCGCGTACGGCAGGCAGAGAACCCAGACTAGAGCAGTGCTGTCTAGGATGCTTTGATCATACCCATGGGCTTCAGTCCGTGTATAAAAGCCCACCTCGAGCAATCAGTTTTGTCGCTCGCCGTAGCAGTAGCAAAGCCCATCTGGCGCAACAACAAAAAAGACTTTCCATTCAGTAGTGCCATAGGTTTGATGATCAAATTTCGGTTCGCTTTTTTCCAGCCCATTTGCCTTTAATTCCGCGAATGCCTTTTCAACATCATCTACTTCAAAGAAACAGCCATCCTGGGTTGGATCACCTCCATTTTCGGCCAGCCCAATCTGAAATCCATCCTTATCTATCGTAGCTGATTTATAGGGGCTGTCTTGTCGGGAAACCACCCGAAACCCCATAATCGTTTCGTAAAATGGGATCGCTGCCTCCAGATCAGGAACTGGCAAATTCATCTTATCCTGCTGGTAAGGCCAGGCATTTTTAATCGTTGCGTTGGGCGTTTCCATTTGGCTTTGTTCGGGTTGTTTAAGGTAATTTATCTATGTAGTTAGAATTTCGGGTAGGCATGAGTAAAGACGCCTTCACGATACATCCCAGCGCAATGTTAACCCCCTTACAACGTATTCTTTTTACGTTGTAAGGGGGTCAGTTAAAAAAATCCTGTTGTAGGGCTTATTCATTCCGCAAACTCTTCACCGGGTTCATTAAAGCCGCTTTCATACTCTGGAAACTGACCGTCAATAGAGCAATCCCTACCGCCATCAGGGTAGCTAAGGCGAATATCCACCAGTCGATGGAAATCCGATATGGAAAGTCGTTCAGCCAGCTACTCATGGTCCACCAGGCTATGGGCGTGGCGATAACGGAAGCCAGGAAAACCAGTATGATAAAATTTCTTGACAACAGCCCCATGATTGTTAGCACACTGGCTCCCAGTACTTTCCGGATACCAATTTCTTTGACACGCTGTTCCACGCTGAATGCGGCAAGCCCGAACAATCCCATACAACCTACAATGATGGCAAGGACCGCGAATAGCCAGAGCAGCTCGGATAGTTTTTCTTCAATACTGTACATTTTCCCATAGGTCTCGTCCATGAACTTATAATCCAGAGGAAAGTTGCGGGAGAACCTGTTCCATACGGTGTTGATATACGCTATCGTTTTCTGCATATCGGCCTCTCTGACTTTTACTGCCACTTTAAACAGTTCCTGCGGCACCATGTGGATCACGGCAGCCGTAACTTTCTCATGAAGGCTTTTGTAGTGAAAATCTCTGACTACCCCTATTATCTTTCCTTTTTTAATCGGATTAGTCGTGTCGGTGGGTGCCCATTCGTGCCAATTTATTCGCTGGCCCAATGCTTTCTCAGGGGAGCTAAAGCCAAACTCCTTTACAGCGGTTTCGTTAATGATAAAGGCTTCCTGCACATCTGTCGACATGTCTTTTGAAAAATCCCTACCAGCAATAAGCTGTAACCCAACTGTTTTCAGGTAGTTATGATCGCCAACAAACATATTTACGGAATAGTCTTTTCCGCCATTCCTGCCTGGAAGTGTAACACCGTCCCCCGCAAACTGGTCGCCCGGAAGGCCATAGCCCGATGTAACAGCAATTACATTGGGAGAACGTCTGAGTTCGTTTTTAAAGGTTTCCAGCCCTTTCCCGGCTACATCGCCCTGTGCCTGAAAATAGATAAGCTGTTCTTTACTAAACCCCAGATCCTTATTGTTCATATACTGGGTTTGCCTGAACACGACAAGAGTTGAAATAATAAGCAATGAAGAAAGCCCAAACTGCACAACAACCAGCACCTGCCTAAGCCAGGGTGTACCGTTGCGGGATAGTTGTATATTTTTCAACACCTTCACCGGCTGGAAACCAGATACAATGATGGCTGGATAGCTCCCCGCCAGTATACCCACCAATAGGGTTGCCCCCAGGAGCAACAGGCACAGTTGCGGATCTGTGAACGGGTTAAAGGCTATTGCTTTGTCGGTGAAACGATTCAAGGCTGGAACGACGATCAACATAGCGATTAACGCAATGAGCATAGCCATTATGGCCACCAATATCGTTTCGCCCAGAAATTGAAAAACGAGTTGCCAGCGTCCTGCACCAACTACTTTTCTGACTCCGATTTCTCTGGCTCTTCGGAACGATACGGCTGTAGCCAGGTTGATAAAATTGAAACAGGCAATAACAAGCACAAACAGCGCTACGATCATCAATGCGTTTACATAGCTTTCATTGCCACGGATGGCATTGTCAAAGGTAAAATCAGCCGAGCCAAGATGAATAGCCTGGAGCCGCTGAAAAAAAGGGAGCATGACCGTATCGCCGGGTTTGATGATTTCGGTTTTTACATACCCCTGTAATTTGTTTTGCAGGAGCCCAATATCCGTTCCCGGTTTTACTTTTACATAGGTATAAAACTGGTTCCAGGTCCACCTTTCCATTCGGCTTGGCGGGATACCCACACTGGAGAAAGACATCAGGAAATGAAAATCCAGATGAAAATGATCCGGCAGTGGCGCAAGCACGCCTTTTACGGTATAATCAAACGTATTGATTTTGATGGTTTTACCAACGGGATTCTCCTCTCCGAAATATTTTTTTGCCAGTTCGCTGGTAAGAATAATTGTTCTCGGAATATCAAGAATGTCAGCAGTCACCACTTCCTTTTCTAGTGGCAAAGCAAATAGCTGAAGAAAAGACGACTCCACAAACCAGCCTTTATCTTCATAGTTTTTCTGGGTGCCTACATCCATCAAAAATCGATCGGGAGCCATCAATATCCGGGCAGTTGTATCCACTTCAGGATAGTGCTGTTGCAGGAAGCTCGCGTAAGCCGGAGCAACAACTGCTGCCTTAGTGGTTGTATTGTCTTTGGTTCGTTCGGTATAAATGCGGTAAATGTTCTCGCTATCGGGTATGGTTTTATCGAACTTCCATTCATCCCATACAAACAGGCCAATTGCCAGACAGCCGACCATGCCTATAGCCAACCCGGCAATATTGATGGCCGAATAAGCTTTATTAAGCAGCAGATTTCTAAAAGCGATTTTAAAATAGTTCCGGATCATAACGGGGCTAAAAATTGAGGTCTGTTCGTATCCTTGTTTACTAATTTTCCGTTGGCGGACAAAGGGCGGTAAAACCGACACCACATTCAGCACATAGCGCAAGGTAGCCTGCGTCTTGCCCGCCCGCTGATACCAGTACGCGTAGAGTTCATCTAAATCGCCTTCAACCTCCTCAAGTGTTTCTTCGGGATGCAGGTGGGTCAAGAGCCAGTGGGCCCAGCGGGGTGATTTCATGGCAACGGGATTACTCTTTGGGAGTTACCACCAGGTCCCTAAAATGAGCGTCGGTTCCTGGGCCAACCCAAAGCCCAATTGCTCCTTCCTGATTCGGGCCGTGTTTCAGATCGTTTACGATTAACGTGGGCTGTGCAGCCCCATGAACGTACAGTTTTGCTTTATCTCCCTGAATTTCAATCCTCACTTTTGTCCATTCGCCTTCTACTAGATCCACGTACGATTCATACTTTTCTGGTGTTTCTTTTCGGTTTTTCTGCCAGGGAAAGCCGGGGTATGAAATGTATTGCACCGAGTGGTTTCGTCGGACCTGATCATCGGCCCGACCATTGGTTGGCCGCAAATAGATACATTCAAATTTGGAATCATCGTCGGCAATTCGAAATGCAATGCCCACAAATCCACGGGCAAGCTCACCTGCATTACTTAAGAGTTTACCAGCTAGTTCCAACTCGATTATGCCATTTTGGAAGCGACTGTTTTTAATTTTAGCATAGGACACTTCTGTCATAACACTGCCCAAATCGACGACTCGAACACTTGGCTTACCAAGGTAAGTCTCTACAAATACCTTTGTATTAATTGGTATTAGTCCATCTGTGTTAGTCAGGGAAAGCTTTGTTTCACGAACCTGCGCTACTCCAGCGCTAAAACATAGGGGCGTTAGCATTATAGAAAGCAATACTGTTATTTTCATTGGTTTAATTTTGTTATAAAACCCACTACAGTCTCAATGTATCCAAAAGATTGGCTCTTGCCTGTCGTAGTAAACGTACCATTTTAGGGTTTAAAGCAGGGAGCATGGAGCTGGGTAGGATGCCTTTTCTGCGTTCTCGTCTCCACGCTATTCGCTGCGTAAGCTTTTCACTGGATTCACTAAAGCCGCGTTAATGCTCTGGAAACTGATCGTTAACAAAGCAACACCAATAGCCAGCAGAGCTGCCAGGGAAAACTCCCACCATTCCACATCAATGCGGTAAGCAAATTCCTGCAACCAGCGATTCATAGCCCACCAGGCAAGAGGTGAAGCAATGACAATAGCGATTAAAACCAGTTTAAGGAAATCCTTCGACAGCAAGGCTAAAATGCCGGGTACAGATGCGCCTAATACTTTCCGGATACCGATTTCTTTGGTTCGGCGCTCCGCCATGTAAGCCACGAGTCCAAACAATCCCAGACATGAAATCAGCATGGCCAGCAACCCGAATACATCAACCAATTTATTAACCTGCTGCTCACTTCTATACAGGCTATCATACGCACTATCCAGAAACTGATAACTAAATGGGTAATCCGGGTTAAATTGCCTGACGAGCCGCTCAATATCGGAGAGTGCCCTCTCTGTTTGACCAGCACGGATTTTTACCAGCACATAACTAGCATTTCCGTCGTCGAACGCCAGAATCAGCGGAGTAATGGGCTGATGAAGCGACTGCAAATGAAAATCCTGAATCAGACCAATAATTGGGCCTTTACCACGCCAGAATTCTATTTCCTGGCCTATCGGATTAGCCATGCCCATCAGTTTAGCCGCTGATTCATTAAGGATATATCCGCCCGAATCAATTCGATTATGAGTCCTGAACTCGTGCCCAGCCAATACAGGAATAGCCATGGTTTTGGCAAAGTCAGTCCCGACAAAATCACCTGAAACTTCCGTTGGTTTATCAGGGTCTTTCCCGGACCACTTTAGATCACCCGAACCACTATCGATGTTGATAGGCAATTTGTTAACGGTTACGGCAGATGCTACTGTAGGCAATCGCAGCAACTGCTGCCGGAACGGTTCTGGATGGCCTGATTTGAGAATATCCCCTTCCAAGGGAATCGCTACAACGTCCATCCGATTCAGACCGAGATTTTTCGTATACAAATAGCGCATTTGTCGCCCAATCGTTAGCATACCGACAAGCAGGAAAACGGCCAGCGAAAACTGAAACACAACCAACACCTGACGGAACGTTGCCGGATTAGTGCCAAGTGACAGGAATCCCTTCAGAATACGAAGCGGAGGTAGACCTGACAAGAATAAGGCTGGATAACTTCCAGCTAATAAACCGGTTATGAGTATTAGCCCGCTGATGCCCAGCCAAAGCCCAGGACTCATCAGGTTAAGTGCCAATTGTTTTTCCAACAATGTATTAAACGTTGGTAAGACATACCAGACGATACCCAACGAGATAACGGCCGCCAGCAGACTCATTACCATCGATTCGCTCAGGAATTGGCCCACCAGAGCGAAACGCCGAGCCCCAACTACCTTCCGAATGCAAACTTCTTTAGTCCGCAACGCCGACCGGGCCGTGGATAAGTTCATAAAGTTGATACAGGCAATAACCAGAATGAACAGAGCCACAAGGGAAAAAATACGTACATATTCGATACGTCCACCAGTTGATTTTCCATTCTGATAAACCGAATACAGATGCTGGTCGACGATGGGCTGTAAAATGGGGTAGATTCTGCCTTCTTTAGCACTTTTCCAATCGGTGTAACGACCATAAATGCCCTTCATAGCTGCCTCAGCCTGTGCCAATGTTGTTTGTGGATTCAGGCGAACGTAGGTTTGAAATGGGTTATCTCCCCAGGTTTTCATCCACTCCTGCTCGAATGTCCTGAAATTAGCAATCCAGTCAAATTGCAGTGTCGATGTGGTTGGTAAATTTTCAATAACAGCCCCTACCGTGTAGAGCTTATCATTATTAAGCTGCAATTGCTTTCCTAACGCAGGCTCATGAGGAAAGTATTTTTCGGCCATTTTACGGCTAATAATGATATGAGTCGGATTCGCTAAGGCCTCTTTGGGGTGACCGGATAAAGTAGGCACATCAAATACGCTGAAGAAATCCTCGGTGGCATAATAGCCTTGCTCTTTGGACGGTTTCTCGTCTGCTGTCGGGTTGGTTGTTCTGACCAGCACATTTGGCCAGTTGGCCACCTTAGTCACATGGGCTACCTGTGGAATATCCTTTTGAATGACCCCTTGCAAAGGGCCAGGGGTCGATAAGGTAGTTAGCACTTCGCCATTACGCTCAAGATTATAATGAACTACGTAGATCTTTTCGGCATCTGGAAAAAAACGATCATAACTAAGCTCATCGTGCATCCACAAACCAATCAGTAGATTGCAGGCCATGCCTAAGGCCAGCCCAGTAATATTGATGAATGAAAAAGCCTTATGACGTACAAGATTCCGCCAGGCAACAATGACATAATTACGGAGCATAGCAGGGTACAAATTTGAAGGTTGATACTCGTGTTGTTTGTGTTCTCGTCTTCGCACAAAGGGCGGTAGCACCGATACTACATTGAGCACATAGCGCCAAGTCGCTTGTGTTTTTCCCGCCTTACGATACCAGTATACGTACAGCTCATCCAGATCGCCCTCTACTTCCTCCAGAGTTTCCTTAGGGTGAAGTCTGGTTAAGAGCCAGTGAGCCCAGCGGGGCGGGATTTTATTAGGCACGTTCATAAACCACTTAACTGTACCGTTTTAGGTGGAATTAGTTGCCAAAGCTCCTGCCGGAGTTGCTGAATTTCCTGAAGCGCCCGGCTGCCCAGGGCTGTCACCCGGAACAGGCGCTTGCGCCGTCCACCCCGTTCAGTTGTACCTCCACCTAATTCCGAAGTCACAAATCCTTTTTCTTCCAGGCGGATAAGGGTATTGTGTACCGTGCCGAACGTTACGATTCGACCCGTGTGCTCCTCCAATGCCTGGCTGACGGTAACCCCATAACCTTCCCCATCCAAAATGGCGACCATCAGCAACACCACTTCCTCAAACTCGCCTAAATACGTGCGACGCATGGCTTTTTTGTATTAGTTTATATTTTATCGTACAAATCTATTGCCAAACAACTAACATGGCCTAAATGGCCCATTCAGAACATGTTACGGCCTTATGGTCTGTTAAATTTGTCCGTTAATGGACAGCGTATTGTCCCCCAACGGACAAGCGGCCTTTTGATTAGCTGTTCAACTAACCAAAAGGCCGCTTGTCAAGGAACTATTGTTTGTACTGGGTTTGCAATACCTATTTCTGTGATCACCACTCTACTCACTCCGCAAGCTCTTCACCGGGTTCATTAAGGCGGCTTTTATACTCTGAAAACTGATTGTCAGCAATGCGATTCCGATTGCCAGCAATCCGGCCAAGGCAAAAATCCACCAGGAAAGATCAATTTTGTAGACGTAATCCTGTAACCAACGACTCATCCCAAACCATGCAAGTGGCGACGAAATGAGGATAGCGACCAGAACCAGTTTTAGAAAATCCTGTGAAAGCAGCGCAACGACACTCACCACCGACGCGCCCAGTACCTTACGAACCCCGATTTCCTTTGTGCGTTGTTCGGCAGTAAAAGCCGCCAGACCAAACAATCCTAAACAAGAAATGAAAATGGCCAGAAAGGCAAAGTAGTTAGCCAGCGATCCAACAACGGTTTCGCTACGGTACAAAGTCTGAAACGCTTCATCGGCAAACCGGTACCGGAACGGAAACTTTGGATTTAGTTGCCGAGCCAGCACTTCCAGACTCGCGAGTGCCTGTTTCGTCTGGCCAGTTTTAACGCGCACAATAATAATTTGCCCGTCGCCTAATTTGGCGATGAATGGTTCAATGGCGGTATGCATCGAGCTTTGGTGGTAGTCGGCAATAACCCCCACAATGATTCCGGTTTTGCCCCACATGGTCAGCGGTTTACCAATTGGATTGTTGTAGCCAATCCGCCGGGCAGCCGTTTCGTTAATGAGGAAATTGGCCGAATCTGCCCCAAAAGCCTTCGAAAAATCTCGCCCGGTAACTTTTACTTTCAACGTTTTCGTGAAATCGTAATCAACCTTAGAGAACTGAAACTGAATGCTGGCTTTCGGGTCTTTTCCAGGCCACTGCACATTTCCTGTGCTTCCAAATCCATTGGTGGGTGTGCCATCCATTTTGGTTACGGACTGAATCCCCGGCATTTGCAACAACTCTTCCTTAAACGTATTGTATTTAGTACCCAACTCACCCTCCGACGACACATAAAGCATTCTCTCCCGATCAAATCCTAGATTCTTGGTTTGAATAAAGTCGATTTGTCGGTATACGATGATGGTTCCGATGATGAGCAATATCGACAGGGCAAATTGAAAAACCACCAGTCCCTGGCGGAAAAATCGCGCGCCTGCCCCAAATCGTACAGTACCTTTCAATACCCGAATCGGGTTTAGCGACGATAGAAAGAGGGCAGGGTAGCTTCCGGCAATCAAACCCGTAACAAGTGCCATCCCGACCAGGATAACCCAGAATGAAGCATCGGTAAAATGAAACGCAATATGCTTCTCCGTCAGGCTATTGAAGGTAGGCAGCAACAGCCAGACAGCGCCCAGCGCAATCAGTAAAGCCATGCATGTCAGTACCATAGCCTCGCCAATAAACTGCCCGATTAGCCAGCCACGCCCGGCACCAACCACTTTTCGAACGCCCACCTCACGGGCTCGTTTAACGGAGCGAGCTGTTGCCAGATTCATAAAATTGATGCAGGCAATCAGCAGGATAAAAACGGCCACAATCCCAAACAGCCGTACATAGTCAATACGCCCCCCATCCTGATAACCGTTCTTGAAATTGGAATACAGATAAGCCTCCTGATAGGGTTGCAGAAAAAGCTGAATAGCAGAACCGCTCTTGGTCATGCCCGGATTGCGGCTTTTCAGAAACGACTTCATCTTGGCTTCCAGACGGGCCGGATCAGCAGGTACGCCATTCCGATCTACAACTAGCTGAATGCGGGTTTCAAGCGCGTTGGTCCCCCAATCTTTCAACCATTCGTTATGATTTAGCAGGTCCTTCCAACTCAGCAGATAGTCGTAGGTTACCGAGCTGGCTGCCGGGACATCAAAAACGGCACTAACCTGATAATCCTCTTTGTTGCCGATCCGAATGCTTTTACCCATAGCCGCCTGCGGGCTACCAAAATAGTTTTGCGCTAGTTTTTGTGAGATCGCAATGGTAGTCGGCGCGTTCAAGGCGGTTTCGGCGGTGCCAGCCAGTAATGGAATACTGTACATTTTAAACCAATCGGCCCCCGCCCATCGTCCTTTCTCTTTATTGAGCTTATCCCCCACCAAAAACGTGCGTTCTTCTTCCCAGGAGAGCCCGGCCGCATATGCGATTTCGGGAAATTCTTTTTTCAATTCCTCAGCAAGCAAAGCAGGGGTCCCGTTCCCAGCCTCTACCTTGCCATCGTAAAACTGACGCTCCATCACATTATAAAGCTGCGGACCGTTGGCATGATAGGCGTCTACGCTGAGTTCATCCTGAATCCAGAGCACAATAACGAAGCAACAGGCCATTCCAAGGGCCAAGCCCAGGATATTGATAGCCGAAAACGATTTGTTGTGGGCGATGTTCCGCCAGGCGATTTTCAGATAATTGCGAATCATATCAAACTGAAATAATGAGGGTTGAGGATATGTACTGTAGTAACTAGATGTCGGTTGGTCGGAGCGCCGGAACGATTTAAAAAAGTACGGCCTCAAATAATGTAACACCGCCCATCTATACTCCCGACGGGCTTTAGAAAGACCCACTTCCTGAATACGTTTATAAAACACCTCATGCAAATCCCCCTGCACATCCTCCAATAAGCGAGGAGAGAGGAAGCTTTCTAAAAGGCGATCGGCCCAGCGGGGTGGTGCATTCATAATGGATAATGAAAAATTGATAATTGATACGGAAGAACCAACATCATAGTTGACCAAAGACCCAAAAACTTACTCATCATTGTACCGCACGGGCAGCCCGATTATTCATTATTCATTATTCATTCCTTCCCTTACCCCCCAATCAATTGAAACTTGCCCGGTGGAATAGCTTTCCAAAGGCGACTTCGCACCTCCTGGATATCATTTAACGCCCGTACGCCCAGGGGTGTCAGCGTAAAAAATCGTTTGCGTCTCCCACCCCGTTCGGCCGTTGCGCCACCCATTGTTGAGGCCAGATAGCCCTTCTCTTCCAGTCGGTAGAGCGTGGCATGAACAGCACTCATGGTTATTGAGCGTCCGGTCTGCTGCTGAACATCCTCCCAGACGTTGACCCCATAGGCATCTGTCAGGCAGGCGGCCACAACCAGTAACACAATTTCTTCAAACTCCCCCAAGAAGGCTCTTCGCATGGCAGTAAACGACGGAAGTATTAGTTGTAATTTTGCAGGACAAATAGCCTGCCAAACGAAAAAAGGGCTTTTAGAAGCGGAATAAAGGCTTTTAGGAGGAATTCACTGTCCGAAAACGTACAGCTTCTGTCCGCTACTGAACACAAACCGCCTGGGCAATTTCGCCCCTATCCTGATATAAGGCCTGGTTTGATAACAACAGCCGTCTATTTGGGTTATTCAGGTAACTGAATCCGCTTGTTCAACTTTAGGATAGCCTTTTACATCCATGATGCATCTTCTGAAGCGGCTCTACCCGAAGCTGTTCGCTGACTCAATACCAATGCCTATGGCAACTAAGAAAACTAACACCGATAAAGGCTTCTTTTCAAACGCCTGGATTGTCTTACGCGATTCATTCAACGGCTTTCTCGATGATCGCTGTTTGAAATTGAGTGCTGCTCTGGCCTATTACACTATTTTTTCGCTGGCTCCGCTGCTCGTACTGGTCATCTCCCTGACTAGTATCTTTTTTGGCGAAGAAGCCATTCGTGGCGAAATATTCGGCCAGATCAATGGTCTGGTAGGCAATGAAGCCGCCAAGCAGATTCAGGACATGATAAAAAGCGTGGGCCTGTCGGGGAAAACCAGTACTGCCCTGGCTATTGGCATTGTTACGCTGGTGCTCGGTGCAACCAGTATCTTCGTCGAAATTCAGGATTCGGTTAATCTGATCTGGCGGGTTAAACCCAAGCCGAAGAAAGGCTGGCTAAAACTGATTAAAGACCGATTGTTGTCTTCTTCGTTAGTAGTTAGTCTGGGCTTCCTCCTGCTGGTATCGTTAATTGTTAACGGAATGGTGCTAGCGTTAAGCAATCAACTCACGCGTTTTTTACCCGGATTTGGCGTTTATGTAATTAGTGCGATCAATTTTCTGATCAGCACCTCGGTCATTACAATTTTGTTTGGTGTTATTTTCAAAGTACTGCCCGATGCCAAAATAGGCTGGAAAGATGTGCGTTGGGGAGCCATCTTTACGGCGCTGCTGTTCATGCTCGGGCGCTACCTGATTGGTTTGTACATCGAAACCACCAGCACCAGTTCGACCTATGGTGCAGCTGGCTCTCTGATCGTTATTCTGACGTGGATCTATTACACAGCTGCTATTCTCTATTTCGGAGCGGAATTCACGCAAGCCTATGCCAACCATTTCGGTATCCGAATTGAACCCGCCGACTACGCGGTGTACGTAGAACAAACTGAACGCGAGCGCGAAGTTTCCAAAATACCAATCCAGCAAAAAGTGGAGCAGGCTAAGAAATAACTGATTAAACACAGAGACACCGAGAACAAAGAGATAATGTATTTGTCTGTGTTCTCGGTGTCTCTGTGTTTAATCAGCTGTATATATAGTACTGAATTAGCTAATCTTTAAATGATTTTAGCCGACAGTAAGCCTATTTGGAGAAATAATTGCTTTTTTACAGGCTGATTTCACAACCTATATTTCGTACTGCCACAATGAACCAACTTACCTTAACCGATTACGTTATTTTCTTTCTCTATTTTATCGGTGTTTCTTCGTACGGCTACTGGATTTACCGTCGAAATCAAAAAACCAAACAAGACACTAAAGATTTCTTTCTGGCCGAGGGGTCACTAACCTGGTGGGCCATCGGAGCGTCCCTGATTGCCTCTAATATCTCCGCTGAGCAGTTCATTGGTATGTCGGGCGATGGCTATCGCTTCGGGGTCGCTATTGCGGTGTATGAATGGCTGGCGGCAATCTCACTAATCATTGTAGCAGTGTGGTTCATTCCCATTTATCTCAAGAACCACATCTATACGATGCCGCAGTTTCTGAGCACGCGCTACAACGAAACGGTAAGCCTGATCATGGCCGTTTTCTGGCTGTTCCTGTACGTATTTGTCAACCTGACTTCCATTTTATTCCTTGGTGCGCTGGCTATCAGCAGCCTGGTAGGGGGCGACAGTTTTCATACCATCATTATCTGCCTGAGTCTGTTCGCGATTTTCATCACCCTGGGTGGCATGAATGTCATTGGATATACGGATGTTATTCAGGTTATGGTGCTTATCATTGGTGGTCTGGTTACTACCTATCTGGCCCTGCAACAGGTTAGCCTGACATTAGGACTGGACGGGGGTATTATTTCGGGACTGGGTGCCATGATCAAAGATGCCGACGACCATTTCCACATGATTTTCGAAAAACCGGATCCTGGTGCGTCCCAGCCTGACATCAAGCGCTACCTAACGTTGCCGGGTATTGCTATGTATCTCGGTGGCATGTGGGTTGTTAATCTCAATTACTGGGGTTGTAATCAGTACATTACCCAGCGTGCCCTGGGGGCCGACCTTAAAACGGCCCGTACCGGTATTCTCTTCGCAGCCCTGCTCAAGATTTTTATGCCAATCATTGTGATGCTGCCCGGCATTGCCGCTTATGTGATTCACAAGAATGGCGGGCTACAGGGCGAAATGCTCCGCAACGGGGTTGTATCGGGCGATAATGCTTACTCGGCAGTACTTACGTTCTTGCCAACCGGTCTGAAAGGCTTGTCGGTAGCCGCTCTGACAGCCGCTATTGTGGCCTCGCTGGCGGGTAAAGCCAACTCGATTTCGACCATTTTTACCCTCGATATTTACCAGAAGTACATTAACAAAAACGCGAGTGAAGCCCGTTCACTCTGGATCGGGCGAATCACTATTCTGGTGGCGGTAGCATTATCTATTGCGCTGGCCTGGGAGGATGCGCTTGGTATTGGTGGTGAAGGTGGCTTTACGTTCATTCAAAAATATACCGGCTACATCAGCCCCGGTATTTTCGCGGTGTTTTTGCTGGGTTTCTTTTGGAAACGCACCACTGGTGTCGCGGCTATCGTTGGCATTTTGGGAGGCTTTGGTTTTGCGGTTCTATTTAACAACTTCGCTCCTAGGCTGTTCGGCCCCGAAACGATCATGTATTCCTCATTCCTGAACAGCGAGGGTGTGTACGAGATTCCGTTCTTGGTTGCCATGGGCTGGGCGTTCTTTTTGACCGTTGGCCTGATGATACTCATCAGTCTGGCCGGGCCAAAAATAAACCCCAAAGGACTGGCTATCGACTCGTCCATGTTCAAACTGGCACCAACCAACCTGGCAATGGCTGTTATTATTGTGATGCTGGTTTCAATGCTTTACATCCGATTCTGGTAAGCGAATAAAACTCGGTTAAAGAAGACGTAAACCAAAGATGGTCGCTCAGGTGGACCACTCCTTTCGTTTACGTCTTCTTCTTTTCTTTTACCCTGTAAACGTATGGCCTCCTCTTCTAACTCCCTACGCCCGTTGTTTACCCTTCCAGTCATTGTAGCTGCATTGGGGTATTTTGTGGACGTATATGATCTTCTATTATTCAATATTGTCCGGGTCCCTAGTTTGAAAGACCTTGGCCTGTCTGAAGCTGACATCTCCCTGGTTGGTGGTAAGATTATCAATTATCAACAGGCCGGTTTGCTGGTTGGCGGCATCCTATGGGGTATTCTGGGCGACAAACGAGGGCGCTTGTCTGTTCTGTTTGGCAGCATCATTACCTATTCATTGGCAAATATTCTCTGTGGTTTTGTCCATGATCCGCAGCTTTACGCCTGGCTACGCTTCATTGCGGGATTGGGCCTGGCGGGTGAGTTAGGCGCAGGCATTACCCTCGTGAGCGAGATTCTACCCCCTCGTCTGCGCGGTTATGGGTCGTCGTTAGTAGCTGGCGTGGGCTTGTTTGGCGCAGTAGTCGCCTATTTCACCGTTACCCTGTTCGACTGGCGGACAACCTACTTCATTGGTGGTGGGCTGGGCTTGGGGTTGCTTCTCCTACGGGTCAGTATCCTCGAATCAGGTATGTTCAAACGAGTACAACAGACGGGCGTATCGCGGGGAAATTTTCTGGCATTGTTTCGCAACAAAACGTCTATCCTTCGGTATCTGCGCTGCATGGGCATCGCCGTTCCCACCTATCTGGTTATCGGCATCCTGGCCACTTTCGGCAATGAATTTGGCAAGGCCTTAGGTATCGAGGAAGCCATTCAACCAGGGCGCTGCGTGATGTATACGTATATCGGTACCGCTCTTGGCGATTTGTTCAGTGGGATTCTGAGCCAATGGCTCCAATCGCGCCGAAAGGCGATTGGCTTAATGATGGGACTTACCTTCGTCTTCGTGCTTGTTTACCTGTTTGGTGGCATTAGTTCAACGAGCGCGTTTTATGCCGTTTGTCTCGCTATGGGCTTTAGCATCGGCTACATCGCCATGTTCCTGACCATCACGGCGGAGAGCTTCGGCACCAATCTCCGGGCTACAGCCACCACGTCTGTAGCCAACAACGTTCGGGCAACTACATTGCTTACGATTCCGGCTTTTCAAGCTATGAAACCTTCGTTGGGTGTGATCCACTCAGCGGCCATTGTCGCCATCGTATGTTTTGCGCTTGGCCTCTGGTCATTGCTCACGATGGAGGAAACGTACGGAAAAGAGCTGGATTACAGCGAATAATGCTGCCAGGTTCGCCTTAGCATAATCTTAGCTACCCGTATGCTTAAGTAAAACTCGTCTCTATCTAAACGGCTACGTTAAGAATCTTTAACAGGGTGGAGAGCGCCCGTATCTTAGTTTCCATATTTTAAACGACATAAGCATATAAAGCCTGATCGATGACCTGGCCATCCTTAATCGCACTTCGACGCATGATACCTTCCCGTTGATAGCCTGCTTTTTCGAGCACTTTCATTGAAGCCGTATTACGAAGGAACGGAACGGCATACAGGCGAGTTAGTACAAATTCATCCAGGGCGTATTGAGTAAAGGCCTTTAAAGCGGCTGTCAGAATGCCACGTCCCCAGTACGTTTCGCCTAACCAGTATCCTACTTCAGCCGAACAACGCTCTATGTCTTCATGAAGAATCAAACCGATACCCCCTACTGCTTTGTCCTCTACAGTGATAGCAAAGTTCGTTTCAGGAGAAGCACCCACCACTAGCTCAATCCATTGATGCGCATCGGCTTGTGTATAGGGATGTGGAAAGCGATCTCGCAGGTTCAGCCAAATCTCTTTGTTGTTGGCATAATGAAGCAGGTTCTGTTCATCCCCCCGTTTCCAGGAACGGATGGTGCATAGGCCACAGTCAATATGCATAGCTATAGCAGTTCGTTTTAACCTGGACATCACTATTTCCCATACGTATCTGGCCTCTCGAAGTCCTATCTTTACTTATGCAACTGAGCTGGTAACAATGTAACTCTCCACATCGTTATCATACTGTATAAGTGCCATTATATAAACAAAATTAAAAATACGCTACCTTCAACCGACGCTGAATCCGTTTCGGCAAAGCAATTCCAGCCTGGTAATCCTGGAGCAACGCTTCCTCCCGATTACGCCGAAACCAAGTTTGCCTGATCAGGCCAAAACCCGTTGGTATGGCACCTACCACCCAGATTGGTGGGGCAAAAAGTCCACCCAACACATAACACCCGCCTACCATTGTATATATTTTCCCCGATGATCGTTTATCGGCAAAGAGGTGTTGCACAGCTACCAAAGTATCCTGTCTGGAATACGTTTTAGCAGGTAAATCCGGCAGCGCGTATAGGCTTGAAAAAGCTGAACAGCAGAGTACGATGAAAATAGACCTTTTCATAAGAAACTGTTTTTTGTTCAAACGTTGTACTAAGGCGATTACAAAGTCGGCCGTTTATCAAACCACGGCTTGGCCTGTTCCAACTGCCCCGCAAGCCGAAACAGAGTTGCTTCATCGCCGAGTTTAGCCGCAAACATAACGCCAATAGGCAACCCATCTGCCGACCAGTGCAGCGGTACCGACATGGACGGTTGACCAGTCATATTGGTAATGACCGTAAACGAAATGTAGCCCAGTGACCGTTCGGCCAATGCCTCTACCGTTTTGCTGCCATTCAGGTATTTCAAACCGCCGAAGGAGTCAACTAATTTTAAAAGACGCTCTTCCGAGGCCTTGTTTTGAAATGTACCCATCGCAATAGGCGGCCGGGGTAAGGTTGGCGTCAGAAACAGATCATAGGTTTCGTGCAGTTGCCCCATACTGCGGTTGAGCGTATTCCACCGGCGTTTCTGATAAGCAGCATCAGCAGCTGAGAAGCCTTCAGCCAGTCGTGCCTGCGCCCAGGTATTTAACTCTACATCCGTCCGTTTAACGGGCCTCCCCAGGTATTCACTCAACTGACGAAGGACAGCCGCCGTTTCGCCGAGTACGTTCACAAAAAAGGCTTCGGTAACAATCGTTTTTTCATAGGGAAGGGGAATTTCCTCAACCGTATGCCCTAATCCTTCGAGTAATCGGGCCGTTTCCTGAACGGCTTTAACACATTCCGGATCAGTCGTTTGTGAGGGCATTAGCGCCTGTGTGGCGAATGCAATTCGCAATTTACCCGGCTCTCGACCAACTTCCTGTAGAAATGGTCGCTCGGGTGGCGAAATACCATATGGATCACCCGCCAGCGGGCCAGCTATGGCATCCAGCAGAGCCGCACTATCACGCACGCTTCGTGTAACAGCATGGCCCGCTACGGCCCCATTCCATAACTCACCAAAGTTGGGGCCGAGCGTAACACGCGCCCGTGAGGGTTTTAGCCCAAACAATCCGCAACATGAAGCCGGAATCCGAATGGAACCTCCGCCATCGGTTGCGGTTGCAGCCGGAACAATTCCAGCAGCTACAGCAGCAGCTGACCCACCACTCGACCCACCCGGCGAGTGGGTCAACTTCCAGGGGTTATGGGCAGGTCCGTACAGTTTCGATTCAGTGTAGGGTGTCAGGCCAAATTCCGGCGTGTTGGTTTTTCCGAAGAAAACCAGGCCAGCGGCTTTGAGCCGTTTGATCACTTCGCTATCCGCCGTTGATACATAGTTCTGATAGCCCCGGCTGCCCGATTTCATTGGTGTTCCCGCCCACTCTAACTCCAGATCTTTCAATAAGAATGGCACACCCCGCAATGGTCCAGCCTCCGGTAAGTGATTGGCCATGTCGCGCCCTTTGTCATATAGGGGCGTTACAATAACATTGAGCTTAGGATTAACGGCTTCAGCTCGCGCAATGGCCGTTTCGAGAAGTTCGCTGGGGGTTACTTCACCCGTGCGAACCAGTTCAGCTAATGCTGTTGCATCCTGTTTGACGTATTCGTCGAAAGACAGGGTTTGAGAGCGGGACGTTTGCATAGAACTTGAGTGGAAATGGCTGAATATGCCCGTTCATTAACATGTACATCATTACGGTTAACAAAGACATTTATAGCGCACCTATACCGCCCAGCTTTCAGTCATAATCCCATACTGAAAAATTGACAGGCCATTAGCTCTGGTATTGTAGGAGATAATAAGGATATGCTGGCATATTACGAACCTGCTGTAGCGATAGAAACAGGCCTGGACAAAGACAAGACAGAATAGGCTCCAATTGCCATATAATCCTTGTTGCTCAGTTCAGGTGCAAACTCTTCCAATTCGGCAGAGGGTATCATAAAACTAGTGGTACCCTCCTGGTTTATTAACTCAAAGGCTAATCTGGTAAATAGAGTATAAGCAAATAGTCCTACAATCGGATCAATATCACTAAAGGAAAGCTTCGTATGCTGTACAATTATTGTCATAATTGCACTCTTTTTACCAGGGAGTAAGGTACTCAACAGGTAGTGCCCTTCCGTTACCAGTTCAACGAAATCAGTAGTAATCGTCAAGTCAAAATCGGGGATAGAGGCTGTCAAACGCGCATGTTTCTCTAAAATTCGCAACACTAATCCTTTACCAATATCAGTTTGTAATTGTCGATGCAGGCAAACGAGTAGTAAACTAATTGCTAATCGGTGAACTTGTTTTATACTCGTTTCAGGTTGATTAACCCGTTGGGTTACGTTTTCAAGATACGATTCGTCATCAAGCAATTGCCTAAAAAAAGAAGTGTTCTTCATAAACGATTTAGGTTTAGCTATGGAATAGGGTACCAGCACAACTATGAACGCTTAGACGAGAAATTTGACCATTCGTTTCTCATTAGTGACATAGAACTGTACATCTATTCTCATAACTTCCACCAAATCGGTTAGACTAACGCTACCGCGGATCCACTTTATTGTTTGGCTACGGCCACGCCAATTTTCGAGTCGGCCGTACCGTAGTACAAAAACCACCGCCCTCGAAACGGGACCATTCCCTCCAGAAAACATACCTGATTCACTTGCCCCTCCATCTCATAAGGCTGGTCGGGTTTAATAAAGTGGCTTTCCGACCGATCAATGAGTTTGGTCGGATCATTCGCATCGAAAAGTAGTTGACCGCCTGCATAGGCTCCTTCAGCCAGATTGACATCGCCATTCTTTGCATCATTCATCCCATTGTAAATCAGCAAAATACCATTTGGCGTCAGCATGGCAAATGGACCTGGTTCAATCAGTCGATAGTCATGCTTTCCTTTGCGCGACTCAGCAACAACCAGTGGTTTGCCGCCCTCTGTGTCAAGTGGTTTCCAGTGCAGCAGGTCATCGGAAGTGGCCAGGCGGAGTTGCGGTTTATCTCCCCAATACATCCAGTAGTGGCCGTTTATTTTCTGTGCCACTAATCGACTGCCAACCCGTTTGCAAACAATAGCCCCCGACTTTGACCAGTTGTTACGGTATTTCCCGTTGTCGACATCATCGAAAGCCAGGCCTTGTTTATGCCAGTTAATCAGATTCCGCGATGTGGCTACGCAGAGACGGGCTTTGTCGCCGTCGTAGGCAGTATAGGTCATTACATACACGCCATTGGCGCTTTCAACTACGCGCGGATCTTCGCAGCCTCCCTCCCACTCATAGATTTTCATGGGATCGTTAGCGGGATAAAAAACGGGCTTTGGCATTCGTTTGAAATGAATTCCATCGCTACTGACCGCCAACCCCAGCCGCGACATACCACCCACCCGTCGAACCGTATCTTCAGCGCGATAAATCATATAAACCTTTCCATTACGCACTACGGCTGATGGATTATATACATCTTTTTCCTCCCAGCGAACCGTTTCATGGCGTACCGGGCAACTGAACGTTGTATTATTTTTAGCCGCCAAAATCGGGTTGTACGCATTCTCTTTTTGAAACGGCCCAAGCATCCAGGGCTTTTCAGGTTTCGACTGGGCCAGTAGGCAACTGGGTATTAATAAAAAGAATAAAAAGGAACGTTTCATTAACTAGTCAATAAGGGTTTGTTACCAGGATAGTGTCAGGCTCTTGCCTGGCACCGATTATTCTGCGGCCTCTGGCCGATAAATTGTTACTGAATTTAAGTTACCGACCAGAGGCCGGAAAATAGTTGACACCAGGCAAGAGCCTGGCGCCATCGTTATTTCGCGACTACGTTTTTGCCTAACTTTTGTTCCGGCACCAGTTCGGCGTGTCCTTCGTGCATAGGTTGAGTCAAACTACCCCCAAACCAGCGCGCCCGTTGCCTGGCACCTGCAACATCGTCTAATTCCAGTAGCCGAATACCACCGGGATGATCGGTAGTCGGCTCTTCGTAAACGACCTGTAAACCAACCCAATCCAGATACTCATTGAGTTTGGTTTCGAGAGGTTGATTACCAAAAACACATAGCTCATAATACCACTCCAGCGATTCGCCCACTACGGTTTCGGTGACTGTCCGATAGTCATCCAGTGTATAGCCCATGAAGGGTTTTCCAAACTGTTGCCACATGATGCGCATTACGTCGTCCAGGGAATGGGCATGATTGGTAAGTCGGCGGATATGTAGATCCAGAATCAGTGCGGCAATGGCTCCTTTATGATAGACCGACACTTTGCGGTCGGGCACGCCTTTATCGTAACCATCGAGCCACAAATCCCAGGAGGATTCGGTAAGCGACTGAAACGCTCGTCCGTTATTCTCAAAATGTCGTTTAAACAGTACCTGAAGCTCCTTCAGGTAAGCTTCATCGGAGAAAACGCCAGCTTGTCGAAGCATCAAATCACCATAGTAGGTTGTTACACCTTCTGCCACGAAGCAGGTTGAGAAGTAGTTTTCCTTCGTAAAGTCATATGGCAGCAGTTCAACAGGCCGAATGCGGATAATATTCCAGGCATGGAATAACTCATGCGACGATACGCCCAGTAAATCCTGGTATAGCCCTTCCCCTTCATCATTGGGACCAAGTACCAGCACCGTTGAATTACGATGTTCGACGCCGTGATAGTAGGGTACGGGTAAAATCAGCGTCAGAAAATGATACGTCTCTTCCGGAAATTCGCCGTAGAGATCGAGTTGTTTCTGTGAAAACCGGGTGAAATCCCGCACAATTCGTTCGACATCAAAAGTAGGATCACCATCCGTCCGGCGACCACCCTGAATCCAGACATGAAAAGGCGTTCCCCCAACTCCGTACTGAATGTGCTGAATAACGGGCGCGGCTATAAGCGGACAATCGACCAGTTCATAAAAATTAGCTGCATGAAGCATTTTAGGACCTGATTGAGTAAGACCACAGGCAATTGTCCAGGTATCAGGAATATCAAGTTCCAGCGTACATGGATCCGTAATCCGTCCTTCGGCATACAGGCACAGGTTAACAGGATTCACATACAGTAGCGTATCACTCACAAAACTACTACCCGCATTCAGTTGATTAGGCGTAGTTAACAGCGCGTAATAATTGTACTGGACGGTTAGTTCGGTGGCACCGTTTGTCTGTACCAGCCAGCGATCTTTCGTGATTTTACGAAACGGGAGCGGATTTCCCTGACCATCGACAATAGAAAATCGCTGAATATTTTTGGCAAACTGCTGCAATTCATAGCGTCCTGGTCGCCAGGCTGGCAATTGTAGCTCTACCTCCGGTGCACTAATATCGGTTAGCCGAGCGTCAATGGCGATGTAATGAGGAGTAGTTTGATCAGAAGAAAGCCGATAATGCATTGGTGTTGGTTGAGTAGGTTAAGTATGTGAAGTTGTTTGGCAAGTTCAGAGCGTAAAGCGTATTCTGTGCAACTTACTACACTTATTTCACTTACTACACTTCATTGACTGATTACAAATCTAAAACAAGGCTTGGTAAACTAAGTCTGTTCGCGTATCTTTGCGGACTCATTTGGAAAAACAAGAGTTTTAGGACAAGATAGATCATGAAAAGAACGTACCAACCATCAAATCGTAAGCGGAAAAACAAACACGGCTTCCGTGAGCGGATGGCTAGTGCCAATGGCCGTCAGGTTTTGGCCCGCCGTCGTGCCAAAGGCCGTCACAAACTGACCGTCTCTGACGAGAAAAAAGGCGAACGCTTTAAAATTTAATAGTCTGACCCGGGCCGCCGGAGCGGTTTGATGTCCGACGTTTGATGTTTTAGATCATAGAAAGCATCAAACTACGAACTACAAACGTTAAACTGTATGCCGCAAACCTTCAGTAAATCGGAACGGCTTTGCAGCAAAAAAATTCTCGGAGAATTATTTAAAAAGGGTAGTGCGACCGGGTCACGTCAGACCGTAGGGACGTTCTACCTTTTTCCATTTCGGGTGCTCTATCTCCCCCAACCCGAATTTACTCCCGAAAGCAACGTTTTGTTGCCAGCTATTGTCATTACGGTACCGAAACGAACCTTTAAGCGCGCCGTTGACCGTAACCTCATTCGTAGACGGGTACGGGAAGCTTATCGACTCAATAAGTATCTATTTAATCAGGAAAAGCCTTTACCCGGTCAATCAAGACCGGAATATATTGCCTTTCTTTATACCGCAAAACAGATAATTTCGTTTGAAGAGATAGAAAAAGGTATGAAATTAGCTATAGCAAAATGTATAATGAAGAATGTATAATGAAGAATATGTCTCGTCAACTCTTCAGCATTCATTATACATTTTTCAGTATACATTCTTCATTCAAAAGCTACTATGCGCTTCCCTAAACGCCTTACTCTTTTAGCCTCGTCAGTGCTTGTAGCCGGTGGCATTGGTTTTTTCTCGTTTAAAAACGATGATCGTTTTTTCGAAATCGCCCGCAACCTCGACATCTACGCCACGTTGTTCAAAGAATTGAATCTGTATTATGTAGATGAGATTAATCCAAACCGGATGGTGAAAACCAGTATCGACGCCATGCTGAAGGCGCTCGATCCTTACACCAACTTTTTTGCGGAGGATGAAATCGAGGACTACATGACCATGACCACCGGTCGTTACAACGGCATTGGTGCACTTATTGGACAGCGCCAGGGAAAGAGTATTGTACTGATGGTATATGAAGGAACGCCTGCCGAAAAATCAGGCCTTCAAATTGGTGATGAGGTCATAAAAATTGATGGCATTGATATAAAAACGCGCAAAGAGTCTGATCCGGGCAAGTTGCTGAAAGGGCAGAATAACACCGCTGTAAAGCTAACTGTACAGCGATACGGGGAGAAAAACCCCGTTGAGCTCAGTGTCATTCGCGACGTAGTAAAAATGACCAATGTGCCTTATTACGGCATGATTTCGGAAGATGTTGGCTACATAGACCTCAAGGATTTTACAGCAACGGCTTCACGGGAGGTGCGTACAGCCTTTCAGGAATTGAAGGGCAAGGGCATGAAGAAACTTATTCTTGATGTTCGTGAAAACCCCGGTGGACTCCTCAACATGGCCATCGACATCTGTAATACGTTTATTCCAAAGGATTCAGAGGTTGTTACAACGAAGGGGAAAGTGACCGAGTGGAACAAAACCTACACGGCGCTGAATCCACCACTTGACCTCGAAATGCCAATTATTGTGCTGACGAACAACCACAGCGCATCGGCCGCCGAAATTGTATCGGGGGTAATTCAGGATTACGACCGGGGTGTTTTGATCGGTCAGCGTACGTACGGCAAGGGCTTAGTGCAAACCACCCGCGAGTTATCGTTTAATACCAAGCTTAAAATCACCACAGCTAAGTACTACATTCCAAGTGGACGTTGTATTCAGGCCATCGACTACAGTCACCGCAACCCAGATGGTAGTGTTGGCAAAATTCCCGACTCTCTGAAAACAGCATTTAAAACTAAAGCCGGTCGGGTGGTGTATGATGGGGGTGGTGTTCTGCCTGATGTAGTCATTGAAGCCCAAACACCAACGCCTATTGCCCTTAGCCTGACGAATAAAGGGCTGATTTTCGATTATGCCGTGAAATACCGTCACGAACACCCGAGTATTAAACCCGCCCGTGAATTCCGTCTGACAGACGCTGAGTACAGTGATTTTGCCAAGTGGGTAGGAGACAAAGAATACGACTACACTACACAGGTTGAAAAAGACCTCGGCACTCTCGAAGCCTCAGCTAAGAAAGAAAAATACTTCGATCAGATTCAGGATCAACTCAAATCGCTTAAGACCAAGATGTCGCACAGCAAAGACGCCGACCTGAATACGTTTAAAACGGAGATCCGGACGTTGCTTGAGCAGGAAATTGCGGGCCATTATTACCTGCAAAAAGGCCTCAAAGAAGCCTCATTTGCTACGGATCCTGAAATGAAAGCCGCTTTGGACCTCTTCAAGGACATGGGTCGGTACTCAACTATTTTAAAAGGAAAATAATAAAGGGAGGAAGGAGGAAAGGGAGGAGGGGGAAGAAAGGGTTGCTGACGCAAGAATATCCCTTTCCTCCCTTTCCTCCCTTTCCTCCCTTTCCTCCCTTTCCTCCCTTCCATGCTCATTCTCTCTCTAGATACTTCCACAGCCAATTGTTCCGTGGCTCTCCATCAGGGTGGCAGCCTGTTGGGTTGTTATGAACTCTTTACAGAACGCACGTCTGCATCTATGCTTACAACACTTATCAGTGATGTTGTTCAGCAGGCAGGATATGAGTTAGGGCAATTGGATGCAGTGGCCGTAGCCAAGGGGCCAGGTTCCTATACGGGGCTGCGTATTGCGGTATCAACGGCTAAAGGGCTATGTTTTGCGTTAGACAAACCGCTGCTGGCCGTAAATACGTTAGCAGGTATGGCTGGTCAGGTGCGAGAATACTTTCCTGCCGGTTATACCCTGTGCCCCATGATTGATGCCCGCCGGATGGAGGTCTATTGTGCCTTTTATGACACAAGTGGGCTTGAAATCCAACCCACATCGGCACAAATCATTGACGAAAATTCATTCAGTAACTGGCTGACACTAGGCCCGGTGGTGTTCTTCGGCGATGGGGCCGCAAAATGCCGGTCACTATTGGGCGAACACCCAAACGCTTTCTTTCCTGCTATCCATATTGTCCCATCAGCCCGCACGATTGGCCAATTGGCAACCTCAGTTTATGACGCAGGTCAATTCGAGAATTTGGCCACTTTCGAGCCATTCTATCTGAAAGACTTCATGACTACACAGCCTAAAAAGCTGGTGGTTTAATCAATCCTACAGTATTATTTGCCCAATCTCTGACAGGATTACAGGCTTTATAGAGTAGTACTGACTGTAAAATCCTGCCTTATCCTGTTAATCCTGTCAAAAACATAATTTATCATAGAGCGAGAATCTGCGGTTTTTCCCCTTATTTCGCCCCGACAACCGTCTATTTCCCGCTCCTGTGCAGATTATCGTTGATATTGGCAATACCGACGCCGTTTTCGGACTTTATGACCAAACTACCTGGCAACACATCTGGCGTACTCCTTCCTGGCGTGAAGAATCAGCAGATTCCTACGAACGTCGGTTGCGGCTCTGGTTGCTCGAAGCCAGTATCCCATTGAGTGCGATCAAAACTACCGTACTGAGTAGCGTTGTGCCCGATTTAACGCCTACTATGCGGGCCATGCTAGCCGAATTGTTTGGATTTGACCCTGTAGTAGTAGGGCCAGGCGTTTATCCGCTATTACCCCTTGAGATTCTGCGTCCGCACGAAATAGGAGCCGACCTTGTGGCTAATGCGCTGGCAGCTTATACGCGCTATAAACGGACATGTGTTGTTGTCGATTTTGGTACGGCCCTGACGTTCACCACTGTGTCGGGGAAAGGCAAAATTTTGGGAGTGGCTATTGCACCTGGCCTTAAAACTGCCATCCGGTCGTTATTTGCCAATACCGCCCAACTACCCGAAGTGCCCATTGAAGTGCCTTCGTCGGCGCTTGGAACCAGTACGACGCATGCTATTCAGGCGGGCGTAGTACTGGGCTATGAAGGCTTGGTTCGCTCCCTGGTGAGCCGGATTCAAACCGAACTCAACGGCAACTGCATAGCCGTAGCAACAGGTGGCCTCTCGGGTCGGATTCCATCGTTGCACGATGTTTTTACCGACATCGTTCCGTCATTGACGCTGGAAGGTGTTCGTTTGATTGGTGAATTCGTTACGTCGTCAACCAATAGTAGATAACCCTCGTAAACGAGTACTAATCGCTAGCCCTCTGCCATCACATTTTTACCGATGTGTCGACAGAGGGCTTTTAGCTATTGTACTATTTGAAGAGCGACAAAAAAGTGGAAATTATTTTTAGACCGTATAATAAATCTCTTGCATATCCTGTATTTAACCTAAAAGTAGGAAAATAGAATATTTCATTTCTTTTCTCCCATCCGTTCTATTCTATCTAAACATAATTAAATAATAGAGAATAGGATAATTTTTTAGCTGATAACAAGCTACTTACCTATTCAGTAACTTGATGTAGGCGTCTTACCCCATGCATGTATTTATGAGGGTGTCAGACACGAAGAGATTCCGCTTCTTACCTAACGTCAACAACGATGAAAATACGCTACTTTCTTACATCATTCATTACAATTGTACTTTTTCATGTTTTTTCTATCCAGGCTGCCTTGCCCAAGCCAACCTGGCAATCCGGTAAACTAACGCTCAGGGACAAGACCGTTTTAGAAGGCGATTTAAGTTATAATTGGTTAATGGAAACCGTATTGTTTCGCCAGGCTGATGGGCGAGTGCGTACGTTATCGGCGAATCAACTTAGTCAGTTCGGCTGGTTTGACTTTTCTATTCATAAGTATAGGGACTTTAGAGTCCTCGCGCGTGATGAGCCCAACGTGCCTAGCAGACCGGCAATTTTCGAGATTTGTATGGATGGATCGCTGGTTGTTGTCAGGCATTTACGACAACGGCACGGTTTACTCAATCGTACGTTTACTCATCCGGCCTACTTCGCGGATCAGCCAGAGATGGCACAAAACACCGATCATTTCGACTACTTTGTCTACGATGCGGGTCGGTTACGGGCACTGGAGCGATTTCACACCGACATTTATGAGCCCTTGATGAGGGCGCACGACAAAACATTACAGCACTACGTACAAGTCCATAATATTAATGACCGAAGTCTATTGGGCCGACTACTCGTAATAGATCGGTACAATACACTAGTGGAGCAGGATGCTAAAACTGCTTCGGCTAAAGGTATTGTTGTTGCACCCGAATAGCTGTTACTCATCAGAAGGCGTTGATGACTCACTATTAGATGCCTGCACCCGCTTTTTCCGTTTCTTAAGCGCATCGTTAAGCAGAAACTCAATCTGCCCATTCACGCTCCGAAACTCGTCTTGCGCCCAACGTTCCAGTTCCTTCAGCGTTTCGGGTTGTATTCGTAAGACAAATGCTTTCTTTTCAGCAGCCATAGGAAGGGGGAGGAAAAGGACGAGAGGGAGGAAAGGGGTGAGAGGAGTTCGGGCGTCAGCCTTTTCTCCCTTTATTCCCTCTCCTCCATCCTCCCTTTCCTCCTTTAATTATACAACGTTCCAGCATTAACAACGGGGCTAACTGACTTTTCACCACAGAGCACAACCAGCAGATTACTGACCATTGCGGCTTTACGTTCCTCATCTAATGCAATAACGCCATTTTTCTCAAGGCGTTCCAACGCCATTTCAACCATACCAACTGCCCCTTCCACAATCAAACGTCGGGCGGCTATCATAGCCGATGCCTGTTGACGCTGGAGCATAGCGCCCGCAATTTCAGAGGCATAAGCTAGGTGGCTAACGCGGGCTTCAATAATATCAACCCCGGCTCGTTCGAGTCGTTCGTTCAGTTCCTGCTCCAGAAATACATTGATCTGGCCCGTACTATCCCGCAAGGTTACCGATGAGGTTTCGTCTTCCATGTGGTCGTAGGGATACGAGTTCGCTAACTTCCGAACGGCCGCTTCCGATTGAATCTGCACGAAATTCACGTAGTTGTCCACATCAAATAGGGCTCTGGACGTGTCTTTCACCTGCCAGACGACTACGGCCGCAATCTCCACAGGGTTACCCATTTTATCGTTGACTTTCAGGGTCTGTCCATTCAGGTTACGAGCGCGCAGGCTGATCTTAGTTTTACTATAAAGCGGGTTTACCCAACGCAAACCGGTTTCCTTGATTGTCCCTACATAATCCCCGAAAAACGTAGCGGCCATCCCTTCATTGGGGTAAATCACGACAATGCCTTTAAGAATGAATCCACCCGCAACAAATAATAAAGCGCCGACAACTGAGCCATAACTTACAAATAGGGCTGCCAGGCCAAAACACACCAAAGCAAGCAACACAAACAGATAACCAGAAACGGCAATAAGTTTTTTCTCTTCCATGACCGTAAGGATTCAGATGAATAAGTAATATCATTTTGATAGCACAATGATACTGAAAATTACTGTCGATCGGTCAAAATATAGAGGAGTGGTCAGCCAACTCCACCAATGGCAATAGACGGATAGTTATAGATTATTACGGTGGAAACGCTGATAACTCAGGGGGCTTTGTCCTGTAACGGCTTTAAATTTCTCAAAAAAGCAGGTTGCGTTTTGGAATCCACTTTCGTAACAGATCTGCTGAATGCTTCTTCGATTGTCAATTAGTTGACGGCAGGCATGGCCAACCCGTATTTCTGTCAGAAACTCCGAATAGGTCTTACCCGTACGAGACTTGAAATATCGGCAAAATGAATTGGGGGAAAGACCCGCCACAGAGGCAACATCATCCAGCCTTATTTTCTGTTTAAACTCTCTAAATGTAAACTCATAAATGGCGTTGATCCGCTCATTTTCTGCATCCGCAAAGTCGTATTCGAAACCGAGTGAGGAGAGCAATTCGACTTCTTTTGTCTGGGCAATAGCCAGTAAGCAATCTAGCAACGCAATTAATTGGTAAGCGCCTTCCAACTGATAAAGCGTCTCAATTTTTGAACCGATCGAGGCTTGGTCAGCCCCCGTCAGCAGAATTCCTCGTTTCGCTTTTTCCAGAACCTGTTTGATCGGCTTAGTTTCGGGTAGCGTCAGAAACCGATCTCCCCAGAAATCTTCCGTAAAATGAATAACGGTAGCGTAAGGCTGTAAATTTTGATTATCAGGCAGTTCCTGCTCATCATAGCGCCAATAATGGGGCAGATTGGCCCCTACAAGCACCACATCGCCCTGCCCGAATCGTTTAATATTATCACCAACAAACTGGGTGCCAGTGCCTTTGTGAAACTGAATCAACTCAACTTCAGAATGGAAATGCCAACGGTTATTTATATTAGGCGATTGATCCTGCCGTACACTGAACGAACGGGTAGGTCCAGTACTTACTTTTAATAATTGGGGTTTCATAAAAATATTCTTCAGGAATAGCCTTATTTCTGAAGTCATGCCAATATAGCTTAGTATCTGGGTAAATTCCTACAAAATAGGAGTTAAGAAATAGAGTTACTTTGTACCGTAATCTTACGGGATTTACACCTAAACCCAAAAAAGTCCTGTGTCTAAACCTGATACCCGCTTCGCCGTCGCTTTAATAACGGTTCTCTTCTTTCTTTGGGGATTTGCATTGAATCTGAATCCGATTCTGATTCCGCACCTGAAGAAAGCCTGTCAACTGAGCGACCTTCAATCGGCTCTGATTGATTCAGCTTCCTACATCGCTTATTTTCTGATGGCTTTACCCGCGGGCTTGTTTATGAAACGCTACGGATACAAGGCGGGGATTACACTCGGACTATTGCTGTTTGCAGGGGGCACATTTCTATTTTACCCGGCGGCAGAACTACGGGAGTTCAATTTTTTCCTGGTGGCCTTATTTGTCATTGCGAGTGGACTGACTTTATTGGAAACAGCTGCAAATCCCTATATCACGGTATTGGGTGACCCTGAAACAGGCACGCAACGGCTTAATTTTGCCCAGTCGTTTAACGGGTTAGCTGCTTTTCTGGCACCTCTTGCCGGAGGCAGGTTTATACTGTCGGGTAAGAATCTGTCAGCTACCGAGCAGCAAGCAATGGTACCTGGCCAGTTCGAAGCTTATCTGAAAGAAGAAGCTTCCTCGGTACAGGTTCCTTTTCTGGTGATCGGGGGCGTCGTTTTGCTCGTGGCTTTGCTGATTAGCCGTACAGCGCTGCCTGTTATCGATGAAGTAGATGATTCGCCAACGGCCAGTCGGGGCTCTATCCTGACCGAGAAAAATCTGATAGTCGGCGTAATCGCCCAATTTTTCTACGTAGGTGCGCAGGTTTGTGTCAGCAGTTTTTTCATCCGTTTTGTGGGATTAGTCGGCGGTATTGACGAAAAAACAGGGGCCTATATGCTATCGGGCGCGTTATTGGGCTTTATGATCGGGCGTTTCTTTGGAACGTTCCTGATGAAATATATAACCCCGCCCCATCTGTTAGCCGCCTACAGCCTGCTCAACATTGGGTTGCTGGCTATTGCCGTTTTTGGTCATGGATTGATACCAGTTTATGCGCTGATTGGCGTTGAGTTTTTTATGTCGATCATGTTCCCAACCATCTTTGCGCTGAGTATTCGGGGGCTTGGATCAAAAACCAAGCTTGGGTCATCCATGGTCATTATGGCCATAGCGGGCGGGGCTTTTTTCCCGGTTATTATGGGCCGAGTGTCTGACTTAACCACCATGCAGACGGCCTATTTGGTTCCGGCTATCTGCTTTTTACCCATTTTGTATTTCGCCATAAAGAACTTTACCGTCAAGAACGTGACGCTAACCGCTTCACATTAGTGAAATATCCAACTAAATTTTAACCACAGAGACACAGAGAATACAAAACACTAATCACCTCAATATCAATCCAATACAACTCCTTATTCTCTGTGTCCCTGTGGTTAAAATTAGTTACGAATGATATATCTCTGAATTAGGTTAAGCTGCTTCAGACAACGGCAATAACTCCATTATGTAGGAGTTTTTTCATAGGTTGGTAGTTCGGAAAGCCCCACCGGCTTGCGTGAGGGCTTTCTTTTTTTCATCGAACATGTATTGAGTTAATCATAGATATGGACTTACAACTGCAAAACAAGGTTATCCTCGTTACGGGTGGTGCCAAGGGCATTGGCGAAGGCATTGTAAACGTGTTAGCCGCCGAAGGTGCTATTCCTGTTATTATTGGAAGAAATGAAGCCGATAATCAGAAAGTCGTGGCGGAAATTGAAGCTGCCGGACATCAGGCCTTTCAGGTTGTAGCTGAACTGACCCAGCCCGAAGAATCAGCTAAAGCTGTTCAGGCTGTGCTGAGCCAATTTGGACGGATCGATGGGGTTGTTAATAATGCTGGCGTAAATGATGGCGTTGGTCTGGAAAACGGCAATTACGAGTCGTTTATAGCCTCGCTGCATAAGAATCTGGTGCATTATTACCTGATCGTGCATCATGCGCTACCTGCGCTGAAGGAATCAAAGGGAGCTATTGTTAATATCACCTCCAAAACTGCCGATACCGGCCAGGGAGGCACCTCTGCTTATGCGGCTGCCAACGGAGGCCGCAACGCACTGACTCGCGAGTGGGCGGTCGAGTTACTCAAATACGGCATCCGGGTTAACGCTATTGTTGTGGCCGAATGCTGGACACCCCTCTATGAACGCTGGATCAATACCTTACCCAATCCAGAAGAAAAACTGGCGTCGATCGTTGCGCATATTCCCCTCGAAAACCGGATGACAACCGCCGAAGAAATTGCCAATACCACTGCATTTTTACTATCCAATCGCTCCAGTCACACTACTGGTCAACTCCTTTACGTAGATGGCGGGTACGTTCATCTCGACCGGGCCTTAGCTAATGCTTCTTAAAATAAGTTTGTCGTTTGAGGTTCGATGTTTCCGGCCTCTGTGAACCTCAAACGACAAACGACAAACGACAAACTTTAATGCAAACCTTAGTCTGTACAACGCCAGGGCAGTTAATCTATCAATCAGGTATCAAGCCGGAGTTGACTCCCGGAAATGCCATCATACGGATTCGGCGAATTGGCATCTGTGGTACCGATCTCCATGCGTTTGAAGGAACACAGCCGTTTTTCAATTATCCTCGTATTCTAGGCCATGAACTAGCCGGAGAACTCGTTGAAGCCGACGATGCTCCTGGATTTGAGTCCGGCGAAGCCGTAACCTTTATTCCTTATTTTAACTGTGGGCATTGCATTGCCTGCCGATCGGGCAAGCCCAATTGCTGTGCAAGCCTTAGCGTAAGTGGTGTGCATGAAGATGGAGGCATGGTGGAATACTTATCGGTTCCCTCCTACTCCTTAGTGCATGGCAATGGACTAAGTTTTGACGAACTGGCTTTAGTAGAACCTTTATCCATTGGCGCACACGGGATTCGCCGGGCCGGTGTACAGCCGGGGGAGTGGGTGCTGGTTATTGGCGCTGGTCCCATAGGATTGGGCGTAATGGAGTTTGCCCGCATTGCCGGGGGTAACGTGATTGCCCTCGACATCAATGCATCACGACTTGCCTTCTGCCAAAATCGGCTGAACGTAAAACACACGGTATTGGCAACAGATCCAGATGTGCTGGAGCAATTGGCAACGATCACAAACGGCGAAATGCCTACTGTAGTAATTGATGCAACGGGAAGTCTGCGTGCTATTAACAATGCCTTTCAGTATATGGCCCACAGCGCCCGTTATGTCCTGGTTGGCTTGCAGAAAGGCGAAATTTCGGTCAGTCACCCGGAGTTTCATAAGCGGGAAGGCACCCTCATGAGCAGTCGAAATGCAACCCGACAGGATTTCGAGCATGTGATTGCCTCCATGAAAAATGGCCAGGTCGATCCAACGACCTACATTACGCATCGGGTAGCCTTTGGGCAGGTTAGCGACGAATTTGCCAGCTGGCTCAACCCGGCCAATGGAGTGATTAAGGCGATGGTGGAAGTAAAGCCGTAGGTAACTAATGCCGCTACTCTGCAAACGCCAATCCTTTTCACTATTTTTGCGGCCTTAATTACTGGTCAACCTGCTGATTGACCAACTTATTGACAATCATGCAACTGAGTGAACAAGAAATAAACCGCCGACAAAAGCGCGAAGAATTAATGCGGATGGGAATCGACCCCTACCCCGCTGCACTAGTTGACGTAACGGCCACCATTGCCGACATCCGGGAGGCTTTCCCAACTGCTGAACCCGAACAGGATTTCTCGGACGATGAGCGCTGGGGTAATATTCAACTGGCAGGCCGATTGATGGTATTCCGCATTAGTGGTAGCGCATCATTCGCCGAGATACAGGACTCTACCGGGCGGATACAATGCTATTTCCGGCGCGACGACATCTGCCCCGGCGAGGATAAAACACTGTATAATACCGTCTTTAAAAAGCTGCTGGACATTGGCGATATCATTGGTGTTCGGGGTCATGTATTCACGACCAAAACCGGCGAACTGTCGGTTTACGTGAAGGAATTTAAGATCCTGAATAAGTCGTTGCGTCCATTGCCTGTGGTAAAGGAAGTCATCAATGAACAGGGGCAAAAAGAAACCTTCGACGCCTTTACAGATCCGGAGCAACGCTACCGCCAGCGGTATGTGGATTTGATCGTGAATCCGCAAGTGCGCGATGTGTTCGTAAAACGGACGAAACTGGTCAATTCAATTCGACAGTTTCTGAGTCAAAAAGGCTATCTGGAAGTCGAAACGCCCATTTTGCAGCCTATCCACGGTGGAGCAACCGCACGCCCATTCAGTACCCATCATAACTCTCTCGACATGACGCTCTACATGCGGATTGCCAATGAGTTATACCTGAAACGCCTGATTGTGGGTGGCTACGATGGTGTGTTCGAGTTTGCCAAAGATTTCCGGAACGAAGGTATGGACCGTACGCACAATCCAGAGTTTACCCAGGTTGAGTTCTACGTGGCCTACAAAGATTACCTCTGGATGATGGATACCATTGAGGAGATGGTCGAAAAAGTGGCGCTGGATGTAGCGGGAACCACCAAAGTTACGGTTGGTGAAAATGTTATTGATTTCAAACGCCCCTGGAAACGCCTGACCATGTTCGAGGCTATTCAGGAATATACGGGTGTGGATGTATCGGCTATGGAGGAAGCTGAACTTCGGCAAGTGGCCGAAAGTCGGGGTATTAAAGTCGATAGTACCATGGGCAAGTCGAAGTTAATTGACGAGCTATTCGGTGATGCCTGTGAACCGAACCTGATTCAGCCGACATTCATTACAGATTACCCCGTTGAGATGTCGCCGTTGACCAAGAAGCACCGGAGTAAACCGGGTTTGGTAGAGCGGTTCGAAGCTATTTGCAACGGGAAAGAAATTGCGAATGCCTACTCAGAGTTGAACGATCCTCTCGATCAGCGCGAACGTTTTGAAGAGCAGTTGCGCCTGGCCGAACGAGGTGACGAAGAAGCCATGGCGCTGGACGAAGATTTTCTGCGTGCTCTTGAATACGGTATGCCGCCAACGGCGGGTGTGGGTCTGGGTATCGACCGGCTGGCGATGATTATGACTAACCAGCCATCCATTCAGGATGTCCTGTTCTTTCCTCAGATGCGCCCCGAAAAGAAACTGGAGCAATCTGATGAAAGTGATTTTGTAGCAGCTGGCGTTCCGATAGAGTGGGTTCCAGCGGTACAGAAATTAGGCTTTCAAACGGTAGAACAACTTCGTGCAGGCAATCCCAACAAACTCTTTAACGACCTTGGGGGCGTTCGCAAGAAATTAAAAATGGATGTTCCCATGCCTAGCCTGGATCAGGTAAAGGGCTGGACAGGTAATTAAACAAGGAAAGCCCCACCTGAAAACCGGGTGGGGTTTCTATTTCGTTAGTCGATGCTGGAGAGTAATCTAATTAGCTAATTTTCTGCACCTTTACGGCATTGAGTCCTTTTTTGCCGTCTACCACTTCAAACTGCACCCGGTCTTTTTCCCGAATGGTGATCCCATTCAAGCCAGTGATGTGAACGAAAATGTCTCTGTTGGTACCATCTTCAACAATGAATCCGTAGCCTTTACTTTCGTTAAAGAATTTTACTTCACCTGTTTGCATAAAACGTAAACAATTAAACAATTAAACATTTAAGGGGTCAGTTATTAACAAAGATTCAGGAAACAAATACCGTAACATCAAATTGTTAAGATATTTAGTTGAGAATCAACGAACTTTGTTAAATGTAATGGTGAAAATGGCACTTATGTGCCGTTAACCCCGTCACAACACAAAGAAAACAAAAATGTTCTGACTTCAATTAGTTTAGAGGGACTTTTTACCTAATTTCACTAAGTTTATATTGGCTTTCTTCGTAAACGGCAAACATTCTATCAAATACCATCGTTAGTTTTACAGTTTAGTACTGACCGGGTATTACACACTTCTGAACAAAAAAAATGAATAAGATTCGTTATTTTGTTGAAAGCCAGGCATTCGGTGTCTGTTCCCGTTTAGGGGAAAAGATGAATATCTCAGCCAGCAGTATTCGTTTATATTTTATCTACACCTCTTTTCTGACCCTTGGCTCCCCAGTTGTTCTTTATCTAATACTGGCTTTCTGGATGGAAATGAAAAAGCATATGCGTCGGCACGCACACCCAACCATTTGGGAGTTGTAAACGTATAAATGAATAATGGTTAATGTAAAATGGATAATGATCTCAACGCTGGGTCATTATCCATTTTACATTAACCATTATTCATTTCTCCAAACGTCTTCCTGCCTTTGGCAAAATACTGCCAGACAATACTTTTAGGGTATAGTTTTACCTCGGTTATCTGCTGTTGCTTCAATACCTTCCGTTGCCGGTGAAGTTTCGGTACTGCGCCGTAAAAAGCGAAGTGCGCCCGCACAATAGCCCACACATCAGGCCATTGCCCTTCCCGTATAAAGAGCAGTGATGATACGCCATCCATCACCAGCCGGAAAAGAATTTTGGCCCATAACCAGCCATCCGCGGGCCAGTTTTTGTAGAGCATCAGCAGGCTGTTCCGGTAATTCAGAAAGGTTTTATGCGGATTAGATTTGTGGAGCGTACCTCCCCCAACATGATATACCGTCGACTGGCCACAGGCCCAGACTTGGTAGCCTAATCGCTGGATTCGCCAGCACCAGTCAATTTCTTCCATGTGGGCAAAAAACGATGCATCGAAACCACCCGTCTGGTGAAATACCTCAGCCTTTACAAACAGGCAGGCGCCCGTTGCCCAGAAAATCGGCCGGTTGTCGTCGTATTGTCCATGATCGGTTTCGAACGTAGCAAACACACGTCCCCGACAGAAAACGTAGCCTAACCAATCGACAAAGCCACCGGCAGCTCCCGCATGTTCAAACAGCTCGCGCTCACTATATGAACGAATCTTGGGCTGGCAGGCTGCAATAGTCGGATTGGCTTCCATCAGATCAAGCACAGGCGAAATCCAGCCAGGTGTTACTTCAATATCGGAGTTGGGAAGAACATAATAGGTAGCACCCCCATAGTGGGTTCGAATGTGATCGAGAGCCAGGTTGTAACCTCCTGCATACCCCTCATTACGAGGAAGTTCAATAACGTGAACGTCGGGGAACGTAGCTCGCAGAAAGGAAACGGAGTTATCAGTAGAAGCACTATCGGCTACATAAACCGGGTGTCCATCGGCAGTGGCCAGAACCGCAGGCAGAAATTTGGCTAAAAACGGTTGTCCGTTGTAATTAAGAATAACGATGGCAAGGGTAGTCACACCGCAAATTTACGATTTACAAGTTACGGTTTTCAGTATCCGGCGGCAAAGACTCTGCTAAAAACCGACTACTGAAAACCATAAACTGTATACCGTATACCTTTTTTAGCCCATCAGACCATCCAGATTTAGGCCGGGAATGTTAGGCAATAGTCCTTCGGTGGCCTGACGGAGGTGTTCACGGGCTTTTGTTTCAACATTGCCCATTGCCTTGTTGGTAGCTGCAACAATGAGGTCTTGTAACATTTCACGGTCGTCGGGCCGTATCAGATCAGGATCGATTTCTATTTTCAGGACGTTTTTCAGGCCATTCACCGTCACTTTAACTAATCCAGCTCCCGATTCACCCGTTTCGGTAACGGCACTTAGGGTTTCCTGAGCATCTTTCATTCGGGATTGAACTTCCTTCATCTTCCCGAACATATCCATCATATTCATAGTCTTAAGTAGTTAGTAAGTAGTGGAGTAGGTGTAATAAGTGGAGTGAGTGAATCGAACTTACGCATTACACTTACTCCACCTACTTCACTCCTTTCCCATTATCTAATCAACAACACGGCACCGGTCCGAACAGTTTTCACGCCGGTCAGATCAATTACTTCAACGCGGTACATATACTGGCCGGGTTGGGCATCCTGATCCTTTACTTTACCATCCCATCCCCGGTTTTTATCCCTTGTGTCATAAACAACTTCTCCCCAGCGGTCGTACATGATCAGTCTAAACTGATCGAAATAGACTCCTTTTACAACAAATGTATCATTCAGCCCGTCATTATTTGGGGTGAATGCATCAGGTATCCAGATTTTAGCTTCGCGCCGAAAAGTGAAGAAGTTCGAATAGCTAACTGTTCCATTTTCAGAAATAGCAATGATCCGGTATTTCTGCGATTGTATGTCCAGATCCGTAGCACTCAAATCATAATGCGTATTAACACCAATATTTGTGATCTCTCGTCTGGTATTATTCACGGAATCGATTACTTCGATCACATAGTTACCTGTTTTCTCCGGATTAAAGGGAGATTCGGCCGTCCAGTCAATGCCAGTCTCTGATTTTGACGTTAAAAAAACCGTACACACCGGGCTCGACGGGGCTGATTTCAGTCCACAATTACTAATGTAGGTTACCTTGTAACAATACGAACCTGTCGATGGGTCTACGGTTTCATCAATAAATGTATTCTTATTCGCGACTGTGGCAATTTCCTGATACGCACCCGAAGAGCCACTGGCGCGGCTGATGATGAGCGTATAACTGGCCGATGCACCTGTGGTTGGCAACGAGGCCACCAGGCGGGGATGGTTATCTTCTATTGATACAACCGTGCTGCCCAGGTCACCCGGTAGTTCCCCGTTAATGCCCAGTACACAGGTAGGTGCCGATGTGACAACGGTCTGTGCAGTACCCGAAATAGTGGCTTCAAGCGTATAGCAATACTGCGCCCCACAGGTAATGTTACTGGCATCACTATAGGTACTGGCAGCACTATTCGTTAGTGTACCAGAAGGCAGGTTGTTTTTATAGATAACGTATTTTCTAAACTGCGTTGTTGCCGATATAGTCCCGGCGTAGGGTTGCCAGCTTAGGTTATTTTGCTTGTTAGCCGCTTTGGCATCTAGTACCAGACTGCATACTTCGTCGGATTTTAGGGGGGTGCTATTACAGGCGTCCTGCGTTTGTACCTGAAAGCACTGAACCTGTTTGGCATCGGTCTGAACGGTAAACGACCCTGCGCCCGTACCATTCTGGCCTGTTGCGGTATAGGTTCCGTTTACCTTCTGATAAAGCTGCACCGATGAGCCAGTGCTGGCCTGATAGGTAATGTCAATCGAATTGTCACTGACCGTTTTTAAAGCTGTGATAATAGGCTGTGCGGCCGTAGCAGAAACCGTAATAGGTGCTGCCTGGGTTATTGTTGATCGGCAACTGGCTGGAGCGTTGTAAATTCCCTGTAGCGTTATCGTATAGGACCCCGCATTTGAATAGGTATGAGATAGCTCAAGAGCCATCTCGGCGCGTGTTTTTTGTTCCCGAACACCATCGCCCCAATAAATTTCGTACAGATCATACTGCCCTAATGTCGATGCATCGGGAACGACCTGGGCTCTTCGGCCTGAGCAAGACTTAGCCGTAAACTTCACCTGATCAACGGGCAGAACGGTAACTTCCTTACACAAGATCGTGCCCGTCCCCGTTCCGTTACCACTACCTCCCTGTATAATTGTATACGAGCCAGGAGCAGTATAGGAAAAAGTGGTCGATGTTGACAGGGTAACTTTGTCAATCGAACTCTTACCATCATACTGAAAATTATACCCGGCATTGATTATATTGCCAGGAACATTCGTAATACTAACGGGTGAGCCAACGCAGATTTTATCTTTCGTAAGCGAAAAATTACCGGGGAATAGTGGATTTGCACAGGCATTCTGGGCCTGAGCGGCAGGCGATCCGCCGAAGATCAGTAGGCCAACCAGCGCCATAATTATCCAATAAGCCACTACACTGGCCTTCGCCCCAATTTCAATCAGCCACAATCGTAAAATTCGCACAGAGGGTCTTTTTTATCGTTTTTTAATTTAGTCCTGCCTATGCTTGAAAACGGCTCAACGGACATTTTCGCATCCGGCGAAACGTATCTTTCTTAAAATCAGTTTTCAGATCAAACTGAGTGTAGGTCAACTGTATTTTCTGGCCATCTGGACAGCCAGCGAATTAGCTACCAAATATACTTTCACCGACACGCATAGACCAAAAAAGATGAGCAATAATAGTACCAACTCTGAAGGCACTGGCCAACAGCCAATTGCCGGTAACGAGTTAAACCAGGCCGACATAGTACCTATCCGGCTGGACCGCATTGAGGAAGCTATTGCCGATATCAAAGCGGGCAAAATTGTGATCGTAGTCGATGATGAAGACCGCGAAAATGAGGGAGATATGATCTGTGCGGCCGAAATGGTTACGCCTGAAATGGTCAATTTCATGGTACGCGAAGCCCGTGGACTCATGTGTGTTCCGCTAACGGTCGAACGCTGCGACGAACTAGGTTTAGACATGATGGTCACGAGCAATACATCGGTTCATACCACGCCCTTTACGGTGTCGGTTGATTTATTGGGTCGTGGCTGTACCACAGGGATATCAGCTTCAGACCGGTCAAAAACGATTCAGGCGCTGGTTGACCCCACCACTGTACCAGATGACCTGGGACGCCCTGGTCATATTTTCCCACTTCGGGCGGTAGAGGGTGGCGTTATTCGTCGGGCGGGCCACACCGAAGCGGCCGTCGATCTGGCGAAAATGGCAGGTCTGTCACCCGCAGGTGTGCTAATCGAAGTACTGAACGAAGATGGTACTATGGCCCGATTACCCCAATTACGGGTGATGGCCGACCGTTTCGGGATGAAGCTCGTTAGTATTCAGGATCTGATTGAATACCGGCTCCGCACCGAAACGCTGATCCATCGGGAAATTGGTGTGGATATGCCCACCGCCTGGGGGCACTTCGACCTGATTGCTTACAAGCAAAGCAACACGGGCGATACGCACCTGGCGCTCATTAAAGGCAGTTGGGAGCCAAATGAACCCGTTCTGGTTCGTGTGCACTCTTCCTGCGTTACGGGCGACATTTTCGGCTCCTGCCGGTGCGATTGTGGCGCACAGCTACATGCTGCTATGGAGATGGTGGAAGCCGAGGGCAAGGGTATAATTGTGTATATGTTTCAGGAAGGGCGAGGCATTGGGTTGATGAACAAACTGAAAGCCTATAAACTTCAGGAGATGGGCCGTGATACCGTCGAAGCGAACTTGGACCTGGGTTTGCCTATGGATGCCCGCGACTATGGTATTGGCGCGCAAATCCTACGGGATCTCGGTATTCGTAAACTACGGCTTATCTCAAACAACCCGAAAAAGCGAGCTGGTTTAATGGGTTATGGACTGGAAATCATCGACACGGTACCCATCGAAATTAAGTCTAATCCTCATAATGTACGTTACCTGCAAACAAAGCGCGATAAGATGGGTCATACAATCATGAATGAACCCGTCAACGAAGAACAATAAAAGTAGTTTCATGTTTGTAGGTTGAGGTTTGACGTTGTAATGAACTCCAAACCTCAACCTACAAATGTCGGACTTCAAACAACATTTCTATGAACAAGCAATCATTCAAAGACCTCATTCAGGGCGATAAGCCGGTTCTGGTCGATTTTTACGCCGATTGGTGTGGTCCCTGTAAACAACAGGCTCCTATCCTGAAACAACTTACTGAACGCGCTGGCGACAAAGTCCGGGTCATTAAAATTGATGTGGATAAAGCGCAGGCAGCCGCTCAGCAATATCAGATTCGGAGCATTCCAACGATGATTATGTTTAAAGACGGCAAGATTGTCTGGCGTCAATCAGGCGTTCAGCCACTGCATACGCTGGAAGGACTGGTGAAACAGTTTGGTGCTTAACAGGCTAAACACTATTGAATAAACAAAAACGGGCTGGATGAGGAATCCAGCCCGTTTTTGTTTACTTCCACACGCCTTATTTCTTCGCAAAGTTCTGGAGATTCGTAAGCGCGATCACGTTGATTATCTTCCATTGTCCGTTCAGCTTCTCCACCACCCGGGTTTCTTTCGACGTGGTTTTCCCGTGGCTATCTACTAAGGTCTGATCGTAGCTAACAAACGCCATATTACCATTCTGGTGAATCGTGTAATTGGCGTTCTGAACCATAACTTTATCCGTTACTTTGGAGCTTTTAAACTGACTGGCAAATTGTTTTTCCAGATCGCTCCAGCCTTTTATGAGCCTGAAATCTCCGCCATATAAGTTAGCGGCAAAGTTGACATAAGGGGTATGCGCCCAGGCATTTGACCACCTCGCTTTATCTCGTGTAAAAAAACCTTCGGTCTCATTAAGCAGCACGCGCTTAATAGCATCGTTGTCGGCCTGAGCCAGACCACGCAGAACGGTACTCAGCAAAAGGGCAATTACCAAAAGTGAGGTTTTCATGACCGTAAAAGGGTTGATTTAACGGTCAAGTTATTGAAGTAAATTAAAATATACAACTATAATTTTGCACTTTTTCTACATAATAATAAGCTCAATCCGTTTAAGCAATCAACTGGAATAAGAGTACATTTTTAATCGCTTTTTATAGTTATCAGTTTATCCAGCCGCCGAATCGATTGCACTACCGAACGAACGGTATGGTAGTTGATTTTCCAGGAATGGCTCATGTGCGTCCAGATGGGAACACCCTGCCGGGTCATAAGCGGCCACCACTCCCCTACTTTATGGTTAACCATTTTGTCCAGTACAAAGCGGTGGACGTTTGCGTAGGCATTCCAATATTTTTCATCGCCAAGAATCCGATAGGCATCTAAAAAACCAATCAGCACCTCAGCCTGCTGCCAGAATTCTTTTTCGCGATCGTATACGTCACCACTATGCGATCCTTCTACGAAAACGCCCCCATGCTCCCAGTCTACCCCGTAGTCAACGGCGTGTGAGAAGGATTTTAACAGTTGATCGTGATAAGTATCATAAGGGAGTTGAAGTATATCGAGGGCGTGAATCAGCAACCAGGCAAACTCACCATTATGGCCATAGCTGGTGTTATCTTCAGCCTCCCGCTTAATGCCATCTTCCGTAAACCGATCCCAGCCCCAAATGACATCGAACTTGATTTGAGGAGCCACCCGCCAGTCGGCCCAGAACTGCGGCACACCTGTACCATAGGTTGGGTGCATGATTTTCGTAACCAGAAGTTCAATGACTTCCAGTAGTTTACGACGATGAATAGGCTCCTTGGTGCATTCATACAGGGTTGTAAAAGCCTCCATCAAGTGCATATGGGCATCGAGCGTTTTACGGTCACCTCCGGCAGCACCCGGCCCTTTCAGCGTCCAGTCACGGTGAAACATTTCGAAATAGCCACCGTGGCAGGTATCCACTACATATTTCTGCAACAGATCGAACACCTTCCGTGCATAATCTATACCACGCGTATCGCCCGTTGCCAGTGTATATTCGCTCAGGGAATAGATGGCAAAACTTTGACCGTACACGATTTTCTGATCGTTCAGCACCTCACCTTTGCGGTTCGTCATCCAGTAAAAGCCGCCGTGTTCCTGATCCCACATGTTAGTCAACAGATAGTCGACGCCGTGACGGGCCATATCAGCCAGTTCGCCAGTACCATAACCGGCCCGATGAGCTGACGAATAGGTATAAATAGAACGGGTTTGCGCAATGAGCGATTTCTCATCTTCGCCCGAATCGTTCCCGTACTGATCAAAGTGAGTGATAAAGCCGCCGTTTGCGCGGTCGACGGCCCGTTGCGTCCAGAAAGGCAATAACTCATTGGTCAGGTGATCATGTAACTCCTGACGGTACTGTTGTAAGGTTTCGTTAGTCATGAGAATGGTAGGTGTTATTCAGGGCAAGGATTTCGGCCAGGCTGGCTGTACCGGTTTGATTTAATTTCTGAACCGTAACGGCAGCCGCAAGATTAGCGATCGCCAGGGCCTGCTCGGGTGAAGCACCAGCACCTATGCAGGCCGCCCAGGTTGCCACAACGGTGTCGCCTGCGCCAACGGTATCGAGTTCCCCTTGTAGTGGCAGTCCTGCAACTAACTGTGCGCCGGCATCATCCAGGTACAAAATCCCATCGTGACCGCGTGTGATCAGCAAGGGGCCACCGCTTTGTTCGCGAAAGGTATTGCCCTGTTGGATACACCAGTCCAGATCAGGGTGTTCGGGCGCTTCGATGCCCAGAAATTTGGCGAGTTCGGCTGTGTTTACTTTTAGCGTAGCCTGTTGTACCAACTTTCCGACATCACGCATATCGACCAAAAACTGAACATTGGGATAGCGGGCAATTAAGTCATTAAGGATAGTAGCCCGATTGGTAGCGAGTAACGGATTAGCAAACTGCTGGTTAATGATCAGTACATCGAGCGTAGTTATGGCTTGCTCCAGGCTCATGATCAGATCTATAAAAACGGCATCATCCAGCGTATTGGCAATACCGAAATCGATCCGGTTAGCCTCCTGGCCGTTTAGATTCGGTTTGGTGTACACGCAGGTATCCCAAGTCTGGTCGAGTACCCGTAAATGCTGCGTCTGCACACCCAGCGAACGGAATAAATGCTGCATCTCCCGCCCGAATAAATCATTGCCTACACAGCCAATCACCTGAATATCCGAGACGCCCAGAGCGACCAGATTCTGAACGACATTACCCGCAGCACCTAGTGATGCACTGGGTTGGCTGCCCCAAAATACCTCCAGCGCTGTTTCAAGAGATAGTTCGCCGGTTTGGGTTTGTAGCGTAAAATAAAGGTCAATGGCAAAGTCGCCGATAACGCCCACCTTCAGGGAAGCAAAGCGCTGGAAAACTGTTTGAATAGCTGTGCTTGTCATTAAATCGTGTTAGGGTTCTTTACTAAGACACAAAACCCATTACTATGGGCTAGCTACTCACTACTTTTTTTCTAAAAGAGCATTAACTAAAGGAGACAGGACATACACCACGTCTTCAGAGATATGGCGTATGTCCTGTCTCCTTTAGTTAATGAGCTCTATCTTTGAAGTCCAATTTTGTCGCTCATCTTTTAGTTTAGGATATCCGTTATGACCCAACCCGACCTCGCTCCAATTACACGCCACTTGCGAGCAATGTTTGGCTCCCGATTGTTACTGGCAGCCGTTCATCATCTGCATGTATTTGAGGAATTAAGTAGTGCCCCCCTATCCCCACTTGACTTACGCAATCGTTTACAGGTAGGCGAACGTCCGGCAATGGTATTATTTCCGGCTTTGTGCGCTATGGAACTACTCGAGCAGGACGAATTGGGACGGCTAGGCATCACCGAATTAGGTCGCTATCTGGTACAAACCCAAACGCCTAATTTAACGGGCTACACGGGTTTAGAAAAGGACGATCCAGGCGTACTCGAAATGGCTATCCGACTTAAAAACGATGGTCCGCTTCAGGCACCAGACGGTATTTCATTTGTGAAGGAAGGCGAAGAACCCTCCCCTATGGACGACCCTGAGTTGTCTCGAAAATTTACCCTTGGCCTGGCCGGACGCGCCCGTCATCTTTCGCCCATTGTAGCCATGAACCTGACCAAACGAGAAGGGCATTTACTGGATGTTGCAGGAGGCACCGGCTTTTACACCTACGAATGGCTGCTGATCAACCCTGACTCCACGGCAACTATACTGGATCGTCCGGCGGTATTGACCGTAGCGACTGAACTACTGGATGAATTCAGCCAAAGTGGTCGGTCGGGGGCAGATACGGTGAAAGATCGGGTAACGTTTCTATCGGGCGACATGCTAACCGATGCGCTTCCCCAAGCGGATATTTTACTGGCAGCCAGTCTTTTTCACGACTGGCCAACACCCACCTGCCAGCTGCTTGCCCATCGCTTTGCCTCAGCCCTGCGCCCCGGTGGCGAACTATGGGTACACGACGCTTTTCTGAATGATGACTTAGATGGCCCACTAGCTGTTACCGATTATTCGGCCCAGTTGTTCTGGAATACCAAAGGCCGTTGTTACAGCCGCGCCGAATACCGAAGCTGGTTTTCGGCGGCTGGCCTTAAGCCGACTGCCGAAAATATTCCGACGCAGATGGATTATGGACTGATCTGGGCAAAAAAATAGGCTGATCGGTAGAGAAGGGAATACGCCTAATGATCAGCCTGAGCGAATAAACGTTTTGTCCCAAAATTCTGCACCAACCGCCCAAATGGCGCTTTTCGCTCCCTGAACGGATTGGTCGATAAGCGGCCTGCACAACCGACATGCGTGAACAAAGGGTTAAGTAAGTTAGCCCGGTGATGGGGTGAATTGAGCCATTGCGTTACCGCATATCGAGCGTAACCAGCATAAGTGTGCGGTTGAAAAATCTGGCGGGTTTGAGAATCCAGGTACTCGTATTGATGCGTTCGTTTATTAAAACGGACGCAGAACCACTCAGGTGTATCTATCGTTTGGTATTGGCCAATATTTTCGGCAATTCGCCAAAACTGCTTTGTTTGATTATCAATGCGTTTCATGGGCGTCAACTCACTCAGGCTATGAAAATTCTCATGGCCGTAATAGTTGTAGGCTATCATTGATTGAGCGTGTTTTTGGGCGGCCTGATACAAAGCCAGATCATACTGTAGCAGAGGTAAACCTGCCTGCCGACGGGCTTCATTCGTAGCCTGAAACAGGGCAATATCCAATAAGAGTGTATCGGGCTTTTCCAGGTCTATAGTTTGCTGGCTTATAGACTGAGCAAAAAAAGTCTGATCACTCAAGAGGTAACCCTCCGGCAGGTTATTTATAGTAAACACCCACTATCACACATGAAACACCATCCACCAGTTCATAGGCTGGATTTTTTATACTGAGCAAGCGTATACTAAGCTGTTTTTCAGCACGAAAAGGCCTCAGTAGGCTGATTTTACTCGTAGCTTTTAAGCTAGATTATAGCGATCAAGAAGGTAAAAAACGACATTAGTGAGGCCTTAAAAAAGTCCGGTATTGTACGTTTCCTGCATATGCCGCTCAACCACAGCCATCACTAATCGATTTGCCTGATCAGAATTTAATCCATACTGTTTGGCTAATCCTTTGTTAACTGAATTTTGCAGTACCCATATTGCATTCTCTTGCTTATGTACGGCAATAGGCTTCGTTATTATCTCGTCATAGGTAAGGAAATCAAAGTGAGTCTGGGTTTCAGAAATGGGTTCTGGTTCTGATGATTTTGTCTGTGATCCTGTTATTCGCTTATACCACAGCTTAGTAAGGGTGACAAATTCGCATCGAAAGCTGGGGTTATTGTATATATCATCGACTAGCGCATGATGTCTCGCTAGTATAGTCTGTACGATGTCAGGCTTCGAGAAATCCGAATACCACCATTCGCCTGGGTTTTCCTTTTCCAGCGCGTAGCTCCGTTGGTAAGCTACCTTAAATACGTAGAGTAGCAATTCAGCTATTTTTTCAGGCTCACCATCAGGCAGGAATACCAGACGTGGCCTGAATCGGCGAGCTTTCAGCGAAATGCAAGGCGTATCTGTAGGATTTAACGAGCTATCAACTATCGCCTGTTCAATATCAGCATCAACGGGATTCAATTGCTGTATCAGCGAATAAAGCTCATACAACCATATCTTTTTTGCGTGCTCATCCAGTTGGTTAAAGCGCTCAAGACTATCACTAACGGAATAGACGCCATGCCCGAATTGATAGATCGTTATTTCTTCTTCTAAGCTCATAGCTATTGATATATAATCTCCTAACGATCAACCTACTACATTAGAAAGAATAAGCATTTGATTAATTACCCTCTGCCTGGCAAAATATCCAGCAAACTGCGTCCTTTAGTAGCAATGGCCTCGTGAAACTGATTGCTGATCACGTTTTTGATAATTTCACTCCGATCACGTTCCCCACGAACAAGGGCTTTGGCAAATTCGATAGCTTGTTCAGTTGTGATTTTTCCTGGCATAGGCGGCTCATTCTGGTCAACAATGGCATCTACTACAACAGGGCCATCATGGGTCATCGCTTCCCGAATAACTGCTTCGGCCTGTTTGGGATCGTCGATCGTGAAACCCTTTGCTCCACAGGCGTTGGCGTAGGCGGCAAAATCAATGGGTTGTAAATCGACCGCAAATTCGGGGTTGCCCTCCATCACGATCTGTTCCCATTTGATCTGGCCAAACGAATTGTTGTGGAAAATGAACACCTTAATGGGTAGTTTGTATTTTACCGCTGTAGCCAACTCGCCCATGAGCATGGTGAAGCCACCATCGCCCACTAAAGCGACAACCTGCTTACCAGGATGAGCCACTGACGCAGCAATGGCATAGGGTAAGCCCGAAGCCATTGTAGCTAATAGCCCCGAGGTTGAAAATTTCATATCTCCCCGTATCTGAATATGTCGGGCGGCCCAGGTCGTGTTATTGCCACAGTCGCAGGTAACGATAGCATCGTCATTCAGGAGTGGACTAAGCGTATGCGGAATCACCTGTGGTTTCATTGGAATCATATCCTGGGTGCCCCGTTCGGTCATCAATTCGTTCCAGTAGGTCATTCGCTGTTGCGCTTTCTCCAGAAAACTGCGGTCTTTTTTACGATGAATTAATGGCAGTAAGGCCTGTAACACAGCTTTACTATCGCCCATCAGCCCGACTTCAACGGGAGTTCGGAGGCCAATATGGGATGGGTCAAGATCAATCTGAACCGTTCGGGCCTGGCCTGCTTTAGGGTAAAATTCGAGGTATGGAAACCGCGTTCCAATCATGATCAATGTATCGCATTCCTGCATTGCATCCTGCGAAGGAGCCGTTCCCAGCAATCCCAGGCCGCCCGTGGTGTATGGATCATTATCGGGTACAACACCTTTGCCCAGCAAGGCTTTGATAATTGGACCACCTACAGCATCGGCCAGGGCGAGTACTTCGTCACGGGCACCTAGGCAACCCCGGCCAGCAAAAATTGCCACCTTTTCTCCCGCATTAATTAGATCGGCCGCTCGCTGTAACTGGTTCGCATCGGGAACAACTGTCTGACTAACCTGAGTCGCGCTACTGTGGTTAGGAACGTTGGTCGACGAGCGGGTATCATCACGTATTGTCCAGTCCTGATAATCTTTCGGGAATGAAATGTGTGTTACCGTACGCTGACCCAGCGCCGTGCGAATAGCCTGATCCAATACGTTAACGACGTGGTCTGGCCCCATAACCCGCTCGTTATAAACGGCCACATCGGCAAATACTTTGACCAGATCAACATCCTGTTGAAAAAACGTTCCGCTAATATCATGGGCGGTATGCCCGGTGATCGCCAGTACGGGCTGAGCATCATATTTGGCATCGTACAGGCCGTTGAGCAAGTGAATTCCCCCGCAACCTGATGTGGCTATGCAAACTCCGAGTTTACCCGTGAATTTGGCATAACCGCAGGCCATAAAGGCAGCCGCTTCCTCATGTCGCACCTGAATAAGCTTAATCTTGTCTTGTCGGTTTCGCAGTGATTCATAGATGCCATTGATACCATCGCCGGGAAGACTGAATACCGTATCGACACCCCATTCCAACAACCGTTCGACCAGTAGGTCGGCTCCTGTCTTTGCCATACTAGTTGATAATAGAAACGTACACTGATTCTGTACGGTTAACCACCAACCATTCTCTCGTGTTTGGAAGCCTCCCGGAGATTAATGAATCTTAATGACAAGCCAAGAATGAGTCAGTCTATGGACAGTTGATAACCCAGATGCATACTAAGTAAAATTTACTAAGTAGTTCACGCAACTTCAACCAGGGTTACGTCGTATTGTACAAAAATCCAAACGCGCTTTTCCTATGAAACTTCTTGTGCTTCTATTAGTGGGATTGGTTACTACGACATTTTCCTGCAAAAAATCCGACGACGTGGCTCCTGCTACGACAACCGCAACTACAATCGATGTAAAATCGGTGATGCCAACCGGCAATTGGTCTGTTCGTTTGTTCCAACAACGAACAGAAGATAAGTCGTCTAGCTTCAAAGACATTACGTTCGTATTCTCGGCGGATGGGTCTGTGACTGCCACTCAGGGAAACAAATCGACCAAAGGGTCCTGGATTTATTCACCTGCTGTAACCTACTATGGAGGAAATGGGCTTTCCTCGTTAACGCTCAACTTGGGAACATCGAAGCCATTCGATCTGCTAAATCAAACCTGGAACGTAAATACGGAATCGACTACGTCAAGCCTTAAGCTCGACAATAAGGAACCGCTTGAAGATGAGCACCTTATTTTTCAAAACAGCAAACAGTAATACTAACCCATAAGAATAAACAATGGCTCTTTGGTAAGTAACTATCTTACAGTCACTTACCAAAGAGCCATTTAACTAAAAAGCCTGGCTGAGAGGCCAGGCTATAGTAGTATACGTAGTTATTCCTTAGTGATTACCGATACTCCTTTTTCCGTTTGATTGATGTCCGTGCAGCGACTTCGGCTTGAAACTTAATCTTTAGCTGTCGGTCAAGATCTCTATCCCGTGGCACATAAATACTGGTTTTACCATCCGAGGACTTCAACATCCAGTATACATTATCGGTGGTGGGGGGAATGGAGGTGTAAATCGGCTTACTCATAATATAGGAGATAAGGATGAGCCGGGTGTCCGAGTGGCACCTGGTCTATAAAGATAACCCTATTTATCCCCAATTAGTGTCAATTGTGAAAATATGGTTTATAAACCGAGTTGTCGATTCCGTTTATACAGCCTTTTTCACCTCAACGGCATTGAGCCCTTTGGGTGTTCTGGTCACTTCAAACGTTACCTTATCACTTTCACCAACGGCATCTATAAGGCCATTCATGTGCACAAAAATGCTCTCCTGACTCTGTAAATCCCGTATAAAGCCGTATCCTTTCGACGCATTGAAGAAGCTAACAATACCCTGTCTGACGCTGTCCTGCGGGGCCATTGCTTCCTGTTTTGATACGCCGATCTGAACATCTTCCTGATCGATCGTTCTCTTTTTTCTTGGGTCTGGTGGCGTCGAGGTTATGTTCCCGTTTTCGTCCACATAGGCCAACATCTCATTAAGCCCTTGCCCTTTCTGGGCGCTCGCTTTCCGTTCTTCTCGCTTTTCTTCCTTGTCTTTTCTCTTTTTTTGTCTTGCTTTTTCTTTTTCTTTTTTACTAAATGTCTCCATTCCTTATCGGTATTAAGTGAGATCAGCCTGCGTGTGTTCGTCAGGATGTATTATTAGAGAGGTGGGTTACTTCGACGGCACTCCGCCCATCTATGAGGGTTTAGATACCCCACTAATTAGTCAACCCGATATTTGCCGAATAAGTTGTTTCTTTGAAATAATATTCACAAATCGGCAGAAAGCGGCAACAATGAAGGGTTGTTTAGCTGCCTGTATTCCCTAATCCAACCCGGAATTATCTGGCTTTCAGCACCTTTCGGTGTGCGAAATGCGCCCATCAATGCGCTTTTCCATAGTTCTTTTCGCCAGCAGTAACGGGGACTGATAGCAGGTTCTGTTTAGGGGGAATTGGGCAGGGATAACCCTCCTGATAGGCGCAATAGGGGTTATAAGCCTTGTTAAAGTCGATGGTCAGGTGGCCGTTCTGAATATCGCCGGTTCGAAAGTCGATGTACCGGCCGCCCCCATACGTTTCCATACCCGATGTGGCATCCTTGAACGGCAGAAACAGATAATCTCGGTATTCGGGCATGCGGATCACATTCAGGTTCCGATAGAGGGTCAATGTCTGGGGCTTACCATTGAGCACAAACGACAGGATGGCATAAGACACGTGCGGCCTGGTTTTCCCATTGTAGGTAGGCATCTCAAACGGCTCAGCCTTGGGCGTTAATTGCACCGTAGCCGTTACCCGATAGGTGGAGTCGGGAGCGTAAAACTGGATATACGCCAAATCCTCCTGCGCTTTTAATGGACCACCCGCCGATACCAGTAAATCCTTTTTATAGGTTTCGCGGTGTTTGGCGAGCTGTTCAGCAAAAGGCGCCTGGGCCAGAGCAGCCGTTGTCAGTAAGGTTGTGAACAAAAGGAGCAGGAGCCTCATAATTTTATAGTTTTTGTGATTCCGACCTAAGGTCGGAATCACAAAAATACGTCATGGTAAGGGCGTCGTCAGAATAGCCAGACAGGTTTTTATTCCCGTCCGTAAATTCCCCAACCGCAGGTTTTCGTTCGGGCTGTGCTGATTGTTATCCATGTTCACTAACGGCACAATGACCGCCGGAACTTTCAACGCCTGAATGAACGGAACCACGGGTACGGTGCCTCCCATAATTCGGATGATGACAGGGTCTTTACCAAAGCTGCTCGTAACCGCTTTCCGCAGCCAGCTACCCATCGGTTCGTTGATATTGGTACGGAAAGCAGGCGTTCCGGCATTACCTTCGAAGAACACGATTTGGCTGTATTTCAGCCGTTCTTCTGGTGTTGGTACGTGATCCAGTACGGTGAAGCCCTGTTTTTCAATGTGTTTACGAACCAGCTCGACCATCCGTTTGCCATCCGTTTCGGGCACCAGTCGAATATCGAAACTGGCTACGGCTTCTTCCGGAATAATGGTACCAGACCCTTTCCCCACCACGGCAGCCTTCATACCCCGAATGTTCAGCGATGGATACTGAAGCGACTCCTGATAGTTGGCACCCACTTTCTCCTCGTCGGCAATCAGCAAGGTTTTATTGATGTCCTGTTTATTATCGGGCACGGCGGCCATGATTTTTTTGGTGGCATCGTCAAACGTAATCCCATCGTAGAAACCCGGGATCAGCACCCGCCCCTGCTCATCTTTCATGGACGTAATCAACCGGGCCAGTCGAAAGGCTGGATTGGGTGAGTAATTACCAAAATGGCCGCTATGCTGCTGCGTGATGGCCCCATAGGTTGTCATGGTGAAACCAGCATTGCCCCGGCACCCAAAGGTCAGGGTCGGGATATTGGACGAATGCATGGGGCCATCCATGACAATCATGTAATCGGCCTTCAACTTCTCTTTATAGGAATCCAGCGCGCTTTTTAAGCCTGCCGAACCTTTTTCTTCCTCTGTATCGATAATAATCTTGATGTTAAAAGGTGGAGTCTGTTTCTCGACCTGCGCAATGTCGAGTGCATTCAACATCATAATAATTGGCCCTTTATCGTCAGAGGTAGAGCGACCAAACAGTCGCCATTCATCGTTGACAACCGTTTTCGGCAGATCCCCCCCCAATTCTTTATAGTCACCGGTGCTCGTTTTTTCTTTGAATACCGTCACCCACGGATCTTTCTGATTCCATTCGTTAGCCCGTACGGGTTGGCCATCTAAATGAAAATAGAACAGAACCGTTTGTGTTGCCTTCGGGATGGATTTCTCCGCTAAAAACAGTGGCAAATGCGTGGTCTTGAGTACGGTCGTCTGAAAGCCTCGTTTCGCGAACGCTTTTTCGGTCCAGGCAATATTTTTGTTAATATCCTCCGCATTGACCGCATCATTTGGGAGCGACACATAATCGCTGAGTTCATCGAGAGCAGGCCATAGCTGTTTCTCAACCAGCGCGTCCATTTTAGTAACGCTCAGTTTTTGGGCCGAAACACCCAGTGATAACTGAAGGCAGGCTAACCCAAAAACAAGTCGTATAAAAAGTCTATTGAGCCGTTGTGTTTCTGTCTGCAACGGATTGATTTTTCTGGTAGCCATGGTAAACTGTAGTGTCAGTTCGCTCTATAGCTAAATACGGCAACCCAGCCGACAATACCAATTAATCTACCTCTAATACCTATTTACACAATATAAAATAGTAGATTATCCACAAAAAGAAAAACGATACTCAACTTCTATGTACTCATCGTCTGGCCGCCCCTTATGCATCATGGGGAATGTAGTTGATTCTCAGGGACGTGAATCCATCAAAACGATTCTTGTTCAAAATGGTCAAATCAAGACGATTCAGAATGGCAAAGTACCCCTCTCACTCCCGGATTTAATTCTGTTGGAACTGGCTGATGATGAAGTCATATTTCCGGGTTTGATCAATTTACATGTCCATTCCGAGTACAATATTTTCCCACTCTGGCAAAGCCCAGCGGTCTGGAGCAACCGGTATCAATGGCGAAACAATGAGCAATACCTTCGGGAAATAAAGAGCTTTAAAGATTACATTGAATCGCGCTGGGTAAACGATTATCTGGGCTTTGTACAGCCCATAGTCCAGTCGCTTACGAAGGAAAAGGCAGAATCAGCAACGGCTGTTTCGATGGCCTCGGCCATCAGCGAAATCCAGAAAATGTACGGCGTTGTTACTGAATTACAGGCTGTAGCGGGCGGCACTACGCTCCTTCAGCAAACCATTAAGTTAGAAAATAACGGCAGCCTGCCGAGCTTTATCGTTCGGAACACCGGCGCTCCTCAGGAACTAGGGCTTCCGGTTACGAAAAAGGTATTTTCGGTGGTCGACTTTGTCCGGCCGGGTCCAAATTTCGATCCGTCCGGCAGCCCCTTACAGGCCAATGATGATACCTCTGGCTGGCCCATGATGCGCCACCCGAGTTTCGATGATTTTCTGCAATCCGTTCAAAACGGCAATAACCGATTTTATGCATCCATCGCACATATTGCCGAAGGACGATCAGGCTATCTTCAACGTGGAAAACCCGACGGGTTCAGTCGGCGGGAGTTTACGGAGTTTCAGAAGGCGCTCGCGCAACTCTCCAATCCTGAGTTCCTAAAAACGGCTCACCTGACCCTAACCCATGCCTGTGGATTAGATTATTCCGACCCGGCTACCCTCGGTTTCCTGCGCGACAATCACATCAGCATCGTTTGGTCGCCGGTATCCAATCTGATTCTCTATCGCGATACGATCCCTGTAAAAACGCTGCTTGATCACGGCATCAACGTGTGCCTGGGCTCCGACTGGGCACCCAGCGGCAGTAAACATGTTTGGGATGAACTTAAGTTTGCCCGGCACTTCTGCGATACCGTATCCCTGGATGTCAGCAATGCGCAGTTGCTGGCAATGGTTACCCGGAATCCAGCCGCTGCCCTGGGGCAAGCAAAAGCCGGTACCATTGAAACGGGCTACAACGCTGACTTCTTCATTCTACGCAAGCAATCGGCCCGGCAACCCGCCTTAGATGCATTGCTAACAGAGGATGACCATTCGGTACGGGCTACCATTGTGAATGGCCGGATCATCTACGGCGACGAAAACCTGTTTGTGGATACGTTAGCCGTCGATTATCAGCGCATTCCGGCCACGGAAGGACCAGCTGCGGCCCAAAAAGTAGTAAGTATCAACTCAGCCCTGAACGTTGATCTGGTCAAGTCGCTCACTCAGGTCGATTCATTAATGCACCGTTTCGCTACGGAGACCTTACAACTACCACAACTCCGGCGCACCCGCCTGCTCTCCTCCGACGATCATTTCTATCAGGTACGCATCAAACTTGTGAAGACGTATTTAGCGGATTTGCTGAAATGAGGTATTAGCAAGTGGCGAAAATCCGTAACTTTCTAAATCTGCTTGTCGTTGAGCAAAAAAGCGAAGAAGTAAGGCGATTTGACTCAAAAACGCTACTAGTATCCATTTAATTTATTACCTTATACTTATGGACATTACGGTTAGCTAGTACATTTGTTAACCTACCCGTAACGCCCCAATTATGAGTGATGAAGAACGTGCTGAGTGGATAGCTCAACGTAAAAGATTAATTATTTACCTGCAAGCAACTCAGCAGCAAATTATTGATTACCCGCCTAGAGCAAACGACGCTGATTATAGGTTTCTACTTACAAAAGCCGCCTATTACCAGCGCATGATTGATACAATTGATAACACGCTTAAATCAACTCCTAAGTAACACATGGAAAGCATCATTCTTCAATTAATCGACCAATATCACGCGGCTGATACTGAGTCGAGCAAGCAAGCAATAAAGGACGAATTATTTTTCCAGCATTATCATTTATCTGCTGAACAACGAGCCAGTGTCTGGATGGCTATGCAGCCTTTTTTTGATGAAATTGAGCAGGAAATGATTGAGAAAGATCCATTGGCCCGGCAGACTTATGAGATGTTTGAACGATTTAAAGCGTCAAAAGTAGTAGTTGGACATTGATAATGTCAGCCTTTTAAACCATCGGCGGGCGCAAAGGACAGTATAATCGAATCCATCAAGTTAGTCTGCTCCAGCTTTTCTATGGGTTGTACGCTTTCTGCACACTATCAGCATACGCTTCTGAGTGTGCTTTCCCCATCAATTCGTACCCCTGATCAAGTAACTCCTGATAGGTAAAATCTTCATTCTTCACCCCATGTTTAGCGTTTTCGGCAACCGCCTGCGCACATAACTCGTGATTCAGGGAGTCGTTTTTAGGTTTCGATCCCACCCGAACGTCATACCACATGGTTGTGCTATTGTATTTTTTGTCCAGCGGCTGCTGACCGCAAGCCAATAAGCTTAAGACAATCAACGGGCTTATCAGTAGTTGAATACGTTTTTTCATGACAGTAAATTACGATATATGCAGTCAACTCTACACGTATGCTTATATACAATGAGCTGGCAAGAGTCAACTTCCATATCTGGTTGGCAGCAATTTATTAAATACCGGCCGGAAACCGCCGGGCGAGGGTAGCAAAATAGTCTTAACCTTTCAATAACTGTCAACCAAAACCCGTCGCGTACGGTTAAAGAGATTCCTATCTTTCGAATGAATTTTACGAGTATTCAAGAATAAATCATTGTACCCACTAGTAGCACAATCCTTTCTATAACGATTGCCTTTTAAAGCAGAATGATCAAACCAGATAACATGAGTCTATGAGAACATTTGGGCTTGTCGTCATAAGCTTATTAGTTAGTTACGTATGTATCGCTTATTTAAGTGGTGAATGGAAGCCATTTCATTGGAAAGTTGAATCACAAGCCTGGGCGCTGGTAGGCGAAGTAACCTTTCTTGTGCTCTTTCTTTTGTTTCGAAAGAGGCTTACTAAAGACTAGAACTTAGCCGGAATGCTGAGACTGTTCTATAGTTAACTCAATTCCATATAATGCAGAATAAGTTGATGAGACTCAACTTTTCATATCTGGTTCGCGGCAGTTTATTGAATACCGGTCAGAGACTGGATAACGCCAGGACGTAGTTTGAAATGTGTCTAACGCAGTGGTCATCTACTTTTGTAAATGTATTCGCGTATTCGCAACAATCGCTTCTCCTGCTTGAGTGCCAGTTTTAACGCTGTTCTGGTTATTGGTCAAACTATACCTAACGGATACTTCAAAGCTTATGCTAGAAATAGTAAATTTACTACATGGGCTTGTGTTTTAAGTTTGACCCATTAGATTTGAAAGAAAATTAGCTTTTCCTAGCGTCGTTCAATAATACGAATGAGGTTTCCTTTAGGGGATTCAGCAAACAACAGTAAACATTGTCAACTCGAAACTACCTAAAAGAAACCTCCAAAAGAAGAGCAGAATACAAGTTGATAGTTATTTTAACAGTCAACTAAACTTTAGTACTATTTGCATTTATTAACGCATATGCGTAATGCGCTACCTTTGCGGGCATAAATTACCCGACCGTTTTTTAAACGGGCAGACCGGCGAAAGATACACGAATCGCATACTGTGGGCCTTGCCATAGCATTTGTGATTGTGACTCCAAACAACGGCTTGGAGTATTACCGGCCCTCGAATACCAGTTTGGAGGGCTTTACCGATTGACCCGTCAGACTCCTACCTCTGACGGACAATATTTTTTCGGTAGAATATCTACCAATTTGTGGAGTGCATGGGAATCGAACCCACGGTGTTCAGGTCTTTAAACTAAACGCGCCGTGCCAAGGCCCGCCCCAACCCTTTGCCCTGTTCTGATTCTAACTCAGACAGGGCAATTTCTTTTACTGTTACTTCACCTTTTCCCCATAAGCCATATAATTTTGAAAGTAAAACCCTTTAGCCTATATAGAATATTAAAGCGGATCAGTTCCAAAAGTTGTGGAGGGCATTGTATTTTTTTAGGTTTGTGAATTAATCAAA
>NZ_BAAHBG010000032.1:0-21242 GCF_054776855.1 Spirosoma migulaei | reverse complement strand
TGTTTAAGCTTAACAGCTTGTTCAGTAATTACTCGTTCCGAACGGTCAATTTGTACTTTCTGCTTTTTAATAGTTTGCTCTTGCTGAATGACTTGTTCGCTTAATTCTGCGTTTTTTTTTCGCAAAAGCCTTCTATATTTAAGCTGGTTGTAGATTATTATGCCTAAAGCCACAGTTGCAATAAACAGTATAATCATAATGGTCGCACCTAAGCCACCTAATCTCATATAAGTATTTATGATCGCTTCCATTTTTTATAGTTTGAGAATAGCCATGACCATAAAATCAATCTATCCTTCACTTTATGGTCATGGATTAACTGAATCAAAACAGCCCGCTAAAGATGTCGGACACGACATCCCAAAAACTGCTTCCTGCATCTGCGACAGCATTACCAACACCATCCAGTGGTACAGCATCAAGGATGCTCGCATCCCCCATGCTATCTAACGTTATTGGATTGAGTGCTGAAAAAAACGTCTCATCAAGACCCAGTGCTTGAAAATCAACTCCATCCAAATTGACGCCTGAGAAATCTACTCCATTCGCTGCTAGCTGAGTGGGGTCTAAACCCGCCATTACCGTGCTGGGGTCTTGTCCTACCACATCGTAATCATAATTTATGACTGCGCTGTTATTAGTCCCATCTATGACTCCCGTACCGCCGTATCCACCACGTTTACTCATAGTTCAAATTGTTTTCTGATTAAATAACTGATTCCCTTCGGGAAGAAGATGCTTTGATCTAGTTTGTAGAGATGCACTTAATAGATCTTGCTCCAAAACAGCAGAGAAAGATCAAAAATCTGCTTCCACTTTGAACTCGCCTTCCTTCAGTTCTATCGTCCGGGCACCATCCGAGGATACGATGGCAAATTTTCCCGTGATAGATTTTTTAGGTTGATAATCCGTTATTTCCAGCGTTCCAGTAACTTTTTTTGATGCATATGTATCACCAGCTGGTCGTACCACATAATCTACTTCGGCATTAGATGAGGACAGCGTGTATTTGCCTTTGCCAGAGAAGCTTTTTAGAGTGATCACAACTGTGAGCTGCTGATACGGATTCTTATCCACATACATGCCTAAAACAAAACTGTATTGTGGGTTCCCATTGGAATCAGATCCGAGCGAGGTGCCACTCGCTGTATTATCGTAACACACGTAGTTATTGACTTTGCACTGAGTGAAATACTCACCCGTGTTGGTCGTTGTGGACTGAGGATCAACATCATTTTCTCCCCCTGAACTACAGCCTGACATAAACCCTACAAGTCCGACTATATAGACTAGTGCTAAAACTATTTTTACGAGATTTCTAATTTGCCGACTGCTGGCTAGCTGAGCCGTACTAACGGCATCAATTGTGAAAGTTTCCAATGTGATGATATTTAGTGATAAATGTAATTACTGAAAGAAATGGGCATAGGTAATACTACACCACCTGTGTCAGTAGGCATGATATCCCTTCTGATTTCGCCAAAAACCGCACAATGAAGCCTCCTCAATTATGAATTGAGGAGCGTAAGTATAGATTGTGATTCAACAGGAGATTATCATTCTAGATGATGTGTTACCTGAGCAGGTAATCGACCATAACTGACTGCCAATACCACCACTAGTTGGTATTGTGTTCGTTTAAGGACGCGAAACAAAGTGCCGGACGGCTGGGAGGAAGCTGATTTACCGAAAAAATCTATCTTCTTGTCCACTATAACAAATCTAGCAGATAAGTGATTTCTTTGTAAATTAGGGCGATTTGTATCCTCGCAGAGAGCAAGCCTTGACATCTATGTTGGAAGCTAAGATGCCAATTATTTTATCCTACATGCTAGCTCTCCTGTTCACGGCATGTAGGATTTTCTTATTTTCCTGTCATATAATAAACAATCGAAGGTGCTTTAAATGGATCGTAAGCTACTATGAGTAGTAGTCTGAGAATATACCCTAAAAAGATCTTCTTTAAGTATCAAAATCTAATCAAAATCCCGCGCTATTTCTTCCACCTCTTCCTCAGGAAAGATAGCCCGTAGAATTTTCCTTATCCCTTGATTGATTTCGTAACGCCAATCGCTTCGCCCCGCCCAAGCGCAGAAATAGTTCCATACTCTCATGAACATTGATGGTATGTCCCTCCTATCCTCATATATTTTGGTGGGAGTCATTGATGAATATGTGATAATCGCATCTATTAAGTCTTCAATAGATTTGCTTCTGTACTGCGAATAGACTTCTTCAAAAGCAGGTTTATTGCTTTTGTTGAATGAAACCACCAATATCTTTTTGTATCTCAAGCCCAATGTTTTTTCGATTTTGTCCTTATTCTCTGTTACCCAGTCTTCCATCGGTCTCGTGTCGTCTAATGAATCTCCGTGTGTGACAACCATTATCACCGGAACCTTATTCTCGGCTATGGTCTTGATAAATAGATCATAGTTATCGACCGTATTCTTATCCAAGCGGCCAGCTTTGACTACATGAATCATCAGGTTATAGCCTTCACTAGAGCTCCTTAAAAGCTTCATCAGGTTTTTAATTGCTTCTGATGCTTTGACTGTTCCTTTTGTGCTTTCATTCAGCCCAACTGTGTCTGTTAGCGAGATTGAATTCTCTCCAGCCTTGAATGTTGGGTACACAAAACTGTCAAAAGTGACACCTAATATGGAGTCACTTACTGGCTGATTTCCTTTAGCCAAATAATTACAAATTGTCGTCTTGCCCGTCCCTGCTGTCCCAAAGACAAGAGCACGAATAGTTTCATTGTAAATCATAGTCTTTCGTTCTGAATGTTTTTAAAGTCAATTAAATAATCACAATAAATTAACAGTTTAGTACAAAATTAGTGGCGACCGCATCAATGCATGATCCATGCATGATTTATCATACCATTTGCACCGAATTAGTACGTCAAATATACCATTTACACTCATATACAAAAATTTTCTGTATAAAATATTTTATTTTTGTGTTATGCCTAAAAGGAGAATTGCTCAGCAGAATCAAGTAACAAGTCATACGTCACGCCCTCCACTTTGGGATCAGGTAGCATATGTCTTTTGGTACGGTACGGTTTCTGTTATTGTCTCACATTTTTTAAATGACAACTTACTAATTGCAGAAGTAGCTCTTGAAGTGCTTCTCGATAGAATGTCTGGAATACAAGGCGTTACGCTAGAAAAGAGTACGGACAGGCAGGAAGTGAGGGGGGGGGAATCATATTCCGAAAGGATACGTCATGAATTCTCTAAACTAGAGTTCGACTTTACATCGTTTGAGAATACCCAGAAAACATTTCGCAATGCAGATGGATTGATAAGTCTCCTTAAAAAAGGACTCAATCAAGATCTTGCGCCCGGAAAGAGAGTAAGCAAGATGACTATTGAAGATGATGCAGAAGTTTTTCGAGCCAAGCAATACCTTCAAAAGATATACAATACGGATGTAGTGGTTGTAGATACTGATCAAGATTTTTCTTCCGAGCTTACTCTTAGGCGAATGGTGCGAGAAGATATTCTAGTGATTAGTAAAGAAAATCCGCTTAAAACTGCCGAAATGGCTGAATATTTAGCGAGATACAGTCAAGTAAGATCACAAGAACTGCTGGAAAATCCCGACGCTGTTACCAGTCCGATTGATCTGAGGGACAGAGCAAAGCAATTATTAGAACAGGGTAATAAAAAACGTATTGATGAGGCTTCTAAAGGCTCAGCTAAAATTGGTGAGCAGATTTCAGCGATTGTACAGGAGTATCGTCAGACACACAGTGGTAAAGAGGTGCCGTTTAACACAATTGCTGAAATCTTAAATGAGCGCAAAATATCCCCCCCTCGCGGAGACAAGTGGTATGCATCCGGCATAAAGCGCGTTATCGAGAAACATAATATAACTCGATAAGAGAGTATACCGCAGACGAATTTTTCATCCGTACTACCTTGGCCATATGTATGTAAGTGAGATCAGGAATGCGTATTTTTGGGAAAGTTAAAATCCAAAGTATATGGAAGCATTCTCGACCCAACAATTTGTAGCACTGCCATTTTCAGAAAAGAAAGCGATGCTGGATTTCGCCGAAGCCCAAATGAATGAATTCGCTGGCCACCGGGTGAAAGAGAAAGATTCAGATATGGCTAAAAAATTTCAAGAGAAGTTTGATAAATGGGCGGATATCAGGAACGCCCTCATTATCGAATGCGAATCACACGTTGAAGCGGCTCTAGGTGGTGAAGACTTTACTCCTCCTTTGCACCTAAGATCATAGTACCTGGTCTCACCGTTGAATCTATTCATCATAGACATCGCGCCGGTGGCCGATGGTTCTGACTATCACCCCGGTGTTCGTCGTCCTGGATCGTGTAGATTACGCGGTAATCACCGACCCTCAAACTGCGTTGCCGCTTTTGCTATAGCGAAGGAGCTTTCCGAAGTAGATCGGGTTCGTGCCCAATTTGCTGTTGATGGCCTGGGCGAGGCATCTCCCTAAAATTCGGGATGACTCATGTTTCTTATTAAGCTGCCTGTACAATATAAACGACTTATTGTCGTGTGGACTTGCTACCATTTACTGGACAAACAACTAAGCAATATTTGTCTTGAAAAGTAACACAAATCGCTCCTTCTGAGCGACGGTGGATTCTTCATTTGTCTATTTTGTTCACAAGCAAACGAACGTTCACATAGGAACAAAACCATGCTATCTTGCGATCATGAAACCAGCTATCGCCTATTATCGAGTATCAACCGACCGCCAAGGCAAAAGTGGCTTAGGGCTTGAAGCTCAAGAAGAGGCTGTGCGCCTGTTCGAGCAACAGCATGGCTACTTGGTCATTGCGCGTTTTATCGAAGTGGAAAGTGGCAAAAAGAATAAGCGCGTGGAGCTATTGGCCGCACTCGATTTATGCCGCAAAAAAAAAGCCACGCTGATCATTGCCAAGCTAGACCGACTCGGCCGCAACGTCGCGTTTATCTCAAATTTGATGGAGAGCCAGGTCGAGTTCAAAGCCGTGGACAATCCCGAAGCATCAAAGCTCCTTCTGCACATGCTGGCGGCATTCGCTGAGCATGAACGAGAGCAAATCAGCGTCCGCACGAAAGACGCCCTACAAGCCGCCAAACGGCGCGGGACAGTGTTGGGAGTAAGCAGCGCAATCCGAGCGAAAGAGAATAAGGAAGCTGCTGACAAATTCGCCGAGGATATGCGGCCGACAATCCAGGATATGCGACAGTCTGGTTTTACAACGATCCGTGCTATCCGTGATGAATTGAACCGGCAAGGAGTGCCGACCTACCGCAATAATGGCCAAAACTGGCATAATCAGGGCGTACATGCCCTGTTAAAGCGCATTGGGCAAGCACCAACATAGTAATACATCTGTGGTTTGGGCTGTGTTTCGTCCGGGTTTATCCTTCGTAACTTGGTGATACAAAGCATCTGTTACATACTTATTTAAGGATATACTTATATAAGTATATCCTTAAATAAGTATGTAATTTTTTCCTTATATACTTATTTGAGGATATAAGTATTGTGTGAGCAATGTAATGCTTCTATATTGCAGCGAATAGCTGGAGCAACATTATGATTATATCGGTAACGAGTCTAAAAGGTGGCGTTGGGAAATCAACTGTTGCTCAGAATCTAGCGGTCTGTTTTGCTCATTCTGATTATAAAGTCTGTATCGTTGATGCTGACGCGAACCAGAGTTCTTTACGCTGGTCTGGTTATAGGGATGAGAGTTTGCCTGCTGTGCCGGTTTATGGCCTAACCGATGGCATGGAGCTTTCCAAAAATGTAAGGCATCTGAACCAGACATACGAAATTGTCATTATCGATGGCACGCCGTCTTTGTCACAAATGACGAGCAAAATTATCCTGCTTGCCGATCTTTTGATCATTCCGATTCAGCCCAGTGGTCTTGATGTATGGGCTACCGAAAAATTCCTCGAACGGTACCAAGATGCAGTTCAACAAAAGGAAGAGCCAATTCCAGCCTGGTTTTTAATCAATCAAAATCAGACAACTAATCTTTCGCGTGAGGTAAAAGAGGCCTTAGAGGAAACTAACATTCCAGTATTTCAGACGAGTCTCAAAACGCGGATTGCATATCGTGAAGCAGTGCCCAAAGGTTTGGCCGTGTATGAATACAAAGATGATAAGGCTAAAGCCGAGATTATTGAGCTCTTCAAAGAACTGACAATGGTCATTCAAAAAATTAGCAAAGAACACAGTTATGACAAAGAAAGACACAGGCCTTAAATCCACTCTTTCGCTGGCACCGAAGGTCCCCGTGAAAAAATCTGTGGTAGATGTGGAAAAAACTGAAGCTGTTACAAAACGGCTTCATGCCGCCCCAGCAAAAAAAGAAGGCAAGTGGTTTCGGCTATCAACGGATTTGCCCGAAGATGAATTTATTCAGTTCAAAACGAAGCTGCTCTCTCAAGGCAAATCCCGGCAAGGGATGGAAGTAGTACGTGAACTAATAAAAGAGTATATAAGTAAATAAGTGAATACTTATATAAGTATTTAAGTGCATGCCATTTTCTATGCCAACCGCCTGAAAATTTAAGAATTATCTTTTAAAATTATTATCAAAGCTGCCATTCCATGCCGAAGAAAGAGTTTTTTACGGATAGAATTGAGAGTTCTATGCTTGAGATATGGCAGGATAAGGCAACCATTGCGGATGCTGTTTTTCAACATTCAATATTGTGCCAAACCTTCTTGCCATATCGAAATCCAGGAGATGACAGAACGCTCTGGACTCACAGAGAAGGCAACGCTCATTTAGCTATCAATGCTTCACCGTACCTCAATCCAAGAAGCGGCGAATATGAAATCCTCGGAATTCCTTATGGAACTAAAGCACGGTTGATTCTTGCGCATATCAATACACAAGCTATCCGTACCCAAAACAAAATTATCGACGTAGAAGGCAGCATGACTGCTTTCATCAAAGCCATCGGTTTAGGGACGGATGGCCGCACGATAAACGAAGTGAAAGAGCAACTACGAAGGTTGAGCGCATCAAGCCTGAGCATTGGATTTACCGATGGGAACAGGTCAGTCCAAGTGGATTTTAAAATCGTAAAAGCTTTCGATCTATGGTTCCCAAAAACTACAAACCAGCGTGTTCTTTGGCCCTCAACGGTCGTCTTATCCGACGATTATTTCAATAGCTTGATCAACCATGCCATTCCTTTAGACGAACGGGCATTAGCTGCTTTATCGCATAATGCTATGGCTATGGATGTGTATTCCTGGTTGGCACAACGGCTCCACCGTATTCAACCAGCAAAGCCACAATTCGTTTCCTGGCAGAACCTCAAGCAACAATTCGGTCAAGGATATGATCGAATGGATAATTTCAAAGCAACTTTCAGAAAAACACTGCATATGGCTTTGAAAGAATATCCGTGGGCGCTGACACGAGTCGAAGAGATCTCAAACAAAGGCTTCATGCTTTCACATTGCCAACCTCCAGTACTGGCTCGCAATGTCATTCAACTCAATAATGCGCAGCCATAAGTGGGGCAAAATATACGTGAAGTTTGTAGGGAATTTTAAAGGAAATATCTTTTAATCAGGTATTTAGCAAAACCCAACGTGAAGTTTGCAGGAGTTGCGATAGCAAGTGTCTCATGATTAGCGCTTTAGTAAATCGTAAGTAGGGGAAAAATATCATAATTTTTTGAATCATCCACTTAAGCATTCACGTGAAGTTTACAGGGAATAATTCATCAAAGTACTTATAATCAATAAGTTAACCAGTTGTCCACGTGAAGTTTGTAGGAGCTGTGAATTAAAAAAGTTATCCACGTGAAGTTTGTAGGAGGCCCTATAGTTATCCACGTGAAGTTTGCAGGATTCAATGCCACTAATTCACGTGAAGTTTGCAGGACAAACCTATAGTAAAACCTATAATTAAAAATACCTATAGTAGACAGCGGTTTGCTGTGTATAACTCGCCTCCGCTCGAAAAATATCAAAAAATTTCCGGCTTCGCCGGAAGTAATAAATAGTAATAAACCCTGTATGATAGACACTTAGCATTATCCTACAGTGGAGTGAGTATTTCTATAACGACTGTGGAAAACACTTAAAAAAGTTTCGCTGTGCTCACAAAAATTTTGAAGCTTTGCTGGTAAAAAGAAAAATAGAAGTAGGATATATCCAACGAAACAAATGATCATATTTTCATGAATTCAGAACAAGCAAAGAAGCTTTCCTTGCCCGATCTATTGGCCCGACTTGGTCATTCAGCCGAACAGGTGAAAAAAGGTGGACAAGAGCTGTGGTATCGTTCACCTTTCCGCAAAGAGGAAAAGCCCTCGTTGCAAGTATCAATGGGCCGCACTGGAATTTGGATTTGGAACGATCATGGAGACACACACGGCACGGTGATTGATTTCGTCATGCGCTACCAGGGATACACCAGTATCAAAGATGCCTTGGCCTTCCTGGACGATCTATTTCAACCCGGTTTGTTCAGCCCCCCAGCTCCCAGGCCACAACCGAAACCCGGCCCCGATCTTTTTTCTTTTTACCAGCAAAGCCACCGCGCAGCGGTCGAAAATTTTTTGGAAGATCGGCAACTCGAATTTATCGACGCGCAGCCGATCCGTCGTTCGCTGATCCTTTCGTACCTATCCGACGAACGCCACATTCCGCCCACATTAGCGAAGCGATATTTGCAAGAAGTGCGATACCGGAACTTAGCTACCGGCAGGGAGTATTTCGCTTTTGGTATGGAGAACCAGGCGGGAGGATACGAAATCCGGGTCGCTTCCAACAAACACAATTTTAAATCGGCTTTGAAGGCCCGTGATATTACGATCATTCTCGGCACTGGTGCCGACCGCACTACGGCGCATATTTTCGAAGGGATGACCGATTTTCTATCCTATCTGGTGCTGACTAATACTGATCAGCTCACCGACGACGCCATCATTATGCATTCACTGTCATCCTATGACCGAACAGCCGCCCACATTCGCACCCAGGACTACCAACAATTGCGGACGTATCTCGATAACGATAAGGCGGGTCACCAGGGAACAGAAAGATTTAAGGCGGATTTCGGAACAAAGGTTTTGCCCCAGAGCGAGAAGTTCGCCACTCACAAAGATTTGAACCTGTATTTGCAAGCGCAGCGCGGAAAATCAGGCAATGGCCGCGGTTAGAAAAGTGCATGCAGTTTGTCACAACAGCAGAAAATTCATTACTGTATTCAGCCAAAATCAACGTTTATCGGTTATATACTTCAATATCTTGACTAATGTAGCCTGCTATGATTACAGAGAATTTCAGATATGGAGACATTAAAAAACTGATGGCGAACGTCGTTTGTCAGCTTGAAGAAGCAGGCCATTCAGCCGAAGCCGCGGCAATGGCGAGTTTAACACACATCATAGCCGCCCGTATTGAGCCGCCCAATGTAGCGAGTCGATGGCAATTGGAGTATATGATTGAATGCATTGAGCATCACCAATCATTGCTCAAATACATCAATGAGGGAGCAATTGACAGTAATTGCCCAACATAATCAGCCCCAAAATTGTCATCAAATCTTCGCACCTGGTGCCGCTTTTTTTCGATAAAATGGATCTATGACAAACACGGCCGCCCAGATTGTTGCTTTCCCATTCCCGCAGCGCATCGCCCATAAGTGTAAAACCTATGGGGAAGCCGTTTTCCAACTCAAAATGCAGGGTGCCCAGTTGCTCAACAAAGTGGCTGCCGGCATGTATCAACTCGATGAAGGCAACATCGAAGGATTGCACAACGTCAATCGCATGTGCCGTGAGGTGGGTTTAACGCCACTTATTTTTTAATTGCCATTGAATCAACGGATTATAGTTTTTTTTATCTTGCAGGAGACTAATCCACTCCTATCGTGCCTTCCAAGACCACTGAAGAATTACTGGCGAAGCTATCGCCAGAAGGGCGTGCCGCCATTCAAAAAATGACCCCAGAGCAATTGGGGAAAACGGCAACCACAGGCCAGCAACTGCAAGAACGCGGTGTTTCCGAAAAACCGGAATACCAGGAAAGCGCTCGCAGGGCTGAGCAGACCCGCACAAGCGAACCACCAGAACAATTACCCCAGCGCGGGGCGCAGCTTATCCAGCAAAAGCGGGAAGAGGCTCAGAAAGAGAGCCAGACACCAAAGGTGGCCGAACAGAGCAAAGATCACCCAGGTCAAACGGCCTCTAAAGATCAAGACAAAGACCGATAATCTCCCATTATTCACCACCCAACTTTACTTTTTCATGAAAGGATTGCTATCCACTGCATGCCTATTGGCATTGCTTTTTACTATGTCCAGTTGCGAAGGCGCACTGGGCAAACTCATGTCCGTCATGCGTTCAGGCTGGGAGCGCTTAAAGAATCCTGATACTTCGCGGGAAGCGGATGATTCCCCACTCACGGCAGAGGCACTTCGTGCGACAGAAAACGAGCTGATTACTCGAACAAAAGAAGTCCAGGCTATTGCGGCTGCTGCCGATCCGACAATTGATGAGGAAGATCAAGAACGCAAGGTCTTAGCCAAAATGGAGGAGCTGGATAAAGAATATCCGCACTTGATTCCAATCAGCGCTGATTCTATGCGAACCATCGCACGGCACCCAGTTCCTAAGCAAATTGGGAATTACAAATATGTCAATCAATGGGTGTTGCCACAATGGCCTGAAGACAGGAAAATGCCCCGAGAAGAGCTTGTTCCTGGTGTGTGGTTTCAATTGAATCGGGGGTATCTCGACGGCATTATCCAGTATCAGAATCCGACGGGCCAGGTCATCAGTGTGATCATACGGGATCGCGGTAATCTGGGCGGCTGGGCACGCGCAGCCCATTGGTATTACCTCCAGCGCGGCAATGTTGGTGCAGATGATCAAGCCAACTACCGCTTTGTCGGTACTTTCCAGAAATATGGCCATACCTGGGTTAATTGGAAAATGAATGGGAGTGGTGACGATCTCTATATTTCTTGCTGGAAGGATCGCTGGCAAATCAACGTTCTGGGCAGCAAGGAGCTGGAAATTTTCGAGGCTCTCAATCCCGAATGGCTTAAGACCATCCAATAGACGACTTCTCCGATCCTTCGCAGGTGAAAATGGGCTTATTCCTGGAAGCGAGTTTTCACTTCCAGCTATTCAATCTGCGTTTGGGCAAAGGCCACACAATCACATAAAAAGAAGCAAGTAGACCGTGATAACCTCAAAACTATACTCATATGTCAGATAAACTTACAGCTAACGAAAATAGGCAATTCTGGGGGCCCATAATAGTCGCTATTATAGCTGGTGCCTTTGGGCTAGCAGGCACACTTTTTGGCATCTACGCTAAAACAGAAGAGAAACAGGCGGACAAAGAACGGGCAGTAGAAAAGAAAGGGCGCGTATCTGTCCAAAATGACTACGAGGCCCTCAAATTAAAGTATGATAGCTTACTAAGAGCTTGCGGTAAGGTGCCACTACGGCAGAAGGATAGTTCTTCTGCTACTTTGCCTTCATCCGAATGCGTTATAAGAAATTACGCCCACGGAAAGATACGTTTTAAAAATAATCTGAGTCAGGATCTAGTTCTTTACCGAATTACTGGCCCTACTTTTAGATCCGGCATCAAGATCATGATTGCAGCGGGCGCAGAGGCTGAATCGCCTTTACTCTCCGTGGGGCCTGCTGCTACTAGCACCTCTCACGAATATTATTTTTTCTTTTCTACGACTGAAGAGGAAGCCTACAAAAATCGGAAAGGGGAGATGATCATACAAGTCAAAGGATGTGAGGTGATCGAAAAGGAGATTAATTCAAAAACCCTTTTTCTTTCGCATTAAATACCCTTAAAAAGCCATATCTCTTGCTCAACCACGTTGACTTAAAAGCGTGGTTGAGCATCTACGTATTCGATCAGCGGTTGGCCTGGTTCGGGTGCTGCATCCTGATCGGGATTATGTTCTCGCAGTTCCAGCACCATTTCCCGCAGTAGGAGGGGTTCTTCCACCAATTTTAGATTCGTGCGGAAGGAGTGAAATGGTAGGTGGTGGTTTGAATGGAAAACGTATCGGGCGGAATGAATTTCCAATACAGCAAATATGAATACCACAGCCATAGGAAGGGGGTGGTAGCCAAAAGTCGTAAATGCTCTGTATGCGCTTTAAACCCCATCAATATGCCCACCGAGTTATTAAACCACTTATAAATGAAATTGCCCATCTGCAATAGCCTTTAACCATCCATGAAATATGATAATTAGACTTTGTAGCCTATATTAGCTTTGATTTATAATGTTGATATTGAATAATTTAGCCTAGATATGAATATCTTTCATACCATCCATAAAGCCGTCGAAATCTTTGAAAATGGCAAACGAGTATGGGAATTAGGAGAGTATTTTTATAAGAAATATTCTCCTCCCCGAAAGTACTCTGAATCAGAGTACTCAAAGGTAAGTCTGGATACTAATTGGGAATGGGCTAGCCTCACTGAAAGTGAAAAGGGAAGACGAATCGAGTTAAGAAAAAAACAGATAATAGAAGAGCCCGAACGGGAGTCTAATATGCTAACCGAGCTAAGAAAAAAGCAGTTAACAAAAGGCTACGAGGAGGATTTTTATATTCACAACCCAGAGGTATATCGTCGTCACCTAGAATCCACTCGTAAGAGAGAAGAGGAACACGTGGAATTCGTTCGTAAGAGCAAAGAGAAATAATTGGCAATCATCTTCTAATGCCACTTTGAGAAGTGTAATAAACCAAGACTCCTAAAAAATGGCAATTTCTCATAAAAGAGAGTTTGAAAGGCTGATTCATAATTCTTCACTTAAGCGTGAAGAATTGCTCAATATAGCTGCCAAACGGGCTCGTCGCCGAAAGTATTACAATGTAGCTGCTGGAACCCTATCTTTGTTCGCAGCAGCTACTATTACTTCAATTATTACAGATTTAACTTACACTTTAGCGGCAAAACTTTTTGCCGCTATATTATCAACGGCATCAGCTATAATATCATTATTATTAAGTGTAGAACCCAAGGATTCTGAGATTTCGGATTGCTATGCAGGGGCTACACGTTATTTAACTTTGCGAGAAAGAGCCAATCTTAACTTGCTAAGACCAGAAATCAACCCTGCACAGACCTTACAAACATTGGAAGAACTTCAAAGTATTTATACTGATCTTGATATGCGATATATGGGACTGATAAACGACCATTCGTTTGCAAGAGAATATAGTAAAAGAAAATTTCATATAGGTAAGATTGGATCAGGAAAGAGTTTTGGACCAGATTTTCTTAAGAGCTATAGGCAGTATCTAATTAATAAAGAAAGAGCAGAAGACGAACTAGAAGAAAGTGATTAATAATTTAGGGGTTATCGTTCCAATAGAATACTGTTGGCCACTCCTAACTTCTGAAAGCAATAACCCTAATCAGCTAAAGTGTCCTTTGCCTTCTTTGCTGTTTGTTGGAGTCGGTCTACTACTTCCAAATGCGTAATAACCGGCTCGCCGTCGGGCGGCTTTACATCTTGGCCAGGATTAAACTCGCGTATTTCCATTACCATCTCCCGAATTAGGGCATTTTCGATCGTCTGCATGCCAGTGCCTGCGATCGTGAACAGATGCGTCGTGGTTTGAATTGACAGTGTATCGGGGGGCGTGAGGAGCCATCCCAACATGTAGGCATACCCGCAGCCATAGGAAACACCTAGACGATTAACGATGCGAAAACGCGGATTGCCACGACGACCGCGATATTTAATCAGACCCCGATACGAACCATCCGCCGGTTCGTCGGCATCGTCGGACGGCTCGCGCTCGATCGGCTTCGGTTTCGCAGGCGAATCGTAGCGAGGGCGGGCGTATTTCTCGACCAGCTTGGCCTTATCGCTCCCATTCGCGTTCGAAGCTTCCCCTGTCTCGTTCGTCGTTTCCATAGAAATCTTTGTGATTATTGTCTCCATACGCGGCCTCATAGTATCGGTAAGCAATATCATCGCGCACCCGATCGACGGCATGGCTTGCGTGATAGGTGATCGAATTGGTCAATTCATTGCTGGCATAGGCCGCACGAGCTGCGTTTCGGTGTATGACCTGGCGCACCTCTTTTCCCCATTCAGTCTCGTATCCTTTTGCTTCCAAATTCTTGACCTTCGGCCCAAGCTTCTTTTGTGGCTCCCGATCAATGCCCTTCTCTTTCAGGTTGCGCAGATCGAACCGAATTTCCGAATCCGCTTTTTCCGACGCATCGTTTAAAATTGCTTCATAAGAATGACGGAATTCTTCGAGCCGATATTTGCTATCAAGACCGTCCCCCCGATAGCCGGTTTGCTTCTTCCCGAAGCCTTCGCCTTCGACCGGACGCAATGTGAACATGACATGTGCATGCGGATTTTCCCCACCGTCTGAAGCGTGAGGGCTATGAATTGAATAATCAGTGACCAAGCCTCGTTTGGTTAAATTCTGGTGGATAAATTCTCGAACGACTTCCTTGTGCTGCTCATGATCGAGATTGCGAGGAAGGGTCAGAACGAATTCACGGGCGAGCTGGGCATCCTTTCTTTTTTCACCTGCTTCGACGGCATTCCACAATTGTTCGCGGTCTTGCATCCAAGCAGGGGCACCCTCTGGAGTGATAATTTCAGAATGTAGGACGTTTTGCTTTTTTGTATAGTCGTGGGTTTTACCCTGGCGTTCGTCATTCACCTTTTCACCTGCTCGATAAGCAGCACAAGCGACGACCGAACCGGAGCGGTAGGCAGAGGCTCCGACAGCAGACCGGCCCGAAGAACGCCGGATGGTAGTTGCGTGAAGATTAGCATGCATGCGAGTGAGGAATTTCTAAGAGCGCGTATATGGAGTTGCTAGCGCAACTCTTAAAGCAGAAGGGACAATTTGGTCAAAGGAGAGAAATAAAAAAACGGGAAAATTCCCGTTTTGAGGCACTGGTCCTGTGGATAAATTGCACGTCACAGACCCACCATTCACCGTGAACTTTTCCAACCTAGATGAAGTGATTTATCGCTTCATCAATGCCGACGATCAACTCCCCGCCGAACCCTTCACCATTCGTCAAGCCTGCGAGGGCGTGCAGATTTTTGGTGGCATCGGTTCGGGGAAAACCAGCGGCAGCGGTGCCGCCCTGGCCAAGGCGTATTTGCGGGCCGGGTTTGGTGGCTTGGTACTTTGTGCCAAAAAGGACGAGCTGGCCACTTGGCAACGCTACGCCAAAGAGACGGGTCGCAGTGATAGCCTACTGATTTTCGACACCAGCGGAGATTACCGCTTTCCCTTCCTGCAATACGAAGTAAGCCGCGAAGGCGAAGGTGCCGGGTACACAGAAAACCTGGTTCGGCTTTTCATGACGGTATACGAAGCCATCAGCCGCGGCAGTAGCAACGGCGGGTCCGATCCGTATTGGACCAGTGCGATGCAGCAATTGATGCGCAACGCCATTGATCTTAGCCTGATCGCGCGCGGCACGGTGTCAGTGCCACTCATGCATGAGATTGTGCGTTCCGCACCCCAAAGCCTGGAAGAAGTAAAAAGCGAAGCCTGGTGGGAAAGCAGCATCTGCGCCCGCCTGCTGATCGAATGCCAGGGCAAGAAGCTCGACCGATGGACAGATTTCGATTTGGAAACCACCTCGGGCTACTGGCTCAACGAATATCCCAGTATCAGCGACCGCACCCGTTCCGGCATCGTTTCGATGTTCACCAGTACGACGGATCATTTTTTGCGTCGCCCCTTCCGCATGCTGTTTTCCGAGCCGCCGGAAGATCCCAATAAAATTGCCTGGCCAGAGCTGACCCATGAGGGCGTGATTATCATCATGAACCTGCCGGTAAAAGAATTCGGCAATGCCGGCAGAGCTGCCCAGGTGGTTTACAAATACATCTGGCAGCAAGCCGCCGAACGGCGCGCCATTACCGAGAACCCTCGACCGGTGTTTTTGTGGGTGGATGAAGCCCAGAACTTTGCCACCGAATATGACATGCAGTTTCAGGCGACCGCGCGCAGCTCACGGGCCTGCACGGTGTATCTCACCCAGAACCTACCCAACTATTATGCCGAGATGGGAGGAGAGGGAAGCCGCCACCGGGTGAACTCGCTGGTGGGCAATCTGCAGACCAAAATCTTTCACGCCAACAGCGACCCGGACACCAACACCTTCGCGGCTGAAGTGATTGGCCGAAGCTGGCAAAAGCGGAAAGGCGAATCGCAATCGGTTGGCGCGCAAAGCTTTAATATCGGCGAATCCCATCAGGAAAGTTTCGATTACGACGTGACTCCGCAGTTCTTTACCAAACTGCTCAAGGGCGGTCCTGAATTCAGCCATCGAGTGATGGGAGTCATTTTTCAAAGTGGCCGCCCCTGGCTGAATCGGCGCACCCATATCATTTCCCTTTTTAACCAATTGAACTCATGAGAAACCAACCGCGTGACGTGACCGGCGCTGAAGAACTGGCCAACATGGTGCCTGGCTACGGCTTCATTATGTATATTTTGAACGTGCTGACCGTACCCATTGAAGTCTTTTTTCGCTGGAATTTTGGCGAACGCTATTTCACGCGGGCGAATTTTATCGGTGGAATCGGCATCCTGATTCTTTGGGAATTGGCGGCCAAAGTGATGGGTATGTTCAGTATGTTCAACCCGTTGGCATTCCTGTTGAACAACCGAGGTTCCACCGAAAGCGCAATGCCCGACGTACTGAAGTGGTACGTCTATTTTAGCCTGTTTCATTTCGCCACCATGTGGTGGGTGGACGTCATTGGCCGCCCAAAGCATTCCTTCTGGCCTGGTAATTCCTTCTTCATCTGGATCGGTAAGGGGGTGATGTGGGTGCTGAATATCTTCCTGGGCTTGTTTGTTCGACTGATCTTCTTTGTGTTTCGCATGGATAAAAGCCGTTTGAAGGTCATTCTGCCCGTGCTGTACGACGCCGACACCTTCACGCAACGATTTATCGAACCCTTCTTCATTGCCCTGTGGGCCATCTTTTGCATGGCGATTGGGCAATACGCGATGGCTTGGTGGCTGATCTTTTCACTGATGGCACACATCACATATACGGGCCTGCGCCATGAATCCGAGCGGGGCCTTTTCCTGGATTATCGGGACCAGATGATCGAGGCCCGCAGCTACAGTACGTTCTTAGAAGTGGGTTCCAAGAGCCCCAAGCGCCCCGCCAATACACAAGAAAGGATGATGCTGGAGACCACACGGGAGGTAGAGAAAAACCCCGATGTGCTTCCTGTCATTGAGGAACGAAATCCAAGCCTGGCCAAAGCCCTCGAAAAAATCAGCCCTCGATTAAAAACTATCGCTCTCAAGGAGCAAGGGCCAAATGATACCGTGCAGGCCGCTTAATGTAATATGGATCACTTCGAATTTTACAGAGAGTTATACCATAAGGAGAACGATAGGCGCCAAGAGGTCATCAATTCTCTGAATATTCCTTTGGCCCTTATTACTGCTTTGGCAACGGGCTTATATGTGTTGGTGACCAGCTTTGCTTACTCCGTACACTGGCTCATATCGGCGGTTTTTATCGTCTTTGTGGTAGTAACAACCATTACGCTGATGATTGCAATAACCTACCTTTCGCTTGCTTTTATCGACATAAAAAGCAGGTTTGAATACAAGGGGCTGCCATATGCTAAACCGCTCTTCGATTGGCATAAAAACCTGGATGCTCATTATAATCAGCATTTCGCAGGGCAACCAAACGTTGATAAAATGGCTGATGAAGAATTTAAGAAGTACATCATCAACCAATTCGTCGAGAGTATTGATCATAACACCTTCGTAAATGACACGAAGCACTCACATATTTTCAACTCAAAAAAGTATATTGTTTACTGTTTAGTCAGCAGTCTTCTAACGCTTTTACCTTTTTTCTTGATGTATTTCAGCAAAGAGGACGAAGTACATAAAGTGCAAATTGTCAAACAGGCATCTTCGGCAGCTCCTAAACCCGTTGCTGAGGCAGCCTCTAAAACTCTAATTCAGAATGGTGAAAAACCAACAACGGCCACAGTCTCCTCCATCATCAGCTCCGCCACCGCCACCTCCAACTCCACCGCCGGGCAGGCTCATCAAGGAGGGCAAAGAACCACCACCACCACCAACCAGAGAACAAAGGTAGATCAACGAGCAAACAAGAAACCATGAACCCAAACCCCCAAGCACCAGCTCCAATGGCACCACCCCCTCCTCCGCCACCCCCAGGAAGAGAGATCAGAGATTTACCAACGCCCCCTCCTCCCCCTCCACCACGTGTGTAAGGTGAAATGAAAGCCTCGGCCACTAAGTTTGGCTGGGGCTTTTATTTCAGCATTCCCGTCAATAAGTACCACCCTAATCCCAGACCTCTTTCGCTACCTATACAGGTAGTGCGGGCGGTTTGGTTAGAGGAAATTTTTTGGAAAATTATTCTTCTGGTAGTTTGTCTTATCGTGCTGATTTTCAGTCAAGTATGCTGCTGGGTTCACTACTTATAGGCTCATTAGCTAGCAATCCAGTTTTCGAGTTGAATTCCGCTTATATTCGCAAAATCTTTCGTGTTCCGGGTGGCGAGTGTGAGGCTGCGAACAATAGCCGTTGCTCCGATCAGCAAATCAAATTCACCAACGGGCCGTCCTATACGCCTTAAAGTGGCTTTTTGCCGGGCATATTCAAATAGCACTTCGCTGATGGGGAGAATACGGTCAGAAAAAAGAGCCCGAAAATTATTGAATCGCTCTTGATTCAGTCGGCGCCGATCCGGGGCGCTGTTCTCAATACCGAACAGCAACTCTGCTATCGTCACTTCGGATAGATAGCAGGATTTCGTACCAACCTGAGCAATTTTCTCTTTGATACCATGCTCATCTTTGATGAGATGCACACAAATGTTGGTGTCAAGTAAGTAGAGACTCATAATTCGATGTCGCGCGGGCTGTCCTGGCGAGCGCCGTAGATAATTGCGTTCAACTCGTCGCCGGTTTCATCACCGACCCAGCTTCCAGCTACCCGATTGAGCAATTCCAGTTCTTCGGCTTCGCTTAAGCTGGTTTCAGTATGAGTCTCACGGACACGTAACCCTGAGCGCTCAACCAAGCCTTTGAGCGTAGCGAATTCGCTATCATTGCGCGCCTCGACAGTCATTACATGTATCATGGCTTTTCCTCTTTTGACAAAGATACTATTTTGGCTGGGAAAGTGTCAAATGACAGGCATAGAACGGATATCAAATCAAGCAACGCAAATTTATATGGCGTTTGTTTTGGAAATTCCATTTAACCAAGAACCAATCTTTTAATAGTAATTGTATCTGGCACGGAAACTCCCGTTACTAAATACTTTATTCCCAGTAATTTTAGAATTATAAAGAGTAAAATTAAATGTTCCTTCTAAGACCTTTTTGCTTTCATCTACATAGGTCACAGTAAGCTGATTAGTTTCTGTGTATACAGGGAATGAGTAAGTCTCGGAAGGAGGATCAAGTGTTTTGTATATTGCTTGGCCAAGCAATATTTTGGAAGCCTTGGGATCAACCTTAAAGGAATATACGCCTGGCTTGCTATCAAAGTTATTGAAAATCAAAGTAATACTCTGATTAATAGAGCCGTAACTCAAAGTTAAGCCACAATTCCCATCCTGGCTAAAAATTCCGCAATCAGAAGTCAAACTTGCATGACCCACATCACTATTTGTTCTAGTACCTGTAATTTCAATTCGATTTGATTTTCCATCAATGTCGAAACTTATAAATTGATCTGCTGCTTGAACACGTTTAAGATCATCTAAAGTATTCGTGGCGAAGTAAGACCGTATTACAAGCTCGCTAAACAAGTCGTAATCTATCCATATAAATCCTTGATTAGCCCAGCCAGATCCATAGGAATTCATGACTTTAAAAGCACGACTGTTATCATCATATCCAACAATAACCATGGCATGCGCGAGGTCTTTATTGAGAACCCCGTGCTTTCTCCAGAAAATTTCTTGCTTCTTTCCTATAGCTATTTTTTCGTAGCCATTGCCGATATTATTATGAGGAGCTTGAAAGGCCGCATCTGTTTGGATGCATATTATTACAGGCACCTTTTTACCTGATATAATATCTTTTATTTTTGATACATCATTTTTAGGAACTCCCCCCCAAAAGGCTGACTTATAATTAGCCGCATCTTGTTTTTGAATATCAGATACAGGAACAAGATATTCCATCTCTCTATAAGGGCTTATACTCCAGGTACATATACCCGTGCTTGCCAGCAATTTTAAGGCATCTTCTGGGTCTGATCCCTTATCTTGAGGTCCTGGTAATCGAATTAGATTATACATGAACCGAGGACTGAAAACGGATTTATCATTGCGGATGTTTAAACCAGACCAGTAAGATGTTCCTTTTTGTATGTGGTATAAATAGCTTCTAACGGAATAACCTACAGCCCAAGCCACACACGAGTTTTCAAAACCCTGACCTTTATAGTCAGGTGGTGGCATATTATCACTTAAATCAGCAGTAGTACTTAGTACTCCAGATAATCTGCCACCCTTGGAACCAGGGCTAAATTCGTATAACGGAACTTGTGCATACTTTTCTTCTGAAGAAATGATTGCTCCAGTACGACCAGGGCCAACTGTGTAAGAGGAGGAATCTTTGTTTGTGACCGGAGTATGATTCATTAACCCCGATACATCTTCCGGGTTTTTACAACCTAATGACACCAGGATTATTAATGGTAAAAGGATAATGTTCTTCATGACAGATGTATTTAATGAAAAGGATAATAATGATCCCAATTGGACACATGTTTCACTATCCCTAAATTTGTAATTAGGGATAGTGAAACATCAGAACTGCCTCGACTCTTCCTCATTGGATTTTATTTTAGGGTGAGAGTGACACCGGAAAGCCCTAGTTAAATTGGAATCCCTGTTGTCAGTAGGAGCACTACTCTGGCGACCATTAGACCACCTGTTAACCAAGGGCGTATTGATCCAGAGTTGGTGCTAGACGTATTCATCGGCTTCGCACCGATATAAACTTCATCGACTGGTATTCCAGATTTTGCCACTCGTGCTTTTTCCTGATCCTGAGCTTTTTTGAGAGCCTCCATAAAGCTCTCGTATTGTTTAAGCTTAACAGCTTGTTCAGTAATTACTCGTTCCGAACGGTCAATTTGTACTTTCTGCTTTTTAATAGTTTGCTCTTGCTGAATGACTTGTTCGCTTAATTCTGCGTTTTTTTTT
>NZ_BAAHBG010000031.1:155373-155706 GCF_054776855.1 Spirosoma migulaei | reverse complement strand
TTGATGTCCTGCCAGGCATCGGCTGTTGCATTTTTAGCCTTGTCAATATCTTTGTTCAACTCCTCTCGCTCTGTTTTTAATTTTTCTACTTGACGGTTCATAGTCTTGTCGGCTTTGTTGCTTTTTTTATCCAGTTTGTTGCTTAACTCGTCGATTTTTTGATCGAGTTTATCCCGTTGTTCCTCTAAGGTAGCAACGACTTTATCCCGTTCAGTCTGGAAATTAACGGACACCTCATCAGCCGTTTCTTTGGTATCTGCCTCTATGGCATCCCCCGTGTTTTCTACAGCCTCTTCGGTTCGAGACTCCTCCGACTTACTATTGCAGGCCTGG
>NZ_BAAHBG010000031.1:142056-155306 GCF_054776855.1 Spirosoma migulaei | reverse complement strand
AGGTGTACTAACTGGCTTCAAAGTACGACTTGTCGTCTTGGAATGAGCTTAGATAAACCTTATAAACTGCTTAGAATAAATCTTTTTGTGGCTGTCACCATGCCATATGCTATTAAATGCATTTGACAGTTATTAAAATCGCAAATCAGCTTCTAAACCGAATCAGAGGTTTTCGTGAGCGATTTTGTTGGCAATTATTTCTCTTGTAAATCATTCATTATCCGCTATATAGTGAGTTAATTAAATGAATTTAATCCCCCCTTATTGACCGAAAGTTGCTGGCTAAGAAGGTGTGTTAGCCTATATATTCATGAATTTGTACATCACGAAAGCAAAACGCTGTGCCATACCCTACACAGGCTTACCAAAGAAGTTTCTGGTAGTTCATGTCAGCATACAGTTGAGAAGTAATGGGCTGATAAAAACACCTCGTTCGTTTATACCATCTGTCAACTCTAAGCCATACACACGGTACGCATTGATGAAAACCAGCGAAACTGCCAGCAATACCAACCTGAAACCGCTCTGGATTTCTATAAGCGGGAAGGAAAATAATGTCTGCCAGATTTGCCAAATCATAATGAAGCCATTCGATAAGATGGGCATCAGGTACCGGTACCGCTAATCTAACGGTGACAATTCTTGGCTTGTCTCTAATCGTGGGATTGATTCCTCTGTGTATAGGCTATCCATAGCGATACTACTATACCGAAGCGGATTCTTTGTTGTATTTCGCTCTGTATTCCAATGGCGATAAGCTGGTTATTTTTTTAAAAACCTCCCTGAACGCTTTGTCGTCCGAATAGCCAACTTCGTCCATCACTTCGACAATTGATTTGCGACCTTTCTCCAGCGACTTTTTAGCGACTTCGATTTTTACCCGCTGCAAATATTCGACGGGTGTGTTGCCCGTGGCTTTGATAAAACGCCGGTCAAAATTGCGTCGGCTGATAGCCAACTCTGAGGCTAATGCCTCAAAGGAGATCTTTACGCCCAGATGTTCTTCGATGTACGTCTGCGCCTGCTCGATCAGGAAATCGCCATGATTTTTCTGGGTTTGAAAAATAAAGAAAGGCGATTGCGAACTGCGCTCCATATCGATCTGAAATAGTTTGGAACAGTAGATAGCCGTCTGTCGATCAAAATATTTTTCGACTAAAAACAGGATCAGGTTCAAAAACGAGTAAGCCCCTCCGTTCGTATAGATGCCTTTCTCAGCCGTAATGAGTTTATCGGCCTGCAAGTTAATTTTGGGGTATAGCTGCCTGAAACTGGCTTCCGCGCTCCAGTGCGTCGAACACAGTCTGCCGTCCATCAAGCCGGTAGCTGCCAGCAAAAACGCCCCGGTGCACATACTCGCAATTTCGGCCCCGCCCAGATACTGCTCCCTGATCCAGCCAATCATTGCTTCGTTCTCCCGGATCAATTGCGCCGAGTAGGGCGCTGATGGAATAATCAACAGATCCGTTTTTTGTATTGTCTGGATATGGATCGGATGCACCGTAACAAATCCGGCATCCAGCTTCAGTTCAGATTCGGTGCTGGCCAGGGTAACCTCCAGCCTGGGTTTGTGGCCCTGCCGCTGCCAGTACGCGTCCGCGCTGGTCAGGATTTCATGCGAACCGGTTATGCTGCTGAGGTTGGCGTTGCCTTTGGGAACCAGGATGGTGACGTGTTTCATGACCCATTTTTTAGGTCAAAACTACGGCTAATTTTTGTCCAGATCAACCCGGAAAAATGTCTAGTTTACACCCTGTCAGGGCGGAACCAAGACACTACTTTTGCCTCATTCCTAGCAAGTAGGATTCAGTAACCTAACGAAAAACGATGTTGTTAACAAACAAAGTAGCTGTTATCTACGGGGCTAGTGGCGCGGTGGGTAGTACCCTCGCCATGACCTTCGCTCGGGAGGGGGCGACGCTTTTCCTGACCGGCCATTCACTGCCTGGGGTGGACGAATTAGCCGCGAAAATTAATGCCGCCGGGGGATCTGCCCAAGCCGCCCAGGTCGATGCGCTGGACGAACGGGCCGTTGAGAGACACCTGATCGGGATGTTCGAACAAGCGGGTAAGCTCGACATTTCATTCAACGCGGTTGGGCTTCGCAACACCACCTTACAGGGCGTTCCACTCACCGATCTGGCGCTCGATCAATTTATGGCACCTATCCAGACCCACGTTCAAGCCAATTTTATCACCGCACGACTGGCCGGACGGCTAATGGCGGCCACAGGATCGGGGGTGATTATGACGGTTACCTCGACGCCTTCCCGGGTAGCCAATCCTCTTATGGGCGGAGTCGCTGTAGCGATGGCTGCCCAGGAAGCGTTGATTCGTGATCTTTCGGTCGAGCTGGGACCGAAAGGCGTTCGGGTGCTGGGGATTCGGACGCATGGCATGCCCGACAGCGGCACCATAAACGAAGTATTCGGCCTTCATGCCAAGGCGTACAACATGACCCGCGAGCAATTTCAGCAGCTAGTTGCCGAGCGGACGCATCGGAAGCGCCTGCCTTCGCTTCAGGAGATGGCCGATGTGGCGGCATTCATGGCGTCTGACAACGCAAGCGCCATGATGGGCACCATGGTAAACATGAGCCTCGGCGCCATTGCCGACTAATCCGTTCCCGTACGTATTGAGCAGAGACCCGAAAAATCGGATACGTCTACCTCATTGATCATTCAAAAAAACATGAACAAAAAAGTTATTTTAATCACCGGTACCAACAGTGGTTTTGGCTGGCTCACGGCCAGGAGTTGCGCGGCTTCAGGGCATCATGTCTACGCGACTATGCGCGAGGTAAACGGCCGAAATGCCAATCGGGCACAGGCGCTGGGGCAACAGAAGGGTATAACCGTGCTGGAAGTCGACGTTACCAGTAGCGCGTCGGTGACCGATGCGGTAGCGACCATCCTTGACAAAGAAGGCCATATCGATGTGCTGATCAATAATGCCGGACTTTACGCGACCGGCATCACGGAAACGTTCACCGACGAGGATTTCGACAACGTCATGGACGTGGATGTAAAAGGTCCCTGGCGCCTGATCCGGGCCGTTTTGCCCCACATGCGCCAGCAGAAAGAAGGGTTAATCATCAATATATCCAGTGTGGCGGGCCGCTTCTCGGTTCCGTTTCAGACCGTGTACAATAGCGCCAAATTTGCCATTGAAGGACTGACCGAAGGGTTGTATTATGAAGTGAGACCGTTGGGGGTGGATGTGGTCATGGTGCAGCCGGGGGCCTTCCCAACGGAGATTTTCGGCAAAATAGTCACCGGTTCAGACGACACGGTCATTGCCGGCTATGGTGATCTGGCCCATGTGCCCGGCCAGATGGGAGCCGGGGTCACTCAACTATTCGACACCCTGAAGCCAGATCCGCAACTGGTTGCCGATGCGCTCCTGAGCCTGATTGACACTCCAGCCGGTGGGCGCCCCTTGCGGACCGTGGTTGACCCCGTCGCTGGTGGCTTTACCGAACAGGCGAACGATTCCCTACAGAAACAGTACGAGCAATTTCTGACCGCTTTCGGCATGCAGGCCATGCTGAACTGAGACTACGCCCATCTGAACAACACAACTTCATATTCCCTCATGATCCCATCTGATTTCACAACGACACTCCTTGTCGACCAATCCCCAGACGAAGTATTTAACACGATCAACGACGTTGACCGGTGGTGGACCAAAAACCTAGACGGTACATCACACCAGTTGAACGATGAATTTACGGTCCATTTTCACGGTATTCATGTATCGACCCAAAAGGTGGTGACGCTTATTCCGGGCCAGAAAATCGAGTGGCTGGTTACGGATAGTAATCTCAGCCGCTTTCAGGACAGACAGGAATGGACGGGCACAACCATCCAGTTCGACATTAGTCCGAAAGGAGACAAAACCGAGCTTCGGTTCACACACGTTGGTTTAGTGCCTGATGTGCAGTGCTATACCTCCTGTACACAAGGCTGGACGTATTTTATTGACGGCAGTTTATCCCGCTTGTTCACTACGGGTCAGGGAAACCCCGGCAAGTTGATGGCCAAAAATGAAATCGCTCAGAATTAAATCAAGCTAAATATAAACCACATGACCCCAGACAAAACACTGTTGACAACCGAGAAGGTTGCAGCACGATTTGACGAACTCGCCCAGCAAGAAAAGTGGTTCGATATTCATGACGAGCTTTTCGCCGATACAGTGAGAAGCATTGAACCCCCAACTTCCCCCTATTTTAAGAGTGCAGCCGGTAAACTCGCCGTTCGCCAAAAGGGAGAAAACTGGGTCAAAAAGGTACTGGATTTTCATGGCGCTTACACGACCCACCCCGTCATTGGCGGCAATCATTTCGCGGTTGGCCGGAGCTTTGATATTACGGTACAGGGGTTTGGCCGGATAAAGATGGAGGAACTCATGGTCTACGAAGTGAAAGACGGAAAGATCGTCGTCGAACAATTCCTCTATTAGAAAATGCCCTGGTGAATATCCGTCCTGAAAGCGATTCGCATCATGGCTAGATGGGCGATCCAGGGCGAACACAAATCATCCCGTGCTGGGTGAAGCACGCAACCTATTTATGAAAGATCTAAACAGTAAAAAAGCAGTCGTTATTGGCGGTAGCCGGGGCACCGGTCGCGCCATCGTCGAGGCCTTTCTAAAGGACGGTGTCGATGTACTTGTGGTAGCAAGAAATCCCGACTCGCTCGTCGAACTTGTCCGCCAATGGCCCAACGTACGTACGCTTCAGGCCGATATGACGGATACAAACACCATTGAAACCGTATTTCAGGACGCTCCCGATGTCGTAATTCTGGCGGGTGGGGCAATGCCACCTTCTCAACCGGTCGTTGACCTGGACTGGGAGACCTTCAGCACGAACTGGAATACCGATGTGAAAGCGGCCTATCTGCTGACCCAATATGCGCTCAAAAGGCCAGCCAAAGCGGGCACCCTGATCCTGTTCTTATCCAGTGGGGCGGCCATCGGTGGCTCACCCATTTCGGGCGGTTATGCGGGTTCCAAGCGGATGCAGATGTTTCTGGCCAATTACGCCCAACTAGCCTCGAATCGAGGGGAGCTTGGCCTGCGCTTCCTGACGCTGGCCCCCTGGCGACTCATGGAAAATACTGGCGTTGGCGATGTTGTCGTGCCTAAATACGCAGCGTTTACGGGTGTTTCGGAAGCAGTTTTCGTGACCGGAATGACCCAGGCGCAAACGAAAGAAGACGTTGCCAACGCCGTTGTGGCCTTCGCCAACCAATGGCCCACCCCTGACGAAGGCAACGTATTTGTGGTGTCAGGCGACGGCGTAGCGACCGAATCAGCCATGGCAAAAGGAGCACCCTTTTGGACAAAACGCTGATCAGTAACCTACCTGAACATGAACAATGAACTGAAATCTGACGGTCGACCGATTGTTGTTCTGGGGGCATCTGGCCGGGTGGGTAGGGTTGTGGCTCATCAACTGCTCAAAGCCAATGTCAGGGTAAGGGCGGTAGCTCGGCATGCCGATAGGCTGAAGGAACTGGCTGAGTTGGGTGATGAACTCTGGCCAGGATCGCTGCTCGATCAGGCGTTTATGAACCGCGTGTTTGCCGGTGCCAAAGCCGCCTTTGTGCTGACGCCCGGCGATACACTCTCGCCCGATCTGCATGACGAACAGCGTCAGTACAACGAGCATATTGTAGAAGCCGTCCGAGCGGCTGGTCTTACCCATGTGGTGTTTCTGAGCAGTTGGGGAGCTGAACTGTCGGACAGGAAAGGCACCATTTACGGCTGTTATCTGATGGAAACCCTGCTGAATAACCTACCCGGTCTCAACGTGGTGCATCTGCGCGCCGTGTGGTTCATGGACAATTTTATCTACAGCATCGGGCTTATCAAAATGGCCGGTATCAATGGCCTTTCCATCGACCCGGATTTTGCTTTTCCCTGTATCGATAGCCGGGACATCGGGCTGGTAGCAGCAGCGTACCTGCAGCAATTAGATTTTTCGGGGAAGACCATCCATTATCTCCAGGGGCCCCGTGACTACACGATGAACGAAGTGACCACCATCCTGGGGGCGTCTATTGGCAGGCCCTCCTTGCGCTACCGGAAGTTTCCGAAAGCCGTCATGATCAACGGTCTGAAAAGCACGGGAACCATATCGGTCAATGTGGCGCAGTTGCTGGCCGAGACCAACGAACGTATTAATTCATCCAGCGTTCATGGCGAGCCCCGCACGGCGCACAACACAACCCCAACGGCGCTGGAGGAATTTGCCCGCCAAAAATTCGAACCTGCGTATCTTGAGGCTCCGTCAGCAACGTTGCTCCAGAAAATTCAGGGTGCTTTTCTGCGGATTTATCTGTCTATTTCAAAAGCTGCCTTATTACTGACATAATGAATTACCACCTGGCCGAGATTAACATGGCCAAAATGAGGGGAGTAACCATAGACGACCCCGTTATGAACGAGTTTGCCGACAATCTGGACCGGGTGAATGCGCTGGCTGAAAACAGCGCGGGTTTTGTGTGGAGGCTCAACGACGAATCAAATAATGCAACATGCATCAGCCCGTTCGACGATGAGCAGGTCATCATTAATATGTCGGTCTGGGAGAACCTGGAAAGCCTCAAAACGTTTACCTACAAAACCGTTCATACTGATTTTTTGAAACGTCGAAGTGAGTGGTTTCACCGGTTCGGCAGGGTGTATCTGGCCCTGTGGTGGGTACCCGCCGGGCATCTACCCACCGTGCCCGAAGCGGTTGATAAACTGGCGTATCTCCAGGAAAATGGCGCTACCGAACTGGCTTTTGACTTCAAAAAGACCTATGCCCCGCCTGGCCACTAGCCTCTCCATTTGTAAGCCTTGCCGCAGCTCGTTTGTTTACGTTCACGTTTGCGTACTATGTACTCTGGGACGCTGATCTGGCAAAAAAACCACCTGGTCGTAGGCTGAATCAATCCTATGCAGATACATTGATCGAGTCATAGGTAATTCAGTAGTGAATGCTTCTTTTTAGTTCAATAGATCCACCTTTGTAGCTCCCCGAACAGCCAGCGTTTGCTGAGACTGTACGTAAACCACTATAGCCCCGTTGTGAGCGTCAAAGTCGCTGGGCAATGTAAATGAAACGTTCCCTTTCGTTATCGCCGGAATCGTCTGAAAAGCACGTACTACGTTGTCGTGTATTAGTTTACGTCCGGCGTTTTCTCCTCGCTGCACTGTCGTTTCAGTCGTTTTACTCACCAAGGCTACGTTAAGAACTGCGTTAGAAAACTCACCTTCCAGTTGATACGTAACGGTCAGACGGTTATCCTTAATTGGGCTGGTAGATAGTTGAACTTTTGCTGTTGCGGGCGTACTCAGGGCTGTCTTTAGTAAGCTGATTTGTTTACTGCGATTAGAGCCGACAAACTCCTGCTGACCATTAAGCACTTCCTGAGGAGTATATACGCCATTCTGATTGAAATGTTCGCTGTACTGATATTGTCGCTTCGTAAATGCATGACTGCTGAACGGATCTTTCCATCCCAGCCTATCCCAGTAATCGACGTGGAAAGAGAGGCCAACAATATTTTTATTTGTCTTTACAGCATCTGCCAGTGTTTCCGTTAGCAGTCGGTCGGCAGAGGGGCAACTTGAGCAACCTTGCGAGGTAAATAATTCCAGTACAGCAACAGGTTCATACGATGCTTTGGTGGCATTTTCTTCTTTATGCGAAAGCGGTTGTATGGACACCGGTAAGGTCAGGTGGGGTAATAGCAGTGAAAAGCCACCGACGATCAATAGTTGAATTAAAAAATTCATACGAAGGAATGTTTACTGGATTATGTGAAATGATGCATTGACTTCCAATTACTTACCCTTAATTATTTCACATTGTTCATGAGTCTTTTTTTACAAACCCAGGTAATAATCGTAACCGTTTTCGGCCCAATAGTCAGGGGGGCGCTCATCGGCGAAGCGAATGGTGCCGATGCGTTTGAGGTTCTTCACCCCATATTTGACCGGAATAATTAATCGAATGGGTGCCCCGCGCTCGGCGGTGATGGGCTGTCCATTCATCTCGAAGGCTAATATTGTTTGTGGATGCAACACGCTGGGCATATCTATTCCCACGTAATAGCCGCCATCTGGGGTTTCCATCCCGACGTACTGATAGAAGTCATCCAGCGCGTCAACAGATGGGGCATTGCCGCTACGGATACCAAGACTGTAATGCGTCATGAAATCAGCAAATTTAACCCCGCCCCAATGCTGAATCTGGCTCCACCCTTCAATGCACTTAAAATTAAAAACCAGCTCGTGCTTTGGTAGTTTTTTCAATTCGTCGATGCTGACCTTAAGCGGCTTACGACCCGGCTGCTCAATCGTCATCTGGTATCCATCCAAATCTACTTCGCTTTCCAATCCTTCCATACCATTCGTCCGGGGTGGATTAGCCCCTTGGTCGGCCAGGTAGGTTGGCGCCAGATGCGTGGGACTGAAATAGATATTAGCTACGTTCCCATTGGTATTTAGTGCTTTTCGTAGCACAGCCGGAATACCATCAGCCTCTGGCTGGCGCTTTACCCACTGCCAAACACCCACTGGTACTAAACTGGCCAGCCCAAACCCCAACATGGCTTTGAGCGTTTGACGGCGTATCTGACCATCGGTCGTTAGCTCCTCACGCAGCGGTTTATGATTTAGTAAGTTCATGTTTTCGCTCAAAACCGGTGATCATACTCTGAAAGTTGGCCCAGCCCGCCAGGATAACCTGTACAATATGAATGACGAAAAACAGGACATAGCCAATCGTCAGACCAAAATGAATCAGGCGGGCCGTTTCATAGCCGCCCATCAACCAGGTAGGCCAGCTCAACTGTATCGGCTTGTAAATAGCATATCCTGTTAGGGTCGATCCGGCACCCATAACTATGATCGCCGAGTAGGCTATACGCTGAGCGGCATTGTATTTGGCCTGCGGAGGAGTCGTTTTTCGGATGTGAAGGTCGTGTAGTACCACCAGCCAGGCCTCACGGAAGGAGTGCCGGTTGGGCATTAGTAGTCGCCATTCGCCCGACAAAAATGTATAGCCAACGTATAGGATACCATTGGTTATGAACAGCCATTGAAACACAAAATGCCACGCTTGTCTCTCCGCCAGCCGCGACGGAAGATTGAGCCACGCATAAAACCAGTCGGGAAAAAACTTAATAAGCTCGGTATTCCCAACAACGATCTTATAGGGATCATAGGCCCAATAAATTAACAGGCCACTCCAGGTCATGACAAACAGAATCGGAAAGTTGCTCCAGTGAAACCAGCGAATGGCTAAAGGATGTTTGTGAACAATACGAGGCATATGCTGAGGGTGAAGGAATAAAATCGGGCGTGGACAGACAATGCCAAACCCGACTTTTGGCCGAGGAGTCTATCGCTGATTCGATTTCATTTTATCGTCCTTCATTTTGTCCTTCTTCATTTTGTCCTTCTTCATTTTACCCTTTTTCATCTTACCGTCCTGCATTTTGTCGTCCATCATCTTATCGTCTTTCATTTTGTCATCCTTCATTTTGTCGGATTTCATTGACATCTTTTTTTCTTTGCTCATTTTATCATCCTGAGCAAAAACGGCTGTTGACAGGCTAAGCGCAGCTATAACCAGCAGGGTCATTAATTTTTTCTTGAGTAAACGAATGATTAGTAACGTAACATCTCCCGGAACAGGAAACCAACTGAGATCCTAACCCACATACAGTCAGGCAGTTCATAACGGAAAACGACAACCTTTCCCGAAAGGTTATCACGAAATCCTAACATTTTGGGTGCAGGCTCTGCTAACGTATTACTTCATCAAACGTTGGTGATCCGTTAAGCAGATGGCTGGTATACTGGCAGTGAAAAGGTGAACCGAATGGTCTGGGTTGTCGGCTGGTTAGCAACAAGCTGGGAATGATGTAAGTCCAGAATTTTTCGAACAATAACCAATCCCAGCCCAGCACCTGTGGGCCGCTCGGCCAGATTACCGTCGGGCGAACTACCCAGCAGATACGCGCGGATTGGGTCAGTCAGGCCAGCCATGGCGTTGTCGATGTGTACAGTCAGAGTTGTCGGTTCCTGAACTAATTCAATTCGGACAAAGGTGTCGGAGGGGGCATACCGAATGGCGTTTTCGATGAGGTTCTGGATCACCCTCTCAAGCATACCCACGTCGGCGAAACAAGGCGTTGATAGCTGACAATTTTCGCACGTAAACGCAATCTGTTTATGCTGAGCCAGCAGCCGACATTTAGCGAATACTTCCATGACCAGTTCCGCCAGAACAAACGGCTCGCGGTGAGGCACGGTTTCGTGGGCTTCGAGTTTGGACAACTCGAAGAGTTCGGCCACTAGTTTGATGAGTTTCCGCGTGCTTTGCAGAATAATACCCGCGTACTCCTTTTTTTGATCCTCAGGGAGTGTATTTTTTAAAACCAGGGTTTCGGAATACCCATGAATAGCGGCCAGGGGTGTTCGTAAGTCGTGGGAGACAGTAGCAACCAAATTTCGACGTAGTTGCTCTGCCTGCTGAAGCTGGTCGATATTTCGGGTGAGCGTTTCGGCCATGTTATTGAACGTATCGGCTAAAACCGCCAGTTCGCTGGCTGGTTCGACCCGGATTCGCGTTGAGAAATCGCCCATCTGAAATTGCTGAACGCGCTCAATGACGTGTCTAAGATTTTTCGTCAGTCGATATACCGCTAGTAAGCCAATGGCTAAAGCCGCCAGCAGGGTAATCAGCAACGTGCCCACGCCCCACTGGATTACATAATTCTGGCGAAGAAGTCCCATCACCGACCCATAAACACTACTGGTCAGAATGACATATACGTAGCCCTGTAACCGGCCATTTCGGAAAACACTGGCTGCTGAGAAGATCGTTTGCTTCTGCTCATCCCTGGGATTATCGCCCTTAATGTAGATTGCTCCCTCGTTCTGAATGTATTCTCGAACGGGAGCTATATCGACCTGATGGCGCTTAATCTGCCCATCATCAGCGTGGTAGAGTTCAACCCGCCCCAGTGAATCCAGCAGGTATACCTCCACGCTAGGGTTGGTAACCATTGCCTGAAAGAAAATGGCTTCAGCGCCTTTGCGGTTGACGCCTTCCTGATTAAAGGGAGCCATAAATTTAACAATGTGGGCAGCGACTTCCCGGTTAAGCCGCTGATGAGTAGCCTCAAAATAGCGATTGACTAACGTGACCGTCAGGTAGCCGTACACGGTTGCCAGCAAACCCAACATCAGCAGAAACGTAAGGGCCAGTTGGCTGAACAGGCTGAACCGGTGCCGGCTGACAGTAGGATATGGCTTAGGATTCATCGGGCTGTTGCTGGGACTGCGTATCGGCAAAACGGTACCCTACCCCCCAGGCGGTTAGAATGTATATGGGTTGAGCAAACGAGGGCTCTATCTTACTACGAAGTCGGTTGACATGCGCGGTTACCGTATGTTCGTAGCCGGCAAATGTATAGCCCCAAACGGTGCTGAGTAATTCTTTACGACTGTAACTTTTGCCCGGATGTTGAGCTAGCAATACCAGCAAATCGAATTCTTTAGGCGTTAAGTCAATGCGGTTACCCCGTAGCGTGACGTAGCGTTTATCAAGATCGATGAACAGGTCTTTGTACCTATAAATCGTCGGTTCCTGAGCGGCAGGATTATCGGCTGAACTTCGTTCATTACGACGTAACAGTGCCTTGATTCGGGCTAATAGTTCATGTTGACCAAACGGTTTTATGAGGTAATCATCGGCTCCTGCCTCCAGTCCGGCTACGATGTCATGTTCGTCCGATTTGGCTGTGAGCATCAGAATAGGCGTTTGCGTATCAAAGGATCTGATCTCCTGGCACAACCGCACACCGTCGGAACCGGGTAACATAACGTCCAGAATACAAACGTCAAACGGTTGCTGTTTGAAGAGTTGCAGGCCATCAGCACCTGACGAGGTAGCCGTTAACGTCCCGGGTAAATCGGAAAGGTATACCTTTACCAGACCGACAATAGCCGGATCGTCTTCAATCATCAGCACCTGTTTCATTCATAAGAAAGGGTTACGACCGGAAATTGGTCAAAATCGGCTTATTTTCTTAGTAGACCAATAACTACCTGAAAACGTTAGACTTCTGTGATAACTTCCCGAATGAATGGTCGGCTCAGGGTACGTGGTTGCCCGACGTAGTAAACAGATCAAAATTGATAGGAAGCGGCCAGCAATCCCTGAACGTTTCCACTGCGAAACCGGTCGTTATTGAACATCAGTTTACGTAGCGTCGTAAATTCATTAACGGTATAACTCACCCCAGTACGCAAGCTGATTCGGTTGGCGAATCGATAGCGCATATACCCTTCAGAGTTCAGGCTACCCCGGTCGCTTTGGTCTCCTAGCAGGATATTGAATGGGGTCAGTTTTGCCTCCTGTACGGTGCCACTCAGCGTTGATTTCGCTGGACTATTGGCCCTGAACCTACCCTGCTGATTGGGGCCGAGCGTAAACCCAATCAGGTCAATATTGAAGCCAATATCTACGCGGTGGCTAATGGCGTATTCCTGGTTCAGGCTGATGTTCAGTGAATTTGCCTGCGTACTGGGCACATCCAACGTATCGAGGTTGTCGATCAGGTTCTTACTAAATAAGCCAAGTACACTCCCATGACCCGGCCCTTTGACCAGGCTTGACGGCGCTGTTTTATACTCGGTATCCCGTCCAGCAGCCGCGGTCAACCGCAGTCCGTATCCAACCCGGAAGCGATGTGATCGACCTATTCCGTGCAGGCGATTAATGGAAAGCGCCAGCGTCGAATAGGTGCCGTTCGTGGCGAATCCCAGATCGATACGCTGTGTAATGCGGGCGTAATCAGGCACGTCTGTTTCCGTCGACTGCGCACGGATTGACACCGGCATTAGCACACTAATAAACGAAAAGATCCAGATTTTGCTCATGCTGCTTATAGGTCTATTCCCATACTAATTAGGTCGTCAAGCAGTGGTGGCCAATGACGGAAGGAAGCTGTTCTATAAAATCCTGTAGAGCCCGCTGATGTTATCACAGAATGATAACATTTAGCCCTATAGTAGAATATACCTATTCGACCCCTCGTCAAATCTATTTTTAAAGGATTGTAAATGTTATACTTATGTGATAACTTATCAAAGAGGCAGTTGGTTTTTTCCGTGATATAACGCATAAATAGTTCGTGTCTTCATAGTCATATAGAACTACAAACGGACCATTAAAC
>NZ_BAAHBG010000031.1:0-141870 GCF_054776855.1 Spirosoma migulaei | reverse complement strand
ACGGCACGGGTGTATTCGACTCGCTGAGCTTCTGTTCTGCGATCCTTTTTCTCCAGTGTGGATCATCGTGAACCCTCTGTTCTGTGGGCACCCTCTATACCAGCAATACTGTCTGTTCTCCTGATATAGAGTTAGCTGTTTTCTACCCAACATTGGTTGCTCCGTCGACCCAGCGCAACTAGTCAGGATCAGACAAATCACTTATTCATTTAATCAATTTTCACTTAACGTTTACAAACATGGATTATCAATCAAGGTTGCTAAAAGCGGCTGCGGTATGCAGTATTTTACTGGTACAAAGCTGTCTTCAAGATCACAATATACCCGCAGCCGATAAAGTTGTCGGCTATCTGTATACCACAACCAATGGAGAGGATGTCAATCAGGTTGTTAAGTTTACCCGTCATTACGACGGTTCGTTGTCGGATGAAACCCCTTATAGCACCAATAGTAAAGGGGGCGCAGACGTCAAGGCTGGTGGTGACGCGCATGGGGATTTTGATGCGCAGGGCGCCGTCCAACTAATCGGTGATTATTTATTGACGACCAATGCGGGTGGAAATCAGATTTCGGTTTTTTCCCTTAACCGATCCAATGGCGATCTCACCTTTAAAAGTAATACAGGTTCAGGTGGGGTCCGGCCCGTCAGTATAACCTATACAAAAAAAGCAGGGGTGGCGGATGAATACTGGGTCGTTGTCGGGAATCAATGGAATAACCCGAACGTACAGAAGGACGGTGCAGCCATTGAGCGGTATCCTAATAATGCGTTTTTTGCCCAGGATTTGAAACAGGCGGATGCCACGGATAATGACCGAACGATCCAGTTGTTCACCTTCAATACGAAGACCGGTGTTTTAACGTCTGAAAAGCAACTCGATAAATATGTGCGCGAAAATGGCGGCCCTACAGCGGTCAGTTTTAGCCCTGACGGAACCAAACTGGCCATAGCGACCTGGGGCATCGCTCATTTCAATACGAAAGTGACATCGGTAACCGAGCAGCATCCGAGCCGGGTCTATGTCTATAATTTTGCAAACGGGACGGTTAGCAATCGACGTTTTTTTGAAGAAGTTGGGATTGCCGGAAGCATTGGTTTTAACTGGGCGACTACCGGTAGCACAAAATTATATGTGTCAAACTTCAACCTGATTCCTGCCAAATTAGATCATAGCGTAACGCAACTGGAAGATAACGGTACGGCGGTGGCAAAGAAGGCCAATTTTGCCGTTACGTCCCCCTCGGCGATTAATGAGGCCTGCTGGACGGCACTGAACTCTGGCGGAGATAGGTTATTTGTCGCCAGCTTTCAAACCAATGTGATATCAACCTTTGGGGTCAGTTTATCCGGCTTAAGCTTATCAAAAGCAGAAACCAGAAGTGGTCTGGCTCCGAATGGGGACTCAAAAGAACTGTGGGTTTCGCCGGATAACAAGTACGTCTATAATCTGGGGTCATTTCAATCTTTCTCGATTAATCTGTTCGAGAATACCGGATCAGGAGCCGTTTACCGATCGCAAACTATCCTGAAAACAACGGCATCAGGGGCCGGTTTAGCCGGTAAATATAATTTCTTAGGGTTGGCCGGTTTTGATCTATAAAGCCAGCGATTCAACACCTCATTCACCGTACTTCGCTCAGAGAGGAAAGCAATCATAACTTTCTTCTCTGGGCAATTTTTACGCCTAGATCAAGTATCATTTTCTGACTTTAAACAGAGGCTTAAATAAATTAGTAACGGTGTTATTGAACATTTGGCTACATAGAGTCTTTTACTAACTGTCAATTAGAATCAGAAGCCACGCGTAAATATCAACTTATATCGCCTTATCAGTAAGTTTTGCCCCTAATAGATAGTCAACCAAGAACAGTATGCTCAACTGGAATGATGTAATCAAGTTTGCCAACTACGGTAACCCAACACCCGACAAAAGGGTTGAAAAAACAGCCGATGAATGGAAAGCCATTTTAACGCCCGAGCAATTTAGAATAACCAGATTGAAAGGGACTGAACGGGCTGGTTCCGGCGCTTTCTGTTATGCGCACGAAGCCGGACAATACAATTGTATTTGTTGCAATACCCCCCTGTTCGACTCAACCATTAAGTTCAACTCAGGAACGGGATGGCCAAGTTTTACACAGCCCATAAAAGAAAATGCCATTAAATACGAAACCGATGAAGCGTATGGAATGGTCCGGATCGAAGTGATGTGCAATGTTTGCGATGCCCATCAAGGCCATGTTTTTCCAGATGGACCGCCACCCGCAGGATTGCGTTACTGTATTAATTCAGAGTCAATTGACTTGGTTAAAAACAGTGTTTAGTACATGTTAAGTTGTTTGCAATACAATACGCTGAATTTAATATAAAAATTAAGCCCTATGGAAAATTATAAAAAAGCCTATATCGCCGGTGGTTGTTTCTGGGGGATGGAAGATTTATTCAGAAACCAACCCGGAATAATTGATACGGAGGTAGGTTACATTGGCGGTGTAAACGAAAATCCAACCTACCGAAATCATCCTGGCCATGCTGAAGGAATTGAACTGACGTATGATCCTTCAAAAACAAGTTTTGGAGAAATCCTCGATTATTTTTTTAGAATTCACGATCCATCCACCCTTGACAGACAAGGAAATGACATAGGATCAAGTTACCGTTCCGCCATTTTCATTCAAGATGAAGAAGAGCGAAAAGTGGCTGAAGAAATTATTCAACTCGTTAATAATTCCAAACGATGGAGCGGAAACGTAGTAACTAAACTAGAAGCGATTAAACCCTTTTGGCCTGCAGAACCTGAACACCAAGATTATCTGCTTAGGAATCCAAATGGGTATACGTGCCATTTTGAGCGATTTGGAACATTGTTGTAAATTCATTGAGTGACCCTAATCTGACAGAAGTAACCACAGTAATGAGCCACTCGAATTGCTTTTAGATGTCCTGTCCGAGAATCATGGGACGTTTTTCTGAACGGTGATCGAGTAGGAGGGAAGGGGCTAGAAACGGCCCTTTTTGCGTTCAATAAATCCGTTCACTTTAGTAGTTCACGGTATTGGGCGGGGTAGAGGCTTTTATGTACGATTTTCACGATCTGAATATCAATTATATTGGAGCAAAAGAGGATTACTTGTTAATAGGCGAAAATTCATCATTCAAAACGAGAACTATAGTTAACAGTAGTCTATTCATGACTATTTTGACATTTTAATCTCATACTGACATATCCATAGCCGCTACTATGCCCTTCTGAGCTATTCACAGAGAGTTTGTTGCATCTGAAATCTTACTATTAGTCATTCTTTAAAGTAGTCATATAATCGTCAAGCAAACCAGGAAATGCTTGAGCGATTAGTCCCATAAATACGTTAACCCTTGTCCCAATTAAAAGCCCAGGTTTCCCGTACTTTTCTCTATGCTGCTCAATAGTTATGGCTGTTAATAGTTGTTTTTGAGTCGATTTTCGAAATTGGTCATACCTTGCGTCGGTACCATCGACACGAATTATTGCTCCACCGCTAATGCCTCTGGGTATAGGCGATGTGTTCCAACTCCCATTAACAAGAATTTGATTATCATATCCTAGAGCAATATGCGATTGCGGATCAATACCAACTAATGAGTAGGCCGCACGGTACTCTGTTGTTGAAAAAACTTCTCGTTCCGTATTTATCTGATTACCAGCAGTATTAGATTTCTTAGCGCGAAACCCTGCCGCCATAAAAACAGGATACTTGCCTTGTGTATCATCAAAATCAAAATCATCTAGCGTAATTGCTACGCTTTTTAACGCTTCTGACAAATCAGACTGGATGTGAAAAACAGATGCATCATATGAATCTTCTCTCGTGGAATTTAATTTTCCAGTACTATATCGGTCTCCAGACAAGTTTTCGATAAGAGTCCCTTTGCCCAAACCAGTGAATATGGCTTTACCTTGGAATTCTAAAAAAACATGGGTTGCACTAAAAATGAAATAGTTATTTTTAATTGTAACCAACACACCCGAACCTATCTGCTCAGGTTTAGTCTTTGGTTTGTTGTGTAGTTTGGATTTAGGTATACAATGAATAGGAATTACTGCATCTTCAACGTGCCTCGGAGCATCCAGCGCAATTTCCACTTGCTCATAAAGCCTGTTCATTGCTTCAATTACCAAAGGGCTTTTTAAATTAATCTTGGGTTTCATATCCGTTTTCGTTCTCTTTAAATGCTGGAAACCATTTGCTACTTTAGGCTATAAAGTTATTTCACTAAAACAGTATAGTCACCTAAACCCCTTCTTTTTCTACAATATCCTTTGCCCATCTTATTAATTTGGGCGAATTTCACCCGCCGTTTATGCAATTCTCTGAGTTGATTATCAAACTGGAAGGGCTGCACAAGCAGCTTAACCAGCAGGCCGTACGCCAAACTGACCAATTATTGACCCTTCGAAATTATCTGTTTGGCTTCTACATTGTCGAGTTCGAACAGCATGGTACTGATCGGGCCACTTACGGACAACAGATACTTAAACGGTTATCCGCTGAATTGCAAAAGCATTCAATAAAAGGCGTATCAGACCGGTCTTTGCGTCAATATCGACAGTTCTATTTGACCTATCCTCTGATTTGGCAGACGCTGTCTGCCAAATTTAAATTACCTGATTTCGAGACAGTTCGCCATCTGGATATTTTAGACAATGCAAGTACAAATCAGGATTTACCTATTTTAGATCCCTCACTCTTGCTCGATCGATTAACCTACTCCCACTTTGTTGAATTGCTAAAAGTAGATAGTCCATTACTACGCCGATTTTATGAAGTTGAAGCTCTAAAAAACAACTGGAAAGTACACGAATTAAATCGTGCTATTACAACACTGCTCGCAGAACGAACAAGCTTATCGACGGATAGAATAGCTGTAATTGCTAGAATTAAGGAAAATCAGCCATCAGGACTAGAGGATTTAATACGAAATCCGTACTTACTGGAGTTTCTGGGATTGCAAGAAAAGCCAGAGTACACTGAAAACGATCTCGAAAAAGCCATTATTGACAATTTGCAGGACTTCTTATTAGAACTGGGACGAGGGTTCTGTTTTGAAGCTAGACAAAAACGTATAAGCTTCGGTAATCGTCATTATCGAATAGACTTAGTTTTCTACCATAGGATTCTTAAGTGTCATGTGCTAATCGATCTTAAAATAGGAGAATTCGACCATGCCGATGCTGGTCAGATGAGCGTATATTTGAATTACTATAAAGCAAACGAAATGAGCTTAGGGGATAATCCCCCCGTTGGGATTATCCTATGTGCTAATAAAGATAATTCCCTAGTGGAATATGCTACCAGTGGAATGGAAAATGAAATTTTTGTCTCCCGGTACCTAGCTGAGTTGCCTAATAAAGAACAACTTCTTGCATTAATTGATAAAGAAAGCCGTGGGTTGAATTTATAAACTATTCAAAGTTTATAAATTACAATAGGAATATTATGTACATTAAATATTATACCGTAGCAAGATTTAGGGTATTTTTTTAACGATTAATGGTTCAACAGTGATTCTAGTAATCATATGTGGGTAAACTTAATTATGTTGAGATTATAGTAAAATTTACAAATTATAGTTTATTTTTATACGTAAAACAAATCAACAAAATAATGGGCAAACCTTTCAATAAAGAACTGGAAAAAATACAAGAAACTTTTAGCTGGTCACTAAATTTGCCAATAGGCAATTTTAAAAAAGAATTACAAGAAAATTTAAGTAAGCCAATATTCATAGTAGGCTCTGGCGGTTCTTTAAGTGCATGCTATTTTGCGACGATTTTATATCAACAATATGGGATGATGGCGAAAGCTATTACTCCCCTTGAATTAATATATAGTAAAAAAGCGCTAAGTGGATCGAACATAATGTTTATAAGCGCAAGTGGAAAAAATAATGATATAGTTCTTGGGTACGAGTCGGCTATTGAATATGAACCACATAGGATTTATAATTTATGCATGCAAAAAGATAGTTTATTGTCAAAGCTTTCAAAAAAACACTCCGTTAGTGAAACATTTGAATATTCATTACCAACCGGAAAGGACGGTTTTTTGGCGACTAACAGTTTAGTGGCTTTTTTTTCAATATTATACTCAGCTTTGACAGTTAAGACCGCCATAAAGCCACTGGAAATAGGTCTAAATATAGACGTAGAATCCAGCATTGACGCCTTTGTTAATCAAATAAAACCAGATTTTACTTTCTTAACATTATACGGTGGTTGGGGTCTTCCAGTAGCAATTGATTTGGAATCTAAATTTGCAGAGGCAGCACTTGCAGATATTTCAATTTCAGATTATAGGAATTTTGGACATGGTCGACATCATTGGCTGGATAAAAGATCTAAAAACAGTGCAATAATTGCGATTATAACTCCAGAAGAGGAAAATTTAGCAGATAAAACTTTAGCTCTTCTCCCTAAAAGTATTCCAGTTTTAAAACTAATTAGCACTTATGAAGATGGATTATCAAGTATTGATTTATTAATGCAGTCCTTCTATTTAGTTCAACAACTTGGCAAGTTGCAAAATATAGATCCAGGAAGGCCGGGAGTACCAGATTATGGCAGTAAATTGTACAATTTACAGTATAAAAATTTGTTAAAAAAAGATAAGATTGAGTTATCGCATAAGGAGTTAATCGCCATAAAAAGAAAAACAAATTATACAGATTATAGTAATTTAAGCTCAGAAGAACAAATTTACTGGACAAAGGCGCAAAAAAAATTTAAGAAAGAAATTGAAAAAACGGAGTATGGCGCTATTGTTCTAGATTATGATGGAACTTTATGTTCTGGATCGGAACGATATAATGGTATAAATACAAATATTGCAGAATATCTCAACAAAATACTAGAGAATGGCTTAGTAGTAGGAATTGCAACAGGGCGCGGGAAATCGGTACGTATTGATTTGCAAAATAAAATTGACGAAAAGTATTGGTCAAATGTAATTGTAGGTTACTATAATTGCAGTGATATTGGAATACTTACAGACAATTCTACTCCAAATAAAAATGAAAAAGTAAATGATGATTTAACTACAATATTTCAAGAGTTAAATAATTATGTATTCCCATTGCCAGTTAAATCTGAGCTAAGGCCCCATCAAATAACGATTGAAATAAATGATAAAAAAGACTGGCACAAAGTTAGAGATATCCTCGTTCAATTAATAATGAGTTATAATCAATTAGATATTCAAGTAATTGAGTCAAGTCACTCAATGGATATAATATCTAAAAAACAAGGTTCAAAATTAAATATTATAGGTTATTGCAATAAACTTACAAATGAATTGTCCCTTCCAAAGAATTGTCTAAGTATAGGGGACAAAGGAAAATGGCCAGGTAATGATTATCAATTATTATCCACTAATTATTCTTTAAGTGTTGATGAAGTATCTCATTTAGCAGAATCGTGTTGGAATTTCGCTGCACCTGGCATAAAAAACATAGAAGCTATGTTATATTACTTATCTTGCCTTAAGTTTGAAAATAATAAATTAACCATTGAGTTCAAATGAGATCCACACTAGCAGAGAAGCTATTAATTAGAGTAATGGGATGGACTCCAGAGGAGGTTTCAGTTGAAAGACCCCTTATTCAAGCAATGGCAAATCTTAAATATGATGAATATCAGCAGTTTTCCCCAGGTATCAGATTTACAGAAAGTATGGCACAATGGTTAAATCAGTTTGAACCAGAGGAACGCCATCAAGCATATAATTTTATTAAATCTAATTTAATATTTATAACGAGTGAGCAAATAGCACACTTGGTCAATATTTGTTTTGCTGAAAAAATAAATCCCTTTTTAATGCAAAAAACTGCACAACAAAAAGGAATTGCAAACCACTTAGTGCGCCAGTTGTATAATAGTGCAGAATATAAAGAAATTAAAAGAAGATCTCTTTTCCTAGGAATTAGCGATGGGGCAAAGATTGACCAGTTACGTCGAAGTAGTGGTATAAGTAATGAACAAGTTTTTTCGTCATATTATATTTCGACTGAAAAAAAGGATGATATGCTAAGTGAGCTTCATTCTGAGGGATATGATGGAAAGTTTTCAACAGTATTTCTAATAGATGATTTTACAGGAAGTGGCTTAAGTTATTTCAGGAAAGAAAACGGTAATTTTACAGGAAAAATCTGCAAATTTTTAAAATTAATATATAATATTGACAATGATGATAAGACATTATCTGTTTTGCCAGATTTAATAGATAATAACCATTTATCCCTAAATCTTATATTTTACATTGCAAGAGAAGAATCAATTAATTACATAAAAGATCAAATTAATCAATGGAAAGATGAGAATAATCTTACATTTTTGTTTTCTGTTGATGCTATACAACTTATAGAAAATAATGTAAAAGAAGAGGTTATGAAAAACGAAGATATTGTAGCGCTCTCTAAAAAATATATAAATGATACTATTATTGACAGGCACTTTAAAAAAGGTAAGCATAAAGACTACTACTTAGGTTTTGACGAATGTGCTTTACCATTAGTACTTCATCATAATTCACCAAATAATAGTTTACCTATTTTATGGTGGTATCCTGAATCTGAAGAGTTCAGAGGTTTATTTCCGAGAATTACAAGACACAGAGAATGAGCAATCGATATCGGAATCCATTTAAAGTTAGAGCCTCTGAAAAGCTCGAAACAGATTCAAATTTTCTTAGAATGTATAGCCCATACATTCTTGACGCATTAATTGATAAAAACAAGGAAGATAAACTATGGAATAATGTGTTATTTCTTAGAAGCTCTCCTGGAGCAGGAAAGACTTCTATTTTAAAAGTTTTTGAACCTAACTGTTTGCTTACGTTGACTCATAATAAGTCAGCACAGCATTATAAAGACACGTTAAACTACCTTAAAACTTTGCAAATCATCGATGATGAGGGAATAAATGTTTTAGGCGTATATCTTAGCTGTGCTAGGAATTATGAAGTGTTGGAGGATTTGTCAATCTCAGACGGGCAAAAGAAAAGGTTGTTTTTTGCTCTGATAAATGCAAGGCTGATTCTTTTTACGTTGAAAAATTTATTGACATTATTTAATGACTCAAATTTATCAGATATTACTTTAAATGCATCAAAGATTGAATATTCATACCTAGATATAACATTTCCTTGTAATGGAGTTGATCTATTTAATTGGGCTTCAGGTATTGAGAAAAATATTTTCAAAGCAATTGACAGTTTCTTACCAATAACTGAAGATAAAATTCAAGGACATGATGAATTATTCGCATTCGATTTAATGCAAGAAAAAAACATTATTTTGGCAAATAAAACTTTGCCAAAAAAGATTTTATTTATGTTTGATGATACTCACAAGTTGAGTAAAGTTCAACGTGAACATTTAATAAAATATTTAACAGTAATTAGGAAACAATATAATATTTGGCTTGCAGAGCGTTTAGAAGCGTTAGATGAAAATGACAATTTTGGTTCATTTAAAAATAGGGATTATGATGAGATTAATCTTGAAAAAATCTGGCAAGACTCAAGTAAATTTAAAACAATTGTCGCTAATATCGCCGAAAAAAGGGCTGCTTTATCATCTGAAGGCCTTACCTCCCTCCAATCGTATTTAGAGGATAATATAAATGAAAGTAATTTTGATGCTAAATTGATAAATGCACATGAAGTATCAATCAAAAGAATAATTGGTTTAACATCATTTACTCATAAGTTTGATAAGTGGGTTCAATATATATACAATCAGCCGGATTTAACACACCTCCAAAAAGCTATTTTAGCCAGACAGGCGGAAATTATTATTAACAGAACGGTTGGAAAGTCTCAACTTTCACTAGACTTTCCATTAGAAGTTAAGGAATTAACTGAAAAATTAGGTGGAGAAATCCTGGCGACATCTGTCTATTTTACATCGATTGAACACAAAATTCCGTACTATTTTGGATTTGACACTTTAGTAAAGTTGGCTTCTTATAATATAGAACAGTTTTTATCATTTGCCGCAGATTTGTTCGAGCTAATGTTGTCAAGGCAGATTGCAGATAAGCAGATAAATCTAACTGCAACTGATCAAGAAAGGCTTTTGAAAAAAATTGCTGATAACAAGTGGAATGAACTGAACCGTCTCATACCATATTCTTCAGAAGTTTTACGTTTTTTGCAAAATTTTTGCAGCTTTTCTCAAAAGGAAACGAATAAACCTTCTGCCCCTTATGCACCTGGAGTAAACGGTTTTGCAATTAAAGAATCTAGTGATAACAAATTGCTTTACAACGGACCTTGGACAACTGATGAAGCCTTTAAACCGTTGAGAAATGTATTAACAACATGTTTAGCTTACAACTTGCTAGAAACTAGAATCACAAAACAAGGTAAACAAAACCAACAATGGACAGTGTATTATCTAAATAGATGGATTTGTTTACGTTATAACCTTCCTTTATCTTACGGTGGATGGCGTGCTAGAACACCACAAGAATTATTAAAGTGGACTAAATAAATGAGCAACTTTCGATGGAACCCTTACGTACTCATGTCAGATACGGCATTGGAAAGTATGTGTAAAATACACTTTACTGAATATAGTAAAGTATTACTTGTAATGGGAAAAGGCTTTGATATTCGTATGAATATTACTCTCAGCCAATTAAAACAAAGCAATGCTGATTTAGATATAGATTGTTTGCTGATAGAATTTGATGAGGGTGACGAGTCGTCATCTCATTCCTATAAAGATTTAGTTGACAATAATGTAGACGAACTTAATAAGCTGTTACCCTCTGCTAAAATTATTAAAAGATCAATAAAGCTGTGGACTAGCGATGGTAATAAAAAGAGACGAGTTGGTGATCGAAAAGCGGCAGAGCTAATTAGTGATGAATTAATCAAGGACTATACTGATATAATTGTAGATATTAGTGCTTTGCCTAGAGGTATTTATTTTTCCTTAATTGGCAAATTACTTACTTTAATCGATTTTCAGGAGGGTAGGAAACCCAATTTGATGGTTACGGTAGCGGAGAATTCCACTTTAGATACTGCCATTAAAGAGGATGCTCCATACGAGGACTTAAGTTTTATATATGGATTTAGTGGAGATTTAGACTTATCATCTTCGGATCAAGTCGAACCCTTGATTTGGTTGCCTATATTAGGTGAGAATAAATTAGTTAATATAAGAAAAGCAAATGTACATTTAGCTCCGTCTGAGATTTGTCCAGTTTTACCCTTTCCAAGTAAAGATCCGAGAAGGCCAGATTCTTTAATCATTTCATATCACGAACTACTTTTTGATGAGTTACGTGTAGAACCACAAAATATAATGTATGTACCAGAGCAAAACCCCTTTGAGGCTTACAGGATTTTAAGTAACACTATTAACAACTATACTTCTTCTTTAAATATACTTGGTGGTTGTAAAGCTGTTCTTTCTACATTTTCAAGCAAACTATTATCGATTGGTACATTACTCGCTGCATATGAACTAAAGTCAAAAGGAGTAGGAGTGGGAGTATTAAGCGTTGATTCTCAGGGATATACGCTTGATAAGAAATTAGATTTAGATCGTTTGCGAAGTGAAAGCAAACTTTTCTTAATTTGGCTAACTGGTGAACCATACGATGAAAGATAACACGTTTTTTCCATCCCTTCCCACTTGTGTGGGCGCTGGCTTAGTTGCCTTAGATGTAGTAATAAGTGGCGAAATAAAAACTCCTGCCCAATTCTATGCAGGCGGTTCATGTGGGAACGTCATCACAATATTATCTTTTTTAGGATGGTCCACATATCCAATCGCACGCCTTTCTAATAATATTGCGGCAGAGATTTTAATAAATGATTTAAATAGATGGAGCGTTAACCAAGATTTTCTTGAAGTTTCAGAAAATGGAAGTACCCCTATTATAATTCAGAGGATTACAAGAGATAAGGCGGGTAATGCAAAGCACAAATTTGAATTTAAAAACCCTGAAGATGGTAAATATTTGCCATCATATAAGCCTTGTTTAGCTAAATCTGTTGACCGTATTTATGATGCTTTGAATAGTCCAAATGTCTTCTTTTTTGACAGAATAAATAAAGCATCAATCGAATTAGCAAAAAAATATCGTCAACAAGGAACAATTATTTACTTTGAGCCATCTACTATCAAGGATATAAAAGAGTTTCAACGATGTGTCGAGATAGCAGATATTGTAAAATTTTCACATGACCGTATTAATGATTACGATTTATTATATCCAATTGCTAAAGCACCTTTAGAAATACAAACACTGGGGAAAGAGGGATTAAAATTTAGACGAGCAGGTCAAAATGAATGGCTTTATCTAAAAGGTTTTGATATTGATAATGTTATAGATACTGCTGGTGCTGGTGACTGGTCTACGGCTGGAATTATTTTTACTTTATTTAAAGCTAAAATCGAATTAACTAATATACCAACCAATTATATTATTGATGCATTATTATTTGGGCAATCTTTAAGCGCTTTAAATTGCACATTTGAAGGAGCTCGTGGTTTGATGTATAATATTTCTAGGCATGATCTATTGTTAAATATTCAATATATTTTATCTTTAAAAACTAGAAAAATTCCATCTAATGCAAAACCAAGTTTAAAGGTTAAAGCTCCTGAACCTTCAATTAGAATATCTTCTTTATTTGAGCCTGTTTAATTAATTAAAATTTTTTGAGATTTTAGAAATTATTTTTCGTGGGAAAATTCTTTAAAAAAGCTGTATGTATATATTTGGATCAGTATGCTGTTAGTGCAATCTGTGATACTTCTGCTGAAAGAAACCAGTATTGGGAAAAAATTTATTCTTTATTAATTAATGGAGTAAAGGGCGGGAAAATAGTGTGCCCATATTCAAATGAACATCTTATTGAAACATCATTAAAATATGAGGCTAATGCAGTTAAACAAGATATAAATTTTACTTTACTAGCTCGTAGATTAAAAATTCGAAATGAAGTTGATTGTACAGCTCGTTATATAATGGCTATTGTCAGAAACAAGCCTATTAACCACGAGACGTATTTTTGCCGTTTTTCTGGCCCAATACTTACTGATGATTCCAAAAGGGGATCGTTTAAACAACATCATAAAATATTAGATAACATGACAGCAGAATTCGCTGGAAATGTCAATCAAATTAGAGGATCATCAAAAGCCCGACTGAGTTCAGAGGACCGAAAGGAAACTTTTAAAAGAATTTATAGCTACTATGAAAACGCACTGCTGTTACGTTTTTTCAAACTAGCGATTGGCGGTAAAATTGATCATAGAATAGTTAGATTAGCCAATATAGACGTGCCTTATTGGGTAGATTTTCTGTTTTATAAATTAATTTCTGAATATAAGCTTACACAAGATGAAGCGTCAAATGGTAAGAAAATCTTACTTGAGAAAGGTCTTTCTGCAATTCCTAATATATACATTCGAGCAACTTTAGAGGCTGCTATGGCATGTAATTCTAAAAAAGAGACAGTTAATGATCAAATAGACGCTATACGTTTAGCAGGAGCTTTGCCGGCAGTTGATATTATGCTAACTGATGGTAGTAAAGCGAACGATGTTCGAGATGCAAAATTAGATATGATGTATAATACTGAGGTTTTCAGTGGAAAAGTGTATGATTTAGAGAGACTTATAGTTCGATTAGAAGGTATAGTTAATAGCCAAAGTCTTAAACGTGCATAACCCTTTCTTTAAGTTATTGCTTTAAGATAAACCATCACATAGCTAACGCACGGTTAAGTAGAGAATAGCTAGCCCCCATTGGGAGTCAAAACGCCTTCCTTCATCTCTTGACTAGCCTGCTCCACAGCTTCGACGAACTCCTCCGTTGAAACCGTGTGTACATAGGGATCGTCAAGTTTTTCATCCGCATCAGGGGTGGATGGTTGCTTATCTATATTCATACCGGCAATCTAGTCTTTTTGGTTTGGCTGAAGTAGCCACTATCTAAAGTTTTACAATTTGTATTTCATTTGACATAAGCTGTGACAAAACAATCTTTGCTACCAAGCTGTCAGGTATTACAAACATAAATCTTTCTTTATTACAAAGCCATGACGGTCGTTATGGCTTTGTTAAAATGACACTTTTACATAATATTAGCCAGACCCTTACCAAACAAACCATGCTGTTTGCCCAAACTACTTCCCTTGAAAACGTAAAAGAGTACTTTCCAGAAATAACCTATAAGTACCGGGACTGGAATAATCCCCATCACAAGACAATCATTACTGAGCAGCAGGTATACTTCTCGCCACCATCAGCCTTTTGGGAAATGGGGGATGAACATGATTGCCGATTCCCAATTGAGTGGGACTTCTCATATGATGCTTCACGAGGAGCACTTGATAGGCTCTTTCCCGAAGACAGAAGCGGCATACACCCTAGGGACTTTGAAATCCTTTTGAAACAGCAGCACTATTTCAATGTAGGCACTCCCGAAAGACAAGCCAGGTTTATTGACAACTATTATGAGCTTAGCAATAGACGATTGGGGGTCTTATCCATTACTGGCAGAAACGACAATCTTGAAATTTGGCAGTCTCCTTATGCGAATAACTTTACTGGCTTTTGTGTGGGCATTGATTTTAGGGATTGTCTGCAAGAGTTGGCCGATGCTCACATTGGCGGAGGGGAAATAAGATATGTGCCCAGGGATCACCCTAGTTTTAAATATGTATCGCCCAGCATTCGTCCCGATGAAGAAGTTATGTCTTTACACATTGAATTGATTCACACAAAATACATTGACTTTCAATTCGAGGAGGAATACCGATTAACACAGCGATACTATATGGACCCCTTTGATGCGCCCATACCTAAGGAAGCCCGCTTGTTCAGAGTACCTAGACGATGTTATAAGTCAGTGACCTTTGGTTATCAAATGCCTGAAGCATCAAGGCAAGAAGTTGTCAGTGCATGCACCTATCAAGGATTAAATGTTGAGTTCTTCGTAGCAACCCCAACCGAAGGCGGGACCATATTACTTGAACCTTTCACACTATAAGCTGCTAGCTAATCCGAAAGTATCATATATAACCTTCTTCCAACAGTAACCCGTTGGAAGAAGAAGGCCTATCTCTAATGACCTCAAGAATGATTCGGTCTTCATGCTTTATTCTATTTTGGGGTACCTGACACATTTTGGGTATATTCCGCCACGTAGAACTCGTTAACTTCTGAATGTCAAATAATTGCGAAAAATTATCTCATTTTTGGGCAAGCATTATTTGCCGCTAGGCTAGTCACTCACAAAAGGAGTTAAAACTGAGGTTAATGGCTGGTCTCAGTAGTGTTTTTGCTCTTAAGGGTCATTATAGCTTTGAAAGCATCAAATTATATGCTTTTCTAAGTGTCTAAACAGCAAAATTATCAGCTGCTGTAAACCTCCGTTAAATGCATAAAATTTCGCGTAAGCAGTTAGATAAAAGGCTGTTAAATTTATTACGTGGTAAAATGTTAACTATCCCAATCAAGCTGAAACTGTGACTTATCTACCTATTAATACCATTTATAAACAGGCTTAACAATTTATGAATTCCGCAATTTCTCTCACCTTTAAAGATATTTTTCCTAATGAAGAAGTTCAAGACATTGCTTACTACATTAAAGGAATAAGTAAACAAAAATTAATTGAGGTAGCCGTCTATTTAATATATATCTCTGATTCCTCTACAAGCTTTAGGCAGGAGTGGAAAAAACTCTTGTTTGAATACTGGTTTTCGTCCGAGGAAAGAAATATTGCTAATGATATTTATTTACGAATAAAATATTTAGAAACTATAGGAATTCAAGGTCGCGAAGAGATTAAATATAAATATGTCTTTTTAAATCAGATTACGGCCTTAAGATTCCTTGAATATATAATCCGACAGACCAACACTCTTTTAAATGATGACGGCGCCGACCTAAGTACAATCAATTTAATGTTATTTAAATTGATATTAAAACTCAATACAGATTTTAACGAAACAATTGATGTAAAGTTTGAAGAAAATGACAACTTTACGAAGGATTACTTAACGAGAATGTATGTTCCAATCAGCATGGCCCAATATGAGGTATATACGAATAATCACTTTCGGTTATTATATACTTATACCATGCAGCAAATTAAAAGCTTGTATCTTTTTGAATTCTTGGAATCATCAAATCCTAAATTGATCGACGTATTTCTTGAAAAGTATGAATGCCAATCCGTAAAAGAATACAATAAATACTACATTACAATAATTAGAGCTATTTTTCAGCGAATCACTAATCGGGAAGTCAATAAGGGTTTTGAAGCTAGCTCTTTTGGCTATGAATCTTCCGATGAAAAATCTATAAAATTTACAGATAAGTTTTTAATAGATCAAGCTTATACAACTGACGAAGAAATAGACTTCAAATATTTACGCACAAATCCACTCGTTAAGTATTCTAATGGTCAATATGCCATAATCAGTGAAGTTTTTGCTATTCAGAAGCTATATAATGGGTTGTATTTTGAGCTGAAAGAATTATATGAGAATGACTTAGGTAATCAAATCAATACGTTTAGACCCTATTTTACGACTTATTTTTCAGAAAGTTTCCTACTTTATAAAGTATTAAGTTTCATCTATGGCAAAAGGAGCTATGTTCAATTTTCTGGAGACGAAATTAAAAAGACCTATTTACCTGAGGGTGGTCCCGATTATTATATGCGAAATGGGAATAAGATATTTTTATTTGAAAATAAAGACAATTTTATAACTCCTTCTGCGAAAACTTCGTATAATTTTGATAAAATAATTGAAGATATTGACAAAAAACTTGTAACTAAAGGTAAAGGGATTCCACAAATAATTAAAAATATTAAGCTTATTCTAAAAAAAAATTACCCTTTTGATACTTCCTATCAGGCTAGTAAATGCAAAATATATCCTCTGTTAATTACTCATCGAACCGAATTTGATTCGTCAGGATTAAATAGATATTTAAACGAACGATTCCAAGCAGAACTATTAAAACTTAAAAATGACGGCTATCAAATCAACCAAATTCAACCATTAACCTTAATTAATATTGATATTTTGTTGGTATGCCAGTTTCTTTTAGAATCTAAACAAATAGTTTTAGAAAACTTGATTGATAGTTATCATCAATTGATGAGTTCAAATCGTATTCACGCGTATACAAATGAAGATCGTGATACCAAACTTCACGAAACTTACTATTCCTTTTCTGATTACATGCTATATACATATGCTAAAAAATATAATTTAAATTTTAAAGATGAATTATTAAAATGGACACGATTTTATTTTAAAGACGCTATTTTTGGTTAACTTATTTCGCTGCTCAACTAAGAATTTTTCGATACCTTGATTCGTTATGAACTTGAGCAACATCGTTTTCGTCAATGATCGCCCACTGCCTGTCACTTACCATCTTATGGAGTGATGTGTTAACTGTACAGAGCCAGTAATCGCTGGACCTGTACAGCCTGAAATTGTTTACCCCGGCGGTTGAGAAAGCCATGCTCATTGAGCGCATCAGCAATGTGGCTCCACTTCTCGCCTGCTTTCCGTAAGGAGTGCGCCAAGGCAGCTGCTCGTCGATTATGCTCATGAATTCGGGCGTTGTGTTGCCGAATCTCTAGGCCTTTTCCCACGGCCTGCTCGGTTAAGTTTTCGGGTTTGCCCAGGACAAACCCGGCTTTCTTCTTTTCGGCTAAGGCCTTTTTGGTCCGTTCCCCAATGACCTCCCGTTCATACTGAGCCATGGTGGCCATGACCCCAATAGTGAGCGTGTTGGCTTCGGGCATGTCGGCACAGACAAACTCGACCCCTGAATCACGAAGTGTAAAGATAAAGGCGACGTTGCGGGTGAGTCGATCTAGTTTAGCAATCAGCAGAACGGCTCCCTTTTCTTTACAAAAGGCGATAGCTTTTAGCAACTCGGGGCGGTTGTTCTTTTTGCCGGATTCGATATCGGTGAACTCACCGATGGAGTTGCCTCTCGTATATAGATAGGCGTTCACACTGGTCCGTTGCGCGTGTAGTCCGAGTCCGCTGATGCCTTGTCGTTGGGTGGATACTCGGAAGTAGGCTACGTACGATTTGTATCCAATTTGGTGTTCCACGGCACAAAAATTATCCTGATTGGGTAAAGATAATGATATTTTACATTTTATAAACGACCGTTTAGAAAATGTAAAATTGGGTTAGATGAAAGTTTGTAGCCTTTTCAGAAGGTGCGTTGTGAAAACGTTACAAGAAGATAAATACACTTTGAAGAGTATCTCTTTTTATAACGACCAGGTTTTCGGCTATCTTTAGGTAACCATCATCACTATCAATGGCCGCACTTTTGTTCAAAGCTCAACTTGTCAACCAGGCTGGTGTACCCGCAGCCGAATTCGCTCGTATCCTGTTTGGCGTTGACTCACCAGAAGAAAAAGAAAAAACGTTTCGGGCCATTTGTAAAACGGCTTATCCCCAACTGCACATCCAAGAGCCGTTGAGCATTTCGCCCGCCAAACTTGACTGATGCTTATATCGTGACACCCACTACTAGTCCGTCCATAAGTTAGTAAAGTCGTTTACGAGCCCCAAGCTATCTGTATAATATAAAACCTTTAAAGCGTCTGTATCCCTAGATCGATTGTCAAGAGCATACAATGAGAGCTTTCAACAGGGCATATGGTCATAAAACGCCCTTACATTGTCGCGATTGACCCTCATTAGCGTAGCTCGTCCCGTTTACTTTTGCATAACCAGTAAACAACTAGCTAATCGCATGAGAACAGTAACATTCACTATGAATAGTAGCCTGGACGGCTATTGCGATCACACAATGTTCAATCCTAGTGAAGAGGTAATGGAGTACTTCACGGCAACGTTGAGAGAGGTAGATCTGCTCTTTTTCGGTCGTGTGATGTATCAGCTTATGTTTCCCTATTGGGCTGATGTGGCCCAAAACCAATCCGGTACAGCAGCTGAAAATCGATTTGCTGAGCGCCTGACGGCGATCGACCGAGTAGTTATGTCACGCTCATTAAACAGCGTTGATGAGAAGACACGAATTGTTAGGAGCAATCCGGCTGAAGAACTCCAAAAACTGAAGCAGCAACGGGGCAACAAAATTTCGGTAGATAGTGTCAGCTTACTCCCGGAATTAATTCAAGCCGGTCTGATCGATGAATTTCAATTAGTTGTCCATCCGGTGCTGGTGGGACAGGGGAGACCTTTGCTTAATGTGGGGAGCCTTCAGGGAAAGCTTCATTTAAAGCTGGTTAATACCATTGCTTTCCAATCCGGTAGTATGGCGCTTCACTACTTGAAACAGTGACAGAAAATTAGCCGGTCGAATTACTATTCTCAGTTCCTTCAGGACGCGAAAAGCTTAACCTTAGTTAAAGGCTCGTTTAATAAACGTTAAATAGCCAACACCTACATTTTTCTACGCTGTGGTAATTGGGCTTTGAACTGAAGCGCCAATTTCAACTCCTCGTTGGCGGAGATACTTATACAAAGTCGTTTTAGAAATGTGTAACTCCTTGGCGATTTGCTCCACGGAATACTTGGCCTCTTTGTAAAGGCTTTCCCCGATGCGGGCTTTCTGCTCAGCCGCTTTGGAAAGCCCTTTGCGACGGCCTAAGAGTTGACCTCGTCGACGGGCGGAGGCTAAACCAGCCAGTGTCCGCTCCCGAATCACTTCCCTCTCAAACTCAGCCAGGCTAGCGAATATGCGAAACACGAGCCGACCTTGGGCTGTAGTCGTGTCAATAGGGTCGTTCAAACTGACTAAGCCGATGTGTTGCTGTTCGAGCAGCGTTACAATCTCGATCAGGTGATTTAAGGAACGGCCCAGCCGATAAAGCTTCCAGATCATCAACGTGTCCCCTTCTCGTATAATTTCGAGTAACCGGTTTAATTCAGGCCGTTCGGTTTTTGAGCCGCTAGCTTTCTCCTGAAAGATTTTCGAGCAACCAGCAGCTTTGAGGGCATCTAGCTGAAGCGCTAGATTTTGATCTTGTGTCGAGACTCGGGCGTAACCTAACTTCATGATACAATAGTATCTATCTCACGTAAATGACGTAAGGAGTGAAAAACTTATTTTCGATTTAGGAAGCAGGTTGTGGGAGTTGAAGTTACAGAATTAATGGAATCCTAATACCTACCGAATACAGCGCTTCAGAGAGTACTTGTCTGCCGCAAAAGCTAGTATGATTGACCATTATCGTTTGGGCATGAAATCAACCACAAATAGGTTACTTTATTTATACTATCATAAGAAAAATACAAATTTCAAGATTAAGAACTGCGCTGATTAAAGGAGTTCCTTTAAAAGAAAAGTACAAAATAAGCGATTCCATTATTGGGTGACTTTGTACATCGTGCCATCGGAACGGGTGAATAAGAACAACTCACCGGTAGCATCCTGCCCGATGCGAAAATCGACTTTATTCGCCTTACACAACACTTTTAATGTAGTGGGCTTGTGGTCGAGCATCAGTGGAAACTCGTGAATAGTCGCCTGCGAGCCCTCCTTGATCTTGCTCATTTGAACATAGAAAACCCGCCCTTTTACGATGTCGCCGAAGATGTATTTACCTCTTAGTTGGGGTAATTGACTACCTGTATATTCAAAGCCGCCCATGATGGCATTGCCCTCATCGTGATCATACTGGGCTATCGGATACGAATATCCGAATTGAGCATCATTAGCAGGCAAGGGAAACACCGTGTTAATGGTGCCCGTTGAATCGATCAGGAACGTTCCCTCTCGGTTGGGCCAGCCATAATTTTTTCCGGCTTTGAGCAAGTACAATGACTCTATTTCGTGCTGACCAATGTTGGTGACCAGGGTTTTACCGTCTTTCGTCCACGAAATTCGATTCGGGTTCCGAAAACCAGCGGCATATATTTCATCCAACCCAAAGCGACCGATTGGATGTTGGAATGCCGTATTGCCCATTTTTGCTGTTGCGACCCGCAGGATCAATTCTGAGCACTTTTCCCCAGACGTGGTTTGACTGCTTAGGAATAAATGGGTAACCCTGTTCAACCGCACCGCCGTCGCCTACACATACGTACATTAGCCCGTAATCGTCATCGCCCGATTTGGCGTATGGATTAAATGTAATTTCCTGCATCCCGTGAATCTGACTCACGACGTTGATTCGAACGACCTCACGGGGCTTTCCCGTTACGATGCGCGCGGTTCTATTATCAATAACCCATTCATTAATAATCCATTGCAATTTTACTGGAATGCTGTCGGCGTAGGCGAAATCGGCTTTCACCTGATTATTTGGTTCCGTATGCGTTGTATAAAAAAGGCCGTTTTGGGCAAAGTCAGGATGGAAAGCAAAACTGCCTAATCCCGTAGCATGTCCGGGTACGTTGGTGAACCTGGGGAAATGAGCTGTTACATCGAAGAAAACTTCTGGCTGGTTAGCCGCATTCAGCATATAAATTTTGCCCTGTGAATCAGCTACGAGGCTTTCTTTCGTCACCGGATGAACGCCCATTTTGTTGATTCGGGTGCGGGGCAGGACGGTGTTTGTAGCCGGAAACTGGATTATTTTTTCCAGATTCAGGCTCATGTCGGCCATCGGAATAGGTACTGGAATCGGATTTGTCAATCCCTTTTTTTGTGCCGACGCCATGGTCTTAGGAGCTGGTTTTTGGAGAATAAACGCGATTAACTCCTGAATTTCAGCCGGTTTCAAGTGGTTGAAATTTGGCATAATCGTGCCAAATTGCTTGTACCTATCCAGCGCACGCGGATGCTTCGCGTTGATCAGTGCCTGAGGGCTGTTGATAAACGCGGTGAGATACGTAGGGTCAACAGTCCCTTTTAATCCGCCAAGTTGCGGTCCAATACCATCTTCCTTAAACGTATGACAAGCGGCACAATGGAGCGTAAAGAGTTTCTCCCCCCTTGATTCTTCCTGCGCATACGAATGCGTGTATGTCAGTAGAGCGATTATCAATAGAAATACGAAGCGAGAAAAACGCTGAAAAGGTTGGCAACCAGTTCGTTTCATGAATTCTAATAGTTACTACCTGTAACAGGGCTTTCTTATAGAAAAGTCTTCAAGAAAGCCCTGTTACCTATAAAGCGCAGTAGTGGCTTAACGAACAAGAATGAGTGATTCTCTATTTTTTGGGCTCCGGTGCCGGAAAGGTGCGGAGTGGGCTGTACCGTTTATAGGTTTCAAAGATTTCCCCATTGCTACCCATTCGAGGATCCTGTGTTTGGGTCAGGTAAGCCTTAAGCCGGGTACTTAGATTCTGCTGGATTTTCTGATGTTCCTTTTTCCCGGCCAGATTGGTTAAGCAATACGGATCGTTTACAATATCGTACAGTTCTACCTCGGGTCGCTTGTCTACTGCCCAGTGAAAATAAGGAGCTACCTGCGGATCTTGACGGTGCAGTAAAATGTAGGATTGGTTAAACTCATCAATGTCAAAATACCCGTTATCCATGGGCCCCAGATTACCTTTATCGTCATACGCCTGTGGATCACCGGCTGGCCACCGATCTGGTTTCACGTTCCAGATATACAAATGGGTCCGGGTTCGAATACATCGTTGCGGATAACCTAAATTGTTCCAGCGCGAGGACGAGTGCCGCTCGCGGGAGGCATACACTGCATCCCGGCTTTTATCTACAATCCCTTGCCGGGCGCTGGTCAGAATGGTTAGTAAACTGCGCCCCCGAATCTCACTTGGGGTGGAGGTAATTCCAGCTGCTTCCAGAAACGTAGGGGCTAAATCAATCAGGCTGACTGGGTCCGTTACGGTTCGGTTGCCCTTCACCCGGTTCCCCCACCGAATCGCCAGCGGCATATGGATACCGTATTCATACGCATTCGCTTTAGCTCGGGGGAAAGGCATCCCGTTGTCAGCTGTCACCACGATCAAGGTATTATCCAGTTCGCCCGTTTCTTCCAGTAGCTTTATCATCCGATCCAGATGGTTGTCGTACCATTGAATCTCGTAGAGATAATCCAGAATGTCGGATCGAACGTCAGGATGGTCAGGCAGAAAACCGGGCACCTTCACCTGGGTAATGTCCATACCATTTTTCTTTCCAATACCCGTCGAATACGGTCGATGCGGTTCCTGGGCGCCAAACCAGAAACAGAAGGGTTGCCCGGCGGGCCTGGTAGCCAGAAATTTTTTAAAATTGGCGGCATAATCGTTAGAGCTGATGCCTTTGGGTGCTTCCATGGTTTGCTCTTGAAAGCCAGGCCCCACCGGGTTTCGAGTTCGCCCAGATGCTTTAAAGTTTCCCGGCCCCCAGCCTTTGCCCGTAAATCCGATGTAATAACCCGACTCCTCCAGGCGATCTGGGTACGTTTTTAACGCTAATGGAAACGAACTGTCGTGCGTACCGGCATGTTCTAGTTGCCAGCAGTTTTTCCCCGTCAGAATAGCTGCCCGTGACGGACTGCAACCCGGTGAAGCCGAAAACGCATTGGTAAATAGGACTCCCTCGCGGGCAATGCGGTCGAACGCCGGGGTCTTAACGGCGGTGTAGCCATACGCCGAAGCATGTGGATACGACTGATCATCCGCAATGACAAAAAGTATGTTTGGCTTTCTCTCCGCAATCGACGGATTCGCCTGATTATTCCTATTCGGTAAGAGCCTTCTGCCGGAAAACAGAAAAACGGAGACCGCTACGACCAAACCCGTTTTGAGGGTGATTTTCAACTTGCTGCTATTTTTCATGATTAACGCTTTGCATAGCCCGGATTCTGTTCTAAAACGGCACCGGTATTTCGCTCGATCTCGCTATACGGAATAGGGAAAAGATTGTTATGGGGCTCAACATCAACTCCGAATTTGGCCGCTGTTGGGTGCCCATTGCAATATTTTTTGGTGCGCTCGTAAAGTAATCCTAGCCGGTTTAGGGTCAATCGACGCCTTTCTTCCACGCCCAATTCCCGCATTCGCTCATCCAGAATATAATCGATGGTGACTCGACCAGGAGTCACTGGTTTAGCGTTGGCCCGGGCGCGAACCACATTGATGTCGGCTGCTGCGTTAGCTGCATCGCCTTTTCCCAAATAGGCTTCGGCCCGCAGCAGATAGGTTTCCGCCAGTCGGATAAAGTACTGATCGCTGTAGGTCGTACCAGCTGCTGAACCGTTCAGGGTTTTTAAAACCGGATCAATGTAAAGCTCGGCTGGATGTTGGCCTGGCGTTGTTACCTTTGATTGGTATGGATAGAAATTACGGATGGTATCATCTAAGGTTTTGCGGAAGGTCGCTCTGAACTCCGAGAGTTTTTTGCCGTACCAGGCGGATGCCGGATTGTTGAATTTTACATCCCGGACAAAATTGTATTCCGAGTTCCGCATATCATTCCAGTCCTCTTGCCAGATGCCGTAGTTGAGATGGTTTGTCCCCCTTAATCGGCCAATGCCCCGGCCACCGGTATAGTCCGAAACGCCCAGTTGCAAAAATGGATAAACGCCTGTAGGGTCTTTATAGGTAAAGCTATATGGGCGCGGAGAATGGTCCCGTTCCAGCATAGGGCCAGCTAGTGCTGAAGACCGTATAACGCCCCCCTGCACATCCACTTCGTATTGAAAAACCCAGATGCCTTCCGTATTGCCCGCACTTCGGTTCTGGTTATACCGACGGAAAAGATCCCAGTAGACATCGCCCGGTTCTTTGGCCAGCGACCCGAAGCGTTGTTTCATCAGGGCCAGATTTGGATTGGCAATGACCGCAGTGGCGGCTTTCACCGCATCATCATACCGCTTCAAACACAGATACGTTTCAGCCAGCAGGTGATTAGCCGCTTGAACCGATACCTTGCCGTCTTTTACCTGGTTAATGTTGGGCAGGTTCGCTGCGGCAAACTCCAGGTCGGTAGCCGCCTGCTGGTAGACCTGTTCGCGACTGGCGCGGGTATAGTTTGTTTTGGGCGAACTGACTTCTTCCAGTTCAATGGGCACTCCACCATATAACTGGGCCAGATTTCGGTAAGCTAGTCCCCTGAACAGGCGGGTTTCTGCCTCTACGGCCGTTTTTTCGGTTTGGCTCAGGGATGCTTTTTGCATCCGGTTGAGAATGATATTGGCACTCGAAATGATCTTGTAGTACTGTTGCCAGTGAAATAGAACCAGATCGGATATGGGAGTTAACGTAGCGGGATAGCTGCCAAATCGCTCATTTAGCTGCTGCGCGCCATTGTAGCCGATATCCGTACCATACGTATAATCCAGCGGACGGAATTCTCCACTCGACAGGGTGCCCCGGGTCAGGTCGTACAGCGAATTAATGGCTGAGTTGAAATCGCCGATGGTTTTGAATGAGGTTTCAGGGCTGGCAAAATCCAGTGGTACTTCCTTTAATATCTCCTTTTCATCACAACTAATAAGCAAGAAGGTAAAGAGTACCAGTAGTTTATAGATTGAGGGCATTGATTTCATCGCTCGAAATGTTAGGGGTTAAAAACGTACATCCAGTCCTACGGAAATACCTTTCATAATCGGTCGTCCGTTCACTAATAAGCCGTCTCCGGTTTCAGGGTCCCAGCCCTGCCAGTTAGTCCAGGTGGCCAGATTTTTTCCGCTAACAAATACCTTAACGCCCTGCATACCCATCTTTTTGGTTAATGCTTGGCCAAGCGCATACGACAGGGTGACGTCCTGTAACCGGACAAAGCTGCGGTCGCCATAGTAATTGTATTCGATGGCTGCACCCTGATCAAGTGCCCGGTAGCGCGCTCCCGGATTGGAAGGTGTCCAGTAGTCGAATTCTTTCCAGAAATTATTTCGTCGGATGTTATCCCCAACCCCTAATGCGGTGGGCATATTTAGCTTACGGTAACCGTCTTTACCTCCCTGAATGGAATTGATGAAAAAGCGGAGGGTAAAGTTGCGATAGCTGAATTCGTTCAGGATACCGAAGTTATAGGCCGCTTCGGTTCGTCCCCGGATGACCCGGTCGTTGGCATCAACAAACCCATCACCGTTTTGATCGATAATCCGGTGCGTACCGACAAAATAGCCCTTCGGCGCTTCTTCACCGATCTGGATAATGCCACCCGATTCGTAATCATAAATCGCCCCAATGGATTTTCCGATAAATAACCCGTTGGCTACTAAATCATCTTCGACGCCATTCTGGTCATTATCCTGGCCCAGCAGCGATACGATCCGGTTCCGGTTGGCAGCCAGGTTAACATTGATATTCCAGTTGAGATTTTTGCCGGTAATCGCCTTGCCGTTTAGGATAAATTCAACACCCCGGTTGGCAATGTTGCCAACATTCGAGATAATTTGGTTGAATCCCGTCACGACCGGAATATTGACATTGAAGATCAAGTTGCTGGTGGTGGTTCGGTAATAGTCGACACTGCCGGAAATCCGATTCTTTACCAGCGAAAAGTCAAGCCCAAAGTTGAATCCAGTCGTCGTTTCCCACGATAAGTTGGGATTGGCGAGCGATGTAATCTGCTGACCGAATGCGGTAGAACCGCCGTCTCCAAACACATAGGCCGGGTAAATATTCGTCCGGGCCAGCGACGAGTATCGATTGACCAAGTTGCCATTTGTTCCATACGAGCCTCTTAGTTTGAGCAGATTGATCGCGCTCACTTTTAGAAAGTCTTCCTGACTCAACACCCACCCAAAACCGATGGAGGGGAATAAGGCGGTTTTTTTGTTTTCGGCGAAGCCAGAAAATCCATCCTGACGCAATGTAGCCGTGAGTAAATATTTGTAGTTAAATTCATAGTTGATCCGGCCCATCTGATACAGATAGCTCTCTCTCCATGCAGCGGACGTAATTCGTTGGATCGTGGCCTGACTCAGGTCATTGTAGCTTAACTGAAGGTTGTTGAAATTGGTACCGGTCGCATTGGATTCCTCATAGTTTCTGGCCCGCCGACCGGCTACCAGAGTTACGTCTACAGAATGAATGTCTTTGAACGTCTTTTTGTAATTGACGATGTTATCAAACGTCCAGTCGTAGGAACTGGAATTAATCTTATACGCTTCGCCGGTTCCTCCATTTGAATAGGGATTGCTGCTGTAATGCCGGTCCCAGGCGTAATTATGGCCGTAGTTAATCCGGTAGGTTAAGCCTTTTACGAAGGGTACGTTAATGTTGGCATAGAAATTACCGAAGAGGCTATTCTGTTTATCGAAATCATCAGCCAACGCAACTAGAAACGGATTGGTGACGTTGGTACCCAGTGGATTTTGAATATACTTACCGGTTGCGTCAGTTGGTGTCACCAGCGGAGACATGATCGAGATGCCACCCAGGCTTGGTGAAATACCGGAATAGTCAGAAAAGGAACCGAATGTCTGCGCCCCAACTTTTAACCAGCTCAGGATGGTATTTTCTACATTGATCCGAGTGGTAATGCGTTTGAATTTATCATTGATGATAAACCCTTTCTGATCGGTATACCCGCCTGATAGAAAGTAGGACCAGTCCTGGCTTGAGCCGGTTACGCTCAGGTTATGCGCGGTGATAAAACCGGGGTTGGTGGTGTTGCCCCACCAGTCGTAGTTTGTCCCGTTGGTATACCCCTCTCTGATTGGGGGATCGCTAATGTAATTCTGAATATTGTAGGCAGGATTAGGCTTAGTATAATCTGGAGCCAGAAACGCATTCTTCCAGTCCTGATCAGCCAATTTGGCAATATAGCCGTCGCGATCAAACAGTGTCAGCGACTTAACGGGGTTTTGTGTGGTGTAACTTCCCGAATAATTAAAGATTGGCTTTGCGTTCTTTTTTCCGCCCTTGGTCGTAATCAGGATAACACCGTTGGCGGCCTGAGCCCCGTAGATCGCCATACTGCTGGGATCTTTCAGTACGTCTACCGATTCAATATCGGCCGGGTTCAGATCACTTAAATTGCCGGTATAGATGATCCCATCCACGACCAGGAGAACATTCTGGTTCCCATTAATCGTGGTTCGACCACGGATGGATATCGTTGGATTTTGTCCGGCCGTGCTAACCTGACCAATGTTTAGACCTGGGACCGTTCCCTGTAAGGACTGCGCAATATTGACATTCGGTGATTCGCGAAAAGCCTCAATGTCTGCCCGTACGACGGAACCCGTCAGATCGCTTTTTTTCTGAGTACCATAGCCGACGACGACCACCTCAGAAAGGAGTTTATCGTCGGGTACCAATTGAATATCAACCGTGGATCGATTTCCAATGACGACTTCCTGCGGGGTATAGCCAACCAGTGAGAAAACGAGTGTATGGTTTGTCCCTTCGGGCAAGCTCAGCCGGTAGCTTCCATCCACGTCCGTTGTTGTTCCGCGCGTTGTCCCTTTGAGCAAGACGTTAACTCCGGGCATTTCTGCATTTTTTTCATCGGTTACGGTACCCTGGACGGTGATCTCAACGGGTTTGTTAGCCAGCAAATTGTCCAGAGCAGGCAGGGAAGACGTTGGACTACTCATCTTCAAAATGATCCGATCATTGACCACCTGATAGGAAATTTGTTCGGGTTGAAATAACACGTCCAGCACTTCTGAAAGTGCTTTTTTAGTCAATGAAATGGACACTCTGCGTTGCACCGGCAGTGACCGTGGGCTATACACGAATTTCACATGAGCAATCGACTCCAGTTGAGCCAGGACCGTTTTGATTTCCTTTTGGTTAACTGTCAGATCGACCTTCTGGGTCAGGATTTCCTGGGCGCTGACCGAATGGCCATAGGTGTACCCTATCGCGATGATAGTCAGCATAAATTGAAAAAAGGAAACTTTCATTAAGGTACCTAAGGGCGTTAGGATTTTTCTTCTTTTTTGCATTGTTTTGCCTTTGTTGAATTGGAAAATTTGACAATAAACCCCCGCTTCATTTGGTAAAATGAATTTTTCGGAACGGAAACGAAATTGTGGGGAGCGCAATTGGCCGGATGTGTTGGTAGCATATCCGGCTTTTTTAGTAAAAGAATCTATTTCATTAACATTAGGGTTTAGGTGAAACAGGTTTAAAGGGAACGCATTCGCCACCGGCCATGACAATAGTGGTCCCGTTGAGTTCGGTCGTTGAGTTTAACAGGGCGTTGATGACTTCCAGTTTAGCAAACAGAGATTCGTTGGGCAGACTGGCGGTTATTGGGCAATCGCCAATGACTTCGTTGACGAGGGTGATCTCAACCCCATACGCCTTCTCCAGTTTTTTAATCACTGTACTCAGGGGGGCTTCCTCAAAGGCGAAAGCATCCGGTTTACTAAACTCCGGTGAGTGATCGACCAATACCGGATTATCGACCAGTCCGGTAACGTAACGCTCTTTGGTCGGTTGATACGTGACCTTTTCGTTGGGCGTTAACACGACGCCAGTGGACGATTTTTCGATAGCTGATTTGTGCTCGTCAGACGTTTCAACAATGACTCTGCCGGTTTTGACTGCCACCTCTATTTCGCCTGACGTTTCATTTTTCAGGATCGTAAAACTAGTACCCAATACCTTGGTGACAATGGATTCGCTGTAGACCCAAAAGGGCTTTTTGGGATTCTTAGTAATCTCGAAAAAGCCATTACCCGCCAGGTAAACAATTCGTCGATTCCCGTTAAACCGCTGGGGGTAATAGAGCGATGCTTTTGGCTCCAGCGTTACTTGACTACCATCCGACAACTGAACTCGTTTCGGATTCTGGGATGTATTTTCCAGAAGGGTCAACGCATCGACTTGCTCAGTGGTTAATCCTTTTAAAGCGATTGGGTGTGGCCGTGTTAAGCTTGTCACCAAATAAATAGCCGCAGCTACCAGAGCTAAAGAGGCTACCACGGCGTATCGACTGCGATTTCGCGTCCACCAGTTCGGTATTGGCTGGGTTAACTCAGTCGGAGATGGCTGGGTTTTCTCCTGAATTTTCTGCCATAATTTGGCTTCTAACAATTGTTTTTCAGCAGCCGTTTTTTCAACCGGACTATCCTCATCAATGGATTCATACCAGAAATCCATGACTCCTTTCTCTTCCTGAGAAGAGGAGTTATCAATATAGCGCTGGAGTATCCGGAGGAATCCCTTTGTATACTTATACATCCTTTGACGACGGTTTGGCGCACTGAAGCCTACTACTTACAGGTAGACTGTGACGTATATTTACCGCAAATGGGTCAAACGATTCTCTAAAAGATTATATTGAAGTGATGTATTTTATCAATTCTTCTTTATATAATACAACACTCAAGAGAATGGGATCAGGTGTAGAAGTTATAGAGTAGACAGTATGATTGAGAGGGTATAGACAATAAAGTCTTTCAAATAGCTACGCATCGTGCGTAGGGCCTGTGTGATGTGATATTCAATGGTTCGTTCGGGAATTTGCAGTAGATCTGCTATTTCTTTGGCAGACCTACCCTCTAACCGGTTCAATCGAAAAATTTCCTGCGTTTTGGCCGGTAATTGGTCAATCCCGGTTGAAATGGCCTCATTTAAATCCTTCAACGCCAGTTGCTCTTCAGTTTGGCTATCCGTATCCTGACTAAAACGCTGCTTGTTATCTTGGTATGTCTGACGTACAAATTTGGCTTTCAGGTAGTCTAAAATCTGATATTTAACTGCTTTAAAGAGAAACTTACTGAGGTCGTGAACGAGTAAATACTGCCGCCTTTCCCACAAATCGACAAAAATATCCTGAACAATTTCCTCGGCGTCTTCCTCGGAAAGGACTTTTCGTCTGGCCACCTGAAATAGCTTATACCAATATCGCTGATAGATTTCCTGAAAAGCCCGCTGATCACCGGCTGCTAAGCGCTCCAACAGGATAGCATCAGTGATATTCGTGGACTCCATACTGGTAGTTACAACGTGCTTGTGCAAGCTTTGTTAGAAAATTAAATCACAAATATATCTGTAAATATTTCAACTTAATTTCCTGGCCCTTCCAGATTCGTCCAACTAATCAGGGGCTATTCTTCTTACTCTACAATAGACTTCATATCGTAACTAGTTAATGGTTTGGCCCAGGTTGTGTTTGTCCTGGTGAGTTTGTTTTTACCATTTTGGTCTTTAGAGCAACCCCGTTGTTTGGCTCTAAAGACCAAAGTTTAAATCATGGAAATACATTTTTTATACTAAGTAATCAAGCAGAATTAAACTGAACTATATTTTTGGTCTGTAGCTCGGTAAAATCAATGCGGTATTCCCCACCGAAGGCTTTAATAATGGCAAATATGGCCTTTTTCAAGCCGCTCCACGACAGGTAGTTCACTTTCGTCAGCCAACGCTACTTCATCATCCGCCAAAAGACTTCGATGGGATTGAGATGGGGACTGTAAGCAGGAAGAAAGAACAGATAAACGTCTTTGTCCTCCCACTCGGCTTGTTGGTCGTAAACCAGTTGACAGCGATGGATAGGCCGCGGTGGCGGACCATCCGTTATCAAGAACGATGACGACGGGTTTGGCGTGTGGCTGATTCACAAAATGAGTCAGGGACTCGACCACGAAGGTGCCCGTTAAAGGCTTTTCGCTGTGATACACCGTTAGATGATTGTCTAACCGCATCAGGCCTAGCAGGTTCAACCGTTTAGTGGTGGTGCGGGCAGGCAGTTGAAGAGGCTGGTGTTTTTTCTGCCAGCCATACGGAATGTAAGGTTGCTGAGTAAAGCCGGTTTGGCAAAATACAGCCGCGGGGGCGGTCCCCTCAATGAGTCCGCTCACCCATAAGGTGAGCAGGATTTTCCAGCGTTCTAACCCATCGGCATAGGCTAGAGGGTCTTGGTTGGCTTTGGTACTTCGGCGTAAGCGGTGGTAGGTGTAGTCGTTTTTTTTAAGAACCGCTTGACTGTATCACGGCTCATGGATTGATCTAGAACTAGTTGTAAGTGAGCCTGAATCCGACCAGCATCCTGATAATGCATAGCAACTGCCTTAGTCAGGGCCTGTTGATGAGCCGCGTTGGTGAGCGAGAGGATAGGTTTGCGTCCCTGTCCTTTCTGGCGCATCAGACCGACTAGGCCGTCTTGCTCAAAAGAGGTGAGCCAGGTGCTGACACTCTGTGAGCAGACTTCCAGCGCACTGGCAATGGTCTTAAGGGTCCAGCCTTTATGGTTCCATAGTAAGGCTTGAGCACATCGGCGGAACTCATACTTGGGGTGATTCTTGAGTCCCTCTTGCAAGGTGAGCTGCTCTGAATCAGTTAGTTCGATATGGCGTTTACGTCCCATATCACTAAGATAAAAAACGTAATTTAAATTTGCTTGATTACTTAAGTCGGGATAAGGCATTTAACTATATTTTTTGATCTATATAAATAATATAATTTCCGCTACGCTATAGACCCTAAAATTGGAAATGAAATATCTACTAAAAATACAAAAATGTATTTTGATGTATTCGTCCAGTTATTCCCTTGGCCAACTGGACGCTATTTGTTGATTGGAGAAATAGTCTGACTATTGCTTGTAGTGCCTGAAAGCGTTCACATAATGCTTGCCTTTTATGAACGACCTCTACGAAAAGTATAAAATATTGAAAAGGAAGAGGGAGGGTATTATTGTTTCTGTTTTATCAGTAAAATGCCATTCATAAGGCTAATTTTGATTGGCTATTGGCTCGTAGTTAGTAACCCTGTTCACCAGTTGACCAACGTATTTAAAGGTACAAATTCAGGAAAATAAAATGCCCTTACGGGCATCCTATACGTGTCACACTATTGGCGCTTTTCGAGAATGCTCCCTTTAGGATTGTTGTCCACTCCGTTAACAGCAGGCCCAGTCAATCCCCAGCATACGTTCTCTACTGAATTATCCGATGTGCTCTGCTGGCGCTCGATTCGCATCGACCCAATAGCCCAGCCCTACAGTCAGCCAGAGGGCTTGACCACTCCAGGCTAAGGCCGATACGTCGGTCGGCCAAAGGCCGCCCCTAAGTAGACCACTACTAGAAACACAACCAGCCCCCAGAGCCCAAAGCGGCCAGTACGGTTTCGAGCTCGGGTAGCGCGAACATACTGCCACAGACCCAGGGCAAGCAAGCCTACTTCCAGGGCTACCGTAGCGGGTAAGTTGTTCCACAGGCCTAGTCCAACTTTGGGTGATAATCCCAGGTAGAGCGGTAGATCGGGACGGTGAACCACCAGGTCTAGCAACCAGTGAGCGGGTACGACTAAGCCCACCAGCAACGCGCCTGGCCAATTACGCTGGATGAGGCCATACGTAGTGCCCAGCAGCAAGCCCAGTAGTAGTTGGGCTAGGAGGCTGTGGGAGAAGGGGTAATAGATGAAGTCAAAGGGAGAAGCCGCCATCAGACCGGGGCGTATCTGGACTCGCTCTACGCCCACCAGTAACAAGGTTGGCCAGAGTAGATCGGCGAGTTGAGTCGCCAGGAACAGGGTCCCTAATGAGACACTTGGTTGAAGGGGCTTAGTGGCAAATGCGACCCCAAAATGACCTAGAAACATGGGCGTTGGTAGAGGAGTGAGAGTATACGACAAAAGTAGGGTAGCTGAGTGTCTACTTCGCTGACGGATTACGAAGATGAACTGACTTTTCACGAAGAACTTTAAAACAGCCGCCAACCGCGCTTCATCCCTTAGGCTCAACGGTATGTATGGTTTACGTTTAAAGTTGCAGGACAGTATGATTGTACTCAAGGTAGTAAGTCCCGCTACCCTATTGCCACTTCACCTACTCTAAACTATATGCACCGGTAGCCGTTCATAGTATGCTAAGTTGTTCAGTGCAGCCTGTAGACCTACTAACTCATACCTATGACCATGAACTATGTCCGGCGTGGGACCGGTAAACCCCTGTTATTGCTCCATGGCCTAGGGAGTTCCCTACAAGTCTGGGATCTCATTATCGATGAGTTGGCCACCCAGCGGGATGTGATTGCTCTGGATTTGCCGGGTTTCGGTCAATCCCCGGCTCTACTGGGAGAGGTATCCATTCCTACTCTGGCGGATGCAGTAACCGACTTTTTGACCCAGCACCAACTGCTGGGCATCGATGCGGTGGGAAATTCAATGGGAGCGCGGCTAGTGCTCGAGCTTGCCCGGCGGGGCCAAGTGGTCGGTTCAGTGGTATCGCTGGATCCAGGTGGATTCTGGCAAGGCTGGCAGGTACCCTATTTCTACCAGTCGGTTCGACTATCGGCACAACTATCCAAGCTCATCCAACCCATCTTACCACCCTTGGTCAACAATCCCCTGAGCCGAACAGTGTTGTTCGCTCAATTTTCGGCTCATCCCTGGACGATCCCGGCTGGGGTAGCCCTGAATGAATTTCGGGAGTTTTTACCGACTTCCAGCTTTACCAAGCTGCTGGATAGTCTGGCCCATGGCCCTCCCCAGCAGGGGGCACCTGTTGGCTCTATCCCGAATCTGGTTATTGGCTGGGGTCGACAGGATCGAATTTGTCCGCCCAATCAGTCTAAGTTGGCTCTGAAGCTGTTTCCTGATGCTCAGCTACACTGGTTTTCAAATTGTGGTCACGTTCCGCAATTAGATGTGCCTGCTGAAACGATTGCCCTGATTCTGGCCGTAACGGATGGCCGCTATGAACCACAATCCCAATCCCCTACCGTGAAAAATGCGACTGAGGTTACGGAAAAGGTATTGATTGGTGTAGGTGCCGCAGTGCTCGTGATGGGCCTGTTTCTCGCCTTTGGCGGAAAAAAGTAGCCATGAACGTACTGTCGCAGGTATTTAGTATACCTGCGACAGGTAACTGGACGCGGAAGGCACAAATTAAGATCGTTTACTTCGTGTCCCGCAAAAGGTTTCCAGTCCCGTAGGTGCAGGTCTGTTTAAGCCAAATGGGTACCAAGCCTGGTTTGGTAGTTTTGGATATCGGATCGGAGATAGTCTTTCAGTTGTTGTAAGGCCGCCCGGGCCCGGGTCTTCACTGTACCGATGGGTAATTTCAAGACCTTCGCGGCTTCCAGGCTTGTATAGTCTTTATAATACATGAGCTCAATGACTGCCTGATATTTAGGGGCTAAGAGAGCCAACAGCGAACGATCAATCATTCCTTCCACTACGCCGGTTGACGTAATCCGTTCTGATTGCTCCAGCAGATAAGGGGCGGCTTTCAGTTGAACCTTCCGGGCTCTGAGTTGATCCATGGCCACGTTCCGGGTGATGGCTAATAACCAAGTAAACAGACGTCCCTGGGTAGGATCATACTGATGACTATTCGACCAGATCTTGATGAAGACATCCTGCAATAAATCCTCCGCCTGCTCTCGATCGTTGACGAGTCGAAACAAAACGCCAAACAGGGCTGGCGCGTAGGCATCATATAAGAGGGAAAAGTCGGATGATCGTTTTTGTTGTAAAGCAGTTACAAACTGGACTTCGGTTAGGGCAGTAGCATTCATGCAAATAGTCAGAAGGAATAGTGGCTGTAATGGGGAATGGTCAGCCGGTAACAAGGCCCTTATGCCTGCACTGACTACGACTAAATCTATTAAAATCATGCCAGTGTAGCCCAAATGGGCTTATAATCCCTAAAGCGGTTGAAATGAATGGCTTTGGCCGCCCAACGCGAAAAATTCTAGATTTTCAATGGGGTCTTATTTACCCGGAAATGGGGAGTTTTTGTTGACCTCCTTAAACAACCGGGTTAGACAACCATTCGGTTAAGCTTTTAAGTAGTTAGGGAATGGAAGTAGACTTGGCTTTAAACTTACGTCAAGGAGTTCTGACAATTTTCGAAAAGGTGTTTGGGCTGGGTAGCCCAGCGATACAGTCCGAGTCTAATCAGGACCTGCTAAGTTAAATTGGACACTTAATTAAGCTTGATCTTGCTGTCCAGTAAATTGTAGTAATTCCAGATTAACGTTGATTAATGTATAGGACAGTTTAGTTAGTTTTCGTAATTAGCCACTGTTCACCATAACCTCCCTAGTCTATGGCGATTTCCTCCCCTCACGTGTGGATTGTCGATGATGACACTGATGATCAATATTTATTTGAACAGGCCTTTAAAACGCTGGTTCCTCCCATACTCATCCGATCCCTTTATGACGGGGAGGAACTACTGCCCGCTCTGGAGCAAAGCGATGCACTACCTGATCTGGTGATTCTAGATCTAAATATGCCCCGCTTAAATGGCTTTGAAGCTTTGCAATTACTGCGGGCCGAACCGCTTTTCCAGGAGCTACCCGTCGTGGTGCTCAGCACCTCCTCGGTTGAGCAGGATCGGGAGCGGGCTTTGCAATTGGGAGCAAATGGATTCCTGACGAAACCGCCAACGCTTGACCGGATTCTGGCCCTATTTGGCCAGTTGGTTCAGGATTGGCAATTAAGTTCAGGGAGGCCATGATCTAGAGATAGTTCTCTTATTAGCCCTTTAGAAATCTGAAAATCTGGTTCACAAAGAAGCAATCCCGTTTATTTTCTCAGCCACTGACGCTTCCCCAGCACAGGTTCAGGAAGCTTACGCGTCAAGGCTTCTTCAAAAAAGCGATCAGTTACAGTGAACTCAAGGATCAGATCGAGTGGATTGTCGGGGACTGGCAACATGGCATTCACCCCTATAATTTAGATTGAGTTTGTTATGGTCTAGCAGATAGTACTATCGTTAATCAAAGCAATCTTTGAGCTACTAGAGACACACAGTATCCCATTTATACGTAGACTAATTTTGCCAATTGAACTCGTGGAACGATACACTTTCCATCCCATGAGTTAAGGCATTACTCATCGTATTGCTGTATGGCCATAAAGTCATTGAAAAGCCAAATAGAAATTTTGCGGGACTATAAATAACGAACGAATTAGGGAGTTTTCACTGCTGTCTTTGAAGGTAAAGAATTGATCTATATGCTTCTCGAACGAATACTAGCGTACAAACTAAAAGACATCTACTTTTTAGAGTACCCTGTTTAATCAATCTAGAACCAGTTTATTTTCCGTTACCGCCAACCGCATTAATCACCGATTTGCTAACTTCAAGCCCTAAAAGTAAGGCAGAATGGACCAACACGTTCTTAAGCGCAACCATGTAACGATACTAGGCCAGGGTACCCAACCCATGCTATTGGCCAATGGCTTAGGCTGCGATCAACACATGTGGCGCTATGTTACGCCCGCTTTTGAGCAAAGCCACCGGATCATTTTATTCGATTATGTCGGCTCCGGCAAGTCTGATCGGGCCGCTTTTGATCCCATTCGGTATAATCAGCTGACGGGCTATGCGCAGGACGTGCTTGACATCTGTGAAACACTGGACCTAACCAATGTCGTCTTTATAGGCCATTCGATTAGTGCCATGATTGGTCTTTTGGCGGCAATCGAGCAACCCCACCGGTTTGCTCATCTCATTATGATCGCACCCTCTGCCCGTTACCTTAATGATAAGCCGGATTATATCGGTGGGTTTGACCAGTCGGACATCGACGAAATGCTGGACATGATGGATCAGAATTATATGCGATGGGCCACCACGTTAGCACCTTCGGTTATGGCCAATCCGGGTAAACCGGAATTGAGTCAGGAATTAGCGCAAAGCTTTACCGCTACCGATTGGCTGATGATGCGGCAATTTGCCCGAATCACATTTCTTTCGGATAATCGGCTTGCGCTGCCTAAACTGCACGTGCCATCCCTGATTTTACAATCCTCCCAGGATATCGTTGCCCCTCAGCAGGTTGGTGAATATATTCACCAACATCTGCCTGGTAGCACCCTCCGCTATATGAAAGCCACGGGCCATTATCCGCATCTAAGCGCGGCTACCGAAACGGTTGACCTGGTGAAACAGTATTTGTCCATTATCCACCCAAACTAGCTCCCCAAGGATGGATCATTTGGTTAACCAGCTTCCCTGTGGGGTGGTGCTGATCGATGAAGACGGGTTAATCTTCCAAATCAATGCAACAACGGAGCAACAATTAGGCTATCGTGCTGCCGAACTCCTCGGCCAATCCGTCCGTAAAATCTTATCGACGGCTAGTTGGCTGTTCTATCAAACCCATTTTTATCCACTGCTTACGCTTCACCACCGGGTGGATGAAATGGCCTTAAGTTTATTGACCAAGACGGGAGAACGTATACCAGTACTACTCAATGCGATTTTTCAGCCACAGGGTGACCAGATGCATATTCACTGTGTCTATTTTCCTATCAGCCAACGACATCAATACGAAGCGGAATTGATTCAGGCCCGTAAAGATGCCGAGCAGGCCCGCATTGCCGTCGAACGAAGCGAAGCGAAGTATAGGGCCCTATCGGCTGAGCTGGAGATACGAATCCAGGAACGAACTCATGAATTGCAGGTGGCCAATAGTGACCTTAACCAGGTTAATCAGGAACTTGAACGGTCCAATGAGGCCTTATTGCAGTTTGCCTCCATCGCCAGTCATGATTTACAGGAGCCCCTGCGCAAGATTCAAGCCTTTTCGGATATATTGAAACATCAGTATGCCAGCCAGTTAGGCACGGGAACGGATTATGTCGATCGGATGCAGGCCGCGGGTGGCCGGATGACGACGCTCATTCGGGATTTACTCGCCTTAGCCCGTATGTCGAATCGGCCCGATACGACAGCCCCGCTAGCACTATCCGAAGTGATCCAGACCGTTCTTATGGATTTAGAGGTCCGTATTCAGGAATCGGGAGCCATTGTCGAGGTGAGTCCAATGCCTATCCTGCCCGGTGATGGGCTACAACTAGGCCAACTCTTTTTGAATTTAGTCAGCAATGCCCTAAAATTTCAACCGGCTGGAATACCCCCTATCGTTCGCATTCATGCCTACCGCCAGCAGGCTAACCAGCTCCCTGCCTTTAGCAAACCCCTTCGTGCGGCACCCCTTTACCACTGTATTGAGGTGGCCGATAACGGGATTGGCTTTGACGAAAAATACGGCGATCGCATCTTTCAGGTGTTTCAGCGACTGCACGGTAAGCATGAATACGCAGGGACGGGTATTGGTTTATCGATTTGTGAGAAAGTGGTTACCAACCATGGCGGGGCAATCACCGCCAGCAGTCGTCCTGGACAGGGGGCCGTCTTTAGCGTCTATCTGCCCGCATAAGGTACCTGTTCCGTCGGGCTAAAAAATGAGAAAATCGGTTTTAAGAAGTAGTAACCAGGTCGATTCAAGTAGAAAGTTATGAAGGCAGCCGAATCGTCGGAGCAATTTTTAGCGGGGGGTGGTGAAATGGGCGAACTTATTCGATCCATGGATTGGTCGAAGACGGCTTTGGGGCCAATTGCTAGCTGGCCCCAAAGCTTACGAACATCGGTAAGTTTGTGTCTGTCTTCGACATTTCCGATTTTAATTGCCTGGGGCCCGGAAACCATTCAAATTTACAACGATAGTTACCGACCTATTTGCGGAGCGAAACATCCCGAGTCGATGGGCCAAAATTTTCGGATCTGCTGGGAGACCGCCTTATCCGTCGTAGGGGATGCCTTCACCCGGGGTCAACAGGGAGAAGGCACCTACATCAAGGACCAGCGCATGTTTCTGGATCGATATGGCTACCTGGAAGAGGCTTTCATGACCTTTTCCTTTGCCCCCATCCGGGACGAGTCGGGTCAGGTGGGGGGTATTTTTCACCCCATTACGGAAACCACCGATAAGATGCTCAGTGCCCGGCGTACCCAGGTGCTGCGCGATGTGGCGGCACTGACCTCTCAGGCCAAAACTAATGCCGAGATCTACGCAAGTTTAGTCCAGGCCCAGGCTGACTTTGCTCTTGATTTACCCTTTCTACTGTTTTATGAACTAAACGAGCTTGCACAGGCGCATTTAGTAGAGCATGCCGGGCTGCGGGCCGACGCCCGCCTACCAACAGAATTGCACGAGCTGGACGTAGCGCATACAGAGTGGTTAGCCAACCTTGCTGAAATTCAAGCCATTGACCAACTGAATCAGCGCCTTGGCGTGATAGAAAGTGGCCCTTATCCTGAAGCACCCCACACGGCTGTGCGAATCCCCATTTTACGCACTAACAATGAGCAGCCTATCGGTTTTTTACTGGCAGGGGTAAGCCCATACCGGGAACTTGATCAGGACTATCTGAATTTCTATGCCCTGCTCGCCAATTCGATTAATACCGCTTTCTCGAATGTGTATGCCTACCAGCAGGAGCAACAGCGGGCCGAAGCGCTGGCGGCAATCGATCGCACGAAAACGGCTTTCTTTAGCAATATCAGCCATGAATTCCGGACACCCCTCACGTTGATGCTGGGTCCCTTGGAAGAGCTTATGCAGGATGCTGATTTACAAACGTCCGTTCATAAAGAGCCGCTGGAAGCCACCCACCGCAATGCGTTACGGTTATTAAAACTGGTCAACAATCTGCTCGATTTCAGCCGGATCGAAGCGGGACGTGTGCAGGCTCGCTATCAGCCAGTTGATCTGGTGAGCTTAACGACCGATCTGGCCAGTAGTTTTCGGTCGCTGATGGAGCGGGCTGGTTTACGCTTTACAGTTACGGCTCAACCCCTGTCCTCCCAAGTTTACGTCGATCCGGAAATGTGGGAAAAGATTGTCCTGAACCTGTTATCCAATGCGTTTAAGTATACGCTGCACGGATCGATTCGGGTCGATTTGCAAGCGGAGGATGGGCAAGCCGTCCTGCGGGTTTCGGATACGGGCATTGGCATTCCCGAGCGGGAACTACCCCATATGTTTGAACGGTTCCACCGGGTAGAAAATGCCGGAGGACGCACCTACGAAGGGAGCGGTATTGGTCTCTCATTAGTGGCCGAGTTGGTCCGACTGCACGGCGGAACGATTGCCGTGAGCAGTGTTGAAGGCAAAGGTAGCACCTTTATCGTGCGCTTACTGCTGGGAAAAGCACACCTGCCCGTTCGCCAATTAATCGAAGGTGCTCCTGATCGAACCGACCATCACTTGACCGACTCCTTTCTGAAGGAAGCCCGTACCATGCTGGCCGGAGAAAAACAGGCAGCGTTATGGGATGAGGTCGCCCAGCAGGCGATGCCAAGCGTACGTATTTTAGTGGTGGATGATAACGCCGACATGCGGGACTATCTAAGTCGCTTGCTAACGCCTTACTTTAACGTCCAAACGGCCTCAAACGGAGCCGATGCCATCCGACAGATAACCAATGAGCCGCCCCAGTTGATCCTTAGCGATATTATGATGCCGGGCATGGACGGCAAGGAATTGCTCCAGCGGCTCAAACAAAGCCCGGTTACTGCATCGATTCCATTTATTTTCCTGTCAGCCCGGGCGGGCCAGGAGGCCCGGATTGATGGACTGGAAGCGGGTGCCGATGATTACCTGGTCAAGCCGTTCTCGGGGCCCGAACTTCTCTCGAAGGTTCGGACACAAATTAGTCTTAACCAATCGCGCCGACAGGAAGAGATTCGCCTACGGAATCTGGTTCAGCAGGCACCGGTGGCCATGCTTCTGGTTAAAGGGGAGTCATTGGTTATTGACCTAATTAATCAAACCATGTTGGATCTGATCCAGCGGGAAGCGGATGTGCTGGGCAAACCGTTGCTGGAGGCCATGCCTGAATTACAGGGACAGGCGTTTATCAAGCGCTGTATGCAGGTCTATCAAACAGGCATTGCCGATCAGGGCTGGTCGGTTCCCGTTCCTTTGCAGCGGGATGGTCAACTGGAAACGGGCTACTTTAATATTGCCCTGACGCCTTTTTATGAAGGCAATTCGGTGGTTGGTGTCCTGGAAGTATGTACCGAAGTGACGGAACTGGTCAAAGCCAGCCAGGCCTTAGCTACCAGCGAAGCACGCTACCGGCAGCTGTCGGCCGAGTTGGACGAACAGGTTCAACAGCGCACCCAGCAATTACAGCTCTCGATTCATGACTTACAACGCTCGAATGAAAATCTGCAACAGTTCGCTTACATTGCTTCGCACGATTTGCAGGAGCCCCTGCGTAAAATTCAATCCTTCGGGGATCTGTTAAAAAACCGCTACGCTAACCAATTAGGCGAAGGGGTTGATCATCTGGAGCGAATGCAGTCGGCGGCCAGCCGGATGTCCACCCTGATCAAGGACCTGCTTACCTACTCGCGCATTTCGACCCGTCAGGAAGCGGCAACGCCCGTTTCCCTACAGGAAGTGGTGCAAACGATTTTGGATGAGCTGGATCAACCGATTCAGGAAACCGGGGCGTCAATCCAGGTAGAGGTGCTCCCAACCGTGATGGGCAATGCGGGTCAACTAACGCAGCTATTTGATAACCTGCTGAGTAATGCCCTGAAATTTCGCCGGGCGGGCAGCACCCCATTGATACGGTTTCAGGCATCTCTGATCGATGCGATCGATATGCCGCTTTCCCTAAAACCGAGTCGTCTGGCCAGCCAGTATCACCGAATCGATGTGTCGGACAACGGGATTGGCTTTGACGAAAAATACCTGGACCGAATTTTCCAGGTCTTTCAGCGCCTGCATGGCAAAAGCGACTATGTGGGCACGGGTGTCGGTCTGGCTATTTGTGAAAAAGTGGTTGCCAATCATGGGGGAGTAATTACAGCCACCAGTCAGCTCGGACGAGGAGCTACGTTTAGTGTGTATTTACCCAGTTGATTAGAGCTACGGGGAAGACTATCCCCTTTTTAAGTACGTGTACACAGGTATACTTGGCTGTGTGCATTCGCCTGATTTTACTAACCCGTCACATTCGAGTAAGTAGGCCTACAAATGAAACCGTAGCCTCTTCTCTGGCTTGAAAAACGAAAAGCCACACCGACTAGGTATGGCTTTTCAACCTGTATAAATTGCTTCCTTATACTGCGCCACCGAGCTGCCCTAAAATCTGTTTGGTCAGGGCCACGTGTTCTTTAAAAACAGCCAACGCCAAGGTGGCCAGGTGTCGCGTCTGGCTTTCAGCCGGGCTGGTTTTACCCATCGAATTCTTGAGATAATTCTGGGCCAAATCTCGCAAAAATTCGTGATTTTCGAGTTGGGCCTGGATATAGGTTTTATCAAACGCTGCGCCCGTTGTCGTTTTAATTTTAGTCAGTGTCGCCTGGGCCTTGGCATTCATGGCTGGCACAGGCGTGCCTAGGTCTTTGAGCACGCTGGTTACGGCTTTAGCTTCTTCCAATTCAAAGCCAGCGAACTCCTTAGCATATTTATTGGTGGCTTTACTGACGGCAATCTGGCTAGTGGCCAGCGAAAGTTCCGCGGGTCCAATCACACCCTGTCGAAATTCCTTTTCGGTGACGGCTTGTGGGGTATCGGTCAGCGCACTAGCTTCGGCGCTAATCGGGGTGAACAGCGAGGTCAGTAACGGCATACCGATCCCCATCGCTAAAGTACCGGACACGGATTTTTTGAAGAAATCTCTTCGAGGGGTATTGTCAGAATTTTGCATAACATTGATTTAGATGCGTATATGGTTTTTACTACCAAGCATCTATGAACGGTTTCCAGGGCATTCTGTTCCTATTCCAGTTCTTTTATTAGGCTAGATTCCTTCAACAAGCAATTGGGGAGTTTAAAAAAGGTAGATTCAATGTCACCGAAGTCATAATATTGTTTCATATTTATCGTTGCCACTTTTTGTGGTTAGTTATCTCAAATGAATAACCCTGACTGGGGAACTAACTGATCAACTCGCAACCTGTCAAGGGCTGATATTAACAACCAGATTTGCCGCAAAACACGGGACGCGGTTCTCGGGACAAATCTTTAAGCAACAGTTAAACATTGCGGACTATAGAGAGGGCTGACTGGTTAGCAATAGCCCGAGTTGGAAGACTGGACTTGTTCGCCTTTACTAGATATGATACATACAACGTTAACAAAGTGCCGCCAACTTCTAGGGGGTTCGCTAAACTGATTTAAACAAATACCTAATCTTAAAAATGTACCATTTATGGGATTTAATTTTGGGGTAGCTTATATTATGCTAAATGTTTTTAAAGTACAAAAATCCTATTAGGACTCTTCACTTACAAAAACGCTGTTAACGAATCGCATTTTATAAGTTGGGACCGATTGTTAGCTTATCCGTATATGGCTCAACCAGTCCTTTTTTTAGCTATCTCCTGAAGATAAGTCAACACAAATCCCACGCTCAGTTCAGTAGAGACTAGCTAGTCCCCGTTGGGAGTCAATACGTCCTGCTTCGACTCTTGACTGGCCTGCTCTACCGTTTCGACAAACTCCTCCGTTAAAACCGGGTGCACATAGGGATCGTCCAGTTCTTCATCCGCTTCAGGGGGAAATGTTTGTTTATCTGTATTCATACCGGCAAGCTAGTCTTTTTGTCCTGGCAGAAGTTTCCGCAACCTAAAGTTTTCTAATTTGTACTTCATTTGGCATAAACTGTTACAAAGACGATCTTCGCTGCCAAGCTGTCAGTCGAATAATACATGAACGATTTGTCGTAACAAAGCCATGACGCTCATTATGCGCTTGATCAAAATACACATCTATTACTTCGATGAAACATAGAAGGTAGGCTCACATTGATTTTTCTCATTTTACATAACATTAACGCTTGTTCTTGAATTGTTATCCTTGTTGTAGAAACTCTTACAAATCGCGCTTTTACTGTTTCAGTTAAACTTTCTCTTTATTTTCCCCCGTTGTTTCTTCTTTAAGGCATTTCATTTAAAAAGTTGTATTTTCAACAATTATCGGAAAGGCGTATTTCCAAGACGTTGAAATAAATTGTACCTTACTACCTGAAATGCCCGAGCTTATGGCTAAGTCATCAACATCTATTTCTACACTCTCCTCGAAGAGCGAGGCCATTCAGGCGAGCAGCACGGTGCTGACTTTGACCCAGGTGCTAAACTACTTTGCGGCTTGGTTAGCCAAACCGGGTAATTATCCCCGGATCGTGCGGCCCTACCTGGCTTATTGTCTTACCAATAAGTATTCTATTGACCGCTTTAGTTTGAGTTTGTTTGCCGCTGGCTTACCTGCCAATCGGATTTCTCCGCTACGGAAGTTTCTCCTGTTTTATCAGATCCAAGGCATGCCGCGCCTGATCGCTGACCCGCCACCGGTTTCTACGACGATTCCAGCAGCCAATGAATTAATTCTGGGATTTCTGCATGATTCAACCACCTTACGAGGGGAGGAGTCTAAGGATACGTATACTAAATCCCTCAACGCGTTCTTTCACTATTTGTCTGATGAGCAAGGACAGGGCAATCAGGCTTCTTTTACCGGGCAGACGGTGAGTCGCTATGTCGAGTGGCTCAAGAAAGAAGGCCTGTCGGCATTTACGGTCAATATTCGACTGTCTGCCATTAAGCAACTGGCGGCCTGGGTAGTTAAGAATCGAAGCCAGGTCGGATTAGTTGCTGATCAGGTCGATGCACTTCGGGATGTGGCAGCTGTACGGGGCTTGACGACCGAACGTAAGTTTTATAAAGATAGTCTAGAGCGAACGGAACGGGATGCGCTACTGAATTCCATTGAAGACTCTGCCGACCGGGCACTAGTCGCCTTATTAGTCATTGAAGGCTTACGAACGGTTGAAGTGACCCGGCTGCGTGTTGGTGATATCGATTTTGATCGGAAACAATTATGGGTTAAAGGGAAAGGGAAGGATACCCGGAAAGACGTGCACTTGTTTGATTTTTGCGCTAAAGCGCTGAAGTCCTATTTACAGGATAAAGATTACTGGCCTGTTCAGCCACAGTCTGGAAAAGCCTTATGGACTGATTTAAAAACCTACCAAATTAGGTACCGGGTTGATAAATATCTGCGGCAACTGGACTTGAAACGCCCCCGGTTGTCCGCGCACAGTCTACGCCATACGACAGGCCAACTCCTAATTCAGGAAGGAGTTGAACCGGTTCATGTGCAGCGGCACTTACGCCATGAGTTATTTGAAACAACGCAATTTTATATTAAGAAACAAACTGAGAAAGACTATTATGTTAAATTGTCTAGCAAGTAGATAACTTGATGATTAATAGGCGCTTATAATATTTTGTTAACAATGTAACAAATTAACTATGTATGCTAGTTTTTTTATTACAAAGTTAATTTATTGCTAAGTGTTCGATTTTTGTTAATCGATTTTCGAGTATATGGATGGAGAATACGGCTAGAAAATTTCTAATTAGAAAAATTATAAATGAGACGGAAAGGCAGCGGTAGCACATAGTTAAAAACTACATTGCAAATCTACATATGATAGTAAAGTTTGTAGATAAACATTTACCCGATTCAATCGCAAATTGACTACCACTCGGTGGTTTTAAGGTTTAAAAAATGCAGTTTAATTCAACTAGACAGCGGGGAAAAAAAGATATAATAAGTATAAAAAATTTCAATATGTATCATGAAATATGTTCCATAATATGAAACAAAACATTAAATTTAGTTCATAATCAATCAGTTAAACAAAAAGACGATTATGAACGCTTACTTAATTGATCCCTCAACTCGAACGATTACTCTGGTAGATACAGATGGAGACCTACAAAGTATTTACGCTTTATTAGATTGCCAGTTAGTGACTACGGCAGCTGGTCAGGCTAATGGGGATGTTCTCTTTGTGGATGATGACATATTAGAAACTGAGCATGACGCCTTTTCTTTTGAAGGGTGGACGATTTATAGTAAGGCGTTAGTCGTGGGTACATCTAATGACGGCGAAAGCATCAGTCCCAAAACAATGATCGACGTCTTTGAAGCGAATGTAATCTGGTTAGGTAGCAAAGCTCTTGAACCCCATGTGGCTTTTTTATCCTGGGAAACGTCAAATTTGATTTGGGTGGGCCTATTTCCTAATTAAAAGTAGTACCTATACAGCCCGTAACCATTTCGGTTACGGGCTGTATTCAAAGGAATATGTTTGAATCTGAGAAATTTAAAGGCGTCCAGCTGTCCGACATCCGGGTGCCTTTGTCGGACATTCCGGCTGTTTATACGTACGGGTCTGGCGTCTTCAACCCTCAGATACGGGTGACCAGTATCACCAACAAACCGCTATTTATCCATCTGTTGAAGCGTATAATACGCGCTCCGTTCGTCCTGAATACAAACTTTTACCCGAGATTATTGATGATTATGATCGACCGGTTCATATTGATCTAGCAACATTGACCATTGAACCTTAATTGTTTTCTTCACAAACAATCAAGGGAAATAAACGCAAATAGGTATAAAATGTGTTAGTATATTTGAGAAACGATCCCTGACGATGGCAATTATCCTACAAACAGAATCTCCATCGGTTATGACCGAGTGGCTACAGCTTGAGACGGCGGTTGAAGTTATTGGACAGGTCATTGCATTTTACGTAGGCCAGGTCGCCCAGGAGCGCAACCAGAAAGCGCCTAATGTGGATCGTATTCAGGAATGGGAGCAGAAAATAAAAGACTTAGGTAAGGAACGGCGAGCCTGCTACCGTGCCGCGACTAAGGAAGCGATCATTGCCAAAGCTTATTCGGTTTACGCGCCATTTATTCAGGAACAGAGTAACCAGTATGCTTGATGAGTTAGGGGTTACTCCCTCGGAATTACAACTTGCTTTACATCGGAGTCGTGAAGAGGTGTTTGCGGAAGCCGTTGTCCAGCAATACCCTATCGGCGTTATTTTAGGTGGACAACCAGCTGCTGGTAAATCGTTGTTGATTGGCCGCATACAGGACGACCAACCAGAGCTCCCCTTCGTAGTGATCAACGGGGATGAGTTTAGAGCATTTCACCCGCGATTTAACGAATTTAACCGGGCTGGAGAACTGGAAGCGGCCAATGCTACTCAACCCTTTGCCAACTACATTGGCCAAACGTTATTGACCGAAGCGATTGAAAACCGGTATAACATTATTATCGAGGGAACGATGCGAAACCCCGACGTTCCAGCTGCCACAGCGCATCGGTTTCGGCAGCACGGTTATTCGCCCGAAGCCCATATACTTGCCGTTCCATTTGAACAATCCTTACAGGGTATTTACATCCGGTACGAACGGCAAAAGGAGATCGGTAGTTCAGGCCGGTTTACCCCACTCGCAATCCATCAGGAAGCCTACGAGGGTGCATTAAAATCAGTTGACAAGTTGTATCGGGAACAACGCGTTGACCGATTGGTCATATACAGTCGAGGAGCCAAAATAGTACTGATTGACTATAAAATAGAGGATGGGCAGTGGTCAAGCCAGGTGGAGCCCTCCAGAGAGATCGAGCGGGAGCGGAATCGACTATGGACACCGAAAGAAATAGCAGACTACGCCGTCACTTGGGAACGAATACTACATGCAAGGAAAAAACGAGGAGCCGAGCCTGATCCGTTGCCCAATCAACGCTATCAGCAAGTTTTAAACGAAATTAAAACCAGGTCTACCTACGGGAAAGCTTACCGTAAACTGAAAGAGGAAAGCCGAAGAGGTGGTTACCCATTAGAGTGAATTGATATATAGCGCATATTGGTTTATCCTTGGGCTTTGTTAGATCAATTTTAATACTTTTTACATTCTCCTGCTGTATAAGATTCAATACCATGTGCTTTGGCTTCGCATGCATTTCCATAGGTCTTCTCGTTACAGCCGCAAACAGGGTTATAATTAGCATAACAGCCAGACAAATCTCTTGGCATTTCCATACAGGCTAAATTTGGACTCACGTCTTTACGACAACTTAGTAAAGCAACTTGTAATGCAAAGAATAATAGCGGGCGCATACTGATCAATTTTTTTATAAGACCCTGTTGTGTCAGAATGGTTGATTATCTAATCATATCGTTACTCTAGAATAAAAAGCGACCAAGACAAGCCACTTACGTCTGGTAAATGGCTGATTATAAATTACCGTAAAAGCCACAGATCCGAAATCATTTTATTAAGTGTGAGCAGATCCCACTTGCCCGTCCTGTCCAAAAAAAACTTCAATTTTTTATATAGCGGTGAGTAAAAGCGAAGAAGCATATTGCCAATACATCAGTGAAAATTTGATAATTTCTAATTAGAAAAACGTAATTCCTAATTTGTAATTAGAAAATATTTGATTAATTTAGTAGTCAAAATATAATTGGACCAGTAAACGCATTTTGGTATGGCCTCTGTCAGTAATACTCCTCAAAAAACCAATACTTGGGATGAAATTTGTTTCCCAGTTGAGTCCGTAAGACTTGCGTCGATTTTGCCCGATTACGCGATTTTACCGTCCGACAGACAACATGCGATTGTGGGTTCTCCAGCTACGGGAAAACCCACAATCTATGCCATTCAATCCGAGGATTATTCAGTGGTACCCAACGAACTCTTACGTGACGTAGTTAACAGCCGCATTCCACAGTATGAGATCAGTGTGCGGTATACCGATATTGGTGAGTTCAACATCAATATTATAACTCCTGATGAGGTTAGTGTAGGCTCGGAGCGTTTATATCGGAACCTCATCATTAACAATTCGTATAATGGTAAATCGCCCTTTACGATGCAGGGAACTTTGGTCAATGACAATACCATCAAGAAAACAGGTGTTCGGGTAAGCTATTACCGGCAAATATGTACCAATGGGCTGATGGGATGGGCGGATGAGTTTTTGGAAATGGACACCTACCTAAACTGGTTATTAGCGGGTAAACCGAAGAAATTTAAAGATGCCCTAGATGTAAAAGAATCCGTAGAAACCCGGATCGTAAAATCAGATGTTGAAGTCGAGCAGATTGTGCAAAAGAAACTTCATCATTACCGGCTCAATATGGATTATTTGCAAAGTTATTTAGGTCAGGTGATTGATCAATTTATGGCCCATAAAGGGGCGCTTACCACGAAAGTCTATGACCGGCTTTATAAAATGCCGATGAAGGAAAATACCATTGACCAATTAGCTAAACAGGTAAAAATTCCCGTCCAACTCGTCAAGCAGGCGCAGGAACGCTTAAAAATTGAAGAACGACTATTGCAGTCAGAACCTACCATGTGGCTATTATACAATGCCTTTAATTACTCGCTAATGAACAGTCGGGCAAGTCTATCCCTGGCTGATCGATACAGCATGGATGAAAAGGTTTTTCATGAACTGACCCATCAGGCTTTAAACGTAAATTAATTCGTTGCGGCTATTTTGAGAACTATTTTCAGTTGTATTGGATTGATTTGCAGTGATATAGAGAGTAAAGGCTTGCCGAAAATCAACACGTCGCGCTTTTAGGTTGAAGCGGTATTACCCGTCGATGATTCGTCCGACACTTCAGTCGTATCTCATTTGGCTTTTTGTGCTTAATCGCTCAAGAAAGGTTTTTGCTTGGGACACATTGCCGCCCTGCTACACGTTGTTGACTACACCGTCTGTAAGGGGCGTAAGACGGTGCGCGGTACACCGTCAATGGAAGCAGGACTTGCTTGCCTACAGATGAGTAGTTAACAAGTGGCCGAACTGCCCGATATAAATTCACCGTGAAAATGCTTCGCACTGGCACCTCCACGGTGAATTTTCTGGCCAACTGCTAATTTGAACTATACTTATTCTTTTTGGCTAAAAATTCGTCGGCAGCCAATTCACATTCGTTGATTAAGCCTTTATTCGTGGCGGTTAGCTCATTGAAAATACTGTCAAAAATTTCTGAAGGTGTCTTCTTGAGCAACCGTGCTATCTTGAGAATGTCCTGCACCGTCAAAAGTTGAGGCTGAACAGTAAGTTTAGCTAAATTCGTTAGGGTATGAGCTTTTGCTGTGAACATAATTAAGTTGAGTTAGATCTAATTCGGTTTTCGGAAAAACAGATCTTGTAATCGCTTAATCAAGTTCGCTTACATTTTAATGGAATAGTATTCAAAGTTGGTAAACATTCAGATTTAGTTGGTGAAGGGGCAAATGGGCTATTTTGGGGGGCGAATAAGCTTTTTTCAAAAAAGCCGACTTTCACAGACCAAGATCCTCACTTAAATTAGTCAGGACTTTGCTTCAAACGGGCGAGTTGAGATTGATAAGAACGGGCTAAAAAATGATAAACAATCAGTTCATGTTTCCGATTCTGACCCGTAAAGATTCGATTTAGAGCCATGTGCAGTAAACTAGCTATCAGCTGATCATGGCCCCTATTAGCGGAATTTTGTGCAAAGTAAGCGTTGATTAAGTTGGCCTCAGTTTGTATAGAATCACGACGCTCCAAAATAAAGCGTTTAGTTGTGAGTGAGCTTTCAAAAAAGCACTTATTATAGTTACGGAATAACCGATTCAATTGTTGTTTCAACGCTTTGCTTCCACCATGTTCCTGGAAAAATGCGTTCTGTAGATGAAGACTAAACTTGGCTTTTTCGGTAAGGGAAAAGCGAAAATCGGTTAATAACGCATCCACACTCGCTAAAGCTAATGAATACCGATCTTCATCTTGTGGTTCGTTTATCTGGGAAAGCCACTTAAGGAAAAATTGACTGTCGGCACTGAATATAGTTTCACAGGATTCAATTAGTTCGGGATGATATCGTTCTAATTCCCGCTGATATGTATCCACTTGAATGTGCTTAACCAAATTCAACGCTACGTATGGTTGAATAGCCTGATGCCAAGTCATCAGTAGCTTTGCATAATATTTATTATTGGTTTGAAACCGAATTCGCAGGTGATGTTCCGGGTCTGCGTAGCGGATAAAAAACATGCCAATGGACCATCCTTTTTTAAGCGCCTGTTTGTACAAAGGCGTTAGTACTTCCTGTAAAATCTGATCCGCTATTTGCTCGTGTAGGTAAACTTTTAAATATAGCCAATCCTGCCCAGGGGTAAAGGTTCGCTCTCGGTAGGATGTTTGGCCCGGAATAAAAGGAGCACTTGGCCTGAGAGAAGCCACTGACTGTTCCGAATGGGCCAGTGTTCTCATGGGGATAATCAGCTCGGAGACGTGTTGATTGGTTGCGCTTATCAGCCAGGGCGAATGAGTCTCCCCTAACCATTCCTTGAGCCGTATTTTCTCCTGTTTTTTTACCTCATCCACCAGAATCCTCCAGGCTGGTTCGAATTCAAGATCAAGCAGCAATTTGTTGTCGCCTTCCACAAACTGTACATATCGAGGTAAGTCGTATAGCGTGCGTAATAAATCTCCGGTTAACAAATGGTCGGCTGGTAGAAGGTCTTTTCGAATGGTCCACTGCGCAGGACTGATTATTAAATTCCCATACACTAATCTGGGTAACGCGGGCAGTTGACTTAGTGAACGCCAGGACCAACTCCAGGTATTGGATTCCGCCTGATAAACACTGGCTAGAAATTGATAGACTTCATCGCCTAAGGACGGATTATGGGCCGTGCTGAGCCGGGGGCGCACGCGTTGGCCTGTTCTTTTATGTCTTAAAATAACTTCGCCTTCCGCTGTCACAGATACCAACAAATCCGCCAGAAAAATGGTATGGTCAGTATCCACACCGGCGGATGTTAAGTAAGGGATTTCATATGGACGTAAAATGGGTCTGGCCACCACATTTCCTGCCCGAAGGGGACTGACCGGTAAATGAACAATCTCCGCTAGAATCTCCGTAGGGTATTGCATCTGTTCCCAGGCACACATGGACTCAACGGCAGCCCGAAGTGGCTCATGACCGTGACAAAATCTACCTAAAAAAAAGGCAGATGAGGTGCCGATGGTGGAATTTAAAACAAAGCGCCACTTTTCTTCCGTTAGGGAATTTAACTCGCCAGACGACGAGTTTGGCATAAATAATTCACCATGTAAGTACCAGGCGGGAGGTAAGGGACTTACAGGGCTAATTTTGGTAACCGCGTTTATATCCGCTTCGGTAATTTCTATCTCCTTTTGTCTATGCAACAAAAAACGACTATAGAGCACCTCCCGGAGGTGCTCAAATTGATCCGTTGCTGTCAACGCAGTAGGTTGAACGGGGAATGGCAGTTCACTCAGTAGGGGATAATCTGCGAGTTTATCTGAGGCAAACCCCACCCCAAGTTCAGGGTCAAGGGCCGTCAATAAATCAATGGCTTGCTTGTCATATCGCTCCTGAAAACGTTGGATAAACTCTTGAAGTGGGGAAAGGAGATTGTTAGTAAGGATCGGAATCACTTGACTAAATTGATTCGCGATTTGCAGGGTGGTTGATTCATCGAGTATCAGTTTTTTAGGGTGGAAAAATAAATCTGTTTGAATCCGCGAATCAACGGGCTCGACTGGTGTTTCAGCAGAATGTACTGTCTGGTCTAATAGGCACTGAACGTGGCATAAATCAGCTAATTGGGCTATGCCTTGGGAGAGCGCATTCTGAGCAACCAGAAGTTGTTTGTGGCGTGAAATTTCGGAGGGGAAATAGCCAATTTGATTTAAGAGATAGGACGTCATATCCACACCCGTAATCGGGATAGACAGATTACTGACCAGAAATTGGTCATCAATTAACCGGTCAATATAGGGAGTGACTTCAGATTGAAATTCACTCCCGTATAAATTAATTAAGTTACTATAGGTTGCCTCACCTTGTTGGCGCAGGTAGTTAACTAGTATGTTTAAGTCAGGTGTACTGTTAATCGACGATAAAATAATTCGTGATTTCAGGGCCGTTCCCTTTAATTCAGAAAATCGGTATTGCCCGGCTCCTTCATACAAGCTGTTATTGAGCCGATAGCGTAAAAGGGGGCGAATCGATTTTTGTTGAATCAACGAGTGATCGATTGCCTTAAGAACGGTAATATCGGGTCGGTTTGTGGTTTGCCACGGCTGATTCCCAAAGTCAATGTGACGTATGGGCCCTATATTACCCATTCCAACCCCGGCGAATAAGCCATACGGCGTGGATCGGCCATAGGACCGGAAAATGTATCGCCATAATGCATTAGCTAAAGAGGATTCAATAGGGGGAGGTTGAGTTTTGGCGGCCAGCCAGGCGGTAAATAAAGCTGGAGATGCTAAAAAAAGGGCTTCGTCTGCCAGGGGCTGTTGGAGTATCCTTCGTAAGATCAGGTCGTAGTCCGAGGCTGTGTTGATAGGACTGCACTTGATTAACTCAATTAGTTGATTGATTGGTCGAAACGGTAACCTAACACAAAAAAAGGAATGATGATCCAACTTTGCTGTTGCCATAACGTATCAACTTATAATTCATAAAAACACCCCGTTCTAGTGCTTGAACGGGGTGTAATAAGCGCTGGTGTTTATGTTAATCTAATAGGTTGTCGATACAATTGTTCCCCCCGTTCCACCACAATCAGTACCATTTCGGGGATTAGTAGACTGCTTAGATAGTATCATCCTTGACTTTACAATTCTCTTGGGAGAAATCTGAAAGCGATTTGATGTATTCATGAGTTAAAGTGATTAGATAAATTCAAAAATAAACTAAGTAAAGTCTAAGAGTAGCATAGCCATTAGCTAAAAATGGTCATGTCAATGGTAGTGCCTGACATGAGTTTACCCGCCCTGCCCGTACGCGCTCCATATCGATTGGTTACTGTCCGCTTAGTAAACTGAAAGCGATTTTTATCGTCCTGACTTTTCATCTTGATCGTTTTCAGGCAAGTTGCATACTCTAACAGTTGAAGCACTAAAAAGTTGGTGAATGCCTTGAATTAGTTGGTGAATGAATACCATTGGTCATCTAACTGAAGCGCTTAAATTCCTTTACCTGCGCTCCGCTCGTCCAGTACATGCCTAACCGAATCTCGAAAAGTAACCCCAATAGCTAACTCCTGACCCGTAAATAACTGGACGTAGGTAGACGTGAAGCGGTATATTTGATCGACATGAACAATATATTTTCGATTAATCCGTAGAAAATGCTGATTCGGCAACTTGTTCTCTAACTGGGATACTGTTACTTTAGACAACAAAGGTTTAGCGGGTTGCGTGATCAAGTGAATCTTAACATAATTATCTAAGGCTTCAATAAAGTTTATATTCTCAAGCGGTATGTTGACCTGTTGCCGGTCGACGCGTACAGAAAGGCGAGTTTTATAAAGGGCTACCTCCTCGTGTTCTTCGGAATCAACGTTTTCTGTTCCCCGATGCACAAAACCTAACCGCTCTTTAACCCGTTGAATCGCTTGGCTAAATCGGTCAAAATAAATGGGCTTTTCTAAAAAATCAACGACGGCATGTTCATAGCCTTTTAGGGCGTATTCACGATAGGCTGTTGTGACAACGACCAAGGGTACTGGCTTGGGTAAAAGGTCCAGGATTTCAAAACCACTTAGCCGGGGCATTCGAATATCAAGCAGCAATAAGTCTGGTTTTAGGGCTTTACACTTTGCCAATGCCTGTTGGCCATTGATAGCCGTACCGATCAGTTCCAAGCCTGGAATACGTTCAACATGATCAATCAGTAAATCTTGGGCTAAGGGCTCATCTTCAATAATCAAGCATCTAACTTTGGTACTCATAAGCAGGTGTACTTTTAAGTGGTATGGTCAGGGAAATCCTATAGTTAGTTGCGGTTTCTTCAACAGTCAGACTATACTCTTTTGGGTTAAAAAGTAAATTCAATCGGTTTTGAGCATTCACTAGACCAACTCCTCCCGATCGTTCAGTCGGTTCGGCTTCGGTAGCGATGCTATTAGAAACGTTTACTTGAAGCGTTTGATTACGTTCATTGATTATCAATTCAATCCGCACCCAGCCCTCTTCATAACTATTATGTAAACCATGCTTAAACGCATTTTCAACAAACGTTATCAATAAGAGAGGAGGTACTAAAAAACGCTGTGAATCGCCTGACTGCGTAAACTGAATCCGTTCCGGGTTAAAATGACGTGTTTGTTCGATTTCAACATAATTTTTAAGGAACTGTAATTCACCCGGTAGAGGGACAAAATTTGCATTTGTGTTATATAGGGTATAGTGCATTAACTGGGATAACTTTCGGAGAAGATCAGCTGCATCCCGGTTAGTCCGCTGAATCAGAGCATAGATATTATTGAATACATTGAATAAAAAATGAGGATTGATCTGGTATTGTAACTGTTGGAGTTGATTCTGAATAAGCTGTTGGTTTTGCTCTTTCTGGTCAATACTCTCAACGCCCCAGGAAATTGCCTCTCTGATTATCCGTAATAAAAGTGGTAACAGAACGTAGGATACATTATACGCCCAAAGAAATGTCAAAACGGAATAATCGTTGAAGATTCCAATCGGTCCGGAGGCCAGAAGTAAATCACTATACCGTTGAACATAAGCTGGTACGGGCTTAAAGTAGTAGGCAGCATAGGTAAACAAGTAGTAATCGTAGGCGTTAAAGAGTAGAAAAACCAATGCACTGGAAACCGCGACAATCACTGCTTTAGACCACATTAAGCGATTTGTTGCCCGGAAGTAGACGAGTACTTTCAATAAAGAAGGAACGACTAAGTAGCCGTACAGATAAAAAAGTAAAATGGTGGTGCCCAGATGTGTAGTGTACATTAGGCGGAGTAAGGCTGGATCAGGATGGACTGCTGGGTCAACCCGAAGCACTCGATCCAGTGCGATGTAGGCTGACCAGGCGTCCCAACTCCAAAATATCAGGTGTAAACTGATGCGTCCCCAGGTAACTTGCCTAGGTGGAACGTCAAACAACCTTTTGTCCTCAATCCAGTTTTGTTTGGTAATTTCAGTTCTCAACTTGCGCATAAGATGAATGCAGAAAAAACTGTCTCCGTATTTGTTTAACCGCTGGAACTTCTATCCGCTAGTCTTTTGGCTGAGCCTCAGTTTTGCCAGCTTTGGACAATTCACTCCTTCATCCATGACCGGAGTGACTCGAACTTCGTACACAATCTCCGGCCATGTTCAATCTTCAGGCGGAGCGCCGATTCTGAATAGCTTAGTGACTTTAACGCGACCAGATTCCAGTTTGGTCAAGGCAACGGCCACAGATTCAGCAGGGGCCTATAGTCTGAAGGACCTACCTAATGGAGTATATAACGTTCGAATTACGCACGTTGGTTTTTTTACTATTAATCGGTCTGTTACTCTTTCTGATTCAGTTACTAACGCAATGATCAACGTAACGCTTGAAACCCAGGAGATAAGATTACGCGAATTTTCTATTCAGGGGAAAAAGCCATTGGTTGAGATTCTGGGGGACAAAATCATCCTTAATATTGAATCAAATCCAGTTTTTTCAGGAAATTACGCTTTCGATGTTCTTAGTACGGCCCCTCGGGTAAGTGTTGATCCTATTACCAAAACGGTCGCCCTAGATGGCAAAATCGGCCTTATTTTATATCAGAATGGCCGCCAACTATACTTACCAGCCGATCAAGTTGTTTCCTACTTGCAGAGCCTACCAGCGAATGCAATATCCAGAATTGAAATCCTGACTAATCCGCCTGTTCAATACGACGCGGGCAGTAGTGGTGTCATTTTGCTGTTTACAAAGGGACTCGATAAAGGCGGGTTTACGGGTGAGCTAAGCCTATCTGCTGGAGTTGGGCGCTACCCTAAAAGCAATGGATCGCTTAGCCTATCCTTACAAGCAGCGAACGTTCAGGGTACATTTTTGTACGCACCCAGTTACCGGCCAACCTATTTTAGCTGGGAGTCTGCCCAAAAGCTTACCAATTCGGCAACTGAAGAAATGGGTTATAGCAGGAGCCATGAATTCAATAAGATTGATATTTTGAGCCACCTGTTTCGAACCAGTTGGGATTGGAAAATTGCCAGAACGACGGCGATTGGTGCAGTAGTGCAGGCGTCCCAAACGACTGAATCTGATAATCCAACTTCGTCTATTGAATACCAGCTGGCCACTGCATCGGCTGAGCGAACTCAAATTGATGCCATAACTCAATTAAAGCAGAATGTTTTCAACGTGGTGGCCAATGTGAATCTACGAAAGAAGTTTACAAAGCCGCAATCCAGTTTATCCGCTGATTTTGATTTTGCTAGGTATACTAACAGTTCACTCTCATCAGCCACCTTTACCCAGTACCTCCCCCAAAATCGACTACCGGAAACTATACGAGTAAGGTATCCAAATAGGGTTCAGATTCGAACGGCCAAAGTTGACTATTCAACACGACTTGGTAAAAAAGGCCAGTTTGAATCGGGAATAAAGTATAGTTCCATTTCAATGAATAATCTACCGGTAACGGAAGGGTTTTCGGCGGCCTTCACCCAATTAGAACCTTTACTTTCAAAGCCCTATCAGTATCAGGAACGAACAGCTTCGGCGTACGGAAACATCAACTACAGTTGGAGCCATTTTTCGCTGCAAGCGGGCTTGCGATTGGAACATACTAATTACCAAGGCGAGTCAGGTCAATCTATACCGATTCGCCGAGATTACACGAATCTATTTCCATCAATAAATTTTCAGTTTACAGCCCCCACAAAGAATCAGTACTCCCTATCTCTTAATAGGCGCATCATCCGCCCGGCATTTGACTTATTGAACCCGGCCTATATATTTTACGACCCACTGACGCTTTACTCAGGCAATCCTTTGCTTTTGCCCCAGTTGACAACAACCCTACAAGTCTCGTATACAAGCCCAAAAAGGCTAAATCTCAGTGTAGTCTATAGTGATAGCCGAAATCGAATTGCGGAAATAGTTTACCGAATCGATTCAATAGCTGCGACGACTTTGGATTATAGAATTAATTTTGATTGGGAAAAACGCGTTGCCGCTACCTTATCTGTTCCAATCGACGTTACGCCAGTTTGGCAAATTTTAGCAACCCTCACCAGCGCGAATTCCCGGTTCTATTCTACCTTTAAAGATACCCCTGTTCTCCTTGGGCAGTCAACGGCTATTGTCAGACTTTCGAATACGATAAAGGGAAAAATTTGGTCTGCTAACGTTAACCTTACCTATCGTAGTACCGCTGTAGTGGGCTACATGTATTACGATCCAATCTGGTTCCTTGACCTGGGAATACAACGTTCACTTGGAAAACGCGCAACGATTAAGTTAGCTGCTTCGGACCTATTCCACACGATGTTGATTGTGAATCATGGTAATTACCTGAATACAAATATTACATTTCGCCATAAGTACGAAAGTCAGCGGGTTATGCTCTCATACACCCATCGACTGGGTAGCACTAAGGCAAAAGGTTTTAAAGAGCGTCAATTCGGTTCAGATACAGAGCAGGAACGCCTAAGTGGTGATAGTAGAAATTAAGTCAGATTGCTGACCTAATCATCCCACTGGACTCTTAATACAGTTAACTTATTATACTTTATCAACGGAGTATTTATCCCTCGTCTAGTCTTTATGAGAAAACGTTATTGGTTACACTTGATTCTGCTTGGCCTTGCACTCCCCGTTTTTTCTCAAACGCCTGCCTTTATTACCGATAGCCTTGAGGCCTACATTAAAAAGGGGATGGCCGATTGGCAAATACCGGGCATGGCTATTGCCTTAGTCAAAGATGGGAAAGTTGTTTTGGTTAAAGGATATGGTGTCCAAGATGTATTGAAAACCACTCCAGTGGATGAAAATACATTGTTTCTGATCGCGTCTAATACGAAATTGTTCACGGGAACAGCACTGGCGCTTTTGGATGAGCAGAAAAAACTATCCTTGGATGACAATGTAATAAAATACCTGCCTGACTTTAAATTGCATGATCCTACTGTCACCCAACTGGTAACGATCCGGGATTTGGTATCACACCGGTTAGGGATGTCCAATTTTCAGGGGGATTTTTTGTTTTGGGATACCGACTTAACCCGTCAAGACGTGGTGCATCGGATGCGACTGATGGTTCCACCAAACCAGTTTCGTCAGGATTTTGGATATTCCAATCAAGGCTATGTAGTCGCTGGGGAGATTATCCCTAAAGTGAGTGGAATGAGTTGGGAAAAATTTAGCGACACCTTTCTCCTAAAACCACTTGCAATGAATCGTACGTTAATGTTAACGGCGGGCATTGAAAATCAAACTAACCTCGCTTTGCCCTACACGACGTGTTGCAACACGGACGCCAAATTGACGCGGGTGCCTTTCGATAATTTAGACAACCTGGGTCCAGCTACAGGTATGGTATCCAGTGCGGGCGATATGGCTAAGTGGTTGATGATGCAGCTCGATAGTGGCCGCCTGGAGGGGAAACGTATACTGCCCTGGTCAGTACTGGATAAAACTCGTACTGCAAATACAATTGTGAGTTCCGATAGAATGACTTTGTTTCCTCTTGGGTTTCAATTCTATTGTTTAGGTACGGGGCTACTAGATTATGCAAGTCAATCTGTTTTTGCCCACGCTGGAGCCTGTTCTGGCTATAAAAGTACGACCACGTTAGTGCCGGGAATAAAATTGGGTATTCTGATCCTGACCAACCAGGACAATAACAACTTTCATGAAGCACTCCGATTTCAGATTCTCGATGCTTATCTAAAAGTCCCCTACACCAACCGCCATCAATATTACTTTAACCGGGCTAAAGTTAGGGATCAAAAAAGTCGAGATGAAATTAAGGCACTTGTTCGGAGAGTGGAAAAAAATAATAAGCCTGTATTGCCGTTATCCGCATTTACAGGTGTGTATAAAAATAAGCTATATGGGACTTTAGTAATCGCTGCGGATTCGGTTAAGGAAGGAAAACAGCGATTAACGATTCACTTTGAACATCACCAAAACTTAATTGCTTATCTGGATTACATGGATGGAAGTGAATTTAGACTTTCCTTTTCCAATCCTCGATTTGGCATTTTCCCCATAACCTTTACAATTTCCAAGAATCAGGTCGAACACCTTGAAATTAAGGGAACTGACTTTGTCGATCATGATGCTTATGAATTTATAAAAGTAAATCAGTAACAGTTTTTTACGGATTCAATTGGTTTAGCATGAACAATTTGTAGAATCGCTTACTACAAACTAATTAGTTCAACAATTGGATTTGATTGGACAAGCCGTTGAAAATGGGTCATATATATCGTTAACCAGGAAATAGGTTAGGTTCTGAACGCAAAATAAAAGAGCCTTGAGAAAAAAATGCGGTCTATGGCCTCAAAGCTAATTAGCCTGAGTTTGATTTGGCTCTTCTTAGCTAGCTTCCTCAACTTGACGTACAAACTCTTCGGTGGAGATGACTTGAACATAAGGCTCGTCAGCTTCATCTGGTGCATCGAAGGTAGGTTGTTGTGGATTCATGGGACGGTTGGAAACAGGGTTTGTAATTAAATTGAATGCTATTAAAAAAAAGTCAAAAAAATCATCACTGCTAAGTTTCAACTCACCGAAACCAAAAACTGCCAATTTGCAAGGTTAACCTACTTGCTATATCCAAATATGGACTTGCTTCCTTCGACTGGAGGGTTTTTTGAGCAGATTTAAGGACGAGCCACTTCGGCGGACTCATTAAATTTTGACTCTTTTAAAAATAAACGCAACGGCGGACCGTGTGTTTGATGAAATATTCAAAAAGATAGCTCTCGAGTTGCTTTATCTAAAAGGCTTGGTTCGATAAGCCGCTGATGAATTGCGTAGCCTACCGAACTAATTCTACCTCACTTATTTGTCGGTTCAAAGACTATTCTTCGATAACTGGAAAGGTTATGGGCTCCGTTATCTGTAACTTCACAAATCACCTGAAACAACTTTCCGTAAGCGTTAGTTGTGCCAACTAATAAAGCTTTATTCGTATTGCTATCCTCAATTTTGATATCTTCAGTGAAAGTGCCAGCTTCAGACATTACCCACCATTTAAAGGTCAAATTATCCCCATCCGAATCATATGTTTTTGACGCGTCGAGTATTAGTTTTCTGCCTGGTTTTTCTGTATTTGTCAATATAGCAATGCCCTTGCTTCCATTAATAGAAATAATCAGGTTCCGACTCCTCTTCCTATATTTTGCCCAATCCATACGGGTAGCAAAATTGTTAAAAAAGGCTTGATAGAAGTATTTTATATAAATCTAAAAAAGGGGGCCAAATTCGTTATCTCAAATACGAGTTGCTTCAGTAGGCATCAATGATTGATAAAAATTGAGGTAGGCTTCCAATCGTTCATATAAGTCAAAAATAGTAACACATTCATGAACAACTTAACTGAACGGGTTTATTGAACGCAAAAGACCTGTTTTCGACCACTCCCCTCCTACTCGAGTACCGTTCAGAAAAACGTCCGAATAAAATTAGGATAAGACAGTCGGGTATCGATGACCGCTTTACCGGATTCGCTATTAATGCAGTATCTTTGATGAGCCTACTTCAACGGTATCTTATCAGTAAATGGAATCACTCTCACCCTTGTCTGATGAGGACAAGCGAATCAGCGCGCTGGTAAACTATCGAATCTTGGACTCATTGCCCGAAGCCGATTACGAGGCTATTGTCCACTTAGCCGCCCAAATCTGTCAGACACCGGTCTCGTTAATTAGCTTCGTGGACAAAGACCGGCAGTGGTTTAAAGCTACGCACGGAATTGGCCTCAGTCAAACACCCTTAGAGCAAGCCTTCTGTGCGCATAATATCCTGAACCCGGCTACCACGATGGTAGTCCAAGACGCCCGCCTGGATGAGCGGTTTGCCGACAATCCCCTGGTGACGGGCGAGCCCCACATCGTATTTTACGCCGGGGTGCCCTTGGTAGATGAGCAGGGAATGGCCTTGGGCTCGCTCTGCGTGATTGACAATCAGGTTCGGCAACTGGACGCCGGGCAATTGGCTGCCCTAAAAACACTGGCTCGGCAAGTAATCAATCTATTGGCCCTACGAAAGGCCAACCAACAACTTTCGGACCAAGCTCGGCAAAGTCAGGTCCAGGCCCAGACTCAAACCCGATTGCGATTAGATTCTGATGAGGCCCATCAACAGATCGAGGCTAGTCAGCATCAGTTGCTTAGCCTTTTCGAGCAGTCACCCGTTGGCATTGCTATTATCGATGAGCAGAATCTGACATTTCAACTGGCCAACCCCTTCTATGGCCGGTTAGTGGACCGAGCACCTCAGCAACTGGTTGGCAAGCCCCTACTGGAAGCCCTGCCCGAACTAGCGGGTCAAGGCTTTGATGACCTGCTCCGGCAGGTTATTGCGACCGGTGTCCCCTTCATCGCCAGTGAAGTAGCTGTCGAGCTATTGCGCAACAATCAACTCGAAACCATTTACGTGGATCTAACGTACCAGCCCCGGAAGGAAGGAGCTGAGCGTCCCGTGTCGGGTATCCTGGTTATTGCCACCGATGTTACCGGGCAAGTCAAGGCTCGTCAAGCCCTGGAGAGGGAACAGCAACAGCTGCGACAAAGCGAAGGGCGGCTACGGGCGGTACTGGAAAATCTGGCCGACGGCCTCTACATCGGGGGGCTGGAAGGCATTACGTTGGTCAATCAGGCTGCCCTGGAACAACTGGGCTTCACCAGCCCACAAGAACTTAACCGTCATATTGGTACGCTGGCTGAGGAGATTCAGACCCGCGACTGGCAGACCGGTGCTGCCATTCCAGTCGAGCGGCAGGCATTTGCCCGGGCGCTGGGTGGCGAACGGGTGGTAGAGGACGTGTTGATTCGGCACCGGCTAAGCGGGGAAGACCGAATCATGCGGTGTGCGGCTACCCCGGTGGTCATAGAAGGGCAAGTGGTGGCAGCGGTGGCCATTAATACGGACATAACCACTCAGCGTCAGGGAGAAGAAGCACTTCGTCAAAGCGAGGAGCGCTACCGTCAGTTGGCCAGCGAGTTGGAATCACGCGTCCAGTTGCGGACGGAGGAGTTAACCCAGGCCAACACCGATCTGATACGGTCCAACCAAAACTTAGAGCAATTTGCCTATATTGCCTCGCATGATTTACAGGAACCCCTGCGCAAGATTCAACAGTTTGGCGACCTCTTAAAAAGCCGTTACGCCAAACCCGAAGGGGAAGAACTAATTTACTTGGAGCGCATGCAGACAGCGGCTAGCCGCATGTCGATCTTGATTAAAGACCTGCTGGCCTTCTCCCGAATTGCGACCAGTCAAGTACTTGATGAGCCTGTACCCTTGAGCGAAGTGGTCAATCAAGTCTTGGACAGCTTATCGGTGGCCATTGAGGAGAGCAAGGCCCAGATTGACGTGGATGATTTACCGACGATACAAGGTGAACGAATGCAGTTAACTCAACTCTTTCAGAACCTATTGGCCAACGCGCTTAAATTTCGACGCCCCAACTTGGACGGGACATCAATTATTCCCCAGATTTCCGTTCGTGCCCGTCAGTTAGCCAGAAGTGAGTTACCCACTTCGTTGCTGCCCGCTCGATATGCCGACAGGTATCACCTGATCGAGGTGAAAGACAACGGCATTGGCTTCGATGAGAAGTACCTAAATCGCATCTTTCAAGTGTTTCAGCGTTTACACGGTAAGAATGAGTTTGCCGGTACGGGAATTGGTTTGGCCATTGCGCAGAAAGTAGTCACGAACCATGGGGGAGCGATAACGGCCAGCGGTAAACCGAATCAAGGGGCTACGTTCTGTGTGTATTTTCCAGCCTAGTTGGTGTTTCATATTGTTCAGACGCGTCAAAGAGAGCTCCGTTTTAAGCGGTAACCAGCGGCTTACTCGGTCTCGATAACGCTCCTCCTTGAGACAAAACTGTATTCATACGATACGGTAATTTAGGGGTAAAACGTGTCCGATGAGGCCACTTGAGCACAATCTCCTTTTTCTTGGAGGAGAAGTCATAAAATAGAATGAGGCTAAACCTACTTCGATGAATCCGCCGGTGAGCGTCGTGACCATGGCCTGCGTGTTAGAGGCGAACTACCCACAAGCGGACAAGCCTAAGCCCCCCCTAAGAGCTAAACAATTTATCCCCTTACAGCGGGAGGAAGGTTAAGTATCGGCCTCCGATACTCATCAACATACATTCAAAGAACCAAGCTGGCTTTACACCTAGTTTGTCAGTTTTTCGATCAGATATAATTAGGCAAAGCTAATCCTGATATAGCGTTGTCAAATTAGATGAAATGGATTCTCCGAGAAGATGGGAAAAACATGGTGGATTAGGTTTCTACTTAAGACTTATCTGACGATGTGAGTTTATAAAGTTAAGCTGTTTTAGCCCCCGCGTTACGTAGTAATTCGGTAGCACGTTTGGCTTCAGCAGTCGATCGAATTCTTACAGTTACAGTAGCAAGGCTGCGAAGCGAGTTAGCCTGGGCGCTTGTGCCGGAGTCATTCTCGTCCCGATCAAAGGGTCCGTGTCCGGATTCATCTACATTGCCAAAGAGCGAAAACAGAAAATGCCCTGATGTGGGTTTGTCCAAACCAATTTCTCCATCCGTAAAACCAGACTGGGGGAGACTGGTATTATCCACAGTTGGCAGTATTGGGGTAGGTTGCGTATTCATGCTTAAAGCCTCTCGGGTAAAGCCACTACCCAATAGTAGCTGAACGGCCTGTTGTGCTTCGGCTACGTGTTCAAAAAAGCCAGTAACCATTTGTCGTAAGGCCATTAGTAAATTGCTTGATTAAACCAGTGAAATTAAGGTGGCTTCAGGTAGCTGAGTGGGGAAAAACTGCTTCCATTTAACAGCACTAGTTAAAAGTAGGACGTTTTATAAAGGTAATGAATCATAACCCGCCCAACTATGATAACGGTCAACTAGATCAATGACCGTTATGGAGTTTGATAATCGGCCACGGATTTCAACAAACTTCCCATCCAGCTACTCTGTTGAAACCGTTAACAGGAATCCGTTAAGACGCTGGGGTTAACAGGATTGGAATCCGAAACCATCATATCCGAGGCTGATATCCATCATTGTTTGCTTTACCAGTACGTTTCACCTTTGTACTGTACCCGTTTAAACTCTACCACTTAATCAATGAAAACAGCTACCTCCATAGTTTACATTGCCGACGATGATGCTGATGACCGCTATTTCCTTCGTCAGGCCATCCAGGCCACCGATCCGTCGATGATGATCGTCGAAGCGGAAGATGGTGATCATTTGCTGAAGCTACTGGACGGTTGGATACAGGGTCCTGAACCCCATCCGGTACGGTTAATCCTGCCGCACCGGCGGACCGTTCGACATGAACATGCCCAAATCAAATGGATTAGAAACGCTACTGAGCCTCAAGGCAAATCCGTTGCTGCAGCATATTCCAACGGTTATGTTCTCGACATCCGCCTGCCCATGCCAGGTGGCGGCAGCCTACCAGAGCGGCATTAACAGCTATATTCAAAAACCAGTATCCTGGCTGGAGTTGCAACCTATTGCCCAGGCCCTCAAAGTCTGTTTTCTAAACGCCGGCATGAATTAATGGCCCACTAATTCCTTGTTCGAGCCAACCCTACACAGGCAGATAGTTAGTCATAATAGGTCCCGCAGGCTTACTTTTTTTGTTGATACTGAACACTTTAACGCTTACCAATCTACTGTTGTAAACAAGACTTCGCAGGAATAAACTTGATGAAAAAAGCAACGTGGCAGCAATGAATACCGATACCTGGGCTTTTCTGGCTGGGGGAGGGGAGATGGGCGAACTCATCCGCACCAACGACTGGTCTCAGACAGCCATTGGCCAGCCTGACCAATGGCCAAACCCGTTGCGCATTGTTTTGAGCCTATTGCTCCATGCGCAGGCCCCTATGTTCCTGTGGTGGGGTTCTGAGCTGATTCAGTTCTACAATGACACCTACCGCCCCAGTCTGGGCTCGAGCGGCAAACATCCGACGGCCCTTGGGCAACGGGGCGTGGAGTGCTGGCCTGAAACCTGGCCAACCATCAAGCCGCTGATCGACCAGGTGCTGGCGGGAAACTCCGTCGGGGCCGAAGATCAGTTGATACCGATTTATCGAAATGGCCGGCTCGAAAACGTGTACTGGACCTTTGGCTACAGCCCAGTCCTGGATGAAACCGGACAGGTAGCCGGCGTCCTGGTGATCTGTCAGGAAACGACCCAAAAAGTAGCGTTTGCCCGGGAAAGCCAGGAACGGTTCCGCTTTGCCATCGAGGCAGCCCAGTTTGGCATCTGGGATGTAGACCCGGTTAGCAATAGGGTGCATTGGGACCAGCGAAGTGCAGGGTTATTTGGGCTAAGCAGTAGTCAGGCGATTCCCTACCAAACTGCTATTGGCTACATTCACCCCGATGATAAAAACCGAGTAAATGAAGCCGTTCGCAGGATAATGAGCCCCCATTCAGACGGGCACTATGACCTTACCTACCGCACCATCGGAGCCGAGGATGGAATCCTGCGCTGGGTTCGGTTCCAGGGCCGATCGGTCTTCAATTTGGAGGGCGGACTGGATCGGTTCAGTGGGGTTGCTCAGGAGGTTACCCAGGAAGTACTGGCCCGCCAGGCTGTAAAAGCTAATGCAGACTATCTGCAGCGGGTGTTTCGCTCAGCCGCCGTTGGTATGGCCATTTTTGAGGGTCCCCAGTTTGTGATTGAAGTAGCGAACCCCAGCGTTTGTGCCATCTGGGGACGTACCGAAGCCCAGGTGCTGGGCAAACCCTTATTCGAGGCCCTACCCGAAGCCGCTGGCCAGGGCTTTGAAGAATTGCTGGCGGGCGTCATGGCGACCAGTCAACCGTTTGTGGGCAAGGAATTACCCGCCATTATTTACCGGCAGGGTCAGTTCACTACCGTTTATTTCGATTTCGTCTATGAACCCTTGCCCGAAGCTGACGGACGGGTGACGCGTATTCTGGTAACGGCCAGTGACGCAACCGAGCGTCGACGGGCGAGGCATCAGATAGAGGCAAGTGAAACCAAGTTGCGGACGTTGTTTGCTCAGGCACCGGTAGCCATTGCCATCCTGCGTGGACCGGAACTGGTTTACGAAATGGCGAACCAACAATACCTGGGCATGGTTGGCCGCGATGATCATAAGGATCTGATTGATAAGCCAATGCTGGTGGCCCTGCCCGAATTAATTAATCAGGGCCTTGATAGCCTGCTCCAGGAGGTCATGCGCACGGGAGAAGCCTTCCGGGCTACTGAACGTAGTATCGAGCTTTTTCGGAACGGACAGCTGGAGACCGGCTATTTTAATTTTAACTATGAACCCCTGCAACAAATTGATGGTGGGGAGCAACCTGGCGCTGTTTCCGGCGTATTTGTTATGGCCACTGAAGTGACCCAGCAGGTACTGGCCCGCCAGCAAACCGACAACCTCCTGATTCGGGAACGGGAATTGAATGAACTGAAGTCAAACTTTGTCACCCTGGCGTCCCACGAGTTTCGCACGCCCATGGGCACGATTCTCTCCTCGGTCTCCCTCATTAGCCGCTATAATGGGCCGGATGAAGCCGATAAACGGGAGCGGCATGTACAGCGTATTAAATCGGCCGTACTGAGCCTGACGGGACTGCTGAATGATTTTCTTTCCCTCAGCCAGATGGAGCAGGCAACCCTGTACGGCCACCCCCACCCGCTCGACATCCAGCTGTTCTGCGAAGAAGTCATGGAAGATATGGAGGGCATTATCAAACCAGGTCAACGGCTGGTCTATCAGCACCGGGCAGGCCAGACGAGCTTATCGATCGATAGCCAAATGCTAAAGAACATTTTGATTAACTTGTTGGTGAATGCCAGTAAGTACTCAGCCCATGGAAAAGAAATCGAACTAACAACGGCTGTTGACGACCGGCAATTGATCATTTCGGTCAAAGATGAAGGCATTGGAATTCCTGATACGGATAAAGACAAGCTGTTTATCAGCTTTTTCCGGTCTCGTAACGTAGCGAATGTGGAAGGGACGGGGTTGGGGCTTTATGTCGTCAAACGCTACGTGGATTTGCTGGGTGGCACGATTTCCTTTACCAGTGAGCTAAATTCGGGCACCACCTTTACGATCCAGTTACCATTAACTACGTCAACCCCATGAAAACTATTTTAGTCATCGAAGATACCCCTGATATGCGGGAGAACATCGTCGAGATTCTCCAACTGGCTCCCTACCATGTGTTGCAGGCCGCCAATGGCAAACAGGGAATTGCTCTGGCCCGCCAGACGCGCCCGGACTTGATTCTGTGTGATATTATGATGCCCGAACTCGACGGCTACGGTGTTTTGCATATTATGGGCAACGATCCCGCGCTAGCCGATGTGCCGTTTATTTTCTTAACGGCTAAGGCCGAACTGACTGATTTTCGCTATGGGATGAACCTAGGGGCGGATGATTATCTAACCAAACCCTTCGACGACCATACGTTACTGAACACGGTGGCGGTCCGGCTCCAGAAAGGGGAACGTGGCCAAACCGAGCCCGTCCAAAATCCTGTAGGTTTAGAGAACCTGACAAGTGCCCTCTTACAGGAAGCCGATACTGTCCAATCCCTCTGCGATAACTACCCAACCACTCAATTTAGGCAAAAGCATCGGCTTTTTACGGCGGGTAGCTGGCCGACTGCCTTGTATTTTATCTGCCGGGGTAAAGTCAAATTGTCCAAAATCGATCCCAGTGGTAATGAGTTCATCACGATGCTGTTCGGGGCGGGTGATTTTGTGGGTTACCTGGCGCTGCTGGAAGAAACGGTTTACCCCGAAACAGGCGAACTGTTGGAAGATGCCGAGGTATGCACCATTCCCAAAGCCGATTTTCTGGCCCTGATTTATCACAACCAGGCGGTGGCCAACCGATTCATCCGCCTGCTGGCGGGGAATGTAGCTGCGCATCAGGATCGGTTGCTCCAACTGGCGTATCAATCGGTCCGTAAACGGGTTGCCGAAGCCCTGCTGATGGTTCAGCGCAAATATTATTCGCTACCCACCAATTCTGGCCAGTCAGAAAGTCGCCCCACCGACGGTTCGGAAACTCCACCGTGGCCAGACCACACCAGCGGTCCCCGTGTCCCCGCTGGTACCCGCCAAGCGACTCACTCGAAAGATGCCAATACATCGCCACCCATGACGCTTTCGCGCGAAAACTGGTCACACCTGGTAGGAGCCTCTACTGAAACGGTCATCCGAATTTTAAGTGATCTACGCACCGAGGGCCTGATTGACGTGAATGGCAGTCAGATCACCTTGTTGAACATTGACAAACTCACCCAACTTAAGCGCTGATACACTATGACGCGCAACAGGTGGATGCCTGTTAAGCGTCATGGCGCTATCTGACGAGGAATGGTAGGGGTAGACTCATGGCTCGGATAGTTTAAGTACCTGATCTTTGTTCCAACGGCTATGAACTTATTTACCAAGTCATCACCACTTCTAAAGAACCAGCCATCACGCGCTTTTACGGAATTCTATGATCGGTATGCTCCGCCACTTTGGGGACTTATTTTACTCGCTAATCTATCTCCCTCCCAATCAGAAGCCATTTTAATCAATACGATGCTCAACGTCTGGAAACAGGTTCACTTACCAATCCAGTCTGACACGTATTATTTCCCGCAGATTCTGCGAGTAGCGTACAGGGAAGGCTTACCCAAAAATTCAACGTTAGTATCGACACTACGGCAGACACGTCATGGGTAAGAAAAAGGGGTTTTAGAGTGCTACTGGCTACTCGTTATCTGCCCCTTTGAGGTGGATAGCCAGAGTGGGAGAAGCTCCGATTTGACTACTTGATACCAGAACGAATACCCATGAAAACAATCATCCAAAACACAAGCCAACCCTGGTGGCTCATGCAGCTACCCAACGGATGCTACCTTGTAATGGGCCTACTGCTACTATTTATGAATCCCATTCAGACTCCAGGTACGGGTCTGTTGAGCGGCCTGCTGGTATTGGCTGGCTTTAGTCGGGTAATTGTGAGTTCTCGTCGGCGCCATAAAGGGCAGCCAAATAACAACTGGTTTGTTTTGGCGAGCATTCGGGATATCCTATTTGGGCTTACTTTACTGACTATGATGGATGTATCCCTGAAGAGCTTGGTCAATAGCCTGGGGCTGTGGGCCCTTATCTATGCCTTTGTGCAAGCGGTTGAAACGATGTTTTACTTTCTGGGCACCCCTGCCAGCGCAACGAAAGGCTACTGGGTAGGAGTTATCCACTTTATTTGTGTACTACTGGCGGGGGGCTTTGCGTTCATGCTGATGCTGGGGCCACAAGAGCGACAGACGGCACTTCGATTTGGGAGCCTGTTTCTGATTGGGCTAGGCATTGTCCAAGGCCTGTTAACTCACCAATTGCGGACTGGAACAACCTAAGTTCACGCACACAAATACCATTACCAAACGAAGTTTACATAGCCTACCTGGAATAGTATGGTTGCCTACTGAATCAAAACAAGCAATGAGCGGCTGATCTGGTGGGCGTTCGAGTAGGTAACAAATCTATTTTTAATCTTAAACGCTTAGCTAAAATGGGACTTACTGTCATTGGGATATTTAAGACGACCTCAGCTGCCGAGCAGGCTGTTGAGCAATTAATTCGTTTCGGTATGCCTCGGAACACGATAGAGCTTTCACACCAGTTGGGTACCACCCTCATGGATGATGAACTGGTGCCTGATCCATCTACAAATGAAAGTGGCCTACCCGATGAAGCGTTGCTTGATGAAACCGCAACGGGCGGAGGTAGCCTCCGTAGCTTCTTGAGTTCGCTGTTTGGCGATGACCCGGATCAGACCGATACATTAGCCCAGGTCGCAGCTACGGGTTCGGTGGTTACGGTGCACGCGCCCACCGATTCTGACGCCAGACAGGCGGCCAATATACTAACCGACAACGGGGCTTTGAATGTCACCGAGCGCATTGGTACGTATAATCTAGCCAGCTCAATAACGCATGCCGCCGAAAAAGCAAATCCTGGCCGTACCCAAATCACGTAAATGGGTACGGCCAGGATTTGGCGATAGAAACGAGAATGAGCAAACAACTTACTGGCGGTTTGTCGTCAGGATTATCTCACCGGATGGGTATTGAAGACTGACATCATTCTCCGCCGTGATGAATACACGGGTAGGTTCGGCTACGGCTGTCGCACTCACTTCCCCTTTCATGGTTTTGGAGAGAAATCCCGACGACGTATCGATCTGGCCTAACTTTTTCACTGAATTTCCGCTGGATTCCATCCAGACCAGATATGATTCCCTGGCGGGTGTGAGTTGTTTAGGATCGGCCAGATTGAGCACTTCTACGTTGATGACATAATTTTTATTCTTGTCCTTCTTGACTTTTACCTCGCCCGTAGCAGCCGGGACTACGGATGAAGTGACGAAGTTCATCTTCGTGGTTGAACAAGCTCCCGCAAGCAGGCCCACACCGAGCGCAAGGGTAATTAATTGAATCGTTTTCATACGTTTTTGATTAATTGTTTAACAGGCAAATTAGCAGACCGGCATTCATTTCATAACCTCTAATCAATTCAGGTACTTTGTCAGGACCCCTTACTCGTTGGATCAAGCCGGTCCCTTCCTGACTAAGCGTATCGTTTCGATGAAGTAGACTAGGTCGACAAGAAAATGACTGAGGATTAGCTAGACCTTTTTTTGGCTAGTACCCATACAAAGGTAGACGGGTCATATAGTATTAACTATGACACTGGTCACGTGGTCTCATGATGGTTATTTACCTACCAGCCCAATCGATGCTCGATTAAATCGGGCAGATTTGGTAATACGTACGAAACAGAATTGGGGATGACTGGACGGCTTTAACTCCCCTTTAGTCGCTTAGATTATCTACACGAAGACGACCGTATGGAATAGGTTATGGAGAGTGGAACCCGGCCAAGGATGCAAGCGCCTAAAGCGCCGGCAAACAGCCAGATGAAGGATAGGAATCTGGCTGTATTTTGCCTCTACGTATTCAGTATCCAAATTCAAACGCCAGCTACCAGTCTGAATCATCTCTGCGGATTGCTGATCGTGTCGGTACTCGGTAAGGGATAAGTGTTACGAATTGGACGGTGTTCGACCGTATTGTTCGTCTTTGATCTTACTAACATTTTTCTGTTTATGAGCTAAACATCGACAAAGCAAGGCAGCAACTGAAATGGCTGCTGCGCTAGACACTGATGACGACCCAGGTCACAATCATTAAAAAAAACTAAAGGCCCGTCTGCTCGTCTAGTATAACGAAAACGGCCTTGACCGAATGATCTGAAGGAGAAGCAAGATTAATGAACGATTTGACCATCTTTTTGTAGACAATGCGCTGGGTACTATTGGCACAAGTAGTTGCTAAACCAGTTTGAATGGCTAAATGAGTAAAGTTTTACCCATTGATGGGCCGTCGCCTACAGACAGTTAGTGTCTTGTTTGCCTAGTCATAGTGAATTTTCGGTGCAATAGTTTAATGCCTTTGTATATGGTTACGTTTATAGCATTCGGCTCCGCCAAGTGAACTTCAGCGCTCAGATGAATGCCTGTTTTAGGATGTATTAATTGCCCCCCCGTCCAGACCTCTCCATCGTAGTGGAGATCAAGAATGAGAATAGCCCCTTTTACTAGGCCAAAATTTTCCTCACCAGCTTGGTCTACCTCGGCAACGCGGGCAAAATAGAAGTCTCCTTTTCTGAAAATATCGACACTGGACCCCCTAGAAGGAAATTGCCATCGGCCTACGATCTGGTCAGCCTGATTGTCCGGTACGAAGCCTAATACGCAGAAAATTGATACTATAAAACTGAAGACATTCAAATAAACAATTAGTTTCATTATAAATTGGATCTTTACTAAACAGAAATTGAAATGCAATTAAGAGAACGACAAGGTATAATTGAATATGACTGAGATAAGATTAACGCCGGTAGAGGAATTGTAGACTCATCCTGAAGGCGCATGGACTGATTCGCTGGTTTGAGAAAAGTCTGTATTAGGACGCAGCGGGTTGTTTCGTTTCCTGATTTTTCGCGACAGGCGATTTTTGTGTCAGGTTATCATCGGTTGGATCATCAGCGCCAAGAACCCCATGCGGAACTGAATCCAGACGCTCAATAATATGTTGATTTGCCGGTAACTCAGGAAAAGCTGTTGGTCTTGTCCGGAAATAAGAATACCACTACCAGATTCATTGGCCCCTGTAGCCGGTGAGTAAAAGCAGCGTTGGGTTTTTATGGTTGATGAATTTAATGGATGAAATTCGGCTTGTTTTCGGTTAAATCATTCAGCTTTTGATTCATTGACGAGCCTCTTCCTTCTCAGCCAGCAAAAAGTGTTTGGCGTGAATACCGGGAAACAAATCAGCCAAGAAGGTTGAGATCTTTGTCCAGGTATCGTCAGAAACGAAAGCCGCTTTATCAACATCGGCAAGGTGCGACACGTCAAATTTTAGGTCAACCAGAGCCGCTTTAACCGTAACGGCATCCATATCGTCTGCTTTGATGTACTCGCGCAGTTTATCCAGCGTATCGCATTTGCGGTCCAATTTTGCGGCCTAGTGTTTGATATCGTCTTTCGTAATCGTACTACTCATGCGGAAGCCAACAATTTTGTCATCCTGAAAATCAATGGGCGTAATCATAAGAGTTATGACTTAAAGTAAGTAATTTGGTGGCAAAGTCCACTAAAATCCAGTTTAAACAAAGCCCCAGAGATAAACTGTCTGCCTGATCTGGATTAAACCGGGATTTAGTCTAACTTGATTGAAAGGTTACCCTGCATTTTGTTGATTCTGATCTACCTCGCCTAATTCAGTACATACGCAATAGTAAGCCTAGTACCGAAAAGAAGCGATTTACGCTCCTTTCTGTAAGGTGACCAAATGTATTGGATTCCACTGAAGTTACTAATGATGGTAATCATCATGCCTAATGATAACCATCATCCTACAAATTCCGCTCTGTTATTTTGCTGATTGATACCTCGTCAGTCCCCCACTTAGGACGTTGGAATACTACATGGGATAAGCGCGTCAATTCATTGCCTGACAGACGCTCATTAACCAGCTAAGTAGCTCTATTGGAAAGCCATTACCCATCATAGGGCAGGATGATGGATGTCATAGACAAGACAATCGAATACGTCTACATTTGTCAGCTAAGTAACTAGATCAACTACCACGCCTGCTCCCTTATGATTTTGATTAGTAATCCGCGTTTCGGGAGTTACACCGACTTGTTCTATGCTATTATCCAGGATTTATTTCCGAGAAGTATACCCAGCTTAAATTTTCACTTTTTACGCATACGATTATGGCAAAACTGGTCAATTATTTTTTAAATGAATAGGGAATCTAACGAATCTTCGGTTTTCCCGGTGACGAGATTTACTAGCTCATGGACACAATGGACCGCAGGATGATACACTTGATTTTACTCAGATAGGTCACGAAGAAATGACCACCATTTGTTCATGAACAGGGAAATACCAGTACGATAAAAAACGGATGAGTAATGTGATCGAGGTCCTAAAGGCTGACGTCCGCGCAACGAACGGTGTGTTCTATTCCGTCAATCGAATACTACAGCGAATTGTGAACAAAGGCCCTATTATGCGCTAAGGATTGTTGTCGAGCGGCCATTTCCTGTAATCTCACTTAGTCGTTTAATCGGTTGATTAAGCGATTTTTATGCTTATTGCTAGCCGTTCTAACTATTCGGCTGCTGGCAGGTTAGCTTAATAATCTTTTTGCATTCCAAATGCCTACCCGATTTCGTCAATACTGGCAACAACTTCAGGAATCGCTCTGGTTTGTGCCGGGTTTGATGGTTCTGTTCTCCTTCGGTCTAGCCTACGGGCTGGTTGAGTTTGATGCCAATACTAGTTGGCACGGGGCCAAACGGTTCCCGCTTCTATTCGCTTCGGGGGCCGATGGCGCCCGGGGGATGTTGTCGGCTATTTCGGGCTCCATGCTGACCGTAGCAGCACTGGCTTTTTCGCTCACCCTATCCACAATTTCGCAGGTGAGCAGTCAGTATTCACCCAGGGTGTTACGTAACTTCATGCGGGACCGCGTCAATCAGGTCGTCATAGGCTATTTCGTCGGTGTCTTTGCCTACTGCCTGATTGTGCTGGGCACCATTCGGGGAACCGATGAGGTCAAGTTTGTGCCGTCTACGGCCGTGTTAGTTGGTCTGCTGCTGGCGTTAGGGGGGGTAGCGGCGCTGATCTTCTTTATTCATCACATTGCCGAATCCTTACAGACCGGTACGATTGTTCAGCATATTTTTCATGAAACGGGCAAAGCCATCGTCGAACTGTTTCCGGATCAGTTTGGCGAGCCGATTGATGATCCTAAAAAGGCCAAAGCCGCTTTAGAATACACCGATGGACAAATGGGCTGGCATCCAGTCAAAACCAATCAGTCGGGTTATTTGCAATTGATCAATACGGAGGGACTACTCAAATGGGCAACGAAAAACCAGGTCGTGCTCCGTATCGAGAAAGAAATGGGTGCCTTTGTGGGCGAAGGAACGGTACTCTTCAGCGTTCGCAGTGGCATGGAACGTCCCGACCCTGAGGAAGCCGACTGGCCCGCTGATCTGATGGATTACGTTAGCATTGGGCGGCACCGGAACGTGGAGCAGGATGTAGCGTTTGGTATTCAGCAACTAGTTGACATTGCGCTGAAAGCACTCTCGCCCGGCATCAACGACACCACCACCGCCATCATGGCCGTCGATTACCTCGGCGCCGTTAGTGAACAATTGGCCCACCGCGAGTTTCCGGCCAGGCTGCGCTCCGACGGGACGCATCTGCGGATACTGGTGCGGAGCATGGACTTTGATGACTATATCCGGCTGGCGTTCGATCTGCCGCGCATCAATGCCAAGGGAAACCATGCCGTGCTCCGGCGCTTGCTCCGGGCGCTGGCCTTGGTCAACGAAGCGGTTTGCTCCGACGACCGGAAGCCGATTTTAAAGCAACAGGCCAAACTGCTGATGGATTCTGCCGACCAGACGCTGAACACCGATTACGAAAAGCAGCAGGTGCGTGATCTCTATAAAAAGCTCATGAAATCGTGGTCCTGACTGGCTATTCACCCAATGGAAGAATTCATTAAAGCCACTACGTTCCTGCTGGCCCGCTGGATTGAAGCGGGTGCGGCTATCGTCATTGCCATTGCGTCTCTGCGGTCGTTAGGAAACTTTTTATACGCAATCGTTACCGACCGGAGCCTGATGGTTCCCAAAGAAGAGATCCGGTTATCGCTGGGGCGTTCACTGGCCCTGGCCTTAGAGCTGGAGTTAGGGGCCGATATTCTGAAAACGGCTGTAGCCCCGACCTGGAATGACATTGGTCTCTTAGCCGCTATTGCCGTACTGCGAACGGCGCTCAACTACTTTCTGGAGCGCGAACTACGTAACGCCGAACAGCGGAGCGGGGCATCGAATCATCCAACCGAGTCAGGTGCGGCCCTGATAGATTCACGAGAAGAATCCTGAATTATTGAAACGTATCTGGCTGCCTAGAATCTGGCTTGCCAATAGTAGTCAGCAAGTTTATTAATCGGTCTTGCGTCGGCTTATCGACAACGGTTATGTACTGGTCCGCTACCCTAAAAACGTACTCATTCAATTGCCGATCCCAAATCGATTTGGCATCAGACTGTTTATCAGTCGTTTCGGGAAATTCCAGTGTAAAAGGCCACATAAGGTAGAGTTACTAAGTGAATTCAATACGAATACTACTACGCTGGCCTCTGGTTATCTTCCCCGGCGAACATACAAACTTACTTGACTAATCTGATCATATTTATGACCCGTATCACCGGGTCTTATGACCAATAGCAGTCAGAAGAACATCATTACCCCACATACACAGCGGTTCCAACTAAGGTAACCATCAGGTCTGGTGATGATGGTCGTCATAGTTATGCCGGGAGGGTCACGTCTACCTTTGTCATTCGTTGCTGCTCCATCTTGTCAGATTCATGGCCAGCTCTGCCCAATGGCACCGGCTATACTGGCTGCAATGAAGCTAAGTAACCCTGCGTCTCCCACACAAAATTACGGCATCAACCGGTCCATATTCCAATTCGGAAACAGGCCTCTACCGACTTTATCGGTTCGCCATGACCCGAATCGTAAGCTCAACACCCTATAAATACCTATGGCAACGACAACCCCATTGGACCATCTGCGGTCTGTTTTTACCCCATCCGCCGTCAACGATCTGGCCCACAGCCTGAATGAAAATAAGGCGAACACCCCAAAAGCAATCGATGGGCTTCTGCCCACCGTAACGGCTGGTGTCATGAATCGTGTATCGGACAACGATGGCGCAAAAAAGCTGTATCATCTGCTCAAGAATACGCCCTTCAGCACTGAACCAAACTTAGGTGAGTTGGTGGATACCGCCAGCGAACGACAAAAAGCGGCCGAATCGGGGAATGCCTTACTCAAAAAATTGTATGACCAGCGGGTTCACCAGGTCGCTCAGGAAACAAGCAAGTACAGTGGAATCGGCTTAGGATCGGCCACTACCTTAACCGGGCTGGTTGCCTCCGTATTAATGGGCTTTTTGCATAAACAGGTAATCGCCCGAGATTTGACCGAGGCTCAGTTAGCCGCTATGCTCCACAGTGAAGGCGATGCTACCCGCTCGGTCATACCAGCCATGTTTGGTGTTCCACTGGCCTGGTTCATTGGTACACCGTTTCCTGCCGCCACCCCGGTTGTTCCGATTCGGGAGGAAGCAGCACCGGCTGGCGGTATGCTTTGGTGGAAATGGCTGCTTATCGGCCTGGGGTTATTCCTGTTAACTTTAGTTTTGCTTCGTTATTGCAAACCGGACAAATCCACGGCTGAACAGGCAATCGGGTCAGGCGTGGCCGCAGCAACCGACACGGTGGCCAACGATATGGATGGGAATGTAGATGGCTCGGGCATACCTGACGTAAAGGTCGGTGTTGATTTACCGGGTGGTCGAAAACTGAACGTTGCCGAACGCTCCTTCAATTACGGACTGACCCAGTATCTAGCCGCCAAAGATGGGCAGTATCCCAGGGTGTTTGCGTTCGATAACCTGACTTTCGAGCCCGGTTCGGCTCAAATTACGGCTCAGTCCCGTCCCAACGTGGATGATCTGATCCAGATTATGCAGGCGTATCCTTCGCTCCGCATCCGCATCGAAGGTAACACCGACAGCACCGGCACCGATGCCCACAATGACGCCCTGTCCGGCCAGCGGGCCGAAGCCGTTAAACAGGCTCTGGTCGCCGGGGGTATTGAGTCGGGCCGCGTAGCCACGCGGGAACGGGGTGATACAATGCCGGTAGCGACGAACAAAACCGAGGCCGGACGCGAGCAAAACCGCCGGATCGATGTGGTCGTCCTGAGTGTAGATGTACCTTCCGCCGGGCCAAAAGTACGCGTAGCGGTCGATGCAACGGGTGGCCGCAAACTAATCCTGACCGATCAATCCTTTACGTACCAGTTAGCCCGCTATTTAGCGACAAAAAACAGTCAGCCTAATAAATCATTTCTCTTCGATGATCTCCGGTTTGACACCAATACCGCCCGGATTACGCCCGATGCCCAGGCCGAAGTGGATGATCTGGCGCAGATTATGAAGACCTACCTCAAACTGCACATCCGCATTGTCGGCTATACGGATAGCGTCGGTCCTGAGTCGGTTAATAAACCGCTTGCAGCTGCCCGGGCCAATTTTGTCAAAGCGGCTTTGGTAAAGGAGGGAATTAATAACAGCCGGATAACGACCAGCAAAGAAGGCGAAGACGATCCCATTGCGACCAACCAAACCGCTAAGGGACGGCAACGAAACCGGCGCGTCGAGATCGTCGTGACTCAGTTGTAATAAGCGTCTGGGTGTGCTAACAAGGTGTGGACCCGTATAAAGAATAGGCGATGACGTGACACCCATCATAGCGCACAGTGATAACGCTCATAGGGTGTCTATATCGAGGGACGTACTTTTGCCACTACCTCATCATCACATACGGGAATTATGCCCAGTGGCATTCTATCCCGCCTATTCACAGGAATTACCCACACCTTCCTGAACACCCGTAACGGCCAAGCCTCATTCCTTAACCAGTTTTGATCATACCCGTATCAGGTGTGTCCCTACAGATTGCTTTCTGATTTACTCAATACGTGACGAAGTGTTCAATGCCGTGAAAAGACCAATGGCAGGATGGCCTAGTTTTTCTGCCTTACTCAACTGATAAACAAGTAATACGTTATGGAAACAACAGCTTTATACCAGGACCGCCCGAACCGGCTGGATTTTATGAAACGAATTTCCTGGAGCGCCGTATTTGCCGGTGTTCTGGTGGCCATCGTTACTCAGATACTCCTAACCTTATTGGGTCTGGGCATCGGCCTGGGCACGATTGATCCGGTGGAAGAACGCAACCCGATGGCAGGTTTAGGCATCGGGAGCGCCATCTGGTATATTGTCAGCAGCCTCCTCTCCCTGTTTATTGGTGGCTGGGTAGCGGGCCGACTGGCAAGTACGCCCCGGCTCTTCGATGGGATGATTCATGGCGTGCTGACCTGGTGTCTGGTTACGCTACTGACCATTTATTTTCTGACGACGACGCTGGGTAGTATTATTGGCGGTGTGGGCAAATTGGTGGGTGGTATCGTTAAAACCGCCGGTTCAGGGATAGCGGCTGCCGCGCCCGGTATCGGCAATGCCGTTCAGGATCAGCTTCAGGCGAACGGGATCGATATGAATAATATGAACCTGACGGATCTGAAAAGCGAAGTCAACACCATGCTTCGTCAGACGGGTGATCCGGGTCTGAACCCCAACACGCTGGAACGTAAAGCAAACCAGGCCACTGACCGGGCAGGTAATGCCGTTGAGCGGGCCGCATCGAATCCGCAGGCTGCTGACGAAGTCGCCAGCAATCTATTCAGCCGCCTGTTCAAGCAGGGCCAGGCAACGGTCAATCGTGTGGACAAAGAAGATGCCGTTAACGTATTGATGAAGCGAACGGGCAAAAGCCGGGCTGAATCAGAACAAATCGTTGACAACTGGATCAATACGTATCAGCAGGCAGCCGCGAAATTCGAACAAACCAAACAAGAGGCCGAAGTAAAAGCCCGTCATGTGGCTGACGATGCCGCTTCCGCAGCCTCCAAAGCGGCTATTTATGGCTTTTTTGGCCTATTGCTTGGAGTCGTTGCCTCGGGTTTCGGCGCTCGAATGGGTACGGATTCAAAAGACGAGTATAATCAATACGACCACCCGATTCAGGAGACGCAGACGGTGCGATAGAAAAAACTACGTGTATAGGGTTGTTTTGTTTCCCATTTGGACTGGGGAACCGTAGTGATTGACGATCGAAAAGGGGCTGAGCACTTGCCCAACTCTTTTTTTACCCACAACGCCTTAATACGCTACGTATCACGTAAGCAACCCCAATGCAAATTCATGCAGCCCTGACGCTGTCCGTTACCGATCCCGCTATGATCCCTCAGAAACCAACCGATGAATGGGTTGATAAAACGCCGAACACCACCGACCCGGACTCTCCATTCCTAAGCGGCGATGCTGAATCTCTACTAATACCGCTGATTAGCGAACAGCTTCAGGTTAGCAAGCAGGTTATCGAAACGGGCCGCGTCAGACTTACCAAAACGGTTCATCAGCACGAGCAGGATATTCAAATTCCCTTGCTTCAGGAGGACGTAGTCATTGAACGAGTGGCTATGGATCAACTCGTAGACCACGTACCGGTGGCCCGGCAGGAAGGAGATACAATGATCTATCCTGTCCTAAAAGAAGAGGTTGTCATTCTGAAACGACTGCGGCTGGTGGAAGAAATCCGGGTGACCCGGCGGCAGGTCCAGACGACCGATACGCAAACGGTCTCGCTCCGACAGGAAGAGATAACCGTTGAACGGACCGCTACTGAATCCTCAAGTGAACTTACCGAATAAATTACCCTAACTAATTTCTTACTAATAAACTAGTCTGATTATGGCACTTACAGTTATTGGCGTTTTTGATAACGCTTCCGAAGCCCGGCAGGCCGTTGACAAGTTGGTCGATGCCGGCATTACACGCCAGGACATCGACCTTTCCCTCCAGTCAGATTCGACGGCAGGCTACAGTAACACCACATCTGATCCATACGCGACTACCAATACGACCCGTAGTAATGACGATGACACCGGCAGCAGCATTGGTAATTTCTTTAGCTCGCTCTTCGGCGATGATGACGATGCGGACCGATATGCCCGGGCCACCGAAAGAGGCTCGCTGGTTACGGTTCATGTCCAGACGGAAGACGAAGCTGAGAAGGCGGCCGATATTCTGGATGACGCCGGAGCCGTCGATGTTAACGAAGGGACGCCGGTTTATGACAGTCTGACCAGCCAGCCCAGTGCATCGATGGGCGCAGCCTTCACCGATACGAAGCAGCCCGACGCCGATCAAACCATTAAGGTTATTGAAGAAAATCTGGAAGTAGGGAAACGCACCGTTGAGACGGGGGGCGTCCGGCTACGCAGCCGGATCATTGCCAAACCCGTTGAAGAAAGCATTCGGTTACGCGAAGAACGGGTTAGTGTACAGCGCAATCCGGTAAACCGCCCGGCGACGGATGCCGACCTGAACGCTTTCCAGGACGGACAGATTGAGATGGTCGAGCATAAGGAAGTGCCGGTGGTGTCGAAAACGGCAACGGTCGTTGAGGAAATCTCGGTGGGCAAGGACGTGACCGAGCACGACGAAGTGGTTCGGGATACGATCCGTAAAACGGAGGTAGATATTGACGACCTAACCGATTCGACAAAGCCAAAAAGCGATGGCGATGAGTTGACGTATTCAACGAAATAATCGACTAGATGTTCAATCCTTGGAATGGCCGTTTTCAGCCGTTCCAAGGATTTTATCCGTTTCTTTTGAAATCAGGCAAGTGGCAAAACAGAAGCTCTAAGGACTTTATAAGGTTTGCTTAAGCCCATTCCAAGATCACTATATGTACTTTGAAACCAGGTAGTACCTCATAAATACAAACGTTATGAACATCAAAACACAAACGCTACGTTCCTTACTGGCGACCGCATTCGTCGCCCTGACGCTTACTGGTTTTCAGGCCTGCAACAGCGGTTCTGAGAAGTCACGCACCGGAGAAGCCCTCGAAAATACGGGGGATGCTATCGAGGCAGATACCAAAGAATCAACCGACCAGATGGCTACAGATTTCCATACGGAGCGAGCTAAAGCCGTTACTAACCTGGAAGAACAGCGCGACAAACTCGATCAGAAAATTGACGAACTCCAACAGAAGATGGATCGTAGCAGCGGCAATGCAAAAGAGTCCATGAACCAACAAATGGATAAGTTCAAACGGGAACACAAGGATCTGGACAACGATATCGACAAGGCGAAAAATGCCACAGAAGATGCCTGGCAGGATATGAAAGCGGGCTTTAAGAAAGCAGGACGTTCTATTGGTAATGCCTTTGATGAGGCTGGTGATAAGCTGGATAATAAGTAACGATGACGCAATGTCGTCAACATGATACCATTCCTTATCTATGTACGAAGCCTTATTTGGTGCGCCGGTTATTCCGTTAGAGCGACTGTGGACCATCGAAAAAGCCGCTCCGAACCTCATTGTCTGGGCAGCACCCATCCTATTTTTACTGACGGGAATCGAAATCCTGATTTCCCATATTCAGAAGAAGCCGTATTATAACAAACAGGAAACGATTGGGTCTACCCTGGTGGGTTTAGGCTCCGTCGTGATTGGAACCAGCCTGAAATTCGGCTTGCTGTTCGGGGTCGTCTGGGTCTATAATTTGCTCCCCTGGCGCATATCGCTTCAGTGGTGGACGTTTATACCCTGTTACCTTATTTTCGATTTTTTTAATTACTGGGCGCACCGCATTGCGCACGAACGCCGGTTCTGGTGGACAACCCACGTCGTTCATCATTCGAGTGAGCATTATAATCTGACGGTTTCTTTCCGGCTGAGCTGGATTCAGAATTTTAAAGTTATTTTTTTTCTGCCCGTGGCGCTGTTCGGCTTTCACCCCGTGGTTTTCTTTACCGTTAGTCAGATCGCGGTCCTGTTTCAGTTCTGGGTGCATACCGAATATATTCGCCGGTTGCCCAGGTGGGTCGAGTTTATTTTTGCGACGCCCTCTAACCACCGGGTTCACCACGGATCGCAGGAAAAATACCTCGATAAAAACTACGGCGCTACGTTCATCATCTGGGACCGGCTGCTGGGAACGTATCAGCCGGAAGAAGAAGCTCCGGTCTACGGCATTACGACCAATATTGGCAATAAAGCCAACCCAATTCACATCAATTTTCACGAGTTCATCGACATGATAAACGACGTGAGAAAGGCCCGTGGGTTTCGCCAGAAGCTGTTCTATTTCTACGGCAGTTTCATTGCGGTAGCGCTAAAAAAACAGCAGTTAGCCCAGCAGGACGACGATTCGGTGGATAAACGCCTTGAACAGTCGGCACAATCTACACTGCATTACTAATTTACTTTTTAAACAACTAACAACGATATGGAAAGCGAAGATCGAGAAGACATCATCCGGGCCAAACAGGCCATTTCACCGAACGGGCTGGAAAATCAGTCGGCCGAAGGACACAGTGGCGTAGGCAGCGAACAACCCGTCAGCGATTTGCCCGACGAGAAACTACCCAACGACGATCTGAAAGACAAATACACCGATGGCCCCGACGAGCTGGGGGAAAACGTGCGGGTGATGAACCCGAATCGAAACCCGAACGACAAACCAAACATCGACAAACCGGCCTACGATTAGGTTAATAAATGGATTTGACCGTGACCACAATAAAATCAAACAGGCGGTTAACCTGATTTTCGAAAAATACGCGTTCAGGGCCGATAGCTATTAACGGATAGAAAGCACCTGAAATTTGGATTTTTTTTCATTCTGACGATAGGAATGTATAAGATCCTTTCTATCGTCAGGATGACAAAAAAAGAAATCGCTTACTCATTATTCACGTTAGTTTAAGATGCTTCTGCTACGGCGACCCGGTCATGCTGACAAAACCAATTTCCATATAACAGGCTTTTCATTCTAATCATTTCTCTCAATGGATACCACCGATCAGCGAACCCGACACGTAACGACGAAGCCCGGCACAAACGTACTGTACATACTCTACGGCGTCATTGCCCTCCTGATTTTAGGTGTGGGCTATTTATTCTACAAAAATGTATCCCTAAATAAAGAGTTCGAGCAGGAACGTAGTGATGTACGGGCAACCGTACGAGAAAATCAACTCGCCAACGACCAGCAACAACTCCAGTTTGGTATGAAAACTTTCGTCTGGGCGGTTCGTAACGCGTTACTCCAGAACAAACCTGGCGAAATCAACGAGTACTTCAATACGCTGGTCAAAGACCAGGGCATCCGGGAAATGCTGCTGGTTGATCCATCCGGCAAGGTGACGATCTCGACCAACAAGAAAAATCAGGGTATTGCCTTCACCAGCCGTTTTCCGGCCTATCTGCTCGGACAGGATGACGTTTATTTTAAGAATAATGCCCCTTATGAACTATCGGCACCCGTTACTGGTCCAAATAAACGGTTGGGAACCTTGGTTATGTTTTACAAACCCACGCCCATTCTTGCGGACTCGCTCGTTACTCGTTAGTCGCTAAGGTTCCGGGTAAATTAGTGTGCTCTTTTGGCCCTAAACTTTCCGTCCGAATTATGAACACTTCGTTTATGACAATTGAGTTGTATAGTCTGGTAAAACAGCTTACTGCGGTCAATGAAGAAATGACTATAAATAAACTTAATATCTATTTATCAGTTAGTTAGATTTAGTTGTACGCCAAATTAGTGAGGAGTTCACTTTCACCAGTTGCCTTGTGCGCCAGCGGCTAATCATTATTCCAACTCGTATTTCTTATTGATCAGCCTTATGGAAACTGAAGCGCATTCATCCAAAACGAATAAGGTCCTCCTGCTACTTGGTCTGCTTCTACTAACCGCTGGTGGCGTTTATTACTGGAGTCAGTCGCGCCAGCCCGATGCTCTCAGCGATCAGACTACACCACAGGCAGACTCGTCGAAAATGAATAAAACGCAGCTACATGAGCAGTTAGACGCACTACGAAGCCAACTGGCGGACGCTAAGCAGGAAAACGCTTCGTTAACCGATCAACTGAACGGGTTAAATGACTTATTAGCACAAACTTATGACCGGATCGGCGTTTTAGAAAGTACCCGCATTGACCGAATGTTTCCAGCCATACCGGAAAACAATGGTGTTGACTCCGGGCAACTTCGCGACAGTTTATCGAATCAACGGGCCCTCATGCGTGGAAAAACGGATCAGTTAAGTGAAGTCAGTCAACAGAACAGGGAATTGCAGCAGGCGCTCAACCAACGGGACGCTAAACTTAAAACGATGGTATCCACCTCAGCGGTTACGGGGGATGCCTTCCAGGTAAGTCTCTTAAAATCAAACCAGAAAGTAACAGCGAAAGCCAAAAAAGTAAACGCACTGGATCTTTCGTTTACGGTACCGGCCGAACGACATATGGAGGGAACGAAAGACGTTTACTTAAGTCTGGTCCATGAGTCGGGCCGGTCACCGGCGAGGCCGTTGCCACTGGCCACTGTTACGCTGCCCTCCGGCAACCTGATGATACCCGTCGATGCCGTGCAGACCATTACGTTCAACGGGATGAAACAGCCAATAAAGTTCAGGTTTCATCCAACGGTAACGCTTGAGCCGGGCACCTACCGGGCGTCCGTCTACACAAACGATGCCTATCTGGGATCAGTAACGGTTCAGTTACGAGACAGTTTCTGGTTTTTTTAGTAAACATTACTGATGGGAGATGTAGAGACAACTTTGTACTACTACCCAGCCAAGCTTGAGACTACGTTTAACTAACTATTTGGTTATCAGTCAATATTATACTTTTTTAACGTAGCATTATGCTTTTACTCTGGAGTTTCTTCCAGCCACCCCGGGTGAACGAACCGCCCTTTACGTTCAATGATGGCATTACGCTATTCTGGCATACCGTTCGCGATTTTATGAAAGGGACCGTCGAACGGCTACCCTACCTCATCGTTGGCGCGGTGGTATTTATGCTGTTCTGGCTGCTGGGAAAAGGCATCAAGAAACTGATTAACAAAGTAGCTGTTCAGAGCCACTCCATCGACGACACGCTGGCCAGCCTGGTGAGCCGTATCGCCAGTGCATTTATTAGCATTATCGGTTTTCTGGCCGCCTGCGTGGTTGTCTTTCCGTCATTCAAACCCGGTGACATTATTGCGGGCCTGGGCGTTACCTCGGTGGCCATCGGCTTTGCCTTCAAAGACATTCTCCAGAACTTCTTTGCCGGTATCCTCATTCTGTGGCGTCGGCCGTTCAAAGTCGGCGATCAGATACGGGTCAATAATTTTGAAGGAACCGTCGAAGAAATCAACATGCGCTCCACCCGGCTAAAAACCTACGATGGCGAGCGAGCCATTCTGCCCAACGGTGACGTCTATACGAGTTCGATTCTGGTTCGGACGGCTTATCCAAAACGCCGGATCAAGTTTGTGGTGGGCATCGGCTATCCGGATTCCATCGAAGAAGCTCGCAGCGTCATTCACGACGTACTAACTGGCATCGAGGGCGTCCTGAAAGAACCGGCTCCCTGGGTATACGTAACCGAACTGGCGGGCTCATCGGTGAACCTGACGGTTTTCTTCTGGGTCGAATCCCAGCAGGCCAACGCCCTGAAAGTGAGTGACCAAGTCGTGACGGGTATCAAACTGGCCCTCGACAAAGCCAGTATCGACATGCCCTTCCCCCATACGGTGGTTTTACTGGAAAAGCAACCCGACGTCGATGGTCCGGCCATCTTATCGCGGCCACCAGCTAAAGCGAAGGCCGCTCCCGCTTTAAACGGTCAAAACCCATGACCGACGTAGCAGCAACTATACACGATTGGGTTTTCAAGGGTTGGGAAAGCATCGGGCGCGTCGTGTTCGTGGGGATACTGGCCTACGTGGGTCTACTGTTTTTTCTGCGCATTTCGGGAAAACGTACCCTCTCGAAAATGAATGCCTTTGACCTGGTCGTAACGGTGGCGCTTGGTTCCACCTTTTCCACCATTATCATCTCCCGCCAAACGGGTTTAGCTGACGGATTAACGGCCCTGACGCTGCTGATTGCCCTTCAGTATAGCGTTGCCTGGCTATCCATCCGATGGCCCTGGTTTCAGCGCATGATCAAAAGTGAACCTACCCTGCTGTTTCACCAGGGGCAATTCCTCTGGCAGGCGTTGCGCAGGGAGCGCGTAGCCGAAGGCGAAGTCTTGGCCGCCATACGCAGTTCAGGCGTTGCTCATCTCGACGACATAACGGCGGTCGTCCTGGAAACGGATGGGTCGTTCACGGTTATTCAAAACAAAACCGGCACGTCGGCATCCAGCCTCCAGAATGTTCAGCCCCTCGCTACGGATCGAAATTAGGTATAATACATTGTCCTTTATTAATGGAGCATTCCTCTTCTTTTTCACGCCGGGTGGCTACGGCGGCCTTCATTACGCTACTGATAGCAGCCCTGTTCTGGCTGATTGGCTATGCAGCCAGCTTTTTCTTTCTGGTATTTGGCGGGATCACGTTCGCGGTGGTTATCAGTGCCATGGCTCATTTTATCCAGCACAAAACCCCATTGTCGTATGGGCCCTCGGTGGCTGTCGTACTGCTCCTGCTAGTCGCCTTAATCGGGGGCACCATCTGGGGGCTGGCCCCAACCGTCAGTCAGCAGGCCAGTGACCTGGCCGAATCGCTGCCGAAGTCGGTCGAGCAGTTAAAAACGACGTTACAGCAAACCGAGTGGGGAAAGAAATTGCTGGATGGCATTCCGGAAAATCCAGGCGACATGCTCTCCTCAGGCGGGCCAGGCAAGGGCGTTCTTTCGGAGTTAACGGGTATTTTTTCGGGTACGCTGGGCGGGCTGGTCAACGTACTGATTGTGATCATCACCGGGATTTACCTGGCGTTCAATCCCGGCAATTATCGGAAGGGGTTCGTGCGGTTGTTCAACCCGTCTTATCGGAATCGGCTGCTCGACGTACTGGATAAATGTTATTCGACGCTTAAAAACTGGTTTATCAGTCGGACCATTACCATGACGGTGGTGGGCATAGTGACCGGAAGTGGACTGGCGTTGCTGGGTGTTCCATTCGCCATTGTTCTGGGCATCATTGCCGGGGTGTTGAACTTCATTCCCAACCTGGGTCCTTACCTGGCGCTGGCACCGGCCCTGCTGGTGGCCTTACCCCAGGGCCCCGAATACCTGCTGTACGTTTTCGCCCTCTACATGGGGGTACAGTCGCTGGAAGGCTACGTACTGACGCCTTTGCTGGATAAAAAATTTGTATCATTGCCCCCCGCGCTACTATTGTTCGGGCAAGTCCTGATGGGCATTCTGGTGGGTCTGGTCGGGGTGCTGTTCGCGTCTCCGCTGATTGCCGTTCTGATGATTATTGTGGAGGAACTGTACGTCAAAGACCGGCTGGAATCAAAAACATGACTTACCCGATAGCGCTGGCAAAGATGTCTCCAACGGGCAGAATCAGTCCCTGGAGTTGTCAGTACAGGTCTCTTTTTTGTTCATGTTTACTGCTATGGCTGATGGGTGTGGGGTCAGTCTACGGCCAGACGGATACGCTGCCCGCGCTTCGAAAATTATTCGATCAGGGCAACACCGTCGACAGTGTCGTCGTGCGGCCCGACTCTACGTACTGGCGGCATAAGCTGGAGGCTGGTTTCAATCTCAATCAGGGCTCATTTAGCGGAAACTGGAAGGGCGGAGGTGTTAATTCAATTGCGCTGGGGTTGTTACTGAACGCACGTCTGTCTTATCGCCGAAATCGCTTCAACTGGAGTGCCAGTACGCAGTTGCAGTATGGTATCGTCAAGAATGCCCAACAAACCCTACGGAAGAATACCGACCGCTTATACGCGGATGCCAAAGCTGGGTATCGGATCAATACCCGCTGGCAATGGTTTGGGTCACTGAATCTACTCACGCAGTTTGCGCCGGGCTACGACTATGTTACGCTGCCCTCGGGTCAGGAGCAGGCCAATCCCATCTCGAACCTGTTTGCGCCCGCTTATTTGACAGAATCCCTGGGGCTTTCGTATGAGCCTAATGATGTGTTTGATCTGCGACTGGGGGGCCTTACCGTTCGACAGACATTTGTGACCGACCCGGCGGTTCGATTGTATGTGACGAGGAATTATGGCGTACCGCTTGATCAGACCGTGCGAACGGAATTAGCGTTTCAGGCGATTTTTAACTACGATCAGGATATTGCTCAGAACGTCAACCTCAAATTTCGCTACCTGTTCTTTGCTGATTACAGTAACCTGAAAGCAACCGATCATCGGCTTGATTTCACGCTGACCGGCAAGATTAATCAACTGCTCAACGCTACGTTAAGCGGAGTAGTGCTGTATGATCAGGACCAGGATTTTAACATTCAGTACAGCCAGGCGTTGTCGGTGGGCCTGTTGTTTACCTTGTAGACCGTTTGGCCGGAACACGAATTTGTATGTTGGCGTAAATGAAAATAAACTTGTTTGATTCACACTACAGCTCTGTTCCGGAAAACTGTGAACCATCATAACAGGCCTTGACAGGCGTCATAGCAATAGCTGTTTGTCAAGGCTACTTTTGGGTTCCGGGCCCAGACAATCAATTTAAGCTAGGAACAAAAACGCTATATGATGACCGATCAACAACTCAACGGTATCAATCTGGAACATGTCGATAAAGACATCTTACTCGATCTGGCCATGCAGACGCACGCGCAATCGATCTCGCTATTTATTCCGACCCACCAGCGTGGGAAAGAAGTGAATGAAGGGCAGGATATACTAGCGTTTAAAAATCACATTCAGCGTATCCGGCAGACTCTTGAAGCCCAGTCGTTCCGCAGCAACGAGATCACCAGTCTGTTGCGTCCGCTGGAAGCGCTGCTGGATGATACGCCATTCTGGCGGCACCAGCAACAAGGACTTGCCGTGTTCCGAAATCCTGATTTCTTCGCCATCTTTCATAGTCCGATCCCCCTGGAAAACAGTAGCTGGCTCGACGCCAAATTTCATTTGCAACCGCTGTTTCCCTTTGCTCAACAATCCCCTGTGTATTGCCTGTTGCAGATTAGTAAAAAGGGGGTTAGTCTCTTCAAAGCCGATACATACACCATTGCACCCCTCGATTTGGTAGATTCGATGCCATCGGGACTGGAAGACGTAACTAAATATTACGACTTTGACGAGGAATTGCAGGGACGTACCAACGGGCGGAATGGTGCAATGACGATGTACGCCAGCAACGAGGATAAGGATACGAAGGAAAAAGATCACCTGCTGGCCGATTATTTTCGATTGATCGATGCGGCCATCGTTGAGATGATGAGTACGCAGAATCTGCCGCTTGTGCTGGCATCGGTAGCGTATTTTCAGCCGATCTATCACGACATAAACACGTATCCGCACCTCCATAAAGAGGGCCTGACGGGAAATTTCGACCATACGCAGCCACAGGAACTGCACCAGATGGCGCAGGAACTGCTCGGTGATTCCATTGAACAGGACAAACAGCGACGTATTAACCAGTATCAGAACAGCAGCGGTAGCGAAATGGTGTCGAGTGACGCCCGTGCGTTATTGAAAGCTGCCGTAACCGGACGTATCGATGCGCTTTTTCTAAAAACAGCGGCCAGCCTCTGGGGGCATTTCGACGAGAATACGGTAAAGGCGACTATCCACGATGAAAAGCAGGATGGCGACGAATCACTGGTCGAGAAAATAGCCCTGCTTACCCTCCGTAATGGTGGCCAGGTATACGTCATGGATGAGGTTAACCTGCTGAAAAATCAGGAGCCGGTCGATATGGCAGCCCTGTTTCGGTATTAACTACCTCCTGTCGAATTAGCGTTGCCTAAGCCCAATCAGTAGACAAAAGAAAACTGATGTAATGGGTTTGTTTGCTATACTGATTGGGCTCTCTTATACCTTACGGTTGTAAGGTTACCTGTACGTAATACGGAAAATGATCCGAGCCAAATTCTGGTAACTGCTCGACCGAAAGAACCCTAAATTGGTGGGAAACAAATACGTAATCCAGCGGCCAGCGCATAAATAAGGACTGCGCATCGAACGTATTGAACATACCTCGTCCGTACCGGACATCATGCAAACCACTAATAGCCGAAAATTGAGTCGTATTGTGCGACCAACCAACGTCATTAAAATCCCCGGCTACTACGGTTGGCAGGGTATTCCGGGCAATCATATGACCTGCTTTCAACAGCGCCACTTCCTTGCCACCAATGTTCGTTGGGTATTGGCTACTGGGAGCCGGTGCTACCGGATGAAGGGCAACCAGTTGAAACGTAGTGCTGTCTGGCAACGTAACGTTCATTCTGAACGAAGGCACCTTATCGTGGTTAAGAAACAGAATCTGGTGGTTTTTGAAGGGAAGTTTTGAATACAGGGCCATACCATAAGCGTTATCCGTTGTAAACGTAAGGCTATAAGGGTATTTTTTTTTCAGTACGTTCAGTTGCTGTATCCACCAGTCGTTCACCTCCATCGTCAGGACGAAGGTTGGGTCTTTATCGGCAATAATGGTCAGCAATTCATCGGCCTGGCGGTTCTTTATCCAGACATTTGCGACCACAATACTGAAGACCCGTTGTCTATCCAGAGAGGATTCCGAAGCCGATTCAACCGCTTTTTTGGCGAGGGGTGTATACGGAAAAAGGATGTAGGCCTGAATACCAATGGAAACGATTAAGCCTGCTACAAAAATCTTTGCGGTCACAGCCCGCTTTTTGGGTAAAAGCAGAAAAATAGCCAGGCATACACTCAACGCCATCAGAACCTCTACCCTCGGGAAATTAAGCACTTGCAGAAACCAGAGGGAACTGTTATAGATCAGTGAACCCAGCGTAACTATACTTAACAAGCTACCACACAGCAGTAAAAAATAGAAGAGAATTTTCTGAATAATCGACATAAACTGGTGCCATCAACTTTCCGATAAGGTATGATTATTCTTGATGAAGAACTAATTTCTAAAACCCAGCTACCCATTTCTTCTCGATTTGCGTATATCTGAATAAACCGAAACGTTAGCTAGCCTCATACTACATTTGTGAACGAGGAGTACTGGACACGCTTCTCTTCAGAGCTTGTCAGCAGGAAGGGAGCTACCTAATAGATAAACAAAACATGCGCGTAAATGAAGAGGTAATTTTATTTTTAAGCGTTCTTAAATGGCTACTAATCTCCAGTCTGATCGGTGTTCTGGTAGGCTGTGTCGCTTCGGGCTTTATTCTCTTCATTCACTACGTCATTGACCTGAGCAATCATTACCAACACGTTTTTTATTTCCTGCCCCTGAGTTTTTTTATCGCTAATCTGCTCAGTCAGTTTGTGCTGAAAAAACACCTGGGAACCGACGCCCTAATTGCGGCCATCAACAAAAATTACGGTAGGATTGAAGGTAGTTTCATTCCAACCAAGGTCGTCAACGTAGCATTGATTCTGGCAACGGGCGGCTCGGCAGGTAAAGAAAGTCCCTGTGCGCAAATCGGAGCGGGCCTTGGTAGTGTGTGCGCCAATCTATTTCGGGTGGATGACATTGATCGCCGAAAGATGGTTCTTTGCGGCTTCTGTGCAGGCTTCTCGTGCGTGTTTGGGGCTCCGTTAGCGGGTGCGTTGTTTGGTATCGAGGTGTTGGCAGTAGGTGTCATTTTGTATGATGTCCTGCTACCCGCCTTTGTCGCTTCCATTACAGCCTATCAGGTATCCTCGGCCCTAGGTATTTCCTTTTTCTATTATCCGTTGCATTTTGTTCCCGCCTTTGAGCGGGGTTTCTTCATCCGCCTACTGGCAGGTGGTATTTTCTTCGGCTTATGTGCCTATACCCTGATCCGGGCTATTCAAAGTAGTACGTCCTTTACGAATACTATTCCCATTTGGCGCCCCTTGAAAGGATTACTGGGTGGTTTGCTACTGGTCGGGCTTACCCTGCTGTTTTCCCGGGATTATCTGGGACTAGGCCTGGAACTGATGGAAGGCTGCATAAAAGGCCTGCCCGTCATTGGATACGCCTTTATTCTGAAGGCTATTTTTACCATCATTACCCTTACTATCAGCCGCAGTGGCAGTGTTATTACGCCGATTCTATTCATTGGGGCAACGGCGGGAAGCTTCTATGCTGATCTGGTGGGTGGAGACCGGTCTACCTTTGCGGCCATTGGCTTTGTGAGTGTATTGGCCGGAACCACTAATACGCCCATTGCAACGAGCATCCTGGCCATTGAACTCTTTGGTGCTACCGTAGCGCCCTACGCAGCCGTCTCCTGTGTGATTAGTTTTTTGATGTCGGGGCATCGTAGCCTCTACACATCGCAGGTCTTGACGATAAGCAAATCTGCGGCGATTACCCCCGGTATTGGAAAAGAAATCCGAGACCTAAACGAGATGGAGCAAAAGGCTATAATTCGATTGCCCGGCTGGCTATGTCCTGTCTGGCAGATCCTAAAGACGTTTTGCAGAAAATAAGTTGATTAGATCAATACGTCTAGGTCAGGTTGTCTGGTTAACTGGATTAGTTTGTCACTCAATGAATCAGTCCTAATTGATAGGGGACTGTCCGTCAAATACACCTTTACCCACCAGGTACACATTACTTTTTAGAGTGTAGGATAGGGTCGCCTTGCTTGAAATCGACCCTTATCGTTGTGTACACAGCTCAGGCCGAAGTTGCTTTCAACCGCTGGGTTAGTGCGCTTTGAATGATACCCAGGACAATTAGAAATAGACCCACAAATCGTAGCGAAGCTGCGATACCTACCGGTTGCATGAGGAGAACAAAGGCAAATCCACCCGAAATCAACACGCATAAAACGTGAATTAGCTGAACCTCGAAATCAGTTCCCCCCTTGGTGCGGGTACCCAGGAAGTAGAACATCGCTTCAAGGGCTTGCAGGAAGGCATACAGAATGGCCCACATTCCCAATAAATTGATGACGGTTGGTAAAGCCTTACCCAGATTCGCTAACAGCATTACGCCAAACAGTGTATTCCGACCGCTGGACAGCAGAAGCCAATAGTCGTTGGGTTGGTTCAACTGTCGCCGACGCATGCTTAGCCAGCTTGTACTCAACCCGGCCAATAAAAGTAAACTGCCCAATAAACCAGTAGTAAGTGGAGAGGCTTTCGTGGGGTGAATCAAAAGAATCACCCCCATCAGGGTATAGCTTATATCATGCATATACCGTATCCACCAGAGACTAGACTTCGGCTTTATCAAGTTCATCGATTTATTCATAATTGGCTATTTGAAGATGGTCTTGATAGGTCATGAACAATGTGCAGAAGCCAGGGAAGAAGGTGATTTCTGTCATTACCCAAAAAATGATAATTAATTAACCCCTTCTTTTCCAGATGGTAAGAAAAGTCTGCTTTCTAATCGACTCAATAAGTTGTTGGGGAATTTTTCCATACTATGGTTGCTACTAAACCAGGAATTATCATTGACTAGCCCATTACGATGATGTTACGCTTATTCGGTAGCAGGCCGAGTCAACAGTGGTCGTTCTCTATCAACACCGGAAGCGGGGACTGGTAGTTGCGCCGACGAAGACTTCAGAATCGCTTTCACCTCGGCGATATTCACTACGGGCAAAAACTTGGCAAACAACAGAAACAGGGTGAAGAACAGGCCGAACGTAAATAGAAAATCACTGATGTCGAAGAGCGTCGGGTGAAACATGGCCCAACTGGAGGGTAGATAATCCCGGTGTAGCGAGCTCACGATGATCACAAACCGCTCAAACCACATCCCGATATTAACGACAATGGCCAGCACGAAGGACCAGACGATGCTCCGGCGAATACTGCGAAACCAAAACAATTGGGGGGTAATGACGTTGCAGGTCATCATCGTCGCATACGCCCACCAGTAGGGGCCCATGGCCCGATTGTAAAACGCGTACTGTTCAAACTCATTGCCTGAATACCAGGCCATAAACAGCTCCGTTAGATACGCCACGCCCACAATAGATCCGGTCAGAATAATGATCTTGTTCATGGACTCGATGTGCTCCACGGTGATGTAATCCTCCAGCCTGAATACTACCCGGATAAGTAGGATCAGGTTCTGAACCATGGCAAAGCCTGAAAAGATAGCGCCTGCCACAAAATAGGGTGGAAAAATGGTGGTGTGCCAACCTGGTTCTAACGCCGTAGCAAAGTCCATACTCACAATCGTATGTACCGATAAAACCAGTGGCGTTGCGATACCCGCCAGAATCAAACTGACATATTCATAGCGAGCCCAGGTCTTGGCCGACCCATTCCAACCCAGGGCCAGTGTCCCATAGATGTAGCGGGAAACCCTGCTTTGGGCCCGGTCCCGGATGGTGGCCAGATCCGGGATCAAGCCAATGTACCAGAATACCAACGATACGGTGAAGTAGGTGCTGATGGCAAACACGTCCCAGACCAGGGGCGATTTAAAGTTTACCCACAGGGAGTTAAATGTGTTGGGCAACGGCAGCGACCAGTAAGCCAGCCAGGGACGCCCCATGTGCAGAAAGATAAACATAGCCGCACAGATGACGGCAAAGATGGTCATCGCTTCGGCGGATCGGTTGATGGATGTCCGCCATTTCTGGCGGAATAGCAATAAAACGGCTGAAATCAGGGTGCCCGCGTGTCCAATACCTACCCACCAGACGAAGTTGGTAATATCCCATGCCCAGCCCACGGTTTTGTTCAGTCCCCAGACACCCAGACCCGTCCACCAAGTCCAGAATACGCAGGCTGTTCCGTATAACAGCACCGTCAGTGCTATCGCAAAAGCGATGTACCACTCCCGGGTTGGTTTGCCTTCAACCTGTTTACAGACATCCTGAGTAACATCGGCGTAGGTTTTGCTACCAGTAACCAGGGGCGCTCGTACAGCTGATGTAACAGGTCCATGATAGGCTGAACGATTATCCGGTAGCGATGATGAGAGATCTGGCAGTATACTCATTGGCGTAAATCCCGTGGACAATTGGCTAAAAGTAGATAAATACGATTGACAGGGGGTGGGATACATCAACCAGTTAATACGTACAACTGATACGGAGCTGATAGTGTAGCGTCGTAAAAGTAGGCCTGTCTATGGGCAACATCTATGACTACCGTCACGGTGGGTTATGATGGTTCATAGGTGTGGACATACTACTAATTGTTTCCAATCAAACAAGCCGAATGTGCACCGTTGAAACAACCCTGATTAGTGGGGTTGGTTAGCTTGTTAACTGGCAAATGTCTTTACTCGCCCTCGTGTACAGATCGTGGCCAATTAGGCCGAATAGAGTAGTATACAAGTCCGGATAGTATTCCTAGGCAGTAATTAGACTTGTTTTGTTTTGACGCCTAGTTCCTTGCGGATGGTTGCCTGGGCCTGCTTCCAGAATCGATAATAGGCGATTCCTTCCCGTTTATATCGCTGTAGGAGAAGATTAAATCGACGAAGGGATACAGCATCATCGGGTAGGGAATCCGCATTAGCAACAAAAGCTGCTCTTTCCTGAACTCGTAAGCGATTCCAGAAGAGTAAGTCCTGTCCGTTTAGCGCCTGATTTACGTACTCGTTGATACACTCCTTCTCGGCAAGATCCCGGTAACTAAGGGCATGATAGCAACAACGTTTGATGGTGCTGATAATGCGTGCAAACGCGACTGATGGGTAGGTAAATTTCATGAGCATTAGGGAATATGGGTTGGCCATAATCCCCCGATTGGCGTCTGCTATCGTGATCAATCCGCAAACGTATTCAATTCCTACCAGCCCATCTATGATCGGAGTCATGCATGACTATGATGATTATCGAACGAGCAGTAGAAGTAAGTAATTCATCAAGCTTGTTCGGCATTCCGATTACAAACGCCTAAAGTCGTTTATCCATATTGGTAGCTGCAACCCTAAGATTAGTTAAATAAGGATAGCTAATCTGATTGAGTAGTTGGTACAGGTAAACGGTCATGTCCTCCGCTGACCGCTGTCATAGTTTGTTCAAAGAGTGAAACCTACTTTTACTTATTGGTACTGACTTTCTACAATTTGCACATTGTAGAAAGCCAATTATTGATCTGCTACGCACACTTCACAAATTCGAACAGGAAGCTTAGTTGAGATTATTAAAACAGGAACAGTCATTTGTGCGCTTGAGAAATGAACGGCTATTTGTAACGGCCGATTAGCTGGACAACTTACCATTTTCACCCTCTTACCTAGGCCTTATCTATTTGCTTTACTCCGGATACGTCGGCGATAGTACTGATTCTGTGATCTAATGAGGATTTATCGGCGACGCCATCGGTCGGCCCTTGGGGTGCGGCACGATTCTGCAAAGAAATCCTGGTTTGACCTTATAACCCCGTACCGTACACTCAACACAAGCGCTCGACCATGAAACCACTGAATTTAATAACTAGGGTTGCCACTATGCTAGCCGTTGTTAGCAGCATAGCTATGGCCCAAGAGAAGCCCAGCACCGGCACTACCCCCTTCTCGCTCCGGCCTATTCCCGAGATCGACATTATGTTGAAGAAAACGCTTTGGCGACGAATCGACCTCAGGGAGAAGCAGAATCAGCCCATGTTCTCTAAGAACAACGAGATTTCGAAGTATCTGGTGGAGGCCGTCAAAGCAGGTCTGCTCGAGGCTTATACAAACGATTCCTGCACCACAAAGCTGACGGCTAAGCAATTCCATGATAACCTGCTGATGCCAAACACAGCCGGTGGATTGTCAGCGGAGGAAAAAGCGGCTGGCTTTGCCGAAGAGGGTAAAAGCGGGGCAGCTGCCGACGGATGGGATCGGCCAGCGAAAGAAGACAAAAAGCTGGCCGCCGATACTGGTTGGGGCATACCCCGGAAAAAGGTGCCGACTGTGAAGCCGATAAAGGGTAAGAAGGGTAAAACGGCTAATCCGGAAGTTGAAAAGCCTAAGCAAGATACGGTGGGTGTAGCGACCAACACATTAACGGGGGATGAATATTTCCCCAAAGAATTGAACCTTCTGGAGCTAAAGGAAGACTGGATTTTCGACCGCAAGCGTTCGCGGCTGTATCACGACATTCAGACCGTAACCCTGCTGCTGCCAGCAGATAAAAATCAGGCCGGTTTCGAAAAGCCGATTGCCACCTTCAAGTATAAGGATTTAGACCGTTTGTTCCGCTCGGACCCAAGGAAGTTCATTTGGTATAACGTGAAGAATCAAGCCCAGCACAAGAATTTGGCTGATGCGTTCGATCTACGTCTGTTTTATGGCCGCATTACCAAAGTGGCTAACCCAGACGACTTGGATTTGGTAGGTCTGTACGGCGATAGAGGGGGGCTGCTGAAGTCGTATCAGCTGGAGTATGAACTGATGGAGACTGAGCACAATCTCTGGGAATTTTAAGTCTGCCTGCGCACACGTTTCTGAAATCCAGTCTACTAATTGTATTCATTGGGTCTTCAGCGCAAAACGAAGCCACGGTGGATTCGTAGATTGTTGACTCTCAAAACTAGTAAGTAAACCGTTCAATTTCTTCACCATTTTAAGGTTTACCGAATTGAGTGCTTTTGATCTAGTTTTTTGGGCAGAAATTACTGTAAAGGCCTCGGTTGATTAGCTTTAAAACAGCCCGCAATACGATGTCTTAAAACAGCTAAGTACAGCGTACGAGGCCAATCTTTTAACCGATTCTGGCTGGTTGTTTATGTCTTCTAATTAGCCTTTTTATTGAATACTACTTATGCCGAATATTAATACATCGAATACCATCCTTCTTCCGGTTTTATTCATTATGCTGGCAAGTGTAGCCATTAGTTGTACCGATAAGCGAAGGGCAGATAAAGGTGGCAGTACAAATGACACTGTAACTCCGCCAGCAGAAAAGGTCGTTGCCGCAAACACGGTAAACAGCCCTGTCAATACGTCCAATAACAAGGTAAATTTTGTAACGGCCTCAACGATGGTGATGCCGGCAGTGGTGCATATAAAAATTCATTTCAAAGCTTCCTCACCATATGGCGCATCAGGATCAGGTATACTTATAAGCCCAGAGGGGTTTATAGCGACAAACAATCACGTGGTTGAAAACGCATCGGCTATCGATGTCATACTGCCTGACAAACGAACGTATAGGGCCAATTTGGTTGGCCGTGATCCCAATACGGATTTGGCACTTCTAAAAATAGATGCGACAAATCTTCCTGTCGTAAAATTTGGAAATTCGGATAAGGTGCAGATAGGCGAATGGGTCTTAGCGGTAGGGTTCCCCCTTTCGCTCAATACAACCGTTACGGCAGGCATTGTAAGTGCCAAAGCCAGAAGTATAGGCATCATCAACAGGCCAGATGGCACTACCAGTCAACATAGTGAGGCTCCCGAAGGTAATAGGGCTGTAGAGTCATTTATTCAAACCGATGCGGCCATTAACCCTGGCAATAGCGGAGGTGCCCTGGTTAATACCAGCGGAGAATTGATCGGTATTAATTCAGCCATAGCTTCGCAAACCGGCAGTTATTCGGGTTATGCGTTTGCCATACCTGTAAACCTGGCAAAAAAGATTTTGGATGATTTAAAAAACTTTGGGATGGTTAAACGAGGAGTGTTGGGTGTTGCCTTTCCCTCACCAGCTGCCGAAGACCAGTACCTGATCCAGCTAGGTCTCAATCCTGCTTTGGTCAAGGGGGTTTATATAACGGGTGTGCAAAAGGAAAGTTCAGCGGCTGAGGCCGGCCTCAAAAAAAGTGATATTATTCAACGCATAAATGGAATTTTAATCAATTCGTCCACTGAGTTTTCTGAACGAATAGCCAGACAAAAACCAGGCGATACCATCCAATTGACCTACCAGCGCAAAGGCGCTACCGCTACGGTCTCTGCTACCTTACACAGTGAAGCTGTGGTAAAAACTGCCAAAACGGAACCTAAAAATGATAGGGCGCTACAGAATATTTATAATAGGCTTGGCGCTAGTTTCGCTCCGCTTACTGCTGAAATCAAACAACATTTTAATTTAAGTGTTGGTGTTTTGGTCACCAAGGTTTACAGGAAAGGTTTTTTTGATCAGGCTGGCATTCCGCCCGGTACCATTATCGCTTTTATTAACAGCCAGCCCATTAATAATCCGAGAGATATTGATCGGGCTTTACTCTCTGCTCAAAGTGGTACGATTCAAATTCTTGCGATAGCACCAGATGGTTCAAAAGTGGCATTTAACTTCTCGCTTGGAACCTAAAAGCTACTTATCGGGTAATTTTGCCGTTTCATACGGCACCGGCGGCCATTTGCTAAGGCGGTCCTGCGGAAAATCCCTCGCTTGATCAATTTGACAGATCCTAGAAGTGAACGTGAAGCTTAATCGGTTTAAGTTTTAAAAGTACTACCCTTATGAATTACAATTAATTAGTGATTTCATGGCTCGGATTAAGTTAAAAAGTAGGCCCACTTACCATTCTGATTTTTATTTTGCGAAATCGACGGTAATGGCTTAACTGCGTTGGATGGGTTATATTTGTAAATGGTTTTGGAAACGGTCCGCCGTTGCGGCAGTCCCTTGTAAGCCTAGTGGTCAAATCCATAACATCAAACCGCACCGGTGGACCCGGTATGGTACTACTCGCGCTGGCACTCAACGTTACCGATGTTATGACTGTGGCCAAACCGCTCCGGCTTTTAGGTTTGAGGGCTGGTAAGAAACCAAGATTTAGCTAGCTTGCCAGACAGACAACCGAGCGGGCTTCCCTACCGTCTCTGGCCAGGTTTATGCCCTATGGGCTGATTTAGTCCCCACTTCATTCTAATTGCCCTTGACTCGGCGGGGTGGACCGAGCCATATAAATAAGGGTTGAAGACTCACAAAAGTCGGTCGGCCGCTGCCGGTCGACTAAAAGCAATAAGTTGACTACAAACTCAAAACTAATTAGCAACATGGACTCTTACTACCGCCCCGGTAGCCCGGTTCATCGGCATTGACATCGCCACCGAATTACTCGTCATTACCAATGTAATGAAAAATGAGCAGCCCTAAAAAGTTAGCTTGTCACGCTGGAATAGCCCCTTTTGACGGGGGCGCCCGTGCGCTACCGCCCCGGTAGTAGCATACGGGGCAAAATCAGAGTTAGTCATCAGGCACGCAAACGGTTGAATTCCGCACTTTACATGGGCACCATATCAGCCATCCAAGTAAAAGGGGATCTTCAGGGAATTTGCTCCGGTCAAACAAAAAAGCAGGAGAATGCGTAGTATTGTTTACTTTCGGCACAGGACTAACATGCCATACTGGTGAGCAAGCACACTAAACTAAGTGAACTACCCGCAACTGCCATTTGCGGCAATGATATCAGTTCCTCGTGTCTCTACGTGTCGGCGCTTAGTATTTTGTATGCAGGCCAATACGCCTGGATTTCCCTGTTATTAGTCGGGGGAACGTTATTTTTATTTCGCAACATTTACGGCGAAGTGGTTGGCGCATTACCCCTCAATGGGGGAGCTTACAACGTATTGCTTAATTCGGCTAACAAGTCGGCGGCCTCCCTGGCCGCCTGCCTCACTATTCTCTCGTACGTGGCGACGAGTGTGATTTCAGCCAACGAGGCTATCCATTACGCGGTTTCGTTCTTCCCTACTGTGCCCATCATGGTAGGCACCATAGGGCTTTTACTTCTGTTTTTCCTGCTCAATTTACTGGGTCTTAAAGAATCATCGAAAGCCGCCGTCATCATCTTTATTATCCATTTAGCCACGCTGGTTGTGTTATGTGCCGTTTGCGGCTGGTACGTATTTACCAATGGGGTAAGCCAGTTTTCGATCAACTTTGCCACCAAATCCGAGCACAGTATTTCCTTTCAGCTATTCGCAGGTTTCGCGGCCGCCATGCTGGGCATTTCAGGCTTTGAGAGTTCGGCCAATTACGTCGAAGAGCAGGACCGGGGCATCTTTCCGAAAACGCTGCGGAATATGTGGATTATCGTAACGGTGTTTAATCCTCTGATTGCGCTGTTGGCTTTGAGCATTATGCCCATTGGCGAAGTACATCACCACGAGGCCTCCCTGCTGGCCTTTATGGGTGAGCGTTCTGGTGGCCGATGGCTATCGTGGCTAGTTTCCTTTGATGCGATGCTGGTATTGAGCGGGGCTGTCCTCACCTCGTTTGTGGGCGTAAGCGGGTTAATGAAACGGATGACGCTGGATCGAATCTTTCCCCAGTTTTTCCTGAAAGAAAATGGCCGACAGGCCCCCTACTACATTCTTTTCCTGTTTTTTGCCCTCTGTGTGGCTATTCTTCTGAGTACAAGCGGGAATCTTCAGGCACTAGCGGGCGTCTATACCATTTCGTTTCTGTCGGTAATGGGTTTGTTTGGCATTGGGAATCTACTGCTAAAACTCCGCCGGAAACGCCTGCCCCGCCCCGAAAAAGCCCCGGTTAGTTCGGTACTGCTGGCGCTGCTCGCCGTGGGCCTAGCCTTATTGGGGAACGTCATGCTGAACCCCAAATACGTCTGGGTCTTTTTTGAATACTTCATACCCACGTTTCTGATAGCTCTGATGATGATGGATCGGTCACTGATCTTGACGGGCTTTTTATCGGTGATTTTGTATTTTTTCAGACCACTCAAACGGAGCATCGAGCGATTAACAAGCTGGACGAACCAAACCATTAAAGAGATTAATGATCAGGAGTTTATCTTTTTTTCGAAGGGTGATGATATTGCCTCGCTGAATCGGGTAATGATCTACATTCAGAGCAATGAGGAAACCACCCGGCTGCGTATCGTTACCGTGGAGAATGAACACTTCAAAGCACCGGAACACCTGCACCGGGACATTGAAACTCTTGACCGGGCTTACCCAGAAATTGATGTTTCCTACGAACGTATTGACGGGTATTTCGGTCCTGAACTGATTCAGGAACTGTGCGAAAAATGGTGTATACCCACCAATTTTATGTTTATTGGCTCCCCTGGCCAGCGGTTTCAGTACCGCGTTGAAGAACTGGGTGGAGTCAGGTTAATTATTTAATTTAAAACCGTTGCTAGACTAATGTATTTAATCATAATACAGATTAAAGAATCATTTTTTTGCCCGTGTGGCTTAGTCAACCAGACGAGAATGATAAATTCCCGAATCGTCAAGGGCACTCCACTTAAATGGAATCTAACATAATATCAACAACGTTTATTTAGCAAAGACCGTCCCAAAAGTCGAATTGGTTACTGATTTTATACCTGTTGTATAACTGCTAACCTTGCCGTTACGCTGTTGCGTTGCCGTTCCAGTATTATTAAGCCATTCATTCAACTAACAGCTTTATTTTTTTGCTCTTCGTACGGCTTTGCAGCCAGCGTTCGATCCGACGTTTTTCAGCGGGCGTATGCCGTCGAGAGAATCGGGCATACACCAGCATCACCGTATCGGGTTTGTTATTAGTGGCATTCATCACCAGCGACCGGGCGGCTGTAAACGTTTGCACATCGGGCATGAGCGTTTTGAGTTCATTGCGCAGGTCGGCTACGGGTAGGTTTGATGTTTGAGTCAGGTCAATGTAGCGACGTAATGAGTCGATGGTATGATCTTTTCGGGAAATAGTGGCCTGACTGTACTGAATAACCTGATCAGCCAGTGTGGTTTTAAGCGCATCTACGTCGATATCTGAATCTTTAAAATTTCCCTGTTTTACGACCAGATTTGCGTCGCCCAGCCCGTAACCGGGCATCTTGGCCCGCAGCAGATTGATCGAGTCTTTCGGTAGAGGCTCACCTACTAGTGAGAGTTCCAGCGTACTTTGCCGACGATTAAAGTGGGCTGCGTAATTAATGACCTGTCGGTACTGAAAATTACATTCGGCGGTAACGAAGCGTTTCACCGCCTGCTCAAAGATCGTTTTGCTAACAATCTGATAGCCCAGATAACTGCTTGGTACGACGACGATTAGCACGGCCAACCAAATGGTATGCCGAACCCGCCGTTCGACGTCGGACGACGGATATTCTTTTTGGTGATAGCCCAAAAAGCGAACGATCAAAAGGGTAGCCAGGCTAATACATATGCTATTGATAATAAACAGGTAAAAAGCACCCGCGAAATAATATAGATTTCCGGTTGCCAGTCCATAACCCGCCGTACAGAGGGGTGGCATAAGAGCTGTCGCAATGGCTACACCCGGAATTACGTTGGTTACTTTGTCCCGGCGCGATCCCACAACAATACCCGCCAGGCCGCCGAAAAAAGCGATAAATGCATCCCACACGGTGGGCGAGGTCCGGGCCAGAAGTTCCGACTGGGCAATATGCAGGGGACTACTAAAAAAGTAAACCGTTGAGGTTAGCAGGCTGATAAAAACGGCGATGCCTAGATTTTTCAGCGCTCGTTGAATCATGGTTAGGTCATTGATGCCAATGCCCAGGCCGATCCCCATAATGGGACCCATTAACGGGGAGATCAGCATGGCACCAATGATAACGGCCGTCGAATTAACATTGAGCCCAATGGAGGCAATGAAGATGGCGAAAATGAGTGTCCACAAGTTAACGCCCCGAAATTCAATGCCCCGGCTAATAGACTTAATAATTGCGGCTTCGTCGGCCTTGTCTTCTTCCAGGCTAAACCGCTCACGAATCATATGGCTGAAGCGGGTGAGCGGATCGTTCCGGTTCGTTTTCGGGATTTTTGGATCATTAACGAGCATTAGGGGAGCGGGTTAAGGAAGGTGTAGTTTAAAAACGGCGGCTTTCATGAAAAGTTAATGTATTCTTGTACAATTCAACAATAAACGTATGGACTTTTTTACGCTGGTCACCCTGCTCACTGTTATCGCGGCCTTGTTTGCTTATCTGAATACGCGCTGGCTCAAGCTTCCCGATGCTATTGGGATAATGGTGCTTTCACTGAGTTTTTCGGTGATTCTAATCAGCCTGAATGCCATTCATCCAATCTGGTTTTCCCAAGTCCGGCAGATGGTGGCGCAAATTGATTTTGGGCGCGTATTATTTGACGTAATGCTTAGTTTTCTGCTGTTTGCCGGGGCCTTCCATACGGACGCCACGCAACTCCGTATCGAACGTCGGTCGGTGATGTTGTTTGCCCTGGTAGGCGTTTTGCTGAGTACGGGTTTAGTTGGCACCGGCCTTTACTTGATCGCGAGCTGGTTAGGATTTGCCTTACCGTATTCGCTCTGTCTGCTGTTTGGTGCCTTGATTTCGCCCACCGACCCTATTGCCGTACTAGGCATTCTGGCCAAGTTCAAACTGCCTGAAAGCGTAAAACTGAATATTGTTGGCGAATCATTATTCAACGATGGGGTCGGTGTTGTCGTGTTTGCTACTATCTACCGTATCATCGTGAATGGGGCCGATAGCATCAGTGTCGGTGAAATTGGCTTGTTCTTTTTGGAAGAAGCGGGTGGTGGTATTCTGTTCGGGCTGGCGCTGGGCTACGGCCTGTTTTGGCTATTGCGCTCCATCAATCACTACCAAACCGAGGTAATTATCACGGTAGCAGGGGTTATGGGGGGGTATCTGCTAGCTCAGAAACTGCACATTTCCGGTCCGCTGGCGATGGTGGTGTCCGGTCTTTTTGTGGGTGATCACGCCCGACAAGAAGCCATGAGCCGTCAAACCGAAGAGTACATCGACAAGTTTTGGGAGTTGATCGATAGCATTTTGAATGCGCTGCTTTTTGTACTCATTGGCCTTGAATTACTTATTATTGATTTCCAGACGGCCTACTGGATGATCAGCTTTACCACGATTCTGTTGGTACTTGTAGCGCGGTTTATCTCGATCTGGCTTCCGTTCAAGCTGGCCCGGCGCTGGCTCGACCTCGACGACAATGCTCCACTGATGCTGACCTGGGGCGGTTTACGGGGCGGACTATCCATCGCGATGGCTCTATCCATTCCAAATGCCGTGCCCCACAAAGACCTGTTGGTCACGCTCACCTACGGGGTAGTATTATTCTCCGTTATCGGGCAGGGGTTAACCCTGGAAAGACTCATCCGACGACTCTACCCGCCAGATGAAGCAAGTTAAGCGGTTTATGGCACTGATCATTAATTGACGCTTCGTAAAGGCCACTACTAGGTATCGATAGTGTCTTGTCCTGATATAGGTTGTCAATTTTCACCAAAAATTGACAACTATGCAAGACCACATTCGCGACCTCCTGAGTCGCTTTCAGTACAGCGAACAACTCCGGGAGACGGCCATGTTTCGTATCCTCTTCGGCGGAGAAGAAGTTAGCCAGGTGATGGAAGATTTAGGCGTTCACAGTGGTTATACGATTCGTAGCTGGGTGCAACTCTATCGTCAGAAGATGAAGACGGGCCTGTTAACTTTACCCGCCATGAAGCAAGTACAAAAACGCGACATGGCAGCTCTTAAACAGCGAAATGAAGAGTTGGAACAGACTCTGCAGCAGGCCAATCTGTTAATCCTAGCACTCAACACGATGATTGAGACCGCTGAAAAAGAACTAAATGTGCCAATAAGAAAAAAGTCTGGCACCAAACGGTCTTAAACCTTCGTGAGAACGAGATAGCAAAGGTGAGTGTCGGAAGCCTTTGCCGACTGTTTGGTATGAGCCGACAAGCTTTTCACGCTAAAAAACAACGCTCCCAGCGATCGGTGAGCCATGCGATGTTGGTACTGGACCTGGTAACTGCCCTCAGGCGAGATATACCTGGTTTAGGAACCCGGAAATTACACCTTCTGCTAGCCGAACCATTAGCCAAGAGTGGCATCAAATTAGGCCGAGACAAGTTGCACAAAATCTTGTACAATCATGCTATGGTTATCCGTCAGGGTCGACAGACGCCCCAGACCACCGATTCGAACCACCGCTTACATAAATACCCTAACTTGCTTATTGATAGGGTTATAAATGCTCCAAGGCAGGTTTGGGTCAGTGATATTACCTACCTATATATTGGTTTAGGATTTGGCTATTTGTCGTTGATAACCGATGCGTACTCCAAGCTCATTGTGGGCTATTGCCTACATCCATTTTTAACGGCAGAAGGCAGTTTGAAGGCCCTGGATATGGCCCTGGCTACCCATTTGGAAAGGGGAGAAGAACTGATTCATCATTCAGACCGAGGTAGTCAGTACTGTAGTTTTGACTACGTTCGCAAGTTGAAAGGGGCGAACATTCTGATCAGTATGACGCAGCAAGGCGACCCTTATGAAAACGCCATCGCTGAACGAGTCAATGGGATACTAAAGACGGATTTCCGCCTGAACCGGGTGTTCATTACTTTTGAGGAGGCAGAGAAAGCGGTTGAGAAAAGTATCTACAATTACAACCATCTGCGCCCGCATATGAGCTGTGGTTACCTGACACCAGTGATGGCTCATCAGAGCGAGCATCCACTGAAAAAGCACTGGAAGCCCAAGGTCTACAAACGATCAAAGCCAGCTCGAGACCAAGGTCAATTTGGGTAAGTCAATCCATTTTTATTTACTTTGACAACGCTATATCAGGATTAAGATTGATCAATAATTTTCAACCCAAAAACTGACAACTTATTTTCAGGATCAGACAACGGTAATGCTTTTCAGGACGGGTCAAAATCGAATTCGTCCAATAAAAGGCTAATTAATTGTACTTATTGATTAGTTAATCCGCTATCATTGAATAATTTATCCTTACTATAATCATAAACTAAAATCGTCCACCAAAACCTCCCTTTGATTTATATATGGGTAGCTAATTTATTAGTTAGCTGGCAAATCAGGCGTAAATCCTAACTTCACTAAAACTCCTTCATACGAACTGACTCCCTCAAAGGCTAAAGCCCCGTTAAGATCTGGTTCGTCGTCCTCATTTAGGGGAACTACCAGCGCAGTAGACTTATTTTCGACAGAGGCTGGAATAAGGCTCACGGCTACTTTCGTAACAATCGTCTCCACACGCGTGAATGTATTCACGTCATCTGGATAAGGAATCCGAATGACCCATAGAATAGGAGACGGAAGGTTGTAGTAGTTATCTACAGTCCCATCGGCTCCTTGGTCAGTGCCTCTGGGAATTAAGTCTTTATGAAAATAATGATGAGGCATAGTCAACGGCTATGAGCTTAAATACAATAAACGATGTCTTATAGTAACCCAGATTGCCCTAGACTACGTACATAACGAAGGCATTTGAATGTATTAATTCGTTTTTTTTATCCGTGGTCGCTTAGGTCGTGATGGCTTATTAGGGGGCGTCGGTAATGGTTTAACCGGTTGACTTAAAGGGGCTTTTTCAGTATCCATTTTAAAGCTATTTTTTAGCTGCAACTTATTTCTATTAGTGGGTCTTTTCAATTTATGTAAATAGTAATTAATAGACAAACTGTTATTGTAGGCTAAAGGCTGAAGAATCTACTATCATTCGCTAGTCTCAGTCACAATTCTACTTTCTACAAAATAACAATGTTTCTAGCCATGTCTATCCCCTATCTTCTGACTAAATATTACTCATATTCTCTCTTTTTCTAATTACATTTTTCTAATTAGAAATTATTCTAAAAATTCATTCCTTGTGCTTTTAAATAGTGGTGATCAATCCTGTAATGATGGAAGAGGCTACCTCAGACTAAACTGTCAGCTCTTGGATACTTTACGAAGCATTTTGAAGTACACCGTATAGGAATCTCCGTTCAAGTAGAACCAGGATGCTAGTTCTGGTTCCAGTTCATTCTGTTTCCCCCAATGAAAGTCCCCGGTAGCTTTATTGTAGTAGTAGCTCAGGGTTACATCATACTCATATCCTGTTAAGGTATTATAGGTATCATACCGCTTGATTAATAGGGCAATGGGTTCAGCTATCGCTTTGCGTAGTTGATATTCAGTTGTACTTCCATTCTGTACAGTAAATACAGAGAACGTACCGAGGGTATGTGTGGGCACATTGGCAAAATTGGTACTTGATCCTTCAACCGTCACGGTTACAGTTTGCGCTCCAGCGGGTTTAATCGTTAATTGATAGCCTCCTCCTTTAATGCTCCCATCGGGTTGATTAAGGCTATAGCTACCTTCCTGGTAGGCTTTAAAGCCATCTCCTACTTTAAATGCCGCATCGACCAATACAGCATTGTATATCCCCGATACCCGTTGAATCGGGTCAGGATTTTCATTTAACTCGATCTGATTATTTACGCTCACCGGGTCTGGATCTTTTTTGCAACCACTTACCAGTATAAGCAAAACCCATATATAGTTTATTATTTTATATGTGTTCATAGGATAAGATGTTTTCAAATTAGCCATACAAATACACTTTTTTTCCCCGCCGTTCTTATTCTTCAGGTTGAAACAAACTCATGGTACCAATGATCGAACTGATTGCTTTAGGCGTACCTGTACGACGTGGAGTGGTCGACTTGGGAGTAGTTTCTTTCTTTTTCACTTTAACGTTTTCAATGCCGAGGGATTTAACCATATAGGCCGTGGCATTTTTAACGTTTTTCCGCTTGCCTGAAGCTACTTCCGTATGAATCCTAAGGAATGTTTCCAACTTATCAGAACTGTCGGTTATGGCTGCTTTCTGAGCCTCGTTGAGTGTGTACCCGGCAAACCATTGCCATGCTAATGCAACGGCTTCACCAATAGGCATTTTCTGGATGTATTCCCTGCTTGCATCCACCTCGCTTTCAATCTGGCTTAGCGGTGTTTTCTTAGTAAACTTTAAACGGGTTACTCGTTTACCTTCTTTCTTAACCGGTTCATAGGTGAACTCAATACCTGTCTTTTTCTTGATCTCACTATTCGCAACGTCTAAGCACTTACGCGTAAAATCAAAATACTTAAACGTTTCGGGAACGTTGAGAATATGCCGTAAGTGATCGACCTCATAGGTAAACGTATCGCTTCGATAGTGACTCATCAGAATCTCATATACCCGTTTTGAATAGAGGGAGCCCAACGAGCGCATTACTTCATAGTCATAGCTTGTCCATGTTTTTCCCAGCTCCGTGTAATAAGGAACAGCGCCCGAGAACATGGTAATTTTTAAACACATCTTCCCCTTACTCATTAGGTTCTCAACCAACGGAAAAGGGATCATGTACTTAAAATAGCGTTCACCCTTTTCATTGGTAAAAGCAAATCCTTGCTGCTTGAGCTGCAAGGATTTGGCAGCCCGCTCAATCTCACTATAGTTTCTACTCTTACTGAGTTCAGCAAACGGGATTAAAAACTCAACATTTTGATTAGGGAATAAGGGTTGGCTTTTCTCAAAATAGCGTATAGTCAACTGATTAATAATCATGACGACTATATTCTTCTCAAGAGCCGTGAACATCTGCCGGGACTCTGTTATCAGGTTGGGCTGGTAATTGTTCTTTTGCTTCTTACTAGGCACAACCATCAAATTTTCCGTTGAATCCGACATAGCGAAAAAATTAAGTTTTCAGGAAAAACACCTGCAATTTAGAAATAAAATATGCACTACCAAATCGAGTTCTTGCAAAATTGATGTATTTACAACTACTTATCTGTCAGAATGTTATTAAAATGAATCTTCGTTGCCAAGTCGCTTTTCCTTCGTATCTGAGTCGTTTTCCTAATTTAACAAATGGTAAAAAAATCTACCATTTGTTAAATCATTGGTTTTAAGGACTTAGCGAGGTCTCCATTACACAGGTTAGAATTAGATTTAGCCCGTTTTAGAGGTCACTAGAAAAGATATTATTGCACAATATTGATACATTAATTGTACTAAACGAATATGATTCATTGGCCTAAGATTTCGTACTCCGGTCGCTTTTCGTTGGAAACTAGCTATACCTTATCCCTTCGTACTCTGGTCGCTTTTTGAATGAGCTTTATCCGCTTCGTATTCCGGTCGTTTTTCGGGCGGTTAACTCGTATTCTGGTCGCTATTGCTTCGTATTCTGGTCGCTATTGCTTCGTATTCTGGTCGCTATTACTTCGTACTTTGGTCGCTATTGCTTCGTACTTTGGTCGCTATTGCTTTAGTAAAATACTAATAATCAGTTAGTTAATTAGTCCCTAATCTATCTAGTTTTAGAAAATTTTGACAATTTTGACAATTTTGCTAAAAAAAAGAACAAAGGGGAAAAAAAGAGCTAAAGAAATGATAAAATGATCATATTTTACTAAATTTATTTATCAAATAACCTCTAAAATACTAAAAAAATCTTCCGGCAACTATATGTATAGTTATGTTAGTTTTATAGCATTTAGTACAATTTGTAATTAGGGGATCAATATACGACACTTATTCGTGCCAAAATGACAGTAAATTCATGAGATCAGCCGCCCGCTTTTGGGCATACCTTGGATGAGCCCTATATTTCAAGAAATGCACAAGAAAACCTAACGGTATTTTGGTGTCTCCAGGATTAGAAACTAAAAATAGTGCGTCTGGATCTGTAAATAAAGACAAATCGGCTAAAGCAATTTTTAAAAATCACCCCTGAGCCGTTAATTTACGAGAAACCGGAAAAATCGATCTATGAAAGATTCTGATAAGTCTGATTCTAGAAAGTTATCAGACCTTATAAAAGAGTCAAATATAACCATGCAGGACCTGGCGGAGGTCCTGAATTACAACCGTGCTACCATACGGGTGCGTAAAAAGAATCCCGAGTTGTACACAATTTTAGAGATTGTCACCCTGGCGAAAATGCTAAAGAAAACGCCTACCGCTATTGTGAAGATAATTCTTCGCGAAATGAATGAGTCAGCTGGCGATGTGGATAAGGAGAACGATTAAGTCCCCTACCCTACTGCTTCGACTAATGCTTTCAGTTTAGGATACAAGGGATGTAACACAATCAGTTCATCAATTATGGCACTCTGGGTTTTATTCTCCAGTGAACTAATCATATTGAGTAACTTGTGAGCCCTGGCCGATACCCGTGCTGCGTTCAAAGGTGTAGTCACTGGTATCTCCACTTTCTTTTTTGATTTCCCCCCTTTTTTGATTGTCGTGCTCGCCTTGTCTGCTGATTCAGTTGTATTTGGTTCCGTCTCTATTGAATCCGCAACCGGCGTGATAGTTTGTAATGGCCCATTATTCACTGCTTCAAGTATTGGTGGGCTGGCTGGTTCATTCGCGTCAGGCTTTACCAATTCTTCCGCTTGGGCAACTGGTACTTGTTCATTTTGCTGAAGCACTGTTTCTACTTCCGAAGTGGATTCGGTACCATCGGTATTATTAAGCGTTTTGGTGCCTTGTTCAGCTGCTTTATTTCTAGCGCTTTTCGAGATTAATCCAAAGCTTTTTGCCATCGGTGTCTTGTCTTATTTAGTGGTTGGAATTGTCAGATCTGCTTCAATTTCATACTTCCCCAGAAACTCATTGATAAAGGGTAGAAATTCATCTCTGCCTTCCTGGCTTTCTAATAAGGAAGTATAGGTATTGTAATTTTCGTAGATCTTTTTAAGCTTGATTTTTGATTGAAATAACTGTATCCCAATTTCTTCGGCAAACTCAGGCAGGTAGGTATTCTCCCTGATGTTTCGGTAAAAATTGTGAAACGCATAGACATACGTCGGATAGCCTTCGTCCTGCCTGATTTTTTTGAGTTCGGCCATTGTAGCCATGAAGTGGCCCGTCGCCAGCGCATCGGCCCTGGCTGGTTTTATAGGTATGATAAAGCTGTCACACATGGCTAGCAGGGCAATGATCGCATCATCTTCCAAGCCCGTCATACGGGGCATATCAATGAAAATGAGGTCATAGCTTTCATTTTCAAAAGCCTCCTCAATAATTGCCTGGGCTTCTTCCGGACTCGCCGTTTTGAGATCCCAATCAAAGCTTACTCCTCCCCCACCCGATTCTGCAATTTCCTTATCCTCTTGCCGTAGATCCGTAATTGACTTCTGATTATCGGCGTCAATAACCAGTACTTTTTGGTCACTATGCTTAGCCAACACGTTCGCGATCCAGCAGGTTGTTGCCGTTTTTCCCGCCCCACCCTTCATGGTCGATGCGCAAATGACTCTCATACATATTTGGTTTTAAATGTTACTTTGTGTATTTGTTAACAAACATACATAATTAATTATTAAATACTGATATTATGTCATATAATTTAAAATGTAATAAAAATCATTAATAAAATAATAATTATTTTATTAATGTACACATGATACACAAGATACAAATAATACAAATAATACAAATAATACAAATAATACAAATAATACAAATAATACAAATAATACAAATAATACAAATAATACAAATGATACAAATGATACAAATGATACAAATGATACAAATGATACAAATGATACAAATGATACAAATGATAATAGTTATATAAAGATTTTTGTAACTACCGTTTATAGTTACTATTTGTACAAAATAACATAATGTATATAGTTATAGAAATAACAATGTATGTTACTGTATTTTTAATTTTATTGCTTAATCAACAAAGTTACATTGTCAACAATTGGCTTAACAGGGGGTATGTATGGCTCTTGCGTATTTTGTTGATATGTTCTGCATACTGTTAATTTATGCACAATATGCAAAAGAAAATTATGTGTATAAATTACCTATGTATGATATGTTAAAATAATCTATATGTAATAATGTGTCAAAGTTAATTATGTTACGTTGTTAACAAAATGATATATGTTTCATGTTATTGTTACTTTGAGATTTTGACCTGTTCATAAGGAAATACACCTTCGTATTTTTTCAGCTAGAAGGAACGATATTAGCAGAGCTAAATCACTTAAAATCAAAAGCATAGCTTTTTTTAAAATATAATATCTTTTATTAATACATTGATAATCTGATAGATAAATTCTTTATTTGTATATAATCTGTATGAAAGACACAAATTATGGCAAATAAAGTTATTGCGATTGAGGAGACACTATACAGTACCGTAGTTGCAGAAGTCGAGCAGCTGAATGCAAACTCTGATCGTGAATACCAGGATATGTATAAGTTAGCGGATGCTACTAAACGAAGGAAATTGAAAAAGCCTGAGAAGTTAACGCTAAAGTCTTACACGGAAAGTGCAGTGGAATACTTTCGTAAGAATCATATAGATCCACGGATCTTGGGTGAAGAAAAGGATGTGGTAACAGAGGTGAAGAAGTTGCGAAACAATGTGTTTTCCTTTATGCAAGTGCAAGAACGAACTTATCTAATGCCCTTTGTGCAGGATGTCTATGAATTGAGAAATCGAACAGAGAGCTTAGAAGAAATCAGCGTGGATATGCTGAATCTTATGGAAATATTTATTGATTTACTCTTGGCAGGTTTGGGATTAAGCGAGCAGGAGCAGGAAGTATACAAAGCCAAAGCCAAAAAATTATTTGCTCAAAAAAAAGCAAATCGTAAATCGAGTGTTGGATGATAACGAAGATTCTGCCACCGACAAAGAACCGAGAGATTAACTACGATAACAAGGGTAGTTGCGAGCGGTTAGTAAATTATTTTGAGCACGAGGGCAAAGAGTTGGATCAGGATGCTTTCTATTTTTCTCAGCAGCAAGACGGGCTGAGTAAGGAGGAAGTGGTGCAACAGATTGACGGAAATGTAAAGGGTTTAAAGCGGGAGGACACCAAGTTTGTATCGCTAGTGATTGCTCCATCCAGTGAAGAGTTGGCTCATATAAGGGATGATTCAGAAAAGCTGAAAGTATACACGCGCCAGGTTATGGACAATTACGCAAAACACTTTAAACTTAAGGATGGGAAAGAGCTGGAAGGCAAAGATCTGGTTTGGTATGGGATCGTACACAAAACCCGCAAATACCAATGGAATGATAAGGAAGTTAGGGGAGGGGAAGTTAGGCGAGGAGAGCAAAAATCGGGGATACAAACCCATATTCATATCGTAGTTTCGACGCGAGATAAAGAACAAAAGATCACTCTAAATCCAAAGACAAGCAGGGCTCGATTTAATATCATTGAGTTTCAAAAGAGCAGCGCGGAACTGTTTCAGAAACAATTTAAGTATGAAAAACGAACCCATTATCACAAAGAAAAACCACAGAATGTACGAACCCACATAGACCAAACACGCTATTTTGAAAAGCGCATCAACCAGCTAGCGGAAAAATATGATCTAGGTGAAAAGACTGTTCAGAGGCTGCGAGATAAAGCCGTTGAAACAGGCTATTCGAAAGAGTTTTACCAAAAGATGAAAGAATACACCAAAAGGCTTGATAGGGGAGAGGGGAAGAAGGATGAACTACCAGAATTTGAAACTCTTCATAAAGCAGAAAGACAGGAAAATCGGACATTTGTCAGAAATCAGGTCAATCAACCAATACGAGCAAAATCAGTAAGCTTCGCTGTTGAATCAGTACTCAAAGGTGCCAATGACTATAAAGATGACGATCGGGAAATTTTAAAGGATTTGTCCAGCAGGAGTAGGGGGAGGTAGGATTGCAATTGTAAAAAACATTTTAAGAACGATCGCAACGATTTGTCTTTTTCTAATTAGAAAAGCGTAATTAGAAAAAGACTCAAATTTTAAACTCTATAGAGAGATTAGGGATGACCAAACTAAAAGCATAAATCTTAAATTTGTGCCTAAAAGAAGCAAAAATGTAAATTTACAGGCCCTGTAAAAGTCTCACTAACTCAGCTTAAATGTGAGATTTCGAGTTTGATTAGTGAGACGAGATTTTGAGACTTTACTAATATAGTAAGAATTTATCTGGTTGATAACTGGATTCATCTCAATAATAGGGCGTTATAAGAAACAGACAAAGTTTATTACCAAGTCAATAGTTGTACAAAAAGCTATACTAAAACACTTAGTTGCTCTGCCCAGCTACTTTCCTGATTTCCTTCGAGTCGAGAACCTTTTTAGAATACCCTGATTCAGCCACATGGATCAGGGCCAACCCCAATTCCCGTGTGGTGCAGTGGGGTACCAGTAGACTAAGAATGGGATAAATGGTGGCTAAAAACTTATTGGTCCCTGTCACATACTGCTGTTCGTTGCCAGGCTTTAACAGGCCTGGCCGAAAGCAGAAAACGTTCTTGAAAGGCATTCGTTGCAGGGCATTCTCGGTTCTGCCTTTCACTCTGGCCCACATCAATCCATCTTTTTCGGAAGAATTAGTGCCCGCCCCTGAAACAAAAGTAAATGTGATCTGGGGGTTTACTTGCAGCACAACCTGGGCAAAATGTACTGTAGTGTCGTACGTAATATGCGTATACGCCTGCTCACTCATCCCATTGGAACTGATGCCCGCGCAGTAAAAACAGGCGTCGTATCCTTTCAAGGCCGTTTTGTTGGTGGATATATGCAGAAAATCGTCAACGATCAATTCCTTGAGCTTGGGGTGCTTTTTTCCAGACGGTTTTCTACTAACGGATAAAATTCGTTCAACGGCTGGATTAGCCAGGCTCTCGAGTAAAACGCCTTCGCCCACCATTCCCGTTGCGCCTGTGAGAATAACGTTCATGATCAGTTCTAATCCTTTTTATTTGTTTGGCGGTATTCCAGGGTGTCCCGCCTGTTTTAGACAGGCGGGAAAAGTATTAGGATAAAAAAACAACCCCCGCAGATTGTCGTAGGCAGTGTTAACACTGAACCAGATTCGTTATGTACGAATCCTTGTTTCGAGTCTTCTACCATTTCCATATCCCTACTCGTTACAAGCATAGGTAACTACGTGTAATGGACTCTTCAGCGCTAGGCATACGACAGACTTACGTTCCAGACAAAGTCGTCACTTGGGATAGTCGACTGAATTTTTTGATTAATAAGCGATGAGATAGCCAGCGGGAAGCGGTTACGGGTCACCGTAAAAGCCGATGCAACGTAGTAGCCTTTTAGCGCATCAATGGTCACCAGATACAGTTGGGGAGCTATGCGTAATTCCACAATTTTTAGTAGCGGAATTTGAGAGAAATTGCCGGTAAGTGAAATGAAATTGGTGGCTTTGGGTGCGCCGGAAAATCCTCTTGAGTGGAGGTAGTAAATGCCCAGGCTGGCTTTCTTCGAGAGGTGATACGTTGGCGTTAGTTCACCGACAAAGTAGCGAACGGCCGTCAGGGCTTCACCCGTCGAACCACCTGGGGGTAGTACCGTATTGGTAAATACTACCGAGGGATGAACCCCCACGTTCATGCTAAATTTTGGCGTTTCTACCGCTTTGTAGCGTACCCAAAAAATAAAAAACCAGGGATTGGCATTTTCCAGCGCGAATGTTAGCTGCGGCTCGAAGCTGAAGCGGCCCCGGCGGGCGGTCATATCAAAGATGACGGCTGGTCGGCCCAGGTTGAACGTTGGGATCAGGGATATACCATTGTTGGTTACAGTTACCGCTCCGGTAAAGGTCTTTTGCTGCGGCAGCCGCTGCTGCTGTTGTAGGCTATCGGTCTGCTGGGCAACAGCAAGGCCGGGAAGCCAACTCAACAGTAAAACGAGGAGTTGTTTCTTCATTCGATAAATAGATTGGTCGGGTAAGAGTGGCTAGTAAGAAGCGTATCCGGTAGTTGTCATCCTCTATAGACAATTCGTTCATTTTTTGACGATGTACTGTTTAAGAAAGGCTTCTACCAGATCGAACGTTTCTTTCGTCCAGAATTCGGCGCTTCCATGATCGGCCCCTTTTAACTGATAGAACTGATACCGGTAGTTATTCTTTTCGAGGGCATCAGCCAGCAGCACACTTTGCTGGAAGGGCACTAACCGATCTTTAGAGCCATGAATAATGAGGATAGGCGGCCCATTTTTGGCGTCCTTGATGTACTTGATTGGATTCGTTGCAGCGGCTAATTCTTTATTTTCCAGCACATTCTTCCCGCCCAACAACTGGCCTTCGGGACTCTTGGGACTTATATGATCAAAAATAGACGGCTCTAGATTCATCTGGGTAATATCCGTTGGACCGTAGAAATCGACGACGGCATTCACCGTTATGGGATACTTGTCCAGATCCTTGGTATCCAGTTCCGGGTTGTTTTGCGTTAAGCCAGCCAGTAGTGCCGTATGACCACCGGATGAGTCTCCCCAGATAAATATATTGTCCACATCGACATGATATGCGGCTGCCTGCTGTCTCATAAAACGGATCGCTGTTTTAGCGTCCTGAAGTTGGGCGGGAAACTTGGCGACCGATGAGGGGCGATACTCCACCATGGCGATGACATACCCCCGCCGGGCAAATTCGGCTAGTTGCGGCAAATTCGCATAGACATTTTGCTTCATCCAGGCAGAGCCCTGGACGTAAACGATACAAGGCATTTTACCGTTGGCCCCTGTGGGTTCAATAATCTGCAAGGTCAGATCCAGCCCATCGCGGGTACAATAGTTTATGTTCGGTCGATAGGTTACCAGTGGAGTATCCTTACCCATCGAGACGACTTTCATGGTTGTAGACGAAGCCTTCGATTCCGGGAAATCGGCATAGGTATAGGGTTTGGGCGGAATCGTCGGGCTTATTTGCGCCAAGCCCTGAATCGTCAACAGGCAGGCAAATAGGGAAAAAACAGACGTTTTCATGGTCTTACTCGAAACAGATTTACTGTAGATTTCATCGAACACGGCTTGTAACTGAGATGCTTTATGTTGCTCCTGAATGCGTAATAGAGTTATACAGAAATGAATACGGTAACGGGTTACCGGTGGAAAACAAATGAAATCCTCCTCCCGGCTGAACACCCTAAAGTCGTTTACCCGGCTCCTGGCATTCGTTTATCCCTGGGTAATGACCATCAGCACCCGTCAGGAGTATGGACCAGACAGGCCGTGTGCGAACCAGGAAATCGTTCCGAGGGCTACAGGTGTTTGACAACCTTTGCCGGAACCCCGGCCACCACCGTATTTGCCGGTACATCCCGGCTGACGACCGCTCCGGCGGCTACGACGGCGTTCTCTCCGATGGTTACGCCGGGCAACACCGTAGCTCCCGCCCCAATCCAGGCGTTGCGCTTGACCACGATGGGACGTGGTATCAGCGTTTGACGGTCACTGGGATCAAGCGGGTGGTTTTCCGACGTCAGATTGACGCGGGGACCAATTTGTACGTCATCTTCCAGGGTGATGCCGCCAATATCCAGAAAGGAACAGGCGTGGTTGATAAAGATGTTTTTGCCCAGCTTGAGAAACTGGCCGAAGTTGGTATAAAACGGCGGGAAAATCGTCGTTGACTCGTCGATCTCATTCCCAATGATGGCACTCAACTGCTTTCTTACCTGATCAACGTCGGTGGCGGTGGCATTCATCTGGACGCATAACCGGATGGTGCGGGAAACGACTTTCCCAAATTCGCCGTACGCTGGATCGTCCTTTCGCAGCAGTTCCCCCGCTTCTAGCCGCTCGAACAGGTTTGAGCTGGCTGGTCGTTGTTCCTCATTCGTTTCACTCATCTTTCCAATAATCCTATTCGTGTCTAGCTAATTTTTGAAAGCTGGCTTATCGCCCTTGGTTCCGGGTTTTTCCATGCCGAGGCTTTCGTTAACATGCAGCGTTGGGTTATTAATAATATTTACCACCAGGTCAGCAACGCTCTTTCTGGCTATTTCTGTCCCGCTAACCGGTTCGCCTTTTTGAGTTAGGGTATAATCAATCTCATCGGTATCGGTGTACCAGGTCGGTCGAAGGATTGTATACGCCAGGTCTGATGCTTCAATGAGACGAGCCGCTTTTTTGTAGCGCTCCAAAATCGGGCCGATCATCTGCTGGTTCCACCGGCCAAAAGCGCCGGGCACTTCATTGTAGATACCAAGGGCTGCGATGAAGACCAGGCGCTTAACACCCGCAGCCTGCATGGCCATCACCGTCTGCTCAGCGATAAGATCTTCCTGCCCGTTGATATTGACGTAGACCAGGTCCTGTCCCTGCATGGCTATACGGAGCTTCTGCGAATCCAGAATATCGCCGTCAATGAGGGTCATCCGGCTTGTATCGAGGTCGTTTAGGCGGGTGGTATCGCGCAGATACAGCGTGAGACGAATCGAATCGGTATTGACGAGTCGGTCAATCACGTGCCGGGCCACGTGTCCACCGGCACCAAGAATTAATACGTGAGTCATGCTTCTTTACCTTAAATAATGCTCAAGCCGCCATCCACCGAGATGGGCTGGCCGATGACATAGCTGGAGGCTGGGCTAAACAGCCAGAGTACGGCGTCAGCCACTTCGGAGGCTTTCCCCAACCGTTTGGCGGGTGCCCCTTCCGTGGTAGCCTCCCTGGACAGATCGCCATCGGCAAACATTTTATCAACCATCGGGGTCTCGATAGTACCCGGGCAAACGGCATTGATCCGGATGCCTTGGGGGGCGTATTCGATAGCCGCACTTTTGGTAAGGCCCAGTACACCGTGCTTGGCAGCAATGTAAGCCGAACGGCCAGCTCCCCCAACCAGTCCCCCAATCGAGGAGTTGTTGACAATCGCCCCGCTGCCCTGTTTTTGCATGTGCTGGAGCTGGTACTTCATGCACAGCCACACCCCCTTCAGGTTTATAGACACAACTTTGTCAAAATCTTCCTCCGGCATCTCCGCCGTGTTGGTATTGGGGAGCATGATACCGGCGTTGTTAAAGGCAGCATCCAGTTTGCCGTATACAGTCACCGTGCGGTCAATGGCCGCTTTCACCTCGTCGGCAGACGTGACGTTGCACTTTAGCGCCATGGCTTCTCCGCCGTTGGCCGTAATTTTGTCCACTACCACCTGAGCCGCTTTTTCATTCATGTCGGTCACGACGACTTTGGCTCCTCTTTCGGCGGCCAGCAGGGCAACGGCTTCGCCCATACCCATGGCACCACCGGTTACAAATACGACTTGTTCGTTCATGTTTTTTTTTAGTAGGGGGCTACTGGTTTTCAGTAGGACCGGTCTTCATCGAACCGCATGCCAGTTAGCGGTTCGATGAAGCGGAGGCCGTCCTCCAGTACCCTGGCCTTTGGCTATTTCTGAGTGCCCTATGCGAGCTTCTGCATGACTTTATCGGGGGTGATGGGCAGGTCTCGTATGCGCTGACCGGTGGCATTGAAGACCGCATTAGCGACAGCCCCGGCAAACCCGATCAGGGCAATTTCACCCATACCTTTCGCCCCCATCGGGTTGATGATCGGATCGGGCTTATCAATCGTGATGGTCTCAATAGCCGGTACATCGGCATGAACCGCTACGTGATAATCCGCCAGATTGTTATTGACAAACCGCCCGTACCGGTGATCGATGACGGCTTCTTCCGTCAGGGCCATGCCGATGCCACCCGCCACCCCGCCGATCATCTGGCTGGCCGCTGTCTTGGGACTCACGATCCGGCCCGAATCGGCCACGCTAACGGCTTTGGCTACCCGCACCACACCCGTTAGGGGGTTGACCCGTACCTGCACGAAATGCACCGAGAAGGAATACATCGAGTACTTCTGTTGCTCGGGTCCGCCTTTCGAATCTTTCGTTTTATCAATAACTGTCAGGTTGTTGGCCTGCATCAACTGGCTTACGGCTACTTTTTTACCGGGGTCATTCGCTACCGAAAGTACGCCATCCGCCAGCGTCAGTTCCTCCGCCTGCCGACCCGATAGGGGACCGCCTTCTTTCGTCGCCAGTTCGACCAGGGCCTGTTTAATCGCGGTGCAGGCATCGAACACCGCCGAGCCTACCGCCGAGACAATCGCCGAGCCACCCTGGGTAGGCGCTTTGGGCAGCGATGTATCGCCGTATTCTACGGTAATCTTCTCAAACGGCACGCCCAGTACGTTATGGGCGACCATCGTCAGGGCCGTTCCCGTCCCCGGCCCGATGTCGGTCACCGCACTTTGTACCGTCAGCGAGCCGTCGGCTTTTAGTAGGGCGCGGGCACTAGCTTCCCACCGGAACGCACTAAACACGCCCGTACTCATGCCATAGCCGATCAGCCATTCCCCCTCGTGAAGGCTACCCGGCTCATTTTTACGGCCATTCCAGCCAATCGCTTCCGCTCCCCGCTGATACGCTTCTTTCAGATGTTTGCTCGAATAAGGGCGGTTATGCTCGGGGTCGGTTTCGGAGTAATTCCGTAAGCGAAATTCAATGGGGTCCAGGTTGAGCTTGTGGGCCATCTCATCCATGGCAGATTCCAGCGCAAAAGCACCGGTGGCTTCACCCGGCCCCCGCATCCAGATGGGTACGCTCCGGTCGAGCCGAACCAGGCGGTATCGTGTACTGACGTTCGGACAGGCGTACATGAATTTGGTCATGTTGACGGTTGCTTCGGTAAAGTCCTCATAGCTGGCGGTTTCCGCCGTAGCCGCGTGGGCAATACTCACCAGCTTACCGTCTTTGTCTGCCCCCATCTGAATCGTCTGGACGGTGTAGGGTCGGTGGCCCACCAGCGTAAACATCTGGCTACGGTTCACGACCAGTTTCAGCGGTCGGCCAATCTTTTTGGCGATGGCGACGACCGCTGTTTCCTGGGGCCAGGTCCTTAGCCCCATGCCGAAACCGCCCCCCATGAATTCGGTATGCACATGGACATTCTTGGGATCGATTTTAAATGCTTGCGCCATCGCCTGCTGGGTAGCGTTCACCCCCTGCGTTTTGGCGTAGATCAGTAGCGTATCTGCACCCGTCCAATGCGCCAGAATACCGTGAAGTTCCATCGGGTTATGCACCTCGATGGGGATGGTATAATTGGCCTCCAGTGTTACCGGAGCGGTCTGATAGGCATCGGCTTTTCCCCGCGAGTAATTACCTCCCTCAGCCCCTTTGGGGGCGACGCCTTCGGCGACGTGTTTTTGTAAATCGGTCCGGGCGGTTTGTTTGTTATACGTCGCTTTAATCAGCGAAGCCGCGTAGGTAGCCCGTTCAAACGTGTCGGCTACGACGATGGCAATAGGCTGTCCGTCGAAGAGAATCTTGGGGCTGCTCAGGATACGGTAGGTTTCCTCCGTTTTTGGCTTAGGAGCAGGGCCGTCGGCTTCACCGCCCACGGGTGCATCCCAACCCGGAATGGGCGGCATGTTCTGGTGGGTAAACACGCCCAGCACGCCGGGCGAAGCCTGGGCTTTTTTGGTATCCAGGCTGGTGATGGTGCCCCGGCCGATCTCGCTGCCCACCAGGACGCAATAGGCCATACCCGGCAAGTCGAAATCAGCGAAGTAGTTGGCCCCGCCGGTCACTTTCAGTCGTCCATCAATCCGATCAATGGGCGGGTTCTTCGTGTCTTTGCTCATGATCAGGCAGTTTTCGTGGCGGTCTTCAACGCGTCAACAATTGAGTTGGGAGCCAGCGTTAGTTTAAAATCGTTCTCGCCGTAGCCTTTGGCCCCTTTCATCGCCAGCGCAGCCGCCTGTTTGAAGTTGGCCTCCGTCGCCGGTTTGCCCTTCAGAAACTGCTCAGCCGCCGTCAGCCGCCAGGGTTTGTGGGCTACGCCACCCATCGCCAGCCGGACGTCCTGTATCGTGTTTCCCTGCATTTTCACACCCGCACCGACCGATACCAGCGCGAAGGCGTAGGAAGCCCGGTCGCGAACTTTGAGGTAGTGTGAATTCTCGGCAAACCCGTTCATTGCCAAATCCACCGACATAATCAGTTCGCCGGGTTGCAGCGTATTGTCTTTCTGGGGCATGTCGCCGGGCAGGCGGTGGAAGTCGATAAACGGAATCGTGCGGTCGCCTTTCGGTCCCGAAATGTTCACGGTTGCATCCAGGGCTACCAGTGCAATGCACATATCACTGGGATGTACGGCAATACACTTGGCCGAACCGCCAAAAATGGCGTGCATCCGATTATGACCACCCAGCGCTCCGCAACCCGTTGGCCCGTTGACCTGCCCTTTGTCGGGTCCGGCCTGCACCGGGCTTCGCTTGTTACAGGGCATCGAGTTGTCATAGAAATACGAGCAACGCGTGCGCTGCATCATGTTCCCACCCACCGTGGCCATGTTGCGCAGTTGGGCCGAAGCCCCCGCGTTAAGCGCCATCGAGAGGAGGGGAAACTGCTTTTTGACTAGCTCATTATCGGCAACGGCTGAATTTTTAGACAGGGCACCAATGCGCAGACCCGTACTCGTTTGCTCAATCGTTGCCAGGGGCAGTTTGTTAATATCAACCAGCCGCTGGGGAATAATGACTTCGCGCTTCATCAGATCGATGAGGTTGGTGCCGCCCGCCAGAAAGTATGTGCCCGCTTCTTTGGTGATCGCCGAAATGGCCGCTTTGGGGTCGGTAACCCGGGTAAACTGAAACGGATTCATACCTTAGCTCCTCCTTTTTTTACGGCCATGATGGCCTCGACAATGTTGGCGTACGCCCCGCACCGGCAGATGTTGCCACTCATGTACTCGCGGATCTCGTCGGGCGAGCCCGCGTGACCTTCCCGGATGCAGGCCACCGCCGACATGATCTGTCCGGGGGTACAGTAGCCGCACTGGAAGCCGTCGTGCTTGATAAAGGCTTCCTGCATCGGGTGAAGCCGGCCCGTCGCACGGTTGCCCGTCGGTCCATCTTGGGCTAAGCCTTCAATGGTGGTTACCTGACACCCGTCGGTTGTCATGGCCAGGGTTAAACACGAATTGACCCGCTGCCCATCGATATGGACGGTGCAGGCTCCGCATTGGCCATGGTCACAACCTTTCTTGGTGCCCGTCAGGTGTAGCTGTTCCCGTAGCAAATCCAGCAGCGTGACCCGGGGTTCGATGCTAAGTTGCTGGGCCTTCCCGTTAACGGTCAGCCGAAGCGGCATCTGCTCAATGGCCAGCGCCATTTTCTCATGGAGACCACTGTCCACTGCTTTTACCGCAGCGGGAGGGGTCAGCGCCCAGGCCGCCAGAGCGGAAGACTGCTTTAAGAAATACCGTCGGGATGAGTCAGAACTGCCTGGCTCATCCTCAAAATGTTTGTTAGGTTCCATAAGGCAAGGGTTGATTCCATGATTGACTAGCGGTTTTTGCGTTCCTGTACAGATAGATCGGATTGGTACCGAATCAGGCGTCAGATTTATCCGGCTGATTCTACTTCTATTGAACAGGGGAAGGCGTTCACTTGTTGGATTCCGTGACCAAGTTGGCTTTTTCGTTCGGCTTCGGAGCTAAATATTGCGAAAAGAAAGCGGTGAGCTTATCGAAGGGAATCATATCGGTTCGGTCGTACAGATCGATGTGCCGGGCGTTGGGAACGATATAAAGCTCTTTAGGCTCAGCTGCCTGCTGGTAAGCCTCTTCACTAAAATAGCGGGAATGGGCTTTTTCCCCTATGATCAATAAAATCGGTCGGGGCGAAATGGTTTCAATATAGTTCAGCAAGGGAAAGTTCATAAAGGCCATATCGCTGGTTTTGGTAAAAGCCCCAATCGAATTCGGATGAAAGCCCCGTTTCATAGCATAGTATTCAAAGAATTCACTGGCGATTGGGTCCATTCCGGCGGGGATGGTGGTCACCGGTTTACTTGGGAAGGAAGCCGTTAATTCAGGCTGTCCCGTGTCCACGTCTTTCCAACGCTGCCGGGCCAGCTCGTTAAGCGACTTAGTACGCTCTTCGGCCGTCATAGCATTCATCCACCCATTGCGCTTTACCCCGCTGATATCGTACATGCTGGTGGTAGCCACCGCTTTAATGCGGTGATCAACCTGGGCGGCTTTAAGGGCAAAACCACCACTACCGCAGAGGCCAATAGCCCCAATCTGGTTTCGATCCACAAAGGGACAGGTGCCTAAGAAATCCACGCCAGCACTGAAATCCTCAGCGAACACATCCGGTGATGAAACGTGCCGGGGTGCTCCGCCACTTTCCCCGTTATAGGATTCATCAAAGGCCAGTGCGACAAATCCGCGTTCGGCCATGTTTTGCGCGTATATACCCGCTCCTTGCTCTTTTACCCCACCATAAGGCGTACCGACGACCAGGGCCGGATACTTTTTAGACGCATCCATATTTTTGGGCGTGTATAGATGGGCGGCAAGGGGGATACCATACCGATTTTTGTACTGAACATTTTGCTTGGTAACCTTGTCACTTAGCGTAAAGGTCAAATACTCTTTCAGCTGAGATTTCGGTTCGTTTTGGCCTAGTAACCCCTGACTATAAGCCTGTCCTATCATCAGCAGAAAGGCGGCTAGGGCTATAGTTAACTGGTTCATATGGTTTCTGATTTGATTCATGGTTAAGTTTATTCCAGAGCAAAGCTGACCGTTACGTTTCCTGATCCCAGGGCAGCCGCCAGTCCTGACGGGTTATCGATCCGGCCAAGCTTAGTGTAGCTGTACGAGGTCCGAAAGGACTCATAGAAGAGCACCAGCGTGTTAGCCCCGTACAGCGTTAGATCCCCTGCCTGTATCGTACCGGGATTGGTCGCATTCGTGGGTAAGCTACTGGATAGATTGGCAAATTTTTCGTTTCCGTTCAGCTCTTTCATGGACAACGTGAGTGGCAACCGCGCTTTAAAAGCGGTTACGGTCGGGTTGCTTAAAAGCGTCGCGGTAAAGGTGCTGGTGCCCACCCGGATGCGTAGCCGGTTCGAGGAAGTGTCGGTCACTGGATTCAGATCGGGGTTGGCGGGGTTGGGCATACTGGGTTGATCGGTGGGGATTGGGCTGTCTGTTTTGCAAGCCATACTGCCCATGATAAATACCAGGAAAGGCAGCAGGAATAGCTGGGTCCGTTTCATACGTGTTGAGTTTGATTTACTTCATGGACAGGCGATTAGTGCTAACTTCGCTAATCACACCGCAAAATTACCCGGTAGCCTTAGCCCGGCTTTTATACATTTTACGGTTTTACTTACCACTTTTACTGATACCATCGTGAGGCATGGTTTCGGGCTGTAGATTTGACTAAAAATCGGCTGGCAGGAGTACCGGCAACGGCTGACCGTCGTACTCCGCCCCGAACCGTACGCGATGATAGTCTACGACACGATCAAAAAATATGCGGATGCGTTCAACAACAAAACACAGCACCCGCTCATTAGCCTGGTTGATTTTAATCAATCAACCCCACTCCCACGAGCGAAGTTTACGATCAGTTTTTATGCCATTATTCTCAAAGAAACCCGCTGTGGTGATTTGCGGTATGGGAACCAGTATTATGATTATGCCGACGGAACGATGGTCTTTTTTGGGCCAGGCCAGGTGATTACCAATGAACCTGAGGGCGAGCTGCATCAGCCCTATGGCAAGGCCCTCATCGTTCATCCCGATTTGATCAAAGGCACCAGCCTGGGTAGACAGATTCACGAGTATTCGTTTTTCAGTTACCAATCTCACGAGGCCCTGCATTTATCGGAGAAAGAGCGAGCGGTTGTAACGACCTGTTTTGGCAACATTGCGACTGAAGTGGGCCATACGATTGACCGCCACAGTAAAGAGCTGATTGTGGCTAACCTGGAATTGCTCCTAAAGTATTGTTCCCGCTTTTATGACCGCCAATTCATTACCCGTGAGCATATCAATCATGGCATCCTTGAGCAGTTTGAACAGAAACTGACGGAGTATTTGGTGGGCGAAACGCTCCGTACCGAGGGGATTCCAACGGTTTCCTACTTTGCCCAGGTGTTACACCTGTCGCCCAATTACTTTGGCGACTTAATCAAGAAGGAAACCGGCAAGACGGCACTGGAATTCATCCAGCTTAAGCTGATCGATCTGGCCAAGGAACGAATTTTTGATACCGGCAAATCCATCAGTGAAATTGCGTATGAACTAGGGTTCAAGTACCCTCAGCATTTTACTCGTTTCTTCAAACAACAGGTTGGCACCACACCCATTGCCTATCGAAGTGGATTGAATTAGCACGTTTGGAAACGTTCACACCGGTTCCAAAACCAAATCGATCCAGTAGGCATGGGCAATTCTAACGAGAGTTATTGTCTAACGCGGGTAGAGTAAATCCGTTACTGACCAGGGGCTGTTCAACCAATCGAGGATAACGTACAACTCAAACGACTAAACACATGAAAAACCTAGGGGCACGGACAGCCTTTCTCATTACGCTGGGCCTGGTAAGTCTTTGCCTGGCTCCCTGCCAGGCGCAAACGCAGGGAAGCGGGACAAAATCGACAACGGCGAGCGCTATTTTTCCCAACGGGGAAAAGGGCCCCGCCCAAACCTTTACCGGTACGGTATGGGTTCAGAATCTGGTAGCAACCGATTCCATTTATCAATTGGCTAGTGGCAGCGTTACGTTCGAGCCGGGGGCTCGCAGCTTTTGGCATTCACATCCGAGTGGGCAGATTCTACTGGTAACGGATGGGGTTGGCTACCACCAGTTAAAAGGCGAGCCCCGGCAGACCATTCGGAAGGGGGACGTAGTGGAGTGTCCGCCGAAAATTCCTCATTGGCACGGCGCTTCCGCGGACAGCCCCATGACCCACATTCATATTGTACCCAATACCGAAAAAGGGATTGTTAACTGGCTTCAGGCCGTCACGGATGCTGAATACCATGGGGCGAGGTAGCTATTCAAAGCCGTGACCGGTACACGAACTCACGTTTACTGTAAAATAAGAAAAGAGAATGATTTTAGACGAAACCTATACGCTATCGAATGGCGTAGAGATTCCCAAACTAGGTCTGGGAACCTGGTTTATCAGTAACAGCGATGTTGTACAGGCGGTCAAGGATGCGGTACAAATCGGTTACCGCCATATTGATACGGCTCAGGCCTACCAGAATGAAAGCGGAGTTGGCGAAGGCATTCGGGCCTGTGGTGTAAACCGGGAAGAACTGTTTGTGACCACCAAGCTGGCTGCTGAAGTAAAATCGTATCAGGAAGCCGTGGCGTCCATCGATGGCTCCCTTCACCGGTTAGGGCTTGAGTATATTGATCTAATGATCATACACAGTCCCAAACCCTGGGCGAAATTCAGTGGGAATGATCCTTATTTTGACGGAAATCAACAGGCTTGGCGAGCGCTTGAAGAAGCCTATAGGTCGGGAAAACTTCGTGCCATTGGCCTGTCAAACTTTCAGCAGGCAGACATTGCTAACATCCTGGGCTCCTGCTCAGTGAAACCAATGGTCAATCAGATTCTGGCGCATATCAGCAATACCCCTACCGAATTGATTCATTATTCGCAGGAAAACGGCATGCTGGTGGAAGCTTATTCCCCCATTGGTCACGGTGAGTTGTTGAAAAACAAGTCCATAACGGCTATTGCCCAAAACTATGACGTTTCGGTAGCCCAATTAAGTATCCGGTATTGCCTACAGCTTGGTCTATTGCCATTACCGAAGACGGCCAAGCCGGAGCATATGAAAACGAATGCAGCCATGGAGTTCGTTATCTCAGAAGCGGATATGGCGACCTTAACGACAATGGAACAAATTGAGCATTATGGCGAGGCCAGCCACTTTCCTGTATTCGGCGGAAAATAAGCATGAAAACTAATCATGCCTATCGCCCTGTTGTGGTCAATCACCAGCGTGTTAGGCACCATTAGCCTTTAGTAGACGAACTAGTTAAATCGTTATGAACATCACAAGAATAGGATCGCAACCCTCGGATAAAGGGCCAGAAGACTGGTTTACGGGATCGGTACGTATCGATCCGTTGTTTGCCGCCAACCAGGCAAGACGTGGGGCAGCCGCCAGCGTTACCTTTGAACCCGGGGCTCGAACCGCCTGGCATACCCATCCGCTCGGTCAGACGCTCATCGTGACGGCTGGTTGTGGTTGGGTACAGCGGGAAGGTGGCCCTGTCGAAGAAATCCATCCGGGCGATGTGGTTTGGTTTGAACCGGACGAGAAGCACTGGCATGGCGCTACGGCAACCACGGGGATGACGCATATCGCCATCCAGGAAAATCTAAATGGGAAACAAGTGGAGTGGCTGGAAAAGGTGACAGATCACCAATATCAGCCTACTAACTAGAGGAGTTGACAGGAGCCATTACCAAGAAGGTAGTTGCTCCTTTTTAGTAGAAAAGCGAATCTGTCTCAAAATATGCTCCCAAGTGAGACGAAAACTTTGTCGTTTAAGCAAAAGCAGCCCGCTTCATCAATGAAAGATTTATCGGCAGCCGGTTCACGGGAGCGGGCCGTACGCCTGTTTACTTGGTTATGCCCTTCTAAATGCCTTGTCGCTCACTTCAGGAATGAATAAGCAGTAAGTCTTACTCCTACCGTTTCCAAAGTCGGCGTTCGAGCCGTAGGTTCACCTGGCCAATGATCTGTATATCCCCAAACTGAGCGTGATTTGGATGGAGCAGGTAATTGTAGGAGATCGGCAATACGGCCGAGGGAACGGCCAACCCTAATGCGGTGGGCTTTTCCAGCCATTCAGCAAAAAACGTTTGTGTGACAGCTAACGCCTGGGGTTGGTCCCAGCCCGGTGGCAAGGCTTGGGGGTTGATCCATCGCAAGGCGTTCTCGGGTAGGCGCAACGTAAACAACCGCAGGGCGGGTAGAGCCTCATAGGCTACCTCAGGTAGATGGACCATAATTTCCAGTAGGGTCAAAGCCGGTGAGGAACCCGTATAGAGGATTCCCTGCTCTCTGGGGTTCCAGCGGCCGGGGGCTTTCTCCGCTCCCACCACCGTCAGGGGGTCATGCCAATGCGGTTCTTTCAGAATTCTATAGACATCCATTAGCTAAATACGCCGTATTCGATGCGGGTAAAAACATCATCCACCAGCCCAATACCCGTCGCCGTATTGAGCAACGACAGGGGCGTAGGATACGCTACGGACTCGGATCTGGTCAGCTCGGCGGTAAACTCCGCTTCCAGTTGGTTGGCGGCCGCTAGCAGGTCGTAGGGACCGGTAGTCTGACTAATTTCGTCGAGTGGCCTGGCCGCTACTGATTGAATGAGGGTATCGAAGCCCGTTTCTGGGGTGGCAAGTTCCGCCAGTGGGGTCTTCAGCCACTGGGTTAAGGTTTTTTTATGCTGGTCAAACACTACTAGTCCGTGTTCAAACAAGGCTTTGAGCCGGAATAAATGTTCTGAAATCAGCACTGAAAAATCGCCAGTTGTTGTTTTGTACAACGCCCGTTCGGTTAACCCGATCAGGGTCGCCATTTCTTTTTTGCTCAGTCCGCTCAGGTCTGCTACCTCGTCAACTAATGCCCGGGAGGCTTTGCGCTGAGCCTGAGGAATGATAGCATATCCCTGGCGGGAGCTGGCTGGCTGGATTCTGGTATGTACCATGGGTAATTGATTAAACTGAACATTTTCTCTAATATACAACATTAGTTCAGTTATAACGCACGATAACGGACAAGAGTTTGGCTACGGCATCAAATCACGCAGCAAAAATGTAGGAGATAGAGTCAAATGATTAGGGTTTTCAAACCATCCCGACTAAACATAAGTCAACTTCTGCTACAAGCTGTATGCGACTAACTGGAGTAAAAATCAATCGTCTCAAAATATGCTCCTTTATGCATAAAAAAAGCTCCCACTTCGGGGAGCTTACCGCCTCGTGAAGAGCTCAATTAGCGAGCCCGCATCCGGTAGATCGTCCGACCACGCAGACCCACTAGAGGACCACCGACTTCAATGATGCGGGGCCGAGCCGGGCGGTTGATGTGCATTAATTTAGTGTTCATGTTCTTTGTTGTTCGTGAATGTGCTACAAAGATGAGGGGTAAGTGATCAAGCCCACAACAAAAAACTGGTCAAACGTCGAAATGAGGGTATAAACCACCTGAAACGAACGATAAGTGGAGGAAAGTCAGAATTGACTTATTCTAATAAGTAGGGGCGTAAAATTTTGGGTTTTATAGTATTAAATGGAGATATTAGACTTTTTTCAGGAGGGCAAAAAGAAAGCCAGATGACATAAGCGTCACCTGGCTTTTAGTTTCACTCTGTGTATAGTTCTACCCCCATATTTCAAGTGAGTATAGGCTACTCGAGCGAAATACACTTAGTAAACTAGGGCTAGGAGAAATTGTATGAGAAAAGGGCTGATTTTTCGCCTTCAGGGACGATGAAGAATTATTTTTCATCATGAGCATCCCACAGCCTTAGGGAAACGATCCGCGTAGGCTACTAACTGGAGTTGATAGTTGTTAAAAGTTTTAGTTAACCCTCCTCCTTAAGACGGAGAACAGTTCATAAATAGGCAGGATTCGCTCATCGGTTCTATAACAATGAGGGTCGGCTATCTCCTGGCCGACCCTCATTATGATTTTACTCACTCGTCTTAAACCGTCCGTCTCGATCCCTTGATCAAGGCGGCAATACCCAACACAATACAGGCCCCCACAAAGGCCGTTAGAATACGACCTAAAATACCGGTATCTGCCCCCAGGGCAGTACCAAAGAGCCAGCCTCCCACGAAGGCCCCTACGATACCCAGGATAATCTCGACCAACAACGAGAGCGAAAAGCGCTTAAAGACCAGGTCGGCCAGCCAACCGGCCACGGCACCGACCAAAAGTGTGATTAAGAGTTCCATAGTGTCTAACTAGCGATAAATGATGCGTAAATGATTTATGGGTAGGGCTACTCTAGTAGAAGATCCCTGTCCCCTAATGGCTATTGCCTACTCATCAATTGGCTAACAACGTGCCACAGGGCTCTATGGTATGTAATTAATTGATAAACAAAGGTTTTCAGAAGAAGGATACTAATGTAGTCCGCAAAAATGAGGCAAATATTCCCAATTATGCGGCTTAAATCCCCCACTGATGGGTCAGATTAAAGAATCGTTGGCTGGATACCGAACTGCCGAATACTGAAACAGGCTGACAAGTTGATTGACAAACGGTTTTTATGATTGGCAAGGCGATGAAAACTACGTGGGCGGTCCTATGACCAATTTTGATTATTTTGGGATCGTAAGCTGCTAGATTGGATAGGGTATAATTCAAACTAGCCATTTGGAAAATCCATCTTAGAAAAGGCTCCCCATGGAGACGATGAGCGATTTGTATATCAATAATTCAGGCGTTTAGCGAGATGGATAAAAAACGGCAAACACATCCACAAGTGATCCATGCATTTGCCGTTTACCAAAGCGCTATTCACTACGCAGGCTCTTCACCGGATTCATCAGAGCGGCTTTCACACTCTGGAAACTGACCGTCAGCAACGCAACCCCAATCGCCACTAAGCCGGCCAGCCCAAACATCCACCACTCGATAGCGATCTTATAGGTGAACTTCTGAAGCCATTTATCCATCATATACCAGGCTACCGGCGTACTCAGCAGCAAGGCGATCAAAACCAGTCGAATAAAGTCGAGCGAAAACAAACCTAAAATCTGTGCGATTGAAGCCCCCAATACTTTACGCACACCCACTTCTTTGGTACGAGTTTCGGCCATGAACGCCACCACGCCATATAGACCCAAGCAACCAATAAACAGGGCGATGCTCGCCAATAACTGGAACAACGAGTAGAGCTGTTCTTCACTCGTATAAAAGTTTGCCAGCGTCTCATCCAAAAATTCATAGCTAAAGACGAAGGCGGGGAAAGTCGCAGTCCAGGCGGTTTCAACCTGTTTTAGAAGCTGACTGATGGCCGCCGGGCTGCCCGACCGGGTCGACAGTTTAAGGGCGAGCGTTCGATAATTACCCCGCTGGGTTGTCAAGACACTGGGCTCGACGCCATCCCGCAAGGAAAACAGGTTGAAATCTTTTACCACACCCACAACGGGTTTTTCTACCGACTCGCCAGCCACCCTCATCCGCTTGCCAATTACCTGCTCAGGTTTTTGAAAGCCCAATCGTTTCATAAACGTCTCATTGATGACCAGCTCACGGATGGAATCAGCCGGTTGATATAGGCGTCCGGCCAGTAATTTCAGGCCGTACGTGCGCACAAATGCCGTATCGGCGGGGCGCATCACTACGCCGTAGCCGGGGTCTTTGGCGTCCTGTTCGAACCGAAAACCCGTTGTCCAGTTGGCGCTTGATGAGGGGGAAGTCATGCCGAAGCTGATTGACTCAATGGCAGGGAGGCTGGTCAGTTTGGCTCGCAAATTGGCTAGCTGTCCCGGTTCATTTTCGGGTAATGGAATCGTTACGACGGCGTCTTTATCATAGCCTAGATCGGCGGAGCGAAAATAGCTCATCTGATTGTAGGCGATGATGGTGCTGATGAGCAGTACCTGAGAAATCGCAAACTGCCCCACAATCAGTCCCCGGCGAAGGGCCAACTGACGACCCGCTCCGGCCGACTGAATTTTCCCTTTGAGGGCCAAAATAGGTTGATAGCCTGACAGAATTAACGCCGGATAAAAGCCCGCCAGTAGGGTAGTCAGTACACCTAGGGTCAGTAAGAACCCAAGCACCATCGGACTCAGTAAGCTTACGACTCCCGGCTTGATATTGAGCAGTTCACCAACGTAGGGCAAGGAGAGCTGGGCAACAACCAAGGAAAGGACTACCGCCATCCCGGTTAATAGACTGGTTTCACCCAGAAACTGACGAACCAGTTGCCCGCGCGTGCTGCCCAACACTTTGCGAACGCCCACTTCTCGGGACCGGCGTATGGCCTGGGCGGTGGCCAGATTGACAAAGTTGATACAGGCCGTCCCTAAGATAAAGAGCCCAATCAACACCATCGCCCAAATCATTTCGATGCTAATACTTCGTTGGGCGTAGTTGGTGACGTTGGTGGCAAAATGAATGTCGGTCAGCGGCTGTAAGATGTAGGCCAACGTTTTGGCCTCTTCCGGGGCGTGGTATTTTTTGACAAAGTCGACTAACTGACGTTCCATCCGGGCGGCTGGTGTCTGGGAGCCGCTGGAAGCTGGGGGAAGCATCATATAAATCTGAGCTCCCCCATACGTCGACTTCCAGTCATCGGGGGGTGAAGTACTGCCATAGGCCAGCACTGAGGCATGCGTCAGAAACACCTCGAATGGCAGGCTGCTCGTAGCGAGCGGATCCCCAATAAGGCCCGTGACCACAAAGTCCATCCGGTTATCCAGTCGGATGATTTTGCCCATTGGATTAGTATCACCAAAGTATTTATGGGCAATTCTTCTCGACAGCACGACGGTGTTCGGGTCAGCCAGCGCTGATTGTGGGTTGCCTTTCTCCCACTTATAGTCAAAGAGATTAAAGTACTCCGGTTCGGCAAATGCGATTACGCCATCCGTTTCCTGAAATCGTTTGGTCTGGGTAGCCGCCCGGCCCGGAATGGCTACCACGGCCGATTTAATCCGGGTAACCAGGGTGAGCTGGTGTTTTAATTCTGGAAAATCATTGCGCAGCGCAGCCAGCGCCGGAAACGGGATTCCCGTATTTGGCTTGCCGTCAGGGGCCGTTTTGTTCAACCCGAGCATCCGGTAAATGCGGTCGGCATTGGTGTTGTGTCGGTCAAAGCTGAGCTCATAGCGAACGGTGACGAACAACAATAAACAGCAGGCAAGGCCTAAAGTGAGGCCCAGCACATTAATACTGGCGTAACTCCAATTGCGCCTAAGGGCGCGCAGGGCGGTAATGAACTGGTTGCGTAGCATTGACTAGTTGCTTTGTTTATTAGGACGCCAATACGTGGTCCAGCTACAGACGGCTCAACTACTATACCACAAGTCAAAATCCCTTCCTGGATGATATAAGGGGCTACATGGCGCCCAGTGGCTGTACGATTTCGGACAGTTTGGAGTACGATTGTCCGGTATTGTCAGGACGTGTTGAGCGTAATTAGTCAATCTAAACGACTGCCCCTTTGTATTACCAACTAATGATTGATAGGCTTGGTATGCCCACTCACCGGCCTGTCCCAGTGGAAACTGCAGTTCAGTTGGTTTCATCGTTGATCAAGTTTAAAACCAACTGATGACAATTGGTATTTATTATCAAAATACCCTCCCTACTGAGACGAAGAGCAATTTGAGTATCTATAATTCGGGCGTTTTCTGAAACGGTGTTTAACATAATATTTCTTACTTTGGCTAATCGATAAGAGGTAACTGTAGTAGAAGTTGCCACTGCCTTTGGTGTACACTTTAAATAGGCAGCTAGTAGATCGATCTTGGCACACAAGCCAGCGCTGTAGGGCTATTTCAGACTTTTGCAACAACCGCGTAGCTGTACGACTGAATTAGAATCAGTTTTATTTTACTAGTTATTCATGAAAAGACTCTTTATTTTCCTCCTGTTTGGGTGGTATTTCAATCCCATAAACTCTTCAGCCCAATTACAGAATGATAGTCCGTTTTCAGCCCAATTTGACCAAATATTAGCTGAACCATTTAAAGCTAACGGTCCCGGTTGTGCGGCTCTTGTCGCCCATAAAGGGAAAATTATCTACCAGAAAGCGTTTGGCAAAGCTGACTTAGAATTGAATGTGCCGATGCGGCCTGATATGGTCTTTACGATTGCCTCAATTACCAAGCAGTTTACGGCCATTGCTGTCCTTCAACTCCTGGAGCAGGGCAAATTATCCTTACAGGACCCTGTTACTCGCTTCCTGCCCAACTATCCCACTTCAGGCAAAACTATCACCGTTGAACACCTGTTGACCCACACCTCGGGAATCAAAAATCTCATTGAGATCAGTCAATTTTGGGAGCAAAGTCGCAATAAACTGACCCCTTTAGCCATGATCGATCTATTTAAAGATCAACCCTTGGAATTTGAGTCAGGCACTCAATGGAGTTATTCGAATTCGGGGTATATCCTGCTGGGGCAAATTATTGAAAAGGCATCCGGTAAACCCTACCCTCAGTACCTGAAAGAGATGTTTTTCGAACCACTGCGAATGACTCACTCATCTTATTATGAGGAGGCCAAAATAATAAGCAATCGAGTACGTGGTTACCAACTCAGTAAGGATGGAGAAAATCAAAATGCGGATTATATCAACCTAGAATCAGGCTATTCTACTGGGGGAATTCTCTCAACAGTAGGTGATTTATGGATTTGGCATCAGGCGGTGCATAGTCATAAATTAGTCAAAAAAGAGACGCTCGCTAAAGCGTTAACTCCTTACCGACTGAGCACTGGCAAACTCACGGATTATGGGTATGGTTGGTTCATCGATTCGCTTCAGAATAGCCCACTTATTTGGCACAGCGGAGCCATCAATGGCTTTCGTTCGTACTGTCTTTATTTACCAAGTGAAGACGTGTTCGTCACGGTATTAGCTAACTCAATTGATAAGAGTGCAACCTATGTTTCTAAACGAATGGCCGCTTTAGCCAGTGGAAAACCACTGTTGATAGACCAACAACATAATCTTCACCGGCTAGACAAATACGTAGGCAAGTATGAAGATAGTGCAAAAAATACGTATACAATCACGCATGAAGGAGAGCAGTTTTTCGCTAGACTCCCCTCCACGAGTCAGAAGCAGACGATTGTTCCTGCAACAGAGACCAAGTTCTTGTTCAAGGATAGCAACGCTGAGATTGAATTTAGGGAGGACAGATCGGGTACCACAGTGATGCAAACCCGGATTTACGGTGGGCCAACTAGTCAGGCGAAGAAAATAAAATGAAGTTTGCGCCACACGATATTACTTCCTTCTTTTGACAGGTAAAGCGCCCTAATAAATTCAGCAAATGAAGTTGATTCTTAGAAAATTTGATTGATATAGAATTGTGGCTGTTGCAAAAGAGGTCACTACCATAGGTGGACTCCTTGTCAGAAACAACCCCGTCAAACAGGCGGTTAGTTTAGCCAGTTTAGTAGCTGAATACAGTCATTGTAAAGTATTTAGTTTATTTGACGTCTAAACCCCCTTGAACGGTTATGACCGGCGATCAACGGCCCTTTGATTCTAAGAAGAAACTCATTGAGCAACTCGATATTGAGTTTGCGCTCCAAGCCGCCGGACTAGGTATCTGGGAAATTAATCCGGCTACCAATCAAGTCAGCTGGGATGAGCGCTGCCAGGCTCTGGTGGGCCTTCAGCATACCAATACAATCCCTTTCCAGCAAGCGATTCAATACATTCACCCGGATGATCTTGATCACGTACGGGCAGCTATTCAGCGGGCCACAACCCCACCTTCCGATGGACGCTTCGATGAGACCTATCGAACCCTAGGCGCCGATGAAGGGAAACAACGATGGGTACGATTTTGGGGACAAGCCCAGTTCACGCCCTCGGGGGAATTGAATCGTTTCTCGGGCATCGCCCAGGAAGTCACCGGGCAAGTGCTGGCCCAACAAGCCCTAGGCCAGCAGCAAGCCCAGGAACGCTTTCTCCTACAGCTTTCTGATGCGCTACGCTCGTTGACCGATCCCCTGGTCGTGTACTATCAAACGGCTTGCCTGGTAGGCCAGTACCTGGGAGCCAATCGCGTGGGCTATGCTGCGGATCAGGGCGATGGGGATACGATTGTGGTACTACAAAATTACGTTCACGGGGTCGCCGATCTACAGGGCACCTACCACTATGCTGACTATGGGCCTTTACTGGCCGAGTTTCTGGCGGGTCGCACGGTCGTTCGCCCCGACATTGCGCAGGACCTCACCCTGACGCCGGACCAAAAAGAAGCCCATCGGCTGCTTCAGCTGGGTGCCACCCTCAACAAACCCCTGCTAAAGGATGGTCGGCTGCTGGCCGTGCTGTTCATCCACTACCAGCATGCCCATCATTGGTCGGCGGACGAACTAGACTTAGTGGAGAAAGTCGCCGAGCGATTAGTAATCGCCATAGACCGGGCCCAGACCCATGAAGCCCTGCGGCAAAGTGAAAGCCGGTTTCGGCTCCTGGCCAACTCCGTCCCTCAGGCCATCTGGGTGACCGATGCGCAGGGCAACACGGAATTTCTCAACCAATGGTGGGTGGACTACAGTGGTATTCCGTTTGAACCTTCCACGGCCTGGCAGATAGCGGCTGACATTTTGCATCCCGAGGATGGCCCGCGCTTGGTCGCTGCTTTTCAGCAAGCGATGCGGACGGAAACGTCGTTTGAAGTCGAACAACGGAACCGGTCAGCCTTGGGAGAGTACCGCTGGTTTCTTAACAAGGGAGAGCCCTACCACGACCCGCAGACGGGTCAGATTACCAAATGGGTGGGCGCGGGCGTGGATATTCACGATCGCAAGCTGGCTGAGCAAGCCCTCCAGCAGAGCGAAGCCCGCTTCCGTTCCCTGATTGAAGAAGCGCCGGTGGCGACTTGTTTGTTCGTGGGTCGGGCGTTACGCATTGAGGTGGCCAACGAAGCGATGCTGGCCTTCTGGGGCAAAGGTCCCTCCGTGCTGGGGAAACCCCTGGAGCAAGCTGTTCCCGAATTGGTGGGCCAGCCATTCCTGACCATTCTTGATCAGGTGTTTACCAGTGGGCAAACCTACACCGCTCACAGTATGCGGGCTGATCTAGAAGTCGATGGCCTATTGGGCACCTATTATTTCGACTTTACCTATAAGCCCTTACGCAACGCAGTGGGGGAGGTGTACGCTATTATGGACATGGCCACCGACGTTACCCAGCAGGTCAAAGCCCAGCAATCATTGCTGGAAAGTGAATCCTCACTGCGGGCCATGATTGATCTGGCCGAACTGGGTCGCTATACCATCGACCTAGTCACCAACCGAATGGTGAAATCGCCCCGATTGGCCCAGTGGTACGGTCTGCCCGAGCAGACCACCGTATCGGCTTCGTTGGATCGGGTTCAGGAGGTTGATCAGCAGCGTGTTTATCAGTTGTTTGCCGATGCCCTGGGGGAAGGGGCCTCGGGCGTTTATGATGTCGAATATGGCGTTATTAGCGCTACGACGGGTCAACGGCGTCTTTTACGCACCACGGGGCAAGTCCGCTATGACGCCGACGGTCGACCCATCCGGGTTGATGGCTTAGCGATTGATCTTACCCGGCAGCGGGAGTTACAATGGCAACTCGAAGAGCAGGTTCAACAGCGTACCCAGGAATTGCAACTGGCCAATCAGGATCTGAAGCGCTCCAATGACAACTTGCAACAGTTCGCGTATGTAGCCAGCCACGATTTGCAGGAGCCGCTGCGTAAAATCCAGTCCTTCAGTACCCTGATCAGCCAACAATTGGCGGGTCATCCAGACCCTTCCGTGCAGCAACATTTGGAACGCATTGCCGGGGCTGGTGCGCGGATGTCCACGCTGATTAAAGACCTGCTGACCTACTCCCGCATCGCTACTCGCCAGCAGGCGTTTGGTCCGGTCTCGCTGGATGCCATTATGGCCGAGGTACTGTCAACCCTGGATTGGGAGATTCACCGGACAGGCGCTCGTATCACGGTTGATGAGTTGCCCGTTGTCAAGGGTGACGAATCGCAATTAGGCCAGTTGTTTCAGAACCTGTTGACCAACGCGATGAAGTTCGTCTCCCCTGGGCAAGCGCCCATGATTCACGTTCAGTATTTCCACCGCTCACTCGGTGAGCTACCCAGCGAGGTGCGTCCATCGAGTCAGGTTCCCTTTTATCACCAGATCAGTGTGCGTGATCAGGGGGTGGGCTTTGACACCAAGTTTGTGAACCGAATCTTTCAAGTGTTTCAGCGGCTACATGGCAAGAATGAGTATCCGGGTACTGGTGTCGGTTTGGCCATCTGTCAGCGGGTGGTGGAGAATCATGGGGGCGGCATAACGGCGAGTAGTGAACCGGGTCAGGGAGCCACCTTCTGTGTGTACTTACCCGCCTAAAGAAGCAGGGGTAATCTTATAAAAACGCTGATTTTACAATCTATCCAACTTGTCCGTATTCAACCGTGTGTTAAAGGGACAAATTGAGTCGCCAGCAAGCGTTTGCAGTTATCCATTCGACTAAGCAGAAAAACTAGTAGTATGATCGCGTTATTATTGGTTGCTCGTTTTCTCGTTGTTGTAGGCATGTACTACGCGCTGCGGAAAGGACGTAAGGACTGGTCAGTGTTACTGGGTGCTACCTTGTTTTTACTGACATTTATTGGGTACAGTCTGGATCGGAATTGGTTTTGGGCAGCCCTCTAGATTGCGGTGATGTTCGTCTTTCTTTACAGATGGTTCGTAGCTAGAAAATCAAACTAAGCCAATACTCATTTGTAGGGTCTGCTATGGGTTTTAGCCCCTAAGTAGTTGGGTGCAATGAACAAACAGCTTGCCTATTCAACTGTCTCACTAAAAGGCTCCCAAATGAGACGAATCACCAACGAGCTACAACACCCACTTTACGGAAAGGATACTGGTGCATACAACATGAAGCAGGCAGTTGAGCAAACTAGGCGTGCTCTAAAATGAATTCAGCGGATATACCTAATTTTTTATAGAGTTGTCGAGCCATCTCCAGGCTCAGCCTACGTTTTCCCCGTAGCAATTCGGATACCCGAGGGGCCTCCACTTCGAGTAACTCCGCTAAATCCTTTTGTTTCAGTTTGCGCTCAAACATCTTTAATTCAATCATGCCCGCCAAGGTCTGCGGCTGACTGGGCATTGGAAAGTTGGCCTGCTCGTAAGCCCGCATCAAGTGAGATAACCGCAATAATTCCTGATCATCCTGCTCGCTTAAGCTAGCAAATCCACCGCCCTGGGTGG
>NZ_BAAHBG010000030.1:3459-24854 GCF_054776855.1 Spirosoma migulaei | reverse complement strand
TGGTTCGAACAGCAGCAACGTCTTGTGCTATTTTTACAAAAGGACCTATTTCACTAGGATAGGTCAACTATCGAACAGAATAAATCAAGAAAAGCGATAATTAATTGTAGCCGTTTTGGAATGAGTTTCGATGAGCTTTTCAGCTATAATTGTCGTCCTATAGAAACGGGCGGTTTAATATTATAGTAAGGTGATGTACGATGGCCTCTAATTTCACGAGGCTTGTCATTCTTTTGCAAAAGAGATTTCTTTGCTAATAAGAGTCCGATTTACCTGACGAAACGTGAAAAGAAAAGGAACTATTACTGAATAACTACCAGTCATTTAGCTAAAAATAGTTCGGCAAAGTTGCGTACATTACTATGTTGGGTGAGGGTTCACAGAGTGCTTGTAATTCCGGCTTCCGTGCGACAGTTTGAACGCCCGTTTAGCAGGTTTTGGGTTTCAGTCGACAGGCAGCACCTCCCAGAGTTTAGGTAGTTGCTCATTCGGTGGGTTTCTATTGACATGAGAAACACCCCGGCTTTGCAGGTTTGGTTTGTGGGCCAGCGTTCGGGCAGCAAATCAAACGCCGAAGCTATTCAAGCTAATCGTAGAAAATATATGTTGATATTAACCAAAAAGAGTTCCACTCGCTATTGTTTCTTTTTTTGTTTATATCTCGCGCAAGGCATACCTGCCGGATTTGCACTTACAGCAACAGTCAATTATCTGGCTGCGCATGGTATGGACCCTAAAACGGTTGCTACTTTTGGTGCAGTTATAAGTTTACCTTGGGGTTTCAAATTTTTATGGGGTCCAGTATTAGATCGTTTTCAGCAATCTAATATGGGTCGTCGGCGACCTTGGATATTATTAGCTCAATTTGCAGTCTTCGGCGTGTCAGTAGCAATGTTATTTGTAAAAGACCCTTTAGCAGAATTTAACACATTAATTATTGTATTTACTCTTCAGAGTGTATTCATGTCGTTACAAGATGTGAGTGTTGATGCGACTGCTATAGCTGTGGTACCCCCAGTTGAAAGAGGGCGACTAAACGCTTTTATGAAAGCTGGTGCGTCTTCAGGGCAAGCAATAGGAGCAGCCGGTTTAGCTTATTTATTACATTATTCAGGGTTTCAAATAGCAGTTTTAGCTCAGACAATCATATTTCTTATAGTAATAATATTGGTATTTTTTACGAAAGAAAATTCAAAAGATGCATCGATATCCTTCAAATATGGTGTTCATAAAGTTGCTATCAAAGACCGTTCTTTTATTTCATTAATTAGTGATTTGTGGAGGGCGACAACAAGTACTCAAAGTTTATTGATCTTCACCGCCGTCTCAATTATCTACTTTAGTATTAGAGTATTTAAACAAACATATTCTCTGCATTTGATCCAAAAACTAGGTTGGAGTGATGTATCTATGTCTGTATTAAGTGGGACTTATTCAACTCTAATATCTGTACTATTAGCACTTGTTGGGGGAGTTATCTTAGATAGGTTAGGCAATAAAAGGATGTTGTTGTTAATATGCGTGATAATGGGAGTATTCTATATTACTTTCTCAGTAATTGGAGACTTATGGGTTAATACAGCAGTAGCGACGACGGGCGTGGTCATACAACAAACTCTTGAGGTAATATATATAATTGTCGCATTATCAGTTGTGATGGGGCTTTGTAAACGAGGTATAGAAGCTGCCCAGTTTGCTGTTTATATGGCACTTATTAATCAAATTGATTCGTTAGGTATGTATGTGGCTGGAAACCTATTTACTCAAATTTCTGCACCTGCACTTGGAATCCTAAGCGGTCTAATAATGCTTAGCGCATTACTTTTAATTACCGCAGCTTTTAGAAATAGTAGAAGTTTGCAAACCAATGAGTAAAACGGCATCGAGTGGCATACGATCCTACTCCGCGTGGGCGGCTTGTCGGGCGACAAGCAGTTCGCCCCCGAACGAAAGGCACAGCCCAATGAAGGCGAGGGTATAAAGGTCGGGAGTTGCTTGTGTTCAGTCAACTAACTGGATTGCCATCAGCCCTCGCGGTTGTTGGGTGAACAGACAGTAACGTAGTCGTGGGCTTACGTGCGACAGGCAGCGAGATTCCTGCTTTTCAAAACACTTGCTAACTACGTCTCACCAAACGCTCCCAACTGAGACAAACGGGCTTTTTCTCCTCTTGGTAAACCTGGTTTATAACATCCTGGTGGCGTTTATTTTTTAAAAGGGTCGCCGTGCTTGTTGGCGCTAAGCACCCACTTAAGCTCATTGATAATTAGCAGTTTCTGGGTTGCATCCGAGTATATCTCATCGCCATGACCCATGTTCAGATAGATCATCCGGTAGCGCCGGTTCGTCCAAACTACCGGCATATCACCAAAGTTGATGACGTCTTTGATACCTAACGGATAATTGTCGGCGGAGAGTGAAAGCAGCACGTCGATAGCTTTGTTCAAACGCGGGCTCGGGTGCCATTGGTACCATTCGCTGGCCGGAGCAGTCCAACTTGGTGGCAGATTTTTGGTAACCGGGTGGCTCGGCCGATCAGCAACTACTTTTAGGTGCTGCGGTGGCCAGTTATTGCAGTAAAATACGCCCCCTCCCATGAAGCTTACAAACCAGGGCCACTGGGTATCTTTATCGTTGTAGCCTGATTCGTGAAAACCCATCCAGCCCCCACCGCCTTCCATATACTGCTCAAATACAGCTCGTTCTTCTTTTGTAGTTGGATACCCATCAGGCATGATGACAACCTGATAGTCCTTTAGTTTTTCGTAAGGGTAGTTGCCAAAATGCTGGGTGGTATCCAGGGTAAACCCATCGCCAACCGAAAGCTTTTGCAGAAAGTTGATGGTTTGGTGGGCAAAATTACATGATCTCTTTCCGTCCGCTCACTAAAATAAATCAGGGCTTTGAACCGGGGGGCCTTGGTATAGTTGGCCGGGTAATTCGTCGGCACCTGCGCGCTCACTTGAATCAGTATCAAAACCAGCAAGGCTACCGTACTAATCCCTTTTCGATAATAAATCATTGATACCTATCTAGAGTTTACGGAGTCTATTCAACCCTTAATATTCGGCTAGTAACGATAACCACTTGCCGGCTGAAGTTACCCACACCTCTTTGTAGGTGGCGTTATTGATGGCCGGCCACCAGGGAACATCCTCATTATTGGCGGTACGGATACCGACCGGTATGGCGCCGGTTATTTCCCCGGACGAGAAACTATCTAACTGCGGATACCGGTTTCCTTCCCCATAAATAAGCGATTGACCAAAGGGGTTTTTACCGACCGTCCAGTACAGTTGTTCGCGCCCGATTTGAAGCAACGTTTCATCGTGTAAAAAGTGCCCGCACAGCGCAGCCGCCTTGCCGGTGGCTAGATGGACAGCCGTATTCCCATTGAAAATGCTGAACCAAACGGGAAATCGTTTCAGGTAATGCACCTCATCCAGCTTTACCCCTTTGGTCAGTTGTTCTGCATATAATTCTTTGGCGTTGGGGGGCGGAAATAAATGCAACGAATAGAAAGCCGCCGAATCAGCCGCTTCCTCTTTATGGTAGACCCCACTGGGTATCATACCATACGGAGCGGTGTAAACCAGGATGTCTTTGAGGTACTTGCCGTAAAGCCGCACGGCCCGATACCACGTTGGATAATCGGCATGGCTGCGCTGGGTTTGGCATAATAAGATAAGGGCCTGCATGTAGACTTGATCCCGGGACTGATGCACGAAATGAACGATGGATTTTCGGGTCGTATCCCGGTAAAAAAAACCGGCCAGCCCCTTCGCATCGCCCAGCGGAGTGGTCCGTTGACACTCGAGTGTGTAGCGGATAAACTCGGCAGCCGTTTGGGCATACTGGGTTTCGCCCGTCAATTGGTACAGCATACTGGCAGCCCAGGAAACCGTGGCCATATACTGGCTTTGCGACGTATTGTAATTGTGTTCATACATCTGGGTGAAGCCCCCATACCCGCTTTCTCGATACGTCTTCATCGCCAGCGAAAAATCCTCGCGGGCTATCTTACCCAGATACTCGCTGTAGGCAGCGTCTCCATCCAGGGTCATGGCTGCATAAGCCTCGTAAGCGGCATAGAGAAACGCATCAAAGGCGTTATTTTGTACCCGCACGGAATGAATATCATCCAGCGTGCCAACCACCCCATCCTGCCAGATCAGCAAGCCCATGCTGCTGGCCCGGTAGCCATCGTCATAGCGGTTCTTCAACACGAAATTAAGCCCCCATTCGGCTTCTTCCCGCAAGCGGGCGGCCAGTAAGGGATTCTGAGTGCGCTGATTCTTGAACGATTCCAGCAGGGCAAACGTAACATCGGCCGTTTGCAAGGTTTGCTGAGAAAGATCCCCCGCGTCATGCCAGCCACCACTATAGGAAATACTTTTGCCCTTATGTTCCGAAAACAGATCAAGGTGGCACTGCCCGTGGATGTTGGGCACCGCATACCCGCACCGCTGGCAGAAAATATAATTTAATACCCGCCACTGAGAAGCGGTCCAGATGCGGGTGCCAATCTCAAAGGCAGCGGTTTTCTTGGGACCCAGGACGAGATGGTAGGTACCGGCTTTTTTGAAATCGCTGAAGTCAAGTATTTCATAGGTTCCCGTAGATGTTTGTACTGGCTTTGCGTTCGATTCATACGCTACCTGATGAGTCGCTTCATTAATCAGTTGAAAACGGGAATTGGGTTTATCCTTTGTCCGATTGGTAATAGCCGTTTTTTGGCCCTGGGCCATGTAGCCCGATGTGGAATAGATAATACTATTGGGGGCGGGTAGCCACCCATGGCTTATTTCCTGGGTATTTACCTGTTTTAAAACGGGCTGATCGATAGAATAGATGACGGAGTCACCAGTGGTGATGTTTTTTCCTTTAAGCGAGACATAAAAGCCAAGTTCGTCTACCTCATCTCGCCGAATGTCCGACAAATCCAGATAACAGCGGTTCCATTGATAGTTGGTCAAATTAATAAGATGATCAGCCGATGCCATCAGCGTTCCGTTTTTGGCGAATCGGTTTTTATTTCGAACATCAATATTGATGTTTACGACCTGCGCCCCCTGAGCCTGTGGGTAAATAAAAAATTCAAGTCGGTTATAGGCTTCCCAATTCGCCCCATTCAGGTCTAGCTGCAATCGGCAATTCCCATACGTAGCATAGTCTGGGTCATTGATCGAACCCACTGCCCGCTTTCCGGTGGTTGTCGGCAAACCCAACCGCAACGTAGGCTGCCCTGATCTAGTGCGATCCGTACTAATGGCCAGTTTTCCATAGCCGGTCTGTTTCCAGTTACTGACAACAGACGCTTGGGTCAGGGGCTGCGCTATTAGAACGGGTTTTGCTAGCGCCATAGCCTCGTATGACCGGGATTGATCAAGGGGTAAGGACCGATGAATGACACCACTTCGAACAATTTCATTGAATAATTTTATATCGATTCCACTTGTTGGGGCCTGGGCCCGAAGGATAGGAGCTGTACAGGCTGCTAGAAGCGTAAGGAGTACTCGTAAAACCATTTGTGCTTGTTACTAGAATATCCAATCAAAAGTAACTATTTAACCCATGTGTGCCCTCCGTCTTTACCAGGGAAACCTCATGCACCAATAGAAGGAGGCAACAAAGGCCGGTTAGAGAGACTAGCCAGTTAACGAACTGCGTATGCGACTGATTGAGTTGGACAGGTATTACCTCGTAAAAATGCTCCTACTTGAGATTATACGTATCCTATGATTGGATTGATTATATCAAAACGCAAATTGGCTACGAGATCAATTTTGTAACGTACTTCTATGCGCATATAAAGCTTAAGTCGAGCAGAAACTGCCCATGCTGATTGAATAACTCAAGGGCAAGATCGACCACTATTCTACAAGATTCACTCAAGTGCAGCGAATAGAATATATATAGAAAATGCCACTTTTCTATATATATTGCACCCAATGTGCATAGAAAAACATCACTTTTTATGCATAAGTACTCAGTGCCCTATCATTGCTACTGTTCTTATGGCATTCGTTTTAACGCCTTTACCACCCAAGGTTGATCTGGAAACCCGCCTGGTGCTACGCAAAGTAGCTACCGCACATCGGTATCTGGCAGAGCTCAAAGGCGTGGCGGCTACGATTCCCAATGAATCGATCCTGATCAATACCCTAGCCCTACAGGAAGCCAAAGATTCCTCGGCGGTTGAAAACATTATCACTACGCATGACGATCTGTTTAGAGCAGAACTCTTTACAGATACCTCTGCCAGTACGGCAACCAAAGAAGTACAACGCTACGCTAGTGCCCTAAAAAAAGGCTTTGCCTTGGTGCGGCAACAAAAGCTCCTCACCCTACGACACATCATCGCTATTCAGCAAGAATTAGAGCAGAATAATGCTGGCTTTCGACGTTTACCTGGCACTACGCTCCGCAATGGACAAACTGGAGAGGTAGTGTATACGCCCCCACAGGAAGCTGGTCAGATTGAAAGCCTGATGGCAAACCTCGAACGGTTTATTAACGACGATACGGTGCTTGATGCCGACCCCCTGGTAAAAATGGCCGTCGTGCATTACCAGTTTGAAAGCATCCATCCCTTCTACGACGGCAACGGGCGTACGGGCCGGATCATTAACATGCTGTATCTAGTACAGCAAGAGTTGCTTCATTTGCCGATCCTCTACATGAGCCGCTATATTATTCAGCATAAGAGCGGCTATTACGAGCGGCTACAGGCTGTGCGGGAGCAACAGGACTGGGAAGGCTGGGTACTGTATATGCTGGACGGGGTAGAACAAACGGCCCGGCAAACGATTGTGCTGGTAGAGGCCATTCGTGATCTGATGCAACAGTATAAGCATATGCTGCGGCAACGGCTGCCCAAGCTCTATAGTCAGGACTTGCTCAACAACTTGTTTCGACACCCGTACACCAAGATTGATTTTCTGATGGACGATTTGCACGTAACGCGCCTGACGGCCACCCGCTATCTGGACTTACTGACCGAGCAGGGCTTTGTGCATAAACAGAAAATCGGGCGTAGTAATTATTACGTCAATCAACCCCTGATGAAGCTGTTTGTGGAAGTAGGCAATACCCTACCCAATGCGTCTATTCCATTGATTCGGACAAGCTCATACTCCTAACAAATCAAGGTTTACCACTGCTTAGCTTGGCAATAGGGAAAGAACGGCTGATTTATAGAAAACCAGTGTACCGTAAAAGGGGCGTTTAATTGGCTGGCTTGTTTTAATAATTGGCAACTACAATCCGTAGGATACGCATGCAGGCTTTCTAAAGTTACTTATGCTAAGAAACTTCCCCCGGAAGTTAGCTTGATGTTGGACAAGTAAAAACCGTCGAAAAAAGCTTCTGAAAGCATAGAACTAAATACACGGAAGGAAATGAATAAGCGACTCGTTAAAGCCCGTATAAACGAACCAGCTGACCTTACTTTGTTCCCAGTAGCTCTTACTTTCAACGCCAGGACGATATGAAAACGCTTTGGGCAGGACTTGGACTCAGTATTGGACTTACCCTTCATCTTGCATGCGCTCAAACACCCCTGGCGACGCTAACGGGTCAAGTGCTGGATGCTAAAACCGGTGAGCCGCTTCCTTTTGCAACGGTTTACCTCAACAACAGTTCACTGGGAACCAATGCCGATCAGAACGGAAGCTACCGACTCACAGCCGTTCCCCTTGGTAATCAGGAAGTGGTGGGTTCCTTTCTGGGCTATCAAACAACCCGACTGCCGCTACGACTAACCGATGCACGCCCACGTACACTCGATCTCAAACTCGAACCGGCCGACCAATCCCTGGCCGATGTGACCGTCCGCGCTCGCCACGACAAAACCTGGGCACGCCACTTAACGACGTTCACCCGGGAGCTGCTCGGTAATCGCCCCCAGGCACGGCAATGCCGTATTATAAATCCGAATGTGCTCTCGTTTCTCGACGAGAAGGGTCATCTGAGGGTGCAGGCAGCTCAACCCCTGCTTATTGAAAACCAGGCACTGGGCTACCGGCTCTATTACAATCTACTGTACTTCGATCTCTTTCAGGGTAAAATGCAGTTTGCCGGCACCAGCCGGTTTGAGGAACTACTCCCTACCGATGCACGCCAGAAGATCCGCTGGCAGACCAACCGCGTGGCGGTTTACCAGGGATCGATCCAGCACCTGCTCGCAAGCTTACTGGCCGGTACGCACGAACAGGCAGGCTACCGGGTGTATCGTACCCCGTTAACCGACGAAGGCAATGACCGAGCCCTACCCTTCGTGCGTACCCAGGAACGGCAGTATATCGACGCCAAAAAAGCCGCGGATCTGATTAAACCCGGTAGTCTTTCCTTTGAGCGTCAATTCAGCAGCGATCAACCGCTGGAGATTTATTATGACCGGGTTTATGCCGCTAATTCCCCCTATCACGATTCCCCCTATGCCTATTCGATGTTGCTATTGCCCAATCACAGTCTGGAGGTAAACACCAACGGCTGGATTACGCAGAGCAACGGATTGGATGTTCGGGGGTATATGGGCAATGACCGGCTGGCTACCCTACTCCCCACCGACTGGAGCCCGCCAACCAGCCACCTGTTGCTGACCAATAGTATTACCGCCGGACGGGTAGCCCAAGCAGATGCCGGGCTGGACTCGCTAACCCGGTTGCACAAACGCCAGTATGAGCAAACCGCGCCCATCGTCTATCTGCATACCGATAAATCATTTTACCTCACGGGGGATCAACTCTGGCTCAGTGCCTATGTACTGGACGCGTCCCGACAGTTGCCCGTCATAGGCCCGCTCGGATCGGTGCTGGAGATTGAGCTGATCAGTCCGTCGGGACAACGGGTTCAGCATCAATGGGTATCGTTAACCGAAGGCCGGGGCGGAGGGTGCTTTCCATTGGCTGACAGCCTGTTGGCAGGGACATATCGGTTACGGGCGATGACAAGCCTTGATGCCTCCGCGGATACGCCCGCTTTTGAGTGCACTTTTCCCCTCTTTAGGGCTCAATCCGATGGAGCAACGCCCTTACCTACCTCGCCATCCATCATCACAAGTCGGCCAATTCATTTGCTGGATTCGCTGGATGTACAGTTTCTGCCCGAAGGTGGGCGCTGGCTGGCTGGCGTCTCAAGCCGGTTAGGCATCAAAGTGGTAGCGCCTGACGGGCACGGACGGGCCCTTGTGGGGCGCATTCTGGACCGTACCAACCAGGAAGTCGCACGGTTTCAGACCAACCCACTGGGTATGGGCCAGCTCAGGCTTACGCCCCAGAGCGGTCAGCAATACCGGGCACTCATCCAGACCACCACCGGCCAAAAAGTCATCGCCTTACCGGCCTTTGAGGCCGAAGGTTGGAGCTTATCGGTCGATGCTACCTCAGATAGCAGTCGGCTGAGGGTACAGATACGGGCCACGGGGCGCTACAGTCAGCAACCCGTCTACGTAACCCTGCAAAGTCGTCAACAAGTGGTCTATCAACAAAAATGGCTCCTTCAGAAAGGAGAAGTCCAGTTTTCGCTCACCACGGCCAGTTTGCCACCGGGCGTGAGTCGGCTCACCCTTTGGGATACCACCCGTCAGGCCCGCGCCGAACGCTTAGTATTTGTGCCTGACCGGAGTGGGGGTGTTCTGATGCAGGTCTCCCTGGGCAAGCCTCATTATGAAGCCCGCCAAGGGGTGTCGATTGGGTTTCAACTTCGGGATGCAGAGGGTGCCCCCGTAGAAGCTACCTGGTCAGCGGCTGTAACCGATGCGGACCAGGTAAGTTTGGATACCAGCCGAGCGGACCTGCGCACGTACCTACTCTTGACCGGTGGTCTGCGAGGTTGGATCGACTCCCCAACCTACTATCTGGAGCCTGAACACGCTGTTGATTTAGACAACCTACTGCTGACGCAGGGTTGGCGCCGGCTCCCGGCGATCCAACCAGCGGATTCCGCCGGTGGCTGGTTATTGCGGGGTCAAGTGAAGGATCGGCTTGGGCAACCACTGAAAGGCCAATCCGTTGTGGTCCTGTTTGATCAGGGTGATCAGCCGGTGCTTCGTAGTACGGTGACCGACCAACAAGGTGTTTTTGGGGTAGCTGGCTTACTGTTCAGGGATACCGTGCGCGTACGGGCACGGGTCCTGGGTACCAACCGAAATGGAGTCCGCTTTTCATTTGATCCATCTGGCTCGAGGGATTATTCAACTGCTGTTCGGGAAGCCAGCTGGCACCCCCAGGCCAACCAGCTGGCCGATGCGCGGATGCGTCAGCTGGCCTGGCCAACCTTTTATCGGGACTCAACAGCCCGGCAATTGGCCGAAGTGGTGGTACGTGCCTTTAAACCCGGTTCCGAACGCCCAAAAGAGGTGACCAAGGCTAGCCTTCATTCGGAAGCGGATAATGTGCTGGTCGTTGAGCCAGGAATCGGTGTTGCCGAAATGAAAGATCTTTTAGCCCGCGTACCGGGTATCAATCTGTTATACCAGCGCAATAAGAGCAGTTTTGGGGATACCTCTCCCCTGTATTTGATCGACGGGGTGTATGCTGACAAGGAAACGGTTTTCAATGGCCTAACCCCGTCAGAGGTAAGTCGGATCGAAGTACTCCGGAATCCGACCACGGTGGGGATCTATGGGGCCCGTGGCGCCAATGGGGTCATTGCCATTTATACCCGTACCGATCTGGGTCTGGCCCAAACGCTGGCCACCAGTTCATCGGCCCTAGTCACCGGTTTCTCGACCGCCAGGGAATTTTATGTACCTCGTTATGCACCAACGTCGGCTATTCCAGCGGGTTCACCGGTAGACCGGCGGGATGTGTTGTTCTGGCAGGCCGTGGGGCGGAGCGATACGAATGGGTTAGGTCGGTTGGTGTTTCCCCTGAGCGATATCGCCAAACGAGTACGCATCACCTTACAGGGGCTAACCAACGAGGGCATTCCCATGGCCTTCACCTGGGAGCTACCCGTACGATAAGTTGGAAAGGGGATAAAGCGTACGGGTAGGAACGGTCGCTGGCAGGCTGAATGGCTGAAAAAACGGATCCATTAAAATGCGTTACAGACCCTGCTAAGGGTACCATTGGCTTTTAGCAGGCGTTCCGCTCAGTCTTTAGCAACAGCTACAATGCCTATGCAACTTGACTCAGAAAGGTATCCTTTTCAAGGCACCTACTTTGGCAAAAGGATGTACCTTGAATCGCCCCTACTTAGCTATTCAATGATACTTGAGTCAATCAATTCAAGAAATAGTTGGTAAGTCAGGAAACTTTCGAATTCTCCTTAAACGCTCCGACTTGAGACGAAGGGACACTCCTATATTTGCTTCTAATAAGGGCGTTTGTTAAAACAGTGGTGTACATTGGTATCTATTACCTACCTGGTTTGGTACCACGCGTCAGGGTCTGTTTGCATCGAGTAATCCAAGAGACCCAAATATGATATAGCCAACGTTGACCACAGAGCGGAATAACTTAAGCCTTTTATCAACAAGGACATCTCCACACTACTAATACTTACGTTTAGCACCAGAGCACCAATCCACAACACATACGTAAGCAACCGTATTAATAAGGAGGGAAACCGTACGACCCACACTTTTTTAAACTGGGGAGCCACACGTTGGAGCAAAAACCAAGTCAGCGTGATCAGCCAGATAACACTCAGCCATTGAACGGAACTCCATACCATCTTCTCTTCGAGTACGCTCATAAAATCGGTCATCAAGCCAACATACAGGCTTATAAACGTAACCAGGCCGACCACCACCAGCGTCCGAACTCGTTTAGGCGTAGCGAATTGACTTTTTATCAGTGCCCACCAGTCCCGAAATAGACTTTTCAAAAACACCTTCCGATAGGTCCATTCCATCTTCTGAATGGTAGTTGGTCCACCAAACTCATCAATCGTGTGCTGAAGGGCTTCCTCAAACGAACGTGAATTGGCCATCCGGGCTTCCACAGAGACCACAAAATGGTCCCTCATCTCGTCGATAAAGGCGGTTTCAACCAATTCACATGTTTGGGTTAAAAAGGTACTGATGAGCGCCTGTTGAGCCTGAGTCATAGTAGTAAGGTTGATTAGGGAGTAGGAAGCTGATTGAGTTCACTGGGGGAAAGTATGCGTTGCAACTGCTGGAGGAACACCTCCATCTGCGCCAGTCTATCGACAGCGTTTCCTTGCTGATCCTGGGCAATAGCATAGTATTTGCGGGCGCGTCCTTCCACGATTTGGGTTTTGGTGATCAGCATACCGTCGGCTTCCAGTTTATACAAAGCGGGATAGAGGGCCCCTTCTGCAATCTTAAGTTGGCCATCGGTGAGTTGCTTCACTTTTTGACAGATCTCATAGCCGTACATCCATTGGGTATGGGCCAAAAGTTTGAGGATGATGGCACTGAGACTACCCTTGAGTAGTTGGTTTGAAGAAGTATTCATACCCAAATATACTAGTATTCTGCATACTACTGAATCTTAGGTATTATTATTTTTACAATTTTCACGAAATGCTCTTAACAAGCGACGGAGGAGCGATTATGTAATTAATTCTTCGAGCAGACGTTTTGAGAACTATTCCCAGTAAAGAAGGAACCTACTTTCTTTTATCAACGGACTAACCTCAGACGTTGAATCGTCATAAACCAGCTTGGAATCACTTATCCACTCTAATTGATGAAAATCCCATTTTGGACAGGCATGGTTGCGCTACTCTTCGGCGCATGGATCACTTGGGGACCCTCTATTAGCACCTCACCAGACGCTGCAAGCCCCAACGTATTGTTCATCTTGACCGACGACCAGGGCTGGGGTGACCTGAGCCTACATGGAAATCGATTTGTCGAAACACCCAATCTCGACCAGCTGGCCCGCAGCGGAGCTCGGTTCGATCACTTCTTCGTCAGCCCGCTTTGCGCCCCCACCCGCGCCAGCCTGCTCACGGGCCGCTACCACCTCCGTACGGGTACGGTTTCGGTCTCCCAGGGCTGGGAACGCATGCGTAGCACGGAACTCACTCTGGCCGAGGTATTCCGCCAGAACGGGTATGCCACCGGCTGTTTTGGCAAATGGCATAACGGGGAACATGCCCCCGAAGACCCCAACAGTCAAGGATTCGATGAGTTTCTGGGCTTTTGTGCGGGCCATTGGAATAATTACTTCGATACCGACTTGCAGCATAACGACCGGATGGTAGCTACCAAAGGGTTCATCACCGATGTACTGACCGATGCCGCCCTGAACTTTATCAGTCAGCATAAAACCAAACCTTTTTTCTGTTATGTGCCCTTCAATGCCCCCCACAGCCCCCACCAGGTGGCGGACCGGTATTTTGATAAGTATAAAGCCAAAGGCCTCGACGATGAGCAAGCCAGTATCTACGGCATGGTTGAAAACGTCGATGATAACGTGGCGCGGCTGTTGGCCAAACTGGACCAGTTGGGTTTGGCCCAAAACACGATTGTGGTGTTTGCAACCGACAACGGTCCTAACGGCCACCGCTTCAATGGGGAGATGAAAGGCATCAAAGGCTCAGTCGATGAAGGGGGCGTGCGCGTGCCGCTCTTCGTACGATGGCCAGGTAAGATACGTCCTAACACCCGTATACGCCCCAATACGGCCCACATCGATCTATTACCGACGCTGGTCGGCTTATGTGATTTGCGCTTTACACCCGCCAACCCCATTGATGGCCGCAGCCTGGCGGGCCTGTTGCGGGGCCAGACCGATACGTTACTCAATCGTATGCTGTTCACCCACGTTGCCGGGATGAGCGGGGACGGCCTTCCAGCCGAGCCAGGGGCGGTTCGAACGGCTCAGTATCGGTTGGTTCAACAAAAGGGGCAAATCCACTTGTACGATATGCTGGACGATCCGTCGCAGACGACGGATCTAGCCGCCAGGCAGCCACAACAGGTGCAAACTCTGCAAACCACCTACGAGCACTGGTTCAGAGACGTGTCCCAAACGATAAGTCTTTCCAGGCCTGTGCCAGTGGCTGATCGACGGGTGTTGTTGCAAGCCCCGGAAGCCCATTTTTCGGGCAAGATACGCTACAAACAGGGCAACGGCTGGGCGAATGACTGGCTCATAAACTGGCAGTCACCCGCCGATTCAATTTGGTGGGATGTGGCCGTAGATAGACCGGGTGTATATCAATTGAGTCTTCAATATACCGCTCCGGCTGCCGCCGTTGGAACACTGCTGACCATTACAGCCACCAATAAGACACTTCAACAAACGATACGAGCCAGTTTCGACCCGCCCCTGGCGCCCAGCCCAGACCGGATTCCTCGTAAAGAAGTCTATGAAAAGCCCTGGGCGTGGCTGGCATTGGGCAAACTTAGGTTGCCTGCTGGTCATCACCGTATTTTGCTGCAGGCAAGATTAGTCCCCAACGGGCAGGTGGCAGAAGTAAAAGCCCTCTTGCTTACCGCTTTAGAGTAATCGGCTACCCAATCAAAATCGCTCGGTTTTTGTCGAAACATTCCAATGTTTAATTGAACCGCCTAGTTGCTAAATTGTGATGTATTCCCCATACCATAGGCGTCTGGGGTGAACACGTCTGACAGCGTAGACAAAAACTAACCAACTTCCTCCCACAGTTCGATGCTGTTCCCTTCAGGATCCAAGATGTGGACAAATTTTCCGTACTCAGAAACCGCAATGTCATCCAGAATGGTCACCCCCGCACTTTTTAGCTGTTCAACCAATTCGTCGAGCTGCTCAACCCGGTAATTGATCATAAATTCCTTTGTCGAGGGCCCAAAGTAAGTCGTGTCTTTGCCAAAGGTGGCCCAAACCGTGGTTCCTTCTTTACTGGGCTCTTCGGCATCGCGCCATTTGAAGATGGTTCCGTACTCCGCCACTGGTAAACCCAGATGACGGGCATACCACTCATTCATTCGTCGAGGGTCATCGCATTTGAAGAAGATGCCCCCTATTGCCGTTACTTTTTTCATGTTTAGTCGTTCCATTTAGTTTGCCAATACTACTATGTATATTCCGGCCGTAAGTAGGCCAGCCAATCCGGCTGAACAGGTTCTGATTCAATTTCGGTGAGGAGGTGGTATTTTACCAAGTTTGGACATGGATTTGTCTCAACTTCTACCTGATCATTTTCAACTTATTGACCATGCCATTGGCGAAACCGCTATTCAGATTAGCCTAATAGCCACCCAGACCGTTGGTCGCTGCCCAGCCTGTCAGCTGCCTACCAATAAGGTGCATAGCTTCTATCACCGTACCCTAACCGATTTGCCTATTTGCGGAAAAGCCGTTTCGCTCAGGATTCATCTGCGAAAGTTTTTCTGCCGAAATGACCAATGTAACCGTAAAATTTTCGCTCAGACTGCATCGGATTACTTCTTTCCCTATGCTCGCCGACTAAACCGAGCCCAGCGACCCTTGCAGGCCATCGCCTTACTAACCGGTGCTCGACCAGGTGCCCGACTCTGTGAGCTAACCGGCCAGCCAGTGAGTCACTCAACTTTGTTACGCATCAGCCGTAGGACGCCTGTCCAGAACCAGCCTACTCCCGTTCGCTTGGGCGTGGATGATTTTGCATTCAGGAAAGGACGACGCTATGGCACGATTCTGATTGATCTGGATCGACACCAACCCTTCGATGTCTTACCCGACCGCGAGGGCAAGACGCTGGAAGATTGGTTTCGTGATCATCCGGGCGTTGAGTTGGTGACGCGCGATCGTTCGAGTGTGTATGCTAATGCCATCACTACTGCCTGTCCTAGTGCCGTACAAGTGGCTGATCGGTGGCATTTACTGGCTAACCTTTCTGACGCGGTGGAACGCTTTCTAGATACACAACGAACTAACATTAACCAGTCCATGTCGGCCACGCTGCTAAAAGAAGAAAAGCCAATAACCCCACAACAACTGACTGAGGATCAGTTACCACCATTTATCACTTGGGAAACTGACATATCCAACCTCATGTCAACGGCCAAACTTGATTGCACTTCCAAAGGCTATGCGACCTTCCAAAAGGTTAAACAACTCCAGGCGGAAGGACACGGTATGCGGGCAATCGCCCGGCATCTGGGTATTGCTAGAAACACCGTTAGGCGCTATTGGAAGCAGGATACATTCGTTCCGCGAATGGTCATGAAGCGGTCAAACCTATATCTGTACGAGGGTTATCTTCGTCGACGATGGCTCCAGGGTCAAACCTGTGTAAAAGACCTACTTACTGAGATCAAATCCTTCGGTTATAATGGTAGTTATACGATTTTAGCCAACTTTCTATCTACCTATCCTCGGTTGGAGATAGCCTCCGTTTTACCACCTGCCCGCAAAGGGAGCAACTTTAGTAGTCGGCGTATTAGTCGGCTCTTGAATAAGTCACCCACAGATTGGTCGACCGATGAACAAGCGTTTTTAACTCATCTGCTGAAGGAACACACGTCAATTCGAGAGGTATATGAACTGAGTGAGCAATTTCGGCAACTGATGAAGCAAAAATCGGCCGAGGGTCTGGCCAAGTGGTGTGAGGATGCCGAAAAAGTATCTGCCTATACGGGATTTGTCCGGGGCTTGCGCCAAGACTATGCAGCTGTTGAGCAGGCTTTCGTATCGGAGTGGAGTAACGGACAGACTGAGGGCCAGGTGAATCGACTCAAGATGATCAAACGTCAAGGCTACGGTCGTGCAAGTTTTGACCTGTTGCGCCGACGGGTGCTATTCCGAAATTGCACTCCTCACCGAAATTGAATCAGAACCCTGGCATTTCTGACCCGGATAATGATCCTTTTTTGCCCTTGTGTAAAATGTATAATTCCCAGTCATGTTCGATAAGTAACCTTATGTTAAGGAATAAAAACAAGATTAACCAACTTATAAAATCAATAGAAACAAGCCAAATTGTTGGTTGGAAAGGGGAGAAGAAAGCGCGCAATTATGGTCTACACTCTAGTGAAGCAGCTAAGGCAACGAGATTGACTTTAGATCGACGAGATAAGGAACCGTTCCTTTCGATTGAGGTATTGATGCAGACTTACATCAAAAAGGTATTCAACTTATTCTGAATAGAATTAGCTTTTTGACGGGGAAATCTGAAATCGGTCACTAATTATTTACTGATTTTAAAAAAAATTAACAAAACGAGGTAAAAATCAGGACTAGTACGCACCTGACTCGCTTACTGGGAATAACCATACCAGTTCCGTGCAGAAAAGGGAACTCCAACCTGACAGGCATCGATTAAGGGAACCAACTCACGCCAGAACTCACCCAAAAACCAGTGTATATGGTTTGGATCTAGTCGAGCAAACTCTTCAACCAGCCGTTGATTAGTGGCAAGATTGGCTGTCTCTACCACATAAGCAAGATGCTGGTAAAGACATGCTATTTCCATTGAAGTATAGTTCTGGCCCCACCGCCGAGGGACAACACCAGGAAAGACAATCTGGGTAGCAATGTGGGTTTTGATGTACTCCTTGAGTAAATCAACCTTGGGTTGAGAGTGCATGGTAAGCCTGTTTATCAACTCCCATTCAGAAATCTTGCCTTGGAATGGTCTGGGGCATTAGAACGGGAATTATTTAAGTAATAGCTCCCATATTCTAGATTATAGCTTAAGATTGCTAATCCCAGATAAAGTCCTGGTTCAATTCATAAAATAGTATCAAGCTCCTATAGCCTTAAAACCAGCCTTATTGAGCCTAATCGAAAACGATTTGATCTCAGCTCTTTTCCTGAAAACACCATACGTATAGGCTATAATGAAAATATAGTAAACTATTTTTCAAATTTTAGTTAAACTACCCTTTAGTAGCTATAAACTAGATCTGATACAGAATGAAGAAAGCTCTCCAAATCTCAATCTTATCAAAAACACTACTTCAATGTGGTAGTTGTATCATTAACTGATTTACTCAGCGTGCAAAATTATCTTTACGACTACGCTTATTGGAGCGTAGTCGTTTTCTTTTATTCTGTTGGGATTGCTTTATGCCTTAGAATATCTTTACCAGTAGCTCACAAAGAAGAGTCAGCGAATTTCCCTGACTCTTGCTTACTTCTCTGTTTGAATCTGACTAAAAACAAAGCTCTTAGATGATTTAAAGCTATCAATCCGTGAATTTGTACGGCATAGGTATCTAACAATTTGGGGCGTATTCGTCATATAAATGCTTTCAAATGGCTAATAATTAGGCAGTTATGGGGTTTTAGCTATCTATATTTGGAGGCAATTTCACACTTTTGCACTAAAGACCAAAGCGATCCAAGTTGTAATCAAGGTGTTTTATAGATAAGTCAGCATCACTAGGTTCCTAACCCCTTCCATCCAGTTGAGGCTTTTGTATGAAACAAACTGCCCGACCAGCGAGTATGATAGTCAAAGTGATATTATTTTTTCAAACAGACATCAGTCAGCCGTCACCTGCTTAGGTGACGGCTGATTTCATTAAAAAACCCCAACGGTTAGGCAGGGGCTTTTACTATTTATGGGTATATGGACTACTATATACCATTTAGATGTCAATGCTGGCGGTGGGTCACAAAAAACGCTGACCTCACTGAAGCCAGCATTATACCTATTCCACACCTACTTCACATGAGGTAATTCGCTGGTAAAAGGCATCTACTCCACTCTTGTACTATAAAAAACGCCAGCCTCATTAAGACTGACGTTTCCTGCGTTATATGTCTAATAACTGTTTCGGCCGCAAATATACATAATTGGCAAATTGGGCTTATCGAGAGCTTATGACAATGTCTTTATGTGCAAACAAAAAAACACTGGCGAAGTAGTAGAGATAGTTACACAACTAATTTTCAAGAAGACCAGTCAGCCGATACTTACTTAAGCGTCGGCTGATTTTTGCCCTAAAGTGCTACTTTATCACTGATCAATTACTGTTAGTAGGATAGAATCTCATCTTAAATTTAGGCTAGGGTCCATTTACTTCTCAATTTCCCGTTCAAAGGCAACGAAGTTGACCACTTGATTGCGTCGATTGACGATAGGACGAATGATGAGCTGACACCAATACGGGGTTTGGTCTTTGCGGTAATTGAGTATCCGTCCCCGGACTGGCTTCTGGCGATCCATCCGCTGTCTGATCCGATGACGAATCCGGCGCTGAGTATCCACACCTTGTAAAAAGCTGGGTTTGCGTCCCAAGGTTTCCTGGCTGGTATAACCTGTCATGTTTTCAAACTGTGAATTTACATAGTGAATAACCTGGTTGATGTCGGTAATCACGATGGCCCAGTTGTCGCTTAGCAACTCATAGCGAATTAAGGCGGACAACTTCCAGTCTTGTGCCTTAGCTAAGCCTATCCACCCTTGCCCTTTAGGTGTCAGAATTGGCTTTTGTCTAAACTCCCAGCCCGCTAATAGTGGGGCCTGCACAAAGGGCTGATGACGCTCTGCCAGGTATTGATCGTAAGCTCCAAAGAAATCCATAAGGTCAACTTAAGTTACTATTTTAAGTGAATCGCTAAAAGATTCTATATATCTAATATACGTCTTCTGTATAATGGCGTATATCGTCAACCGAAAGTGGACAGATGCGGGTGAAAAGAGAAGAGACGGTTTTAACCGTTTTATACTCGCTGTTAAATGCCAGTAAAAGTGGCTCTTCGTCGGTTTTGGTGATCTAGTAATTTTGTAGGGTGTTCGAAAATTTCACCCCGCCCCTTGTATCCCTGACTTGTCAATTGGTTGAGTCAACGACGAATCAACTTATTGTTCACCTCATCAGCACGGCTACATCTGCCTGTTGCCCTGGTTGCGGGCAACTTAGTGCCCGTATTCATTCCCGTTACTTTCGAAAGCTAACGGATCTGCCTATAGTAGGGGAAGTATTCATCTGGCAAGTGAAGGTGTTCAAGTTCTTCTGTGATAATAATGCCTGGGATCGGCGCGTCTTTACCCAACGTTTCGACCAGCATATTCAACCCTATGCCCGCTGGATTACCCGTTGCCAAACTCAACTAAGGCAATTAGGCTTGCTCGCCGGTGGCCAAGTGGGGAGTCAAATGGTCCGGCTGTTTGGACTGATTGTCAGTGGATCAACGCTGTTGCGTCGAGCAAAGCAGTGTCCCATACCTTCAGTTGTAACGCCCAGAGTATTAGGTGTTGACGATTGGGCATTTAAAAAGCGGGAACGCTATGGCACCATCTTGGTTGATCTTGAAAAGCACCAGGTCATTGATCTTTTGCCAGATCGAGAAACCCAGACACTTAAAAATTGGCTTGATCAGCATCGCAGCGGCGAACCGTCCAGGGATAGAAGTAGTGAGTCGAGATCGAGCCAGCACCTAGGTGTTGGCGGCTAGCCAAGCCGCTCCAGATGCGGTGCAAGTGGCTGATCGCTGGCATCTGTTAAAGAATCTGGGCGATGCTATCCAGCGTGTGTTGGAAACGAATCGACCGGCTATGAAATTGGCGGCTGAAGAAATAGTACAATCCCTTACACATCAACCCGTTCTGCATGCAGATCTGATCCCAGTTGCCATTAAGTCGAAGCCGATAAGCAATCGTCAACATATCTATCAACTGGTGAAAGATTACCAAACGGCAGGTCAATCCATTCGCTGGGTAGCTAGCCAATTGGGGATGTCCCGCAACACGGTTCGCGAGTATTGGCGATGGACGACTTATCAACCCAAAACTATTCGTCGGTGGTCGCCCGTGCTACGCCACGAAGAATACTTACGCCGACGCTGGAATGAAGGACAGCGGCACGTTAAAACGCTCCAGAAAGAACTACAGGATCAAGGATACAAAGGCAGTTTCCGAACTTTGTATCGGGTAGTGAGTCGTTTCTTACGTGACTCTGAAGAGGTCCAACCCAAGGCACGTCGCATCGACTACTCACCCCGCCAAGTCAGCATTTGGCTGTCGCGACCAGCTGACGAACTGCCTAGCCAACCCGTTAAAGATTATATTGCCACTCTGCTGCGGGTATGCCCATCGCTGCAAGCAGTTGGTGAGCTAAGCTTATCTTTCAGGCAGTTAATGAAGTCAAAGCAGGCGGATAAACTCGATGAGTGGTTAACTCGTTGTGAGGCCACAGGCCTGGAAGTTTTGCGTCAATTTGTACGCGGTATTCGCCAGGACTACTCAGCCGTTAAGCAGGCCTTTTGCTCAGAATGGAGTAATGGTCAGGTGGAAGGTCAAGTGAACCGACTAAAGACCATCAAGCGGTCCATGTACGGTAGAGCAAGTTTTGACCTCTTACGCCGACGAGTGGTGATGACTTCTGGCTAATATGAAAGGTTTATCATCACCAAAATCGACGAAGAGCCGGGTATAGTAGAATTGTCGCTGCCCATCTGAGTAGGTGCCCCCACTCGCTTTCAGAAGTAGCGGGCTGAACGGGTTATTTAGCAACAAATAAGTCCAATTAAGCGGGCGGGCGTATTAGTAGAAAAGGCCCC
>NZ_BAAHBG010000030.1:0-3377 GCF_054776855.1 Spirosoma migulaei | reverse complement strand
CAAAGCCCTGCTTGGCTAAGGTGGTATCGGTGGCCTGCCAATAGGTTTGTAGCGAATCGCGGTTGAACTGTAACTGATTCGAGTAGACCGAGGGTTTGCGGGGCCAGACGTACCTGGGTGGTTTTAGACTGCGGTCGGCTAATCGGACATGGGCATCATTCAAGGGTTTGATCATCTGGGCCAGGATTGTAAACAAGCGTTCGGGCGAGGTAGTGCTATCGACTAGGGGTGCATACGTAGTGTATTGTTGTTGCCAATCGACGTGTTTCATATCGAAGGTGGCATAGTGGTCTTGGTAGGCTTGCCAGAAGGTGTTAAAGTTAAGAATGGGGTCCTGTTTAGGGGTGGGTTGAGCCGAGAGGGAATAGACGAAAAGACAGTGAAGTAAACCCAGGAGAATATAGCGAACGTTCATTTTCGGCTAAATTACGATTATAACCCTTTGACACCGATGCCTTTAGGTTAATCTATAGTCAAAACGCGTTGAGCCAGTCAAATCATATAACGCCATTAACCTTACTCTGTTTTAACTGCGAAGCTATCTTAACCTACTACATCTAATATATCTCGTCTCAATTAAGGCTTCTTCGTGAGACAAAGGAACTTTCATGTTTATACTTCAGGAAATGGGCTTTCAATAAAACGCTTTTGTTAATTAAATGACGCTCTAAATGCCAAAGGTGATAGGTTTGTTCTGGTCTTGAACAACTTACTAAAGGAGGGCAAATGTTCAAAGCCCAGTTCGTAAGCAATTTCACTAATACTCAGACTCGTCGTTGATAAGCGTTCTTTCGCTTTTGCAATCAATTTTTCATGAATATGTTGCTGGGTATTTTGGCCAGTCAATACCCGTAACAAATTACTTAAATACTTGGGCGAAAGATTCAGTGCCTCGGCTACGTAGCGAACGGTTGGTAAACCTCGATCCACTACATCCTGATGGTTGAAGTACTCATCCAGCAGCGTCTCGAGTCGTTCGAGTACTTGATGATTGGCTTTATCGCGGGTAATGAACTGACGGTGATAAAACCGGTCCGCATAATTCAGCAGACTTTCGACTTGTGAGACGATGATTGGCTTGCTAAACCGGTCAATCGTGGAACTATATTCCTGCTGAATGGCTAGAATAATATGCAGGATGGTCGCTTCTTCTTTTGCCGAAAGAAACAAGGCTTCATGGAGCGAGTAATCCCAAAAATCGTATTGCTTAATGGTTTTGGCCAATGGCGTATTCCACAGGAAATCAGGATGGATGTTGATCACCCAGCCTGATTTTACTACGGCTTCGTCTTTATTATCCACGGCAACGCTGAACACTTGGCCGGGCGACATAAACGACAGAATGCCTTCATTGAAGTCGAACGCGTGCTGCCCGTATTTAATCTTGACGTTACGCAGTCTCTTTACAGAAATCGTGTAAAAATCAAGCAGCATACTGGCTGGCTCATCGCTATCCGGCTGCGGAACGGTGCCCACATCAATGACGCTGATCAGCGGATGCTGTGGGGCGGGCAACTGCCTGAAGGCATGAAATTCGCTGATTGTTTTGAAATGCCTCATACCGGCTCGCTTTCTTTTCTTATTTCCAGTACCAGTTTACCCCGCACATGCCAGGTTTGGCTTTCGCGGTGAGCTTGGGCCACCTGTTCCAGCGGGAACACCTTACTGATATAGACCTTCACCTTGCCAGCATCAACTAACTGGGCTATTTCTTCTAACCATGCCTGCCGGGGTTGGTTGGCCGACAGTTCGCCTTTGGCCTGTTTCCGAGCCAGTCCGGCCAGCACGGCATCATCAAACGGTAAATCAATATTGACACTTACTAGTATGCCGCCTTCCTTTAACACGGTTATCGATTTCAACCGCTCCGCGTTATCGCGTAGGGGCGAAGCTTCAAATACCACGTCCACATTAGGTACCAGTTCCTCAAATGACTGAGTCCGGTAGTCGATTACCTCATCGGCGCCAAGTTGCTTTACGTACTCCTGGTTGTCTGTCGAAGCGATTCCAATGACATAAGCTCCTTTTGCTTTGGCAAACTGCACAGCGAAACTGCCCACCCCACCCGATGCCCCCTGAATGAGAATGCGTTGTCCGGGCTGTAGCTTTCCGTGTTCAAAGATGGCCGTCCAGGCAGTGAGTCCGGCCAGCGGCACCCCCGCAGCCTCCGTAAAGCCAATACTTTTTGGTTTGAGTGCAAATTGACTGGCTTTTGCCACGCAAAACTCGGCGTAACTGCCATCACCGGGAAAATTTGGCTCACCGTACACGGCATCACCTTTCCGAAGAGTAGTTACCTTGCTGCCGACTTCCTCGACAATGCCAGCTGCATCCCAACCCAAGGTCATGGGCAAGGTCAGATAAGGCTTCAACATATCGTTGCCCCCTTCCCGAATGCTCCAGTCAGTCGGGTTTACGCCACTGGCATACACCTTGACTAATATTTCATCCGGCGCAGGCACCGGCCGCGCTAGGTCCTCAATGTGCATGACCTCTGGGCCACCGAATTGGTGAATTCTAACTGCTTTCAAAACAAATCGTTTTTTAGTTAATTGATGAGACAAAGGTCGTCATCCGGTCAACGGCAGCCTTAGTGAAAATGCCTTTTGTTTTAGCCAAAACCGCCGGTAAGCATTCGAACAGCGTCCTCAACTAAGTGGACCAAGGTGGCGACGGGCAGACCCGGGTCGGCGCACCGACTGCTGGCCACTTGACGGTTATTAAAACGTTATTGCCACACAAAAGGCTCGCCTATGAAACGGTTATCGCCTGATTCGCCCGATTGGTTGATGGAATGATTTTTGGGCCAATCGACAGGATAAACTCTTAGCAAATAGGTCGTCGGTAATGGTCGATGGTTCCCCTAAGTGGTTTTACGCATGAACCGATGGCTCGGCGGGAAAGTCAGCCAGCCGTTTCGCAAAAGCAACCGACTCGTCACCCCCCGTTGAAACGGCCCATTCGGCCATCGCATACAGCACCGATCGCAACGCTTTCCCCGAGGCCGACAACTCATAGGTGACGTGAGGGGGAACAACGGGTTTGGACCGACGGATAACTAGACCAGCGGTTTCCAATTGTTTGAGTTGTTGGATGAGCACCTTTTCGGTCAAGCCGGGAATCGCTTTTCGGATCTCGCTATATCGTTTCGCCCCCGTTAACAGACTAAAGAGAATAAGGGGCTTCCAGTAGCCACCAATCTTTTCCATCACAAACGTGACGGGACAACTCTGGAAAGCTTGCTGCTTATTTTCCTGCACAACTGATGCTAGTTTTATGGGCGTCATAGTATACCTACTTTGGGGCCAGTTCTTGTACAAAAGTACGTTCAGCGGTTGGTTTGCACAAAAACTCTCCGACCAATGAACATTACAGTA
>NZ_BAAHBG010000029.1:0-21008 GCF_054776855.1 Spirosoma migulaei | reverse complement strand
CTGAATTGTCTCTTCTCATTTTCACCCCTTTTGTCCACTTTTACTTGACGACGTACAACTTTACTTTACGCGTGCTACTGTGGCGCGAAAAAGCAATTCCGTTTTTTTTAAGATCATTTCTAAACACTGTTGCGGACAAAACAGGTCTGGTTGAGATAGACGGGGTTCAATGGCGTTTTCGTCACCAGTTGATTCAAGATGAATTATCGAAAAGCTATCTGAATACACAGAAAATCTGTCCAACAAAATAGCCCCGACGAGCGCCGAGGCTGTGAATCAAGCGTGCGTTTTTATTCTACTAAGAATGAGCCTTACAGCGATAGCCTTTTGACTTCTGAATGCGTTCTTCCTTCTGAAAATCACGGTCTCTATCGTCAATACCAGACCACTGTTCTAAAGGCGTATTAGCTAGTTTCTCCTTTGCTCTATCCCAGTTTGCCCGTCGGTGCAGGCAAAACGGCGGATCTGTGGCTTATAGATTGCACTACCGGTTTATTTATTCATAAGATAAAGAGCCTTTTATAAGACACTGATTTTTTTAATATCTTTTTCAACTTAATCAATTACATACGGGTATAGACCTTCCACTAACTTCGTTACTATTTTTGCAGTTGAAAAAAAGTGGGAGCGGCCGGTTACTACTCAGGCCCACCGAAATCTATGCAATCGTATTCAACCCCCAAAGACATTATTCGCCTGGAGCGAATGAATAAAACATTTACTAAATATCACTTAGGCGATGGCCGTGTACTACATCATTTTACGGCGGCCAATGACGAGCTGTTTCATGATCACCCATGGTCTTTTCGCACGACTATTTTATCGGGGGGGTACATTGAGGTAGTAGCCGAGCTAAAAGACAACGGGACGTTAGCCCTGACCACTCACAAGCGCCTACCGGGGACAACACACCAGGTCCAGGCGGGAACGATCCACAAGCTGAGTGGGCTCCTGAAAGGGGACTGCTGGACGATCATTGAACCCGGCAATCCGGAACGCAAATCGGGCTTCTATAAGGCAGATGAGGCAGGCGTCTGGCACCGGTTCTGGAACCAGCGAAAATGGCGGTTAAGGGTGGCGGTACCTGGTCCAGCCTAAAACACCAACGCCCCAAACCAACGTTTTTAGTATACTAACTTTTTAATACCTGTCTAGCTCAATCAGTCCTATACAGAGTGAACTGGTTTAAAAGGTCAAACCGTTGCAACAGTTGAATAGCCTATAAACGTAAAACGTAGAAAATCACGATAGCGGCCAAACAAACTGGATATAGCGCTGTATTAATAGCCAGTCCCCGTGCGTAAATGATACTGACGATAACTGGTTATTCGACTGCCCTATTTTCAACCTGGTATTTCGTTGAAGAGCTACGCCTATTACTCGACGCGGGCGATGGTATAGCCCCAACACTCTTACAGAAATCTCGCAAGATTGATCATATTTTCCTATCGCACGCTGACCGCGACCACGTAACAGGCCTGTTGCGCTTGAATGAACTAAACGCCCGCGACGGTTTTCCAGCCGTTTATTATCCAGCCGATGCGGAGTCAATTTCAGGCCTTGAAACCTTTTCAAAACAATTTGATGAGCGAGTCAAAAAAACGGTATGGCACCCGATTGGTGATCAGCAACACGTTCAGCTTCGTAAAGACTTATTTGTGCAATCGGCCCGCAACAATCATGTTGTAAAAGCACCACCGCATGAAGTAAAAAGCTTGGGCTATCAGATTTACGAAACAAAAAATAAGCTCAAATCAGCTTTCTTCGACCTATCAGGGGAAGATTTGCGGCAGTTAGCGGAAAAGGTTGGGCGGGAAAATCTGACAGATGAAATCAGGACAAACTTACTAGCTTATTCAGGCGACACACCAGCGGAGAAGTTTGATCAGTGGAATAACACGCAGATCTTGATTCATGAAGCGACCTTCCTAACCCGTGCCGAATTTGCTACCTTAGAAACGAACCGGAATCAACACAGCACGCTGGAAGATGTTTTGGCGGCTATTGGTGATATTAACATTGGAACGCTGATTCTGGGTCATTTCTCGTCGCGGTATTCTTCTGAAGAAATAGACGAGGCCATTCGTCGTTACTGCACCGCCTTTCACGTAACCATTCCGGTTCATCGGCTTCTACCGGGTCAAACGCATTGGGATATTTTGCGAAGCGATCCGATTAACTAAATGGATTCGTTATTGGCTGGTTGTAGCCGTACTGACCGCTGGCTAGTTGATGAAAAATTCACATTCTCCAGTTGGGCCGGCCTTGAAGCGGTCACGGCTCGATAATAAGTATCTCACGGAATGGAGCGAATAACGAGACAATTTAACAATTGATTAGAAAACCACTTGAATGTTTGAGTCAGTTCAAGCCCAAACTCAAACATTCAATAGAATATCGGCGATAAGTTCATCTACCCGAACTCTACGCTGTGGTTCACCCAGCATAGGTCTACGCTTTTAAGTTTCGGTGACGCGGCCTCCGAAGACTATAGCAAAGAACGATAAGGAACCCAGCAGAGTAAGTGTAGTGAGTGCCAGGATTATGTGTTTTTTGAGCAAGCTCATGGGGTGTTTGTTGGTAAGGGTGTTGTAGAGATTATCTCGTGACGGTCACTACGTAAGGCTTATCGTCGGTATCGAAACCGTTAATCATCAGGGTTGCGCCTTTGCTCCGGGCAAAAACAAGCCCGTCGATTTCACAAATAATTTCGCCATTTGCCTCCCCTAAGGTTATATCGCAATTTTGCTGTCTAGGAAGGGATTGCAATTTTTTTGGGTAATAGCAAACGCAACCTGCACAGAGTTGGCCGTTTCGCGACTAACCCTGACCTTTCCAGTGAGGTTGGTTTCACTGGCAGGGCGCGTTTGCCCATTCATCGTAAACGCCGAATAGGTGTAGGTCCCTGCCACCCGATCGGCCAGGTCGGCGGGTTGTGGATCAACGCTGCTCTTTTTACAGCTAGTGAATAAGGTGGTGCTAATGAGCAGCGCGAACCAAATGAAACGGAAGCGGATAATTGATTGCATGGTAAAGGTTGTTTTTGTGTTTGATGCAAAATTGGCCGGTGAAGTAGGCGAATCGAAATAGAGGCCGGTTAACTGGCAGAAGTAAGCACTGGGTTGAGGTTTGTGCGGAATGAATTGAGGAATAAGCCTGCATCAGCATCTGCATGGAGACATTAACAGTGTGTGGGCCGAATTCTCGAATACAAGCCTTTAGGATGCGCTATCGGATAGTAACAGGCGTATCGTACAATCCACGCAGCGATTACTGCAATTGGCTACACACAACTGGCAATTCAGTCAGAGCCCCATTTCAAGGCGTCATTGGCAAAGGCAGTTTTGCACATCGAAACGCTAAACCCTGCTTTGAAACAGGAACTTCTACTCATGAAATACGCTATTTGTTATTTACTCATGGCTGCAATCGTTACGCAATCGGCCTGTACCAATTCTACCGACAGCGCCATTGGCCCAGATGCAGCTATACCCCAGGAAGGCATTGTGAAAGGTCGCGTTGTCGACAATCAGGGTAAGCCTGTTGCCAATGCCGAAATTGTGGCCAGCAGCACAGACTGGTACAACAGGACTTCAACTGGTTATACCAATGCCAGCGGCAATTACCGTTTTCAAGTGCCGACGGGTGTTGCTGCCGGGTCATATACTGTCTCCGGAACGATAACGCTCAAGTATCAGGGCAAAAACTTCAAAATGGCCCTGTATGAGGAAGATACCCGGGTCTTTTCAGCGTATGACGGAGCCGTTCGTAACTTTGTATTTCGCCTGACGGGCAAGCGTACCGCCGATGATGGCGAAAACGACATGCCTCTCGGAGCTACTCTGGAGGTCCACCATCAGGTGAATAATGTTGTGTGGGAAAATCTGGAAATTACCCTCGAACCCGTTGGACCACTGGTGGACGGCAGCACGGGTAAGAAAATCGTTACGACCATGCCGGAGCACAGCTATCACATTAATGATATACCGCTAGGACAGTATAAAATCACCGCTCGTGATCGGGTAACCGGCGAGAAATTGGGCGTAACGATTAAAGATTCATTTAAGGATTATGCACCGTCGGTAACCGGTTTATTTGGTGAAAAAGATTTTGTCGGTGACACCCGTTACGAACTGCTCCTTTTAGTCAATACGCTATAATCAGTGCTTTTGGTCCATTAGTAGGATTCGCAAAAGTGCAGAATAATTGTGTTTTGATTTGCTTAAGGATGCAATTTCACATCTCACCAATCGCCCGAATTATAAATGCTCAAATCTCTCATCGTCTCAGTTTGGAGGGTATTTTGAGAATGCTCCCATGTGTAAATCAGAGGTTATATAAATGGTCCATGCTTACTTATAACCGGACAGCTTTTGTACGGTTTCGGACATCTATTTAATAGCTATTAGGATATGTTACTGAAAATTAATCAGTTACGGACTTGGCACTCTATTTGTTCAACAAGTACTAAAGAAATATGCCTTTTTAGCCTATCTGTCATGAGTCGAACCTACCTAGGGGAGTTTGAAGAGTTGGTCTTGCTCGCCGTGGCCTTGCTTCAACAACATCCCACTGGAGCCTATGGCGTCACCATTGCCGACGAACTCAAGCAACGTACCCAACGTACCACGTCCGTCACAGGAGTGCATGTGGTCTTATACCGCCTGGAGGAAAAAGGCCTCGTTGGCTCAGCCTTAGGTGGAGCTACCTTAGCCCGGGGTGGACGACGTAAACGCTTATTCACCCTGACGGCGGCTGGGCAGCAAGTACTGCGGGAGATGCGTCAACTGCGGATGGGATTTTGGGAGGCTTTACCCACCCCTTTCTTTTCATAACCGATGAACAAGTCTTTCTCCGCCCCAACACCTCAGCCTCAGCGCCCGCCCCGCTGGGCCGACCGCCTGCTCCGTTGGTTGACGCCCCCTGATCTGCTGGAAGAGTTGCAAGGAGATCTGCACGAGCAATTTGCCCAGCGGGTTGACCAAGTAGGCCCCAGTCGCGCTCGTTGGTGGTATGTCCTCGAAGCGCTGAAGGTCATTCGCCCCTATTATCTTCGGCGTCGAGTGGCCAGCCTGGCCAACCGGCAACAGGAGCCCTTCCTAAAGCAAGTGGCTACCACCCATCCTTACTTTACCCCTGAACACTCCTCACCATCTCTACTTCATCCGGATATGTTTCGCAACTATGTTAAAATCGCCTGGCGCACCCTTTGGAAAAACAAACTGTTTTCCCTAGTCAATATCCTGAGCTTGTCCCTGAGTATGGCCGTTGGCGTTATTCTGTTTACTGGTCTGAAAGCCACTTTTGATACCGACCATTTTCATCCAAAATTAAATCAGATCGTACGTATACTCACCCAGGAGACAACTGAGGGGGAACAAACCAACTGGTCAACCGCTCCCTTGCCCTTGGCGACTCAACTGGACAGCGTCTCCTTTGTTGAAAAAACGGTCAAACTACGTCTGGCCGGAAAACATAACCTGCAAACCGACAAGGGTGATGTACCCATTGACATAACATTTTCAGAGCCTTCTTTTTTTGATGTGTTTGGCTTTCAATTGATGTCAGGTACTGCACAAAGCCTGGCCAATAATTCCACCACTCTTTTTTTAACCCAAAAAACAGCCCAGAAACTATTTGGCAGTACCAATGTGGTAGGACATACGGTTCAAGTTGAAAAGTTAGGCTATTATACCGTTGGGGGAATAATTCAGGACCCGCCTTTAGAAACCCATCTGCCCATTGAGGCCATGTTATCCATTCGTGCTGCTGAACTGCTGGAAAAAAAAGGAGCCATCCCTATTAGTTCACAAGAGTGGGGAGGCTTCAAGAGTTCAGCCATTTATGCCCGTTTAAAATCAGACGGTAAGTTAGAGCAACTGAATGCAACGCTCCAGCACTATACTCGGAAATTGGCTAAGAGCACTCTTCAATTTTTGGCACAACCCATCGAAGAGATTACCCCGGGAAAAATCGATCTTAAAAATAATTCCCATGCGGGCACGAGTTGGGAAGACGTAAAAACGCAGCTATTCATCATTCTATCGTTAACCCTGTTAGCGGCTTTCAATTATATCAGTTTGGCCTTGGCACGTGCTTTCTCCCGGGCGCAAGAAGTGGGTGTTCGCAAAACCATAGGTGCAACAAGAGGACAAATTATCGGTCAATTTTTAATGGAATCGACCCTGGTTGCCCTGTTTGCTTTGGCCTTTACCGTGCCCTGTGTTACTCTTTTAGCCCACTATATACCCGATATGGATGATGTGACATTCTCCTGGGATATAACCTTACTAGTAGGCTTGATAACCTACGCCCTGATCACGGGCTTAGTAGCAGGAGCACTTCCGGCCTGGCTCTTGTCCGCGTTTGAGCCTATACAGGTTTTGCGTAAACTGAAGACTATAAAGCTGTTCCGGGGGGTTGCGGTTTACAAAGCGTTGATTGTCGTTCAATTTTCTGTGACCATCCTGTTTATGATATTGGTTGTCATCGTAGCCGATTATGATCGAAAAAACCAGGCAATCATCCGCTCAACCGTGCCATCCAATGTGCTAACACTGGATTTGAAAGGTGAAAACTATCAAATCATGCAAAATGAACTAAGTCAGCTTAGTCAGGTCGAAACGACGTTGGCCACCAACTGGTACTATGAACCCCTTAAACTGGGTAAAGATTCGGTAACGCTAAACGATAAAACACTGGCCATAAATTACGTAAGTATTGACCCACGCACCATTGACTCCGAAGGTATCCGCTTATTAGCTGGGCAAAATTTTCCTAAAACTATGCCCCAGCGTACGGAGCAATATGTGTTGGTGAATGAAGCTGCCGCCAACTTATTGGCCTCTAAATCGGAGACCCTAGTGGGGCAAACTCTTTTGCTGGACTCGGCCTCTGTCCAAGTCATTGGCATCCTACCCAATGAGCTTATTGGCCAACCACTCCCTTTACTCTATCGGTATTTGCCTAATGAAATAACCACCTTGACCATTAAGATAAAGCCAAGTGCAGAACTGGAAGCGACCAAGGCCATTCAATCGGTATGGAAAGACCATTTTCCCCAGAAAACGGCCAATCTGTATAATTTAAAAGCGTATCGTTATTCAGGAGAAATCAGTGGAGAACTGGAAATTTTTGGTGGCTCTGCCCTGATTGTAATGATCATCGCTGCTTTGGGCATTTTAGGCATCGCCAGTTACTCGGTAGAAACGCGCACGAAAGAACTGGGTATCAGAAAAATATTAGGCGCAAACAATCTAAAATTGGTGTGGATAGTTACCAGGAGTTTTAGCATTCTTATGCTCATTGCCGGCCTTATTGGTATTCCAGCGGGCTTGTTTTGTGGTAATTTACTACGAAAAGAAATGGGCAGTTATCTTGATTTGGGTCTTCTCAATATAAGCATAGCCTTTGGTTTGGTTGCCCTAATTGGGCTTCTGACTGTCCTCTCCCAAACCATTCGAGCGGGGCAAATTGAACCGGTAAACGTTTTAAAAGCCGAGTAAAAAAGCTAAAACTTCATTGGCGGGTTGGGACAATGGCGAGACCATTCATTCTGTAGGGAGACACCCTGACGAGACTGGAACGACCGATAACCAGTGGCGAGAAGAAGGACACTCGTTGCTAACAAAACGGTTCTGCAGTGGTGTAGTGTAAGCGATAAGTGTATAGAGTCAGCTGAAAATGTACAGATGAGGCCAAGCCTGGTAGGCTATGGCGGGTCGGAGCAGTGAAACGAGAAGAGGGCCTATTAGCTTACAGATTAGCTAAGCACTATTTCATGGATGTCCGTCGCTTAAAATGCCCGAATTTCGGACAGCCAATCTCTCATCGTCTCAGGTGAGAGCGTTTTCATGGGATTGAGACTTTCTTGTTCAAGTAGAGTCAGACGATCTCCCCGACATAAAATAGGGACGATTCAGAGATGACTTGGAAGCAAAAGTCAAATCAAGCTATTATCGTTGATTGGTAAAGCCCAATAAGATGTACTTAGCCAAGAGTTCGTCAGCAGGCGACTGTTGATTAAAATTGCCCCCCGTGATCACCGTGACCATGTTTTGCTCAGGCCAGATGTAGATCCGTTGGCCACCATTGCCTTGGGCGGCAAAGCCTTCGAAACGACGCCCACCCGCATTTAAATACTTTAGCCACCATAGGTAACCATAATTTACATTTTGTACCACTGAGTGTTTGGTTAACGAGGTGGTAACCCAGTCTTGTGAAATGAGTTGCCTGCCTTGCCACTGGCCCTTATTTAAATATAAAAGGCCAAACTTAGCCATATCCCGGGGACGCAACGAAAGCTGACAGTAGGTTTCAGCACTCGACGAATCAGGCTGAAAGTGCCAATCAAACTGGGTGATGCCCAAGGGAGCGAATAACGTTTGTTGGGCAAACTCAGGCAGGGATAACTTGGTCTGCTTTTCAACGATACGGCCTACCGTTATCGGATTACCGGAGCAATACATCCCTTTGCCTCCAGGTACATCACTCATGGGCAAATCCAACGTATATTTTACCCAGTCCGCTGAATAATCCATCTGGGTTTCATTACCCACTGCGTTCGCATTGGTAATGTCACAGTCTAAACCACTTTGGTTTGCCAATAAGTGGGCAATGGTGATGGCTCGTTTGGTATCCGAATTGTTGCTAACCTGGTATTCGGGAAAGAAGGGTAAGACCGGTTCATGCACACTTTTGATGAGCTCTTTATCAATGGCGATACCGGTTAAAGCGGAAATAAAGCTTTTGGTGGCTGAGCGGAGTTGATGGAGACGCTGTTGGTTGTATTCATAAAAATACTCTTCAACCACCAACCGACCATCTTTAATAATCAAAACAGAATGAATATTGGGATACGTGCCCTTAACAATTTGTTGAATCATCGTCGTTAGCAGGGTAGAATCTAAGCCCGATTGTTGAAGACCGCCCACCCTCAACCCGTCCTGTTGAGCGATAGGTGGGTGATAGCGATAGGATTGGTCGGATTGCCCTATCCGGGGATACCACATTTGGATGGGGAACCGCAGCGTATCACTGAGTTGGCGAAATTGTTGTTGGTTTACCCAATAGGTGATCACTTTCCCTTGTGGGTCTCGCTGAAAGCGGATGGTATCGTTACGTTGATTTCGAAATAGGTCATCGCCAATGGGATACAGGGGGTAGCGACTCTCGGCAATAATTGCATAGAGGAGCGAATCTCGGGGCGAAGCCGCTAGCTTGAGCGTGGTTCGATTTTGGTATTGGTAGAGTCCCTGGAACTCCTTAAGTTTTTGGTAAGATCGGAAGGAGAGTCGCTGGGCTTTGCAGGTCAGGGAAAGCAGGAGAAGCAGCGTAAGGAGTAAGCACTTATTCATAAGGGAGGTACTGAATGATGACTAGCGTTCATCTTGGGTATGGCAAGGACTGTACCAAGGCAAAAAAATGCCTTTAGCTGCCGCTATTGCTTTAATTAGGTTAGGCAGATGTCCACTGCCGGACATAACTGTCCGTTTTTAACTGATCAGGCCAGGGTCACCCAACCAAGTTGAAGGAGCTGCCAAGTGTGATGCGATTGGGCTAGTAGCTAGTGAGGCTGCTCTTTCGCTTCGTAGGCGCAGGATCCTATAGCTAGTTAGGGGACTTGAGAAGTAGTGATTCACCAATTCCGTGTCCTTGATGCCTCATCCACCCCTCTATTTGCTGCATTTCACAAAACGCCCCATTTACGAAGCAACCATTATTTTGTTTCTTGCCAAGCTAAGTAGCGGTAAACCGTCGCTCGGCTGAGATGAAACAACTGACCAATCTCTAAAATCGTATGGGTTTTAAGAGCATGCATGGACTTCACGGCTCGTGCTTTCACTTGGGCCTCGGCAGTAAGTCCTTTCGGCCGGCCGCCTATTCGTCCCCTGGCACGTGCTGCGGCCAAACCCGCTTTGGTACGTTCACGAATCAGATCGCGCTCAAACTCGGCTAGTGAAGCAAATAGGTTGAACACTAACCGACCTTGTGCGGTGGTGGTATCAATAGCATCATTCAGACTGCGAAATCCGATGCCTTTGCTTTGAAAGTCGTTGACCAGCGTAAAGAGCTCTTTTAGCGACCTGCCTAACCGGTCAAGCTTCCAAACGATAACTGTATCGTCTTTACGAAGGATCTCTAATAGCTTTTGTAGTTGGGGTCGCTCTTTGACAGCTGACACCTTTTCTTGAAAGATCTTTTGACAGCCAGCCTTTTTCAGGTCATCCAATTGCAGATTCAAGTTTTGATTTTGTCCGGGCCGCCGGTGCGGTTGAGACACGGGCGTAGCCAAATAACATAAAAGTATTCGAACAGCAGCAGCCAACCGTCGGTCAACCTGCCACAATAGTAGGCACTGATGTAGATCGTTTTTGAGGAGATGCGATTCGTGATTAGTTGGTTGCATCTCCTCAAATAACGGTCTGCCATCGCCACATTGAAGAAGCAGATTTATACAAAACTCCTCAGTTCCTTGTGAGGTGTTTTTGTGAGACGGTTCTATTTTGTGATGGTTGTTCGATCTGTACCGACTAACTCAAGATCCGCTACTCCACTTAAACCATTGTGTAAGGGTATCGACTAAAGGATACTGGTCTACAGCTCAATCTATGGCTCTTTTTCAGCTACGTCCTGTAAAGGAAGATAATAGCGCGTATGCCGTAGCTTTCCTTGCTTCTTTAAGGCACCGAGGTCAACCATTTCGGCTAGATCTCGGGTAGCTGTAGCTCTTGAGGTTTTTGTAATACGAATATAATTTTCAGCACTTAAGCCTCCTTTGAAGCCAGATAGTCCTTCTTGATATAAACGTAACGCTACTTTAGTTTGTCGATCATTTAACTGGGCACTGTAGGTTTCAAAGTACCGAGCCTTGTCGACAATAAAGGTTATCATTTCCTGAACATAGACTTGTGCTTCCAGAATCTTTTTGGAAAAATAGATCAGCCATTCCGTGATGTCCAACGAGGTGTTTGCCCGCTCTAAAGCCTGGTAATAGGCTTTTTTGTCTCGCTCGATCGTACTGGACAAGGAGGTAATTAAAGTTTGTCTGGCTCCGATGGCCAGTGCTTTTTCGGCAATGATACGGCCTATGCGTCCATTTCCATCCTCAAAGGGATGGATCAATTCAAAATATAAATGGGCTATCCCCGCATGAATAACTGTTGGTATTTGCGCTTCAGTTGCCCGATTAAACCAATTAATGTATTGATTCATCTCCACTTCTACACGATCGGATGGAGGAGCTTCATAGAATACCTTAGGCATGTCTAAACGACCTGATACGATTTGCATGGGGTCGGCATGGGTCCTGTAACCGCCAATCGTTTCTAGATCAATTCGGCCATTCATGATCATTTTATGCCACAAAAAAAGACGTTCCTGGGCAAGTGGCTCCTGATAGGTTTTGACTACGTCAACCATCATCTGAGCCACACCTATTTCTTTTGGCCCCGCTCTTCTCCCATCTGTTTGTAGGCCTAACTGTTTGCGAATCGATGACTGAACGGAGTCACGGTCTAAGATCTCTCCTTCAATTTTTGAGGTGTCAAGTGCTTCATTACTGAGTAAAGTAACCCGTAATTCATTGACTTCATCGGCAGAAACTGCAGCTAATGATCCGATGATCACCCCTGCATTCCGATGAAATTCTCTCTCAAAGTGAGTAAACTTTGTTAGATCAAATGTGAACTGTGGCCATTTCGGTAGCTGCCAAATCCATTTCATAAGTTATAGAAAAGAATCTATAGCTCAATATTAATAAATATATGAGTTATAGAAAAGAATCTATAACTCATATATTTATTTTCAACTTACAGTATGATACAAGCTCACTAAGTACTACGACTGTAATTTCAATTACACAGAATTTTGAGTAGGTTTCTACTTCGCTCTAAAAGGGCTCTTCAACATAAGATATGGTAAGCCGTCTCATTTAGGAGCCTTTTAGGAGACGATAAAGTTTTTAGTTACTGAAGTCAGGTCTGCACCCAACAGAATCGCCTACTAGCGGGCTGATCATCCCAACCACTAATACTGTAATCCTAAAACCTTGGCTACCCAACCCAGCGATTTGATGGCCACATCAGGTGGGCTTTTTGCAATAATCTCCCCTCGATAGTTGTTCATCAGAACACTCATATACAGCACCGTGCGTAGATTCATCCGAAACCGTTTCCGACCCTGATCGGTAAGCTTATCCAGTACTTTACAGGCATCCTCAAAATAGTTTTCCATCTTCAAGGCAGGCTGATGCGAATTCAAGACACGTACGATCTTATCGGTCGGGTTGCGAAAACAGTGGGTAACCCCTTTGGGAACCCAGAGGTGGTCTCCCTGGCTGGCGGCCATCCACCGATCCTCGATAAAGAACTCCATCTCACCCTCCAACACCTCATAGGTTTCGATGGCATCGGGGTGGACATGCACCAAGGGGTCCTTCATGTTACAACCTGGCAACAACTCCCAGTAAAGATCTAAGGACTCGCCTAGGGTGTCGGCACTGGCTTGTAAGACAGTAAACTTCATACCGATGGGGGTCATATCCAGGATTTGTCCTTTGGTAGCCATGCGGAGGGTTAAGGGTTTAAGTTGGTGAATGTAAACAATGAGTGGTAAAAAAAACCAGTTGCTTCCATCCATAATCTTGGGCTGTCCCGCTAGTTTATTCTTCTTTTAACTGTCCCATTTTTGGAGCAGATACATGAATACTCTGTCGTCTCAGGAGGGAGGGCTAACTAAGACTGATAATCGACAAGGAGTTAACCTGGAGTTCTCTATATTGATTCCCCTACTATAAATACCTGTTCAAAAGTCGATATACAATCGGTGGGTTGGTCAACAGCCAATGCCTGGCAATTGACCCCAGGGTGGATAGGGGTCTGTAAGCCAACGACTGTCTAGTTGGCAAGTGATCCCAGCCAGAAAATGTCATTTTGTCATTTTTTGATCCATTAAGTGAATGCCGCTGATCGTTGGCATACGGCTTGTTTAGGAGATTTTTGACAAAACTTTATGTCAAACCTTAAACCTCTTACAACGATGTCACTGGTTAAATTCAATGGAAACGGACAACTGCCCTCTCTACTGGATGAATTCATGGGCAGAGACATGGACGAGTTATTTAACTTCAACCGCAACTGGCCCGGCATTACCCGCTCTCAGGTCGGAACGCTAGTGCCCGCGGTCAACATCAAGGAAGATGCGGAAGGCTACCAGATCGATGTAGCTGCCCCCGGCCTGAAGAAAGAGCACTTTAATCTGAGTCTGCATAATGGGAAGCTGACGGTCTCGACCCAGCAGCAAGATCAGCAGGAAGAGAAAAATGAGCAGGGTCAATACACCAAACGCGAGTTCAGTTATCATGCCTTCTCGCGCTCATTCTGGCTACCTGACTCATGCGATCAAGAGCAGATCCAGGCCCGCTATGAGGATGGTATTTTGCACATTGTGTTGCCTAAGAAGGAAGAAGCCAAACCCAAGGCACCGACTCAAATCCAAATTAACTAACGAGTGTTAGGCTTACTCTTGAGAAGGTGGTGACATGTGATGTCACCACCTTCTTTTTTACCTTATTTTAAATTGTGCTATTCTGAGGTGTGTCTGCTACGGATTAGCATGGGTAGCTATGAAAACTAGCTTTATACTTAAAAGAGCGTTTAATTAAGAATTTACACCCCCAATTATGCTGACCAGCCAAAATACCATACAGAACTAAAAAACACGGGTCAGCCACTAGCCCTTTGTTCCGTTTTACAGGCCAAGTTGTACCGGATAGGTGTAGATCGGGCATGTCAGATTTATATTGGTTTAGCCACTGGATAAACATCACTATTTTCTAAGTACATTTGGTGAACCACTATCATTGGAATGTATTTTATGACCGCTACCAAAAACTCTACACAGGCCTTTAAACTCTTTTTTCTGGCTCTGGCAGGCCTATTCATGACAGGTGTTGCCCTGGCACAAACTCCTGGCACGGCCATTACGCTAGGGGGTAAAACTATTCATACCGTGGGGAAACTACCCGCCCTGGGAACACCGATAAAAGAGGTCACCTTGACCGGTGTTGATCTAAAGGATAATTCGTTAGCGGAGTACAAAGGCAAATACGTAATCATGAATATTTTTCCCAGTGTGAACACCGGGGTTTGTTCCAAATCGGTACGCAAATTTAATGAGGATGCGGCTGGGCTAAAAAACACCACCGTGCTGTGTATTTCCAAAGATCTGCCGTTTGCCCAGAAAGCGTTTTGTGGGGCGGAAGGCATTAAAAATGTGGTGATGCTGTCGGATTTCAGAACTGATTTTGGGAATTCTTTCGGGGTACAAATTGCCGACGGGCCGATGAAAGGTCTGTTAAGTCGTGCGGTCATCGTGGTGAATCCCGACGGAAAAATTATCTACGAACAGCAGGTGCCGGAAATCGGACAAGAGCCGGATTACGCTGCCGCACTGGCAGTCATTAAGTAGCGTTTATATGGAAAAAAGAGCCAATGGCTTCCGATCAGAGAGACGCTCAAGACTCCGTTCAAATCGTGACGAACACCACCAATTTCACGCATTAATCACCCGAATGCTTGGATGATCGGCCAGGATGGCCATGATACTGTCAAAATACGTCTCTCCGGAGCCAGCCTCCAGCGCTTCTAACTTTTTGGCAAACAGCTTTTTGTTATAGGGCGAGTCAGGCCTGAGCTTATCCTGATAGTAAGCTCGTGTGGCCTGATAGCCCAAAGCGTTCCGACTATGATCTATGCAGTGCCAAACAAGTTCAACTGATTGGACGCCTTGCAGTCCTCCATAGCTCCCATACAGTAAATCATTAAAGGCGTCGAGGCTCTGACCGATCCGCCAGCTTTCGTCGACCATCAATACCCTATTGATCTCCTCATAAAAGGAGGCAATGTCACTGATTGCGTTTCCGTCGATCTCGATCCGTTTGACCATCGTTCAATGCTGGACCTGTGCATAACCAAGATACAGTTAAATTAACTTGTTTTAATTGACGTTGATGCCGCCACATTGACATTAAATCTTGATGCTACATATATGGCCTAGGGACAATAAATATCCCAGGATGGGTTGGTAGCAGAAAATGCCCAATAAAAGGAGCAGACACATGAATATTCCTTAGTCTCAATTATGAGCGTTTTACGATACACTAGCTTTTTAATATTTGTTAAACACAAACAGTCACATATACCTTACCATTTTGACTACAAGATACACCACTTTCACTACAGCCGGTCAGCGTTAGCGCAAGAGCTTTGTCACTCCAAAATTGACGAGAAGAGATGACAAAGACCATTTTTATTACGGGCGCTTCGGCTGGAATAGGTAAGGCAACAGCAAAACTGTTTGCGGCCAAAGGTTGGCATGTGATCGCGACCATGCGCAAACCCGAAAACGAAAAAGAACTCAACAAGCTAGACAATGTAACGCTGCTTCCACTGGATGTTACCGATAGGAAACAGATTAATGAAACAGTACAAAAGGCGCTGGCGCTGGGCCTTGTAGATGTGGTGTTCAACAATGCCGGTTATGCGGTGCTGGGTGCCCTGGAAGCCATCAGCGATGAGGAGATCGTTCGGCAGATGGATACCAATTTCCTGGGCGTCGTTCGGGTAACGCAGGCGTTTATTCCCTACTTCCGGGAGCAGAAAGCCGGCTTATTTATCACCACCGGGTCTTCGGCTGGTTTGATGGGTTTTCCCGTCAGCTCCATGTACGATGCCAGCAAGTGGGCCCTGGAAGGCTGGAGCGAAAGCCTGTCGTTTGAGTTGAATGAATTTGGGATTGGTATTAAAACCATCGAGCCTGGCCTGGTGGCTACCGAGATAGGCGATCGGTCCGTTTTTGCGGCTCACCCGGCTTACCAACCAATCATGAATAAATTTATGGCGATGATAACGCCCGACAAAGCCGTGTCTACAGCCGGGCAAATTGCCGAAGTGGTCTATGGAGCGGCTACGGATGGCACAACCACCTTACGCTATGTATGTGGCGAAGACGCAAAAGCCCTGTACGCCCGGCGTCTTGCTGTAGGCGATGAGGTGTTTAGAGAAGGGTTGAAACAAATGCTTGCCGACGCCTAAGCGTCATGTCAGGAATTGCATGCCGGTACATTGCGTTAACAGCGTGTACCGGCATTAACCGGATAGAACGATGAAAGCAGACCATAAACAAAAACCGCGCATCTACCAGTCTATCAGCGATATGCAACGGGCTTTTGGCTTACCCAAGCCCCTGCATCCGCTGATCAGCCTGCTGGATTACAGCCAGGTGCAAATTACCCCGGAGATGCTGGCACCTCCCTTCGTTATGGACTTCTACAACATTACCTACAACGAATCGGCGGGTTGCAAAATGCGATACGGGCAAACTACGTACGATTTTGATGAAGGCGGTATGTTTTTTACATCACCCGGTCAACCCTTAACAGGCCTGCAAACAGCAGAGTCCAGTTCAGGTTTCACCTTGTTGGTCCATCCCGATTTTTTATGGAACTACCCGTTAGCGACTAAGATCAAGAACTACGGTTTTTTCTCGTATTCAGTCACGGAATCGCTACACCTCTCGGATAAAGAAAAAACCATTATTACCGCTATGGCAAAGAATATCGGCGACGAGTTGGAAACAGCTATCGACGATCTCAGTCAGGATGTATTGATCGCGCAACTAGAGCTCCTGTTAAACTACAGTCAGCGATTCTACCAACGCCAGTTTAGAACCCGTAAACCGATCAATAATGCGTTGCTGGAAAAGGTAGATAGGTTGCTGCATACCTATTTTACCAAGGAGACTGCCTTGCTGAGAGGATTGCCAACTGTTCAGTTTCTTTCGGATGAATTACAGGTTTCGCCCCGCTATTTAAGTGACCTGTTGCGCTCGCTCACCGGACAGAATACGCAGCAGTACATTCACCATAAACTCATCGAGAAAGCCAAGGAAGTGTTGACGATCAGCAACCTGACTGTAGGCGAAATCGCGTATCAGTTGGGATTCGAACACCCGCAGTCATTTAGCAAATTATTTAAGTTAAAAACCAATCTGTCTCCGCTGGAATTCCGTCAGTCGTTTAATTGACAGCGCTTAAGCGATTAACTTTAAAAAATTAATCACACCTTTTAATCCGTCAAAGGGTAGTTGTAGCCTATGCCTTGGGCGTAACTCCCTCGCTAATTCATAAAGACTACCTGATGGTTAACTTCAGGGGATTTTCAATTGTATGAATGGCTCGCTGTTCAATTCGGTTTGCCATTGTTTTGCCCATCTGGGTAAAATCAGTCGATAAGGTCGTGATGCCTGCCCCCTCGTCTCATTTAGGAGCGTTATTGTGAGACACTAACTTCTAAATATCTGTCCAATCTAATCGGTCGTATACGGTTACTTTTTCACTGAATACACTACTCTTCCTGTACCCGGCAATCCATCCGAACTTATGCCTTCTGCCACCGCCTGAATCGTCAATGCCTTATCGGTGTTGTAAAACGTTACAGTTGCCTTACCATGAGCATCAGTTTGTAGAGATGGATTCCAATACAGGGTAGCCCGACCATCTGCCGGAGTCGTGTCGGTGGTCGAATTAGCGTACTGGGGGGAGTAAAACTCCCGACTAACCGTGTAACCGGCAATCTTACTGATAGCCTGATTGGGTTGTGCTTCGCCGTCTCCACCCCGCCGGGTGAGAATATTAATGACCCCACCGCGAGCCCGTACGCCAAAGATGGCGTAGGTAGCCGGATTTTTTAATACATCAATCGCTTCCACATCGTTGGGATTGATGGTTGCCAGAACGGTATTATCAATTAGTGCCCCATCCATCATCACCGCAGCTGGCTCGTTCCGGATACTGATCGAACCCGAGCCATCCCCATTCATAAAAACGGTAACGCCCGCTACCTGGCCCTGAATCATGCGCAAAACCGTGGGCATCGAACGCATCTGATCGGTGGCGACTACCGTTGCGTCCGCAGTCCCGTACATGATACGACGATAATCACTCCGACTATCCGTTACCTTTCGAGCCTTCACGTTAACGGCCTGTAGTAACCGCCCGCCCCTTTCACGTCTTTGTCTGGCTACCGCCTGCGTCTCCAGAGCCTGATTGATTCGGGCCTGCTGATCAGCTACGCCACGAACCGATAAGGAAGGTAGGGACACCAGGTCAGGTACAGTCTGTTCCTCCAATGAGAGACGAATCGACCGATTCGTGAGGTGACGGATAATGACGGTCGCCGTATCGGAAAACAACAGATTCCCGATCGAAAACCGGCCCTCCTTATCCGTCCTGATGTCCATCGGCACCAAACGCTGGCTGGTTCTGATAATACCTGTTAACGAAGCTTCACGAGCTGGTTGCTTATCATCCCCATAGCGTACCTGACCGCCAATCGATAAGCCTGTTTCCAGGCCGTAACTCGGACGAGCGGTACTATCGCTCAAGAGGGCTTGCCAACTAAAGCGTCGCCAACCGTGCGTCATCATCACATAATCCAGATACTGCCGGACGTGGTCGTCCATCGACTCGAAATAATAGTCCGGGGCCTCGATGTGGCCCCGTAAATCGGAGGTAAGTAACAGGTAACTCCGCAGGGTAGCCGCTCCCGGCTCCAGTTCTACAGCCTGCTTGGTGTCAGTAACGGCTAGCGAAAGTTTGGTTGCAATGGGTTGTCCCGATGCATCACTAACCAGAAAGTTGAGCGTCATGGCTTGCCGGGGGCGATACGTGTCTTTGTCGGGCTGGATTTGAATGCGTAATGCTCGATGCTGATTAATAAAGGCCAGCCGCTCGGCCACCGGGTGATTATCGGCATCAAACAGCGTCAAGTGTAAAATCCCATCCTGCCGAATCGAGTCATACGGAATGGCCACCAGCAGATCCGTTTTGGTGGCATCTAACTGGGCCTGATAACAAATATGCCCCCGCATATGCGCAAATAAGGTTAATTGCCCCATTTCGGGCTGATTATTCCGAATCAACGCGCGTAGTGCCTGCGGATTGGTTAGGTTATCGACGGCCAATGCATAGCCCGTAGGTAAGGCCTCTGGCAGCTCTACCGGGAGTATCGGACCATCGGCAGAGGTGGCCAATACGCGATAATGCTGACCGGGCTGGGGCGTAAGGGTGAATGTACCCATGCCCCGGTGCAGGCTTTGAAAATCGCTTAACGTATCCCCTTTTTGATTGGTGACCACACCCTTTATCGCTAAACTTCGGCCCTGGCCATCGAGTGCCTGAAACGCTACCCGTGCCGGCAGTCCTTCGACTAAGTTGCCGCCTTCGGGGAACAGACGTAACGTCAGCCCGACTGACGGAGTCAATGCAGTGGCAACCGGAAAGGCCGTTGCGGACTCAATCCGAATACGTTTTCGAAACAGGAATTCATCACCCGCGTTCCGCATCCAGTTCGTGTAGGCCAGGAGTTGATAAGTACCACTCGGGAGTGATGCGGGTAAGGTGATGTTACCAGGGGCTTGCCCTGTGCTGTCAAGACGGAGCCGTTGACTAACCTGACGTGTGCCGGTCGAATCAACCAGATTGACGTACAGCGTCTGGCTGAGAGCGCCGGATTTATGCTCGGTAGCCTCAACCACATACGCCTTAAACCAAAGGGTATCGCCCGCTACATAGTGCACCCGGTCGGTATGCAAATACGCTTTCTCGGCATACGAAGCAATTTTAGTAGTGGGGATTGCCTGTATTAAATCGTTCCCGTTGGGAGTAATCACTGCATCCGATGGCGTAGGTTGCCAGTCGGCGGGAAGTAGCGTCGACAGCCGATCCTGGGCTAAAGCGCCTTGCATCTGCACACCATTGGGCACGGTTATCCAGCCATTGGTGTGCATCTGCATTGAACCCGTGGGTAGTTTTATTCGGGTGTATGCATAGGGTGCATCGCGGTAGGGCGAGTAGGGGGATAGCGCTTTGGTGTATAAAACAATGAGGGGCTTGTTTAGCACGAGCATGCGTTCAAAGGGCAACTGGCCCGGCTGAATTAGGTCCGGTTGGCGAATGGGTCGTAGCTTTTGATCGATGGCTTGTTTTAAGGTAACGGAAGCATTTGCTTTGTCAGTGGACAGGGTAGAATCCAGTTCTTCATACACTAAAAAGTGCTGTTGCTGGTAGTCTCCGGCGATTAAACTGGTCATCAGATGCCGGGTTGAGCCTAGGTAGGCCCGCATCCGGTTCCGCTGAAATCGTTTTTCCTGCCGCTTATTCTTCTGGTCAATCTCTTCAAACCGGGCCGAGCCGCTGTAGTACACCTGCCTCGTTTGCCCATCGAAATAGGTTAGGTCGAACCAGAGTTGATAACCTAATGCCTGATTCTGAATTCGGAGCGGTTCCGTGGCTACGGCTTTCAGGTGCCCGTTATCCTCTTTGAACTGTAGCACATCCGGATTGAGTAATACGCACTGGCTGCCAAAAGGGTCGCCGAATAGTTGCGTCTTAAATTGTTGAAGCTGCCGTTGCCACACCTTTTCGTTTCGCTTAGCCGTTACCGTTACACCGGCCAACGTTTGATCGCCGGGCTTCAACCGCAAGCTTATCGGGGTAACCTGATTACCAATCAACCGCAATGGTTGGCGGGTCGTTTGAAACCCCACAAATGAAGCCACCAGCTCTACGGTGCCCAACGGTACATTGATCAGTACAAAGTTTCCTTTCGTGTCGCTAACGGTACCGTTTGTACTGTTGTTGAGATAAACATTGGCAAACGGCATTGGCTCGCCCGTAGCGGCATTGCGGACGTTGCCGGTGAGGGTAGTAGTGCTTTGTGCCAATACGCCAGGTGCCCTGCCAGCTATCAGGCTACTAATCAGGCCAATTACAACAAGCACACGAGTCACCCTGGACATGGTTGATTTATTCATTCAATTATTTCGCCTTTGTTTGATGAGCCATTTTAACAGGGTTGTGCCTGTTAAGCCCATACACAAGAGTGTAAAGTTGTACGTCGTCAAGTAAAAGTGGACAAAAGGGGTGAAAATGAGAAGAGACAATTCAG
>NZ_BAAHBG010000028.1:123821-153842 GCF_054776855.1 Spirosoma migulaei | reverse complement strand
GTTCATGTCACAAAGATCTGAACTAGGACAAAATGCCACTATTTTAATGCGTTTAACCTGGCTTACATCTGACTCCACAATAAACACGATAAAATGGGTTTACATTTCCCCCTCAACGCCTAAACCAAACAGGGCAAAATCGTAACGAACCGGGTCGGCTGGGTTAAACTGGCGAAGTGTTTCGGTCAATTCAAGGGCTGCTTTCCAATCCGTTTGTGGGCGGTCTATAAGGTTCAACTGACGGGCAACGCGGTTTACGTGAACATCAATGGGCATCACCAATTGATCGGGCCGGATTTGTTTCCAGATGCCAAAGTCAACGCCACAATCATCGCTTCGGACCATCCACCGCAAAAACATCAGCAGTCGTTTGCAGGCTGAGTTCTGGACTGGAGTGGCAATGTGTTTGCGGGTACGTTCAGGGAAAAAATCAGTGAGTCCGCAAAAACGATCATGGAAGGCAATCAGGCCTTGCTCAACGGTTGGTAGCATCGACTTCTCATCGGAGCGCTGACCGGCCGCACTAGGTAAAAACGCATCCTCCAGGGAGTTATTTTCCAGATAATACTGTCGGAAGAAGTGCAGAAAATATAAGGCATCGGTGGCATTGAAGGTGCGGTGCTTAAAGGCCAAAAATCGCTTCAGGTCGCTCTCCTGGTGGTTCCGGATAAACTCATACGGGGTGCCATCCATCAGCTCAACCAGTTCGTTGGCTTTCTTTAAAATCACCGGACGTTGCCCCCAGGCCAGCACGGCCGCCCAGAATCCCATTAGCTCAATATCCTGCTTTCGGCTAAAGCGGTGGGGAATACTGATGGGGTCTCGTTCAATAAACGAAGGCCGATTGTATTGATCGGCCTTCGCATCTAAAAAGTCTTGTAAAGAACCAGGAATGGATAATGGATAAGGTGTGGTAGATACCGAAGAGGACTTGTTTGTTTTTATCATACTTACGCCAATCGTGCGGCAAAATGAGTAATCATCAACATGTTCATCGTCAGATTATTACTCATTGCCCATTATCCATTTTACATTAACTTATTTGCTGTTTCCGCCACTAACCACCCAGGCCAACGCCCGGGAAATACCGGAAAATAACGCCAATAGTGTTGACATAACAAACGTAAAGACAGCAATGAAGGGATAGGCCAGCGTAAACATGATACTGAACGTCATATAGCCCGGTGAGGATTTCATCTGTGCATCGCGTTCGCGGTGACGTCTGGCAATGCGTTCCTCTTTGGTTTCTTTTTCCATAGCGTAATTGGCTAACGGGCAATGTAACTTACCTCAGCTCGAAAACGCCGATCATCGGGCGAAAGTTTCGCAAATGCCTGCGCCGATAGTTTAATGAGAATTTTATCATTAACGCCTGTATTGGGCAGTCGGCCAATCACCTTCACCCAAAGGCTCTGATTATTAAACTCATTGCGCACCTGCACCAGCGTACCAATAGGGGCTGTTCGATGCAGCGCAAGGTACTTGCCTGAGCCATCGGCACCGTCGATCATCTCAGCCACACCACTTGCCGAAATACGACGTCCACGTGTAGGCATAGGCGCGTCGTTACCCGCCCGAGGTAGCTCTACTTCTACTTCAGCAGGTTTCGTATCGGTGGCTGATGGTTTAGCTGAAGTACTGCCAGTGCCTGCTTCCCGTTCGGGATGGCGTTCCGGTTTTGATTCGGTGGGTGTTGTTGGCCGAGGTTCACTGGTACGTGGCTCGTTGGCTCGTGGTTCGGGCGAATTAACCGCGACTGGTTTTGCTGGCGTTTCCGTTCTAGGAGAGGACTCGGCCGTTTTTGGAGCTGAGGTTGTGATTTGTGATGATGGGGTACGGGCCAGGTAGGCTTTTTCGGAAACGATCAGTGCCTGACCGATCAGCACATTATTGCCCGATAGATTATTCCATTTTCGCAGATCCGATTGCAACACCCCATACCGTCCAGCCAGGCTGTAAAGTGTTTGGCCAGGCTCAACAACATGGATACCAGCCCGCGCTGGATCATCAGACTTTTTCGTATCTTTCTCTGAGGCCTTCTCTACTTTGGTTACTGGCTTTGTATCGGCCGCTTTCGCTTCGACTTTGGTTTCTCGTTTTTCTTCTTTCTCCTTCTTCTTAATTGCTTTGTCAATTACTTTTTCCTGTTTTCGGCTCAATGCACCATCAGGAATAGGAACTCTAACAAGCTGATCGTACCGAACGGCATCTTTCATGTCGGGGTTAGCGGCTTTGATTTCGGCAACCGAACGACCATAGCGCCGGGCAATTCCAAACAGTGTCTGACCTTCGTCGACACGATGGAGAATGAATCGTTTGCCATCTTTTTTTTCAACGCCAACAGAGTCTACAACGAATGTTCGAGGGTGTGAAGTTGAGTGAGCTAGGGTTGTATGTATGGAGACGATACCGCCCAAAAGAAGTAGAGCGTAAGGAAAAGAATTTTTTTTCATGGGTTATAATCAGCCGAAAAGCGATCAGGTATCCTCTATCAGCAATATAAACGGCTTTGCTCGTATAAATAACGCAAAGTACGGCTGATTTTCCCAGAAATAACTATACTACTCTTTTGATTGCAAGCTTGTATTGTCAAAATAGATTCTGTTGATTCGTTAGATTCTGTTGACGCTGACAATTAGAACCATAGTAACAATAAAGTCCAGCGAATCAACAGAATCTATTTTGGTTAACAGTAGCAGTTGACCGAAGCAGCCGGAGCCTGGTTAGGTCATTGGCAATATATTTGTGCTGTTAAAAAAGCTTAATTCTGAACGGCCCGAACAGAACCGAACGTTTGAAGTTAAACAAAGAACAGTTTTTATTTGAAGGCAGCATACGTTACTGCGAAGCCTGTACTACCAAATCCCCCACGAACGCATGCAAAATTATTCGATACTCTGGGCCGATGATGAGATTGATCTCCTGAAACCCCACATTCTGTTTTTGAAAAATAAAGGATATGATGTTACCCCTGTCAACAGCGGTGCCGATGCGCTCGATCATGTTGAACAGACTAATTACGATGTTGTTTTCCTGGATGAAATGATGCCCGGTATGACGGGCTTGGAAACGCTCTCGCAGATTAAACAAATGCGTCCTAACCTGCCCGTGGTAATGATTACCAAGAGCGAAGAAGAACATATTATGGAGGAGGCTATTGGCTCTAAAATTGCCGATTACCTCATTAAACCACTCAATCCTAATCAAATTCTCCTGTCGGTCAAAAAGATACTGGACAACAAGCGGCTCGTGACCGAACGGACCAACATCGGTTATCAACAGGACTTCCGGAATATATCCATGCAGTATAACGATCGCATGGATTTTGAGGAGTGGGCCGATGTATATAAAAAGCTTATTTACTGGGAGTTAGAGCTCGATAATTCGCAGGATAAGAGCATGGTGGAAGTCATGAATATGCAAAAGAGCGAAGCCAATTCGGAGTTTTGCAAATTCGTGATCGATAATTACGAAGACTGGCTTAATGACCCTAAAATGAGCAGCCCGGTTATGTCGCACCAACTGATGCGGAAGAAGGTGTTTCCGTTGGTAGAGCAAGCCGGAAGTAACGCAGCTCCATTATTCTTTATCCTGATCGATAACCTGCGTTACGACCAGTGGAAAGTCATTGAACCGCTGTTAGGGGAGTACTTTACGGTTGAAGAGGAATCGTCTTATTACTCGATTCTGCCCACAACGACTGGATTTGCCCGGAATGCTATCTTTTCGGGAATGATGCCCAGCGAGATGGAACGTAAGCACCCTGACCTGTGGGTAAATGACGACAGTGAAGACGAGGGACTCAACAACCATGAAGACGAGTTTCTGCGTCGGCAGCTTGAGCAAAGTCGCCTGAATATTAAGTCATCGTACCACAAAATTCTGAATGTTAACCAGGGGAAATCGCTGGTCGATAACTTCAATAACTTGTTACAGAATCAGTTAAATGTGGTCGTGTATAACTTCGTGGATATGCTGTCGCATGCCCGGACGGATATGGCCATGATCAAGGAACTGGCTCCCGACGAGTCGGCATATCGCTCCATTACACGGTCGTGGTTCCTGCACTCGCCCTTACTTGAGTTCATCCAGAAGATTGCCGCTAAAGGTGGCCGGCTTATCATTACAACCGATCACGGTATGATTCGTGTACAGAAACCGGCTAAAATTGTTGGCTATCGTGAAACGAATACAAACCTGCGTTACAAACAGGGCAAGAATCTTGGCTTCGATGATAACCACCTATTTGTAGGCCGTAAGCCCGAGCGTTTATTTCTGCCTAAACCGCACGTTTCGACAGCTTACGTGTTCACGCTGGAGGATTACTTCTTTGCCTACCCCAACAACTACAATTACTACGTAAATCACTACCGCAATACCTTCCAGCATGGGGGCGTATCGCTGGAAGAGATGATTATTCCCTTCGCATATCTGAAAGCAAAGTAGGAGAGAAAAAAGGGAAAAGAGGGAGGAAGGGGAAGAAAGGGAGAAAAGGGTCTAATAAACTCTCTTCGTCCCTTTATTCCCCTTCCTCCCTCTTGTTCTTTTAATTTAATAGGTAGCAAAAATATCTTCCATCATGTAGGCGTGCGTGCCTAGCCACTTGGCCGTTCCATTCAGCTGAGTCACTTCAATGGTCAGGTCATTTCGGAAATCACTCAGGCAATATTTGCTGATAGCCTGTTCAATAGTATTGGTAATGAAAGTAGCCGCTTTGGTCAAAACACCGTCGACAATAATGATTTCGGGGTTGAACAGGCTGATGGCAATGGCGAGTCCTTTGCCTAACTGAAACCCGGTTTCGTGCAGTATATCAATCGCGTATGAATCGCCTTTGTGAGCGGCATTGATAATTTCGTCGATGTCCAGATCTTCGACCCGATCGTAGAAGGCCGCCAGTTTAGAGACCTTTCCGGTAAGGATGTCGCGTTGTACGCGTCTGACCAGCGCCGATGCTGATGTAACGGTGTTGAGGCAACCAATCTTACCACAGTAACAAAGCTCACCGTCTGGATCGATCTGAATATGACCCAGCTCACCGGCAAATCCACTGGCTCCCTGGAAAACCTCGCCGTTCACAATAATTCCAAGACCAACACCCCAGTCTATATTGATGGCCAGCACTTGTTTTTTGCCCTGTGCTCCGCCAAATCTACTTTCGCCCAGAACCGTTGCTTTGGTATCGTTAATCAGGTAAACAGGATAGCCAATCTGGGTTGAAAACCAATCGGTTATTGGTTCGCCGGGTTGGTTTAAATTCTTGTAGGTCAAATTCAGGCCACGTCGGGCATCAATTAATCCAGGCATGGATATGCCAACCGCTATGAGATCGTTTCCCGATAAGCCAGAATCCGTCAGTGCATTGGTAAAATAGAGCGCTAGTGACGCCAGAAAGGTTGGGTTATCATTTAGCCGAAGGTCGTAATCCCCGCGAAAGACTATTTCGCGTTTGGTATTCATAAATAATATCTTGGTGTCATGCGTACTGACATCCAATACAGCTACATAATTCTGTTTGGTATTCAGGCCGAACAGGACAGGCCTTCGCCCGTTGCTACCGGTTGCCATGCCAATAGCCGTTACCCATTTAGCCTCAATCAGCTCTTCTACCAGATTGGTAACGGAGGGCACACTACTATGCAAGGCTTTGGTTAAATGGGCTAGCGTGCACGTTCCGTCTGTGTACAGGTGAGCCAGAACCTTTCGTTGTTTTTGATTTTTTTTATAGTCAACAACAGACTGTTGCGTGGAAAATTCTTCGTCGAGGACTACGGAAGGGTTCATTAGGTATAAAGTGATGATCTAAAGAGTTGGTAAGCTCTCAAATAGTTGCTTCTATTTCCCAAAGAAAACACTTTAGCCGAATTACTTGTAAGCTTACTGATTTATAAGACATACCTAAATCGGCTAATTTCTTTAAAGGCAGAATTTAATTTGCTTTTTAAGGGAAAGTGACTACAAAATGACGTTGTACCTCGGTTGACAAGTTCATGCATTCAGCAGACTGCCCGCGCCCCCACCGCCCGGTGTCTCAATCCGAATTCGCTCGCCAGTCTGCATGGCCCGTGTAAAAATACCCGACAGCGCTTCTTCATATCCGTCAACTGAAATCAGGATTTGACGGCCCGGTACCCCCGGATCACCCCCACGTAAGCCATACGGAGTTACTACACGATGCTGACTCAGGAGCGTTGCCTGAACCGGTTCCAGAAACTCAATTTCACGGATGATCCCATCGCCCCCGCACCACTGACCTGCCCCGCCAGAGCCTGTGCGAATGGCGAACTGATGAAGGCGTACGGGATAGCGCCGTTCGAACTCTTCGGGATCGGTGAGTTTGGTGTTGGTCATGTGTTGGTGTACCGCCGAGCGGCCATCTGCACCTTCAGTAGCGCCCGAACCTCCGCCAATGGTTTCGTAATAACCGAATTTACTATTTCCGAACAGGAAGTTATTCATAGTCCCCTGACTGCAGGCAGCCAGTCCAAGCGCCTTCAGCAAGGTATCGACCAGCCGTTGGCTAACTTCTGTATTACCACCCACTACGGCCGGACACCGCGTTGGGTCATCTGGAAAAATTGGATTTAGAAACGACGACTCCGGCAGAACCAGGTCGACAGGAGCCATTAAGCCTTCGTTCAGCGGAATATCCCTGCCACACCATAATCGCAGTACATACAATACCGCGCTGTACAGAATGGAAATGTTGGCATTGAGGTTATGCGGATGCACACCCGATGTACCGCTAAAATCGAATCGAATCCGTTGGTTGGTTGAGTCGCCCGCGCTAGCTCCATCGCCAGAGATTTGGATGGTTAAGCGAATCCAATGGCCATCATCCAGGCTTTCTTCGGCTTTATATACCTGTCCGGCTAATGGTTTCAGAATGGCCAAAATCGCATCGGTTGCTGATTGCTGCAACCGTTTCATATAATGCTGCACCGTTGGCAACTCATACTGCCGAACGAGTTGACGAAGGGCTGTCTCACCAGCTTTCAATGATGCCAGAGCGGCTTCAATATCGGCTCTGTTTTCCGTTAGGGCACGAGTTGGATAGGGAGCGTCCGTAAATCGGTTGGCCAGTGCATCCTCCCACAAAAACTGCCCATTTTTTACGACGTACATGGGCTCCAACACCACTCCTTCTTCTACTAGCGATACGGCATCGGGCGGCATTGAACCCGGAACTTTACCACCAATTTCGGCATGGTGTGCCCGGTTGATAACGTAGCCAATCAACTCATTCTGGTCCGTGAAAACACCACTCAGTAGTGTCACATCGGGAAGGTGGGAGCCACCATATTTCGGGTGGTTCGTTATGACAACATCGCCCGGTTCGAGGGTGGGTAAGGCCGCCAGCGTTAGGCGGGCACAAACGCCTAAACTGCCCAGATGGACCGGAATGTGTGGCGCATTGGCCACCAGTTCGGCATTGGCATCAAGTAAGGCGCAGGAGAAATCGAGACGCTCCTTCACATTGACCGAGAAAGCAGTCCGCTGTAATTGAGCGCCCATTTCTTCGGCAATGGCCCGAAATCGCTGCGTAAAAAGTTCAAGCTGAATAACCTCGTTCGACTCAACCTCGGCTTCTTCTTCGATGTCGGCAATGTAATCGACAAGGACGTTTTTGTTGGCCTGAACAATGAGTCGCCAGCCGGGTTCGATGAAGGCTGAGGAAGTCGTGTTCAGCAACAGGGCAGGCCCGCGAAAGGTGTCGCCTTCCTGTAGTTTCGTCCAGTCGTAAGCGGGGTAGGTGTCTGTTTGGAAAGTTGGTGCCACATGATGGTGACTGCCCGGCGAACTAGCCACTGGGTTTTCGTTGCTTACCGTACTAACAATCAGACGGATACTTTCTACTTCGATAGGGCGATTTGCAGGAAAATGGCCGTAGAGCCGCTGGTATTTTTCCTGAAAATCGCTTTCCAGATTGCTACTAAACGGAATGTCAATGGTTGCTTCCTGCCCTGACAGACGCAGAAAGAGCGAGATTGTCTTCGATTCGATAGGTACATCAATACCAACATCTTCCTGTAAGTTCGCTGTAGCTGTTTGGATCAACCCGTCGATCAAGGTTGGCAGCTCAGCTTCAATAACGGATAAAGGCTGTAGAATGGAGCGTGAGGCAATGCGTTCAATTTGCGCCTGTCCTATTCCATACGCGCTGAGCAAACCTCCATCAAAGGGCAGAATCAATTGTTCCATACCCAACAATCGGGCAATGGCACAACCGTGAAGCCCACCGGCTCCTCCAAAAACAAGTAAGCCATAGTCTTTCGGATCGAAGCCGCGCGCTACTGAAATCTTGCGGATAGCCCCGGCCATTGTTTCGTTGGCAATCCGCTCGAAACCGCGTAATACGGTTAACGGATCTGGTCGGTTACCGGTTTTTGCTTCAATTTGCTGGATAACTTCCTGCAAAGCAGCCTGCGCTTTCTCTGGAAATACGGGAATACCGAACTGCTTTGGATGAAGTTTCCCCAGCAACAGGTTCACATCCGTAATAGCCAGCAGAAGTGGTTGACCTGCTACGGAGGCACCATAACAAGCCGGACCAGGTGTAGCCCCGGCACTTTGTGGGCCAACGCGTAGTTGACCAGACGTGGCACCGTGCCCCTCGAACCAGCATACCGAGCCACCCCCAGCCGCTACGGTTTCAATGGCTAATGAAGGCAGTTGTAAATCGAAAGGCCCAATTTTGGTGCTAAACCGGTAATCGACTCCGCCTTGAATCCGGGCAACATCGGTACTGGTACCACCCATGTCGAGCGTTAACACCGGCCGATTATTGGCAATGGCTGCCGCGCCAATAACACCACCTGCCGGACCACTCAATAGACTGTCTTTTGGCTGGAAAAGATCAGCTCGAACCAACCCGCCCGAACTGGTCATGATTCGAACAGGACTACCACCCAGTTGCTGCTGAACATTGTCCAGATAGGAGCGCATAACCGGCGTCAGATACGCATCGACAATGGCTGTTTGTGTACGGGACACGTACTGGGGAGTTACCGAAACAGTAGTTGACCGGGTTATATAGGCAAAACCGGCAGCAGTCAGAGCTTCCTGAAGCTGCTGTTCATGAACCGGGTTTCGGTAGGCATTCAGGAAGGATATGGCAATTGCATCTGGCTGAATTTTACGAACTTGTTCAACCAGTTCGGTAATGGTTTGATTGGACAAGGGCGTCAGAACCTGACCATCGGCAGCTATACGCTCCTCTACTTCAAGCACTGAATCATAGAGTACGTCGGCGGGAGGAATGGCTAGCTGAAATAGATCGGGGCGTTGTTGCGTCCCGATTTTGAGCAGGTCTTTAAACCCTTTTGTCACGAGCAAAGCTACACGCCCACCTTTGCGTTCGAGCAAGGCATTGGTCCCTTTGGTCGTTCCCAGACGCATCTCCAGAGGTGGAAACGGTTTATTAACGGGTGTTTGGGTCAAGAGCCGGGCCGCCAGAACGGGAGCTTCTTCACCAGTAAAGAGTTCAATGGTCAGTAGCCTGGACGGCCACGTCCGGGGAGTAAAGAGTTGGGTTTCCACCCGGACATGGCCGTCTAGGCTACGAAATTCCAGGCTCCCATCAACTGTTAACGATTCTATTGTGAATACTTCATTTGTTTCGATGACACGGAGCTGATACCCATCAAAAATAGGAGCAGTCAGCCAGGGTGCTACGAGTTTCCCATCAATCAACTGTCCGCGCAGACGGCTACTGCTTAGCACTTTGGTTCGGTGTAGATTTCCGATTGGGTCAAGGGCTAGACCGTCGGTGAAGGTGCCACCTGTGTCAATCCAGATTTGGTACATGGGCTAATTAATCAGGGTAATTCCTGCCTGCCGATACGCTGCGACCGTATCAGGGTTCGCTTCTGTGTCGGTGATGAGTACATCAAACAGGCTTAATGGCGCAAAATAGAGGTATTTGTTGGTTTCTAATTTCGAGGAATCGCAGAGTAGATAAACTTTTTCGGTTTGCCGCGCCATTGTTGTTGCGGTACTGGCTTCTTTTTCACTGTTGGCGCTTAGTCCATTCGCCAGCGATATACCATCGACCCCAATGAACGCCCGGTTGGCGCGATAGCGGGCTATGTGTTCTTCGGCGATGAGCCCATGCACAGCCTGACGCTCTTTGTCTACTTCGCCCCCTACTAAATTGATGGTCACTTCCGAGTCCATCAGTTCAGCTACGATAGGTAAGGAGTTTGTGACAACCGTAATTCGCTTGTTTCGGATGAACTGACAAAGTCGAAATACGGTACTGCCACAATCCATGAAAATGACATTGCCTTCCTGAATTTCCTGGGCCGCCAACTGGCAGATATAATCTTTCCGTTCGGCGTTAACGGCAGTTTTATTAGCAAAGCGGTGTTTGTCAGTTGCTAGGCTCACTTTCATGGCTCCACCCCGCGTTCGATACAGTAATCCCGAAGCCGACAATTGTGCCAAATCACGCCGAACGGTCATCTCCGATGTTTGCAGTAGTTCGGCTAATTCGGGTACTTCAACTGAGCCTCGTTCCTCGACCGTTTGTACAATAAGTTGCTTGCGCTGTTGGAAATTCATGACTGATTGAGTTCTTTTGTTCAAAAATAAACAAAATTGAACAAATTTAAACAATATGACTTCTGAACGTGTGCAACTAACGGAGGAAAAACTACTCTCCGACAACTGGTACATTCTAAAACGATTCACGTTCAACTACCTGGGCAGGAACGGCCAGTGGACTACGCAACAACGTGAAGCGTACGACCGGGGCAACGGAGCTACGATTCTGCTCCATAATCCGGAAGCCGATACGGTCATTTTAACCCGCCAGTTTCGGTTACCAACCTTTGTTAATGGGAATGAGTCCGGGATGCTCATCGAAGCCTGTGCTGGCCTGCTTGATAACGACCATCCGGACGATGCGATCCGGCGAGAAATGGAAGAAGAGACGGGTTATCGGATTCAGTCGGTCGAGAAAATTATGGAAGCATACATGAGTCCAGGTTCGGTGACAGAAAAGCTATTTTTCTACCTCGCACACTACACCGCCGATACGGAACGGAATGCTGGGGGCGGCATTGATGAAGAAGAAATAGAAATTCTGGAACTACCTGTTCATCAGGCAATGGCAATGGTCAAGAGTGGTGAAATTAGGGATGGTAAGACGATTATGTTATTGCAGTATTTGCGGTTGCAGCAGTTGTTGTAGTGGTGTCAGGTTCTTCAACCTGACACAGCGAGGTTTCTTAAAACCTCGTGACTAGCATATGCCGTTCGGTTTTGAGAAACCTCACCGCGTCGGGTTTAAGAACCCGACGCCACAGTCGCGACCCTCAAAATATATCCCGGTAATGCATTAATTGCGATTTCTCTCGCTTGCCTTCATAGAAAGCTGCACTGGAATATGGGTAATCAACAGGATTAGTTGCTAAGCCAGCTCGGACAGGATTCGTATGAATATACCCAATTTTGGTTTCACATACATCTCGCGAGTATAGGTACACATCGTCGTACCGATCCTCCCAGATTTTAAAACGTTGCGAACGATGCTCAAAAACAATGTGCGGTAATTGTTCTGCTTGTTGAGCTTGGATATACACTCTTAACTTGAGTGATGTGAATTTCTTGAAGTCCCGCATGTACTCAATCAGACGAGTTTCTGCTTGAAAGAAAATTATAAAATGGATATGATTCGTCATCAATACATAGGCGAGCAGCTTCGCCTTGTATTTTTCGTTATAGAATTGGAAACTATCGAATAGGATGGTAAAGCACGTTGCATCAAAAAGGAGAGGTAAGTGCTGATAGCAGGTTGTCGTAATGAAAAAGCAACGTTCTTCAGTTAGTAAGGTACGATTACGGAGACCCATTAGAACTGATTTTGGCTAGTACGTTCCCTAGGACGAGTTGGAAGGCTCGACGCCACATTTGTTGCGGAGATGTTTGCGGTGTCTGTGTGGTGTCAGGTTCTTCAACCTGACACAGCGAGGTTTCTCAAAACCTCGTGATCAGCAATCATACCGTTCGGTTTTGAGAAACCTCACCGCGTCGGGTTGAAGAACCCGACGCCACGCACCACGGAAACCACTGATACACTACTTTTTACTTGAAGAACCAGACACCGAGGCTGCATTGTTGCTTCCAACAGAGATCATATTGGCGAACAGGCGATACGCCCCTGGTACGCCCGCAGGTAGCTCCCGGAAGAAGACCAGCCCTGTGTACATGAAGTGGCCCTTGCCGTATTTGGCGTAGAGCAGGCTTCCCTGTTTGGGAGCTTCGTTCTGATCGTTGGCCGAGAAAATAGGTTCGTAGGCCTTATCCCAATCCTGTCCGAAATAAATACCGCGCTCCTGAATCCATCCCGAAAAATCGGCTTCGGTGATTTTGTTGGGAAAGTTGAGTAAGGAATGCTGCGGATTAATAAATGTCATGGGTGCGTCTTCTTCCGTTACCCGTTCGTTTACCACTTTAAATGGATAAGGGCCAAGTTGGGGTAGGGGAGCCTCATTTCGGAAGAACGAATTGACGGGCGTAACGTACTGCACAATCATCGTTCCACCGTTTTTAACGTAGTCCATCAGCTTCGGTTGAGCGCGCGCCATCCAGCTATTGGTATTATAAGCCCGAACGCCTACTACAATGGCATCATAACCGGCAAGATTACCGATCAAATCATTGGGGCCAAGCAACGTAACGCGGCAACCCATTTGTTGCAACGCGGCTGGTACTTCATCGCCCGCGCCAACGATGTAGCCGATATTTTTCGCGGTTACCTTCACATCCAGCTTAACCAATTTGGCCGAGGCAGGAGGAAATAATGTTTGGGTTGGAATGTGTTTGTAGGCAACCAGGCGTAAGCCCGTTGTAAAGGTGCCGGTAGCCGTCGTCATGACAGCCTGTAATTTGCCGTCTTTGGCCTGAGCCGTTGGCGAAAGACTGAACGTTACGCGTTGTTCATCACCTTTGTTCGTCAATGAAAAAGGCGCAGATGCAGGTTCAACACGCCAGCCCGCCGGAACATCCAGCTTCAACGTGCCCGATTGATTGGCCTGACCCGCTTTTAAGACGATTTCAGCCGTTTTAGGAGTGTTATCGGCGAAGACGTACACGCGTTCGGTGAGGTTGGCTGTTACCGCGGGTTGAATAATGAACGGACGATAAATTTCACCATCGACCGGATCGGTTGATTTGTAAACGACGGGACGGCTGTACGTAAACGACTGTCCGCTAATCTCGAAGGTATAACTAGCCGTCACCGCTGCTGGATTTTCGGGGAGACCGATCAACTGCTGATTATCGACCTGAAACAGGCCTTTATCAATCGGTTTTTCGAGCCAGTAGGGTTGTGAAATCGCCTGAGTTTTCGGGATGGTCAGCGTTGTTGGGAACAGGATAACATCGTTCGGTTTGAGTGCCAGATTGAGCGTCGTATCCTTACCGGTTGAATAATGAATGCTCTGCAATTTCACCGGCGCATCGACCCGACTGACAACATTGGTCGAAATCTTGATGGTTTCGCCGGGCGTGGCCGCATAGTCGGTGGGGTTGGTTTCAAACCAGAGGCCCAGGCATTGTTGAAGAAGCGTTTGTACTTCCTGCCGTTTAGCTTTTACGTAAATATTGGTCGTATCTAGTTTACCTATCGCGCTATAAAGTTGCACCAAAGCTGGCACTGAAGCGGCAGGTTGGTCGGGGCGGAAGCTGGCAATTGTTTGTGTGACCATCGCTTGTACGGCATCGCTGTTTTTCACCCGTTTCCAGCTTAAGTCGACGCCCTCAAGTGGGTCTTTTTCAACAGGGTTACCACCCTTCAAAAGGAAGTAATCAATTTTTGCCCCCCGGTTAGGCGCTACACCAAATCCCTGACTTTTATGCTGACTGCGGCTTTCAGATGCAATCTCTCCGTATGATTTGCCCAGCAGTGGATTGTACAAACCCGTTTCAACACCGACCAGATTGCCCGCTTCGTCGGGCTTTTTGTTGCTCAGGAAAGCCCCCGGAATGAACATATTCCAGAAAATGCGTTTGGCCTGCCAGGGTTTGACAAAGGCTAATTGTTCCGGAAATTTCGTAGGATCGTTTGAGATTTTAAAGGCTTCTTCGGCCAGAAAACCCGATGCGCTATGGTGTCCGTGACCGGCGCGGGCATCGGGTGGGAAGCGGGTAATGATCACATCGGGTTGGTACTTCCGAATCATCCAGACAACATCGGCCAGCACTTTATCCTGTCCCCAGGTGCGCACGGCTTCATTCGTCGATTTGGAGAAACCAAAGTCATACGCCCGGCTAAAAAACTGATCAGGGCCATCGACACGTCGGGCTGCGAGGAGTTCCTGTGTACGGATAACGCCAATATTTTCGCCCTGCTCCGGTCCAATCAGGTTCTGTCCGCCATCGCCCCGTGTTAAGGAAAGATAGCCGGTTCGAACAAGCCGATCTTTAGCCAGATAAGCCAGGAGAAGTGTATTTTCATCGTCGGGGTGAGCCGCTATGTACAGCACAGAACCGAGGACATTCAATTTTTTGAGGTTCGACAGAATTTCGCCAGGGGCAGTGGGCTTGATAGGGCCGTAGGGAACCTGGGCGAATGTAATCTGAATCAGGAGACAACCAATCAGGCCAAGAGAAAGGAGTTTATTGCGAATCACGGGAGGAGCACAGGTTGTTAGCGAATTAGACAAATTTACGATTAAGTGCCTATTCGCCAACATTTGCCAAACAGTATGCTGTGTTTTATCGGTTACTCATTGGATATGTTTCTGATTTTGTTGAGAAATTCCAAAGAAGCTAACTCGATGATCAGTGTCTAACCGGTTATGGATTCACTTAGTTAGGAGTGATTCCTTACGAAGTGAAGATTGAAAGCCCAGAATGGTGACTTTGTGTCGGGCCCCAAAATCGGGCCAATTGTCTTCATCCCGAAGGACAGAAGCTACTGTGTATGTGAGCGTTCCTGTTAACTGCGTTGGATTTTTTTCATACCGAAATTTGTCGATCCAGATTCCAGCCTGTTTAACGTGCTGGTCGCCGGCCAGATAGCTAAGATCCCAGCCAGTTAAGACCGGAGCCGCCTGATTGTAAGGGATATTTGTTATTACAAACGTTTTTGTCCTAACGCCACCCGAAGACACTGCCCCCTGGCTATCGCCATCGAAGGGCAGAATTGAAAAAGGAGGATCAATGACACCTAAATCACTGCCACTTAGCCCCGAGACCACTTCACCAAACGAATAATCGCGTCTGTTGTCATCATCTTTGAAAATGGTTGAAGTCTCCCAACTCACAAAACCAGTTCCAACCTGACTAGCCGAAGCGGCTGATAGAGGAATTATATTGCCCGTATTTTTTTTATAAGACTTGCCTGCTTCAATAAAAACTTCCGGATGGCCCACCGTATAGGCTACTTGCAATAGATGATGGTCCTCATCACAACCCGACCAGTCAAAGCCAAATCCGCGCGGGAGAATACTAGCTGTTTTGCTATCCACAACGTTAGGATTCTGAATAAAACTGGCGAATGATGCCAGGGCTGTTGTGGTACTATTGTTCGCTGTCGAATAAAAATTGCCTGGTGTTGATTTGGGTTTAAAACAGTTTCCGTCCGAATGATCAACAAACAGATTAATGCGGCTTGGATTCCAGGCAATAACCGTGAAATGGTAGCACCATTGATAGGCATCATCAAAGTTATCATCAGAAAGGATTCCTGCTGCCTGCCATTTTAAGGTATTCTGTTCAATACGGATCGTGTCGATCAGTGTCCCTAAACCAGCAACATGATGATCCCCATTTAAATAATCAACCTCCCAGCCATTCAGAAACACAGTCGCTTTTGTTGCGTAGGCCGGTAACGCCAAACTCTGTTCTAGATTGAGTATTTCCTTCGTCCCCGACTTTTTAGATTGTGCACAGGTTGAGCCCTGAAAAACAATCATTGTTCCCGGAATCTCAAAGACAGTACTTTGGTCTTGGGGAGTTGTCGATTTCGTCAATGGTGCATCGCTTAAACTGCACAATTGCCCATAGTCTCTGCCGCAAAATCCACAGGAATCTAAAACAACTGGTGCTGTTATGCACCATAAAATAAGGAAGTGCCGAGTTGGAAATACAGTCTTGATAGCCATGTCAGATTCGATTTTAGTCGTTGGTTAAGATAGTCGTCCGCTTATCGAAAGAATACCTGTACTGATTGGCGGAAGAGGCTGGCTGCCAGGTTAATAGTAGAGGATAAATGGCAAATCTGATCGCTATTTTGAGTATTCGGTATAAAAGAAAAGGCTACCCTAAAAAGGTAGCCTTTTAACTGGTGTTGCCTAACAACTAAACGTATTTACTGGAAGATTGGTGTTTTCGTAAACTGGTCTGGTAATGGCTTTGGTACGTTTGGATTCGTATTGACCTCACCTTGTGGATAAATAAACCGTTGTGGCTTCTGAGTACCTGAATAGAGTGGAATTGGCAGTTGAACTACAGGTGTAGCCTTAGCTAGCCGACGTACATCATTGAAGGCTTCATATTGCATCAGTGAGGTAATATATTTTTGCGAAATAATTTCATACAGCAGGGCCGATTGAACAGTAGCCAGTTTGGTTGGATTGGCTAGACCAGTTGGCGAAAAATCGGCTAGGGTGTATGCATCATACTGACGACCCGTAGCAGAAATTGTTTTTCCGTTAAAATAACCGCTGGCCAATCCACTTCTTACCGAGTTGAGTGCCGCCAGACTTTTAGCCGTATCGCCAAGGCGTGCCTGCGCTTCAGCAATGATGAGCAGGTTCTCGTAACTGGTCAGTAATGGATGCGGTGAGTCAATGGTAAAGGCGCCATCAACCACATTTGGATCAATGCTGCCATTGCCAGTTATCCCGAGTTTAATGATGTGATTATAGAGCGCCGTTTCGTTGGTTTTGGTATTGGCAGAACCAATCCGTGCTTTCAGCAGCGTTGGCAAATAGGCCCCATCGAAACCTGTATCGCCAGGCCGGTTAACTTTGAAAAAAACATAGTTCAAGTTTGCATCAACTCCTTGGCTGGTACCGTGTGGAATTAGCGCATCATCTGCCGTGCTGTTAATGCCCAACGTTGCGCTGGACACTGCATTTGTATAGTCGCCTAGATGCAGATAAAGCCGTGCTTTCAGTGTATTCGCTGCCTTTATCCACTTACTGACGTTCCCTTTGTAAATAAAATCCTGATCGGCAAAGGATAAACCGGCGCTTGCCGACAAATTCTGAATGGCATTATTCAGGGTGGTTATCAGGGCTGTATATACATCGGCCTGCTTATCAAAAACAGGAGTTGGGTATTTAACATCGTCAAAAGCCTGGCTATACGGTACGTCGCCATAAAAATCAGTTGCCTTTTCAATGAGCATTGCTTCAATCACCTGCCCAACGCCTTTCGTCCATTTATCGCCAGCGGCATCGGCTTTGATTTGAATAAGCCGGGCCTGACTGGCCACCGGATATAATGGGTCCCAGGAGAAGTTACTGGCCGCTACAATGTAGTCAGCATAGCCCTGGTGCTGGCGGCTCAACCCATTGAGTGCTCCTGCCCAAATGGCCGAAATGCGCACATCGGTGTCCTCGTGCAGCTCTGCAACGCCTACCAGGGTCCCGGCAAGCAGGGTAGCTACATCAACATCCGTAACGGCATTGGGGTTACTCTGGATGTTCTTATCGTCAAACAGGTCTTTACAACCGCTTAGCAAGGTGATAGCTAGCAGCGATAGGGCAACTTTATGAGAAAATGATTTTTTCATGAGTCAGAATGAGTTTATGGTTTTCGGTTTATAGTTTTCGGTTTACTCTGTTCGGTAGGTTGACCTCCGAATACCATAAACCGAAAACTGTAAACAGAATTAATAGGTGATTTTCAGGGAAAATAGGTACGATCTCGTGTTGGGGTTCGTAAACCAGTCTTGACCACGGGCAAGTGTGGCTCCCGTAATATTCACCTCAGGATCTGTACCGGTGTACTTGGTCCATAACACGAGGTTACGGCCAGTCAGGCTAAAATCAACTGATGATAAGTGGGTAGCCCGACGGAATTTTTCGCTGCGAAGGCTATAGGACAGGGTCACTTCACGAAGGCGGGAAACGCTGCCATCTTCAATGAACTGTTTCGTAGAGGCTGAGTTGAACGACGTGCCCAGGCCCTGATACCAAGCCTGGTTCAGCGCCACTGGTCCGGCTCCAAAGTCCTTAATATTGCCCTGAAACTTTGTACCAGCCGCCAGTAGGTTGCCGTTTATATCTTTGATACCACCCGTTGGAACAACCGCGGTATTACCCTGATCGGCATGAACGCCAAAGGTGTAAAGAGCACCTCGTGTTCCGTTATAAAAATCATTTCCCGACACCCGGTCGAACAGGGCGTAAAGAGTTATGCCTTTGTAGGAAAATGTACTCCCCAGACCACCGCGCCATTTTGGGTTCGGATTTCCAACAATTTCGTTGTTGGTGCCACCTTGTGGGAAACCATTGGCATCGAGTTTATATTTCCCCGATTCATCCTTCAGGAAATCCGTCCCATAAAATACACCAAAGGGCTGTCCGGCAATCAGTGACTGACCACCGTACGTATTTGGTAACCCCTGCGAATCAGAACCTGCCAGCGAGACTACTTTGTTGCGGTTCATGGAGTAATTAGCCGATAGATTCCACTTGAAACCGCCCATTGTCAGCACGTCGCCACTGGCTTCAAATTCAAGTCCTTTGTTTGATAATTCAGCCGCATTGATGTTCCGAACGGAGTAACCCGTTTCGACCGGAACGTTCAGCGATAGAATGACGTCTTTGGTATTGTTGCTATAGGCCGTACCTGAGAAACTGAATCGATTATTCAGGAAGCGTAAATCAACGCCAACTTCCGATTCCGTTTTCCGTTCAGGACGCAGGAAGTCGTTGCCCGCCGTTGAACTACGGGTGAATCCTCCCGCATACAGAGAACTGGCTGCCGATAAACCACCAGCGTACCCATCTCCATAATAGGAAGGTGAGAATGTAGTGAAGTTCTGATAGGGTTGCGGCTGGATACCCACCTGGCCCCAGGTTAGGCGGAGTTTGCCAAAGCTAAGGACTGTGCTGGTTTCCAGTGCTTTGAGTTTCGTAAACTGAAAGGCCAGCGCGGCCGATGGGAAAAAGAAACTGCTGTTGGTTTTGGAGCCAAAGGTTGACGCACTTTCATTACGACCCGTCAACGTCAGGAACAGCATGTTATAGGCCTGAACTTCCGCCTGTGCATAATAGGCGTAGGTCCTAATCAGCTCCGTATAGTTGTAAGGTGTAAGATTAGAGTTCAGCGCATTCGTAAGAATATCCGGTGCCGTGGGCACAATCAGGTTCGTAGCTGCCGTCTGAAGAATAGCTTTCCGGCGGCTGTTATAGTTGACGCCAAGGATAAATGACCCGCTGAAATTGTTGCTGAACGTTTTGCTGGCATTAGCGAACACATCGGTATTAAACTGTTTTTCGTTAATCCAGCTTTTGGATAAAAAGCCACCACCCACCGGATAAGTCCCGGCATTACGGGCAAATCGCTCCAGACGATCATCCAGAAAATTATCGATACCCGTACGGCCAGTGATGCTGAGCCATGACGTTGGTGTGATCCCCAATTCAACGTTCCCCATGATCCGATCTACATCAGTCGTGTTGCGGTTATTGTTGATGTTCCAGATCGGGTTCGAGTAAATAGTACTCTGATCCACACCCAGTGGATTTCGGAACGAAACGTGGGTGTTATTGAAAACCTGCCCGGCCGGGTTCGTATATGTACCGGTATAATAGGCGTTGTTGAAATCGCCGGGTGTACGCAGGGCATCCAGCATAATACCGTCGAGGTTATCGCCCTCCTGCACGCGCGACGAACCACTCTTGGTATAGCCTACGTTTGCCGATGCCCGTAGCCATTCCGTAAACTGACTTGCTACGTTCACCCGTGCCGTGTTTCGAGTATAGTTACTAAATGCCTTAATAACCCCTTCCTGCGTCAGATTTGAATAACTGATCATGAAGTTACTTCGGGCATTGCCGCCACTGATATTAATGCTGTTATCGACGAAGTGGCCTGTTTGGAATGGGTCTTTCGTATGGTCATATACATCCTTTGAATTTTTGCCGCCGTGTGGATTGGCTGCTGTGCCACTGGCAATGGCATAGCGCTTGGTTCCATCCGGAAAGGTGGCATACCCCTTATAACCGGGATTTGCCGGATCAGTAATGTAGGTATCAGGTCCGCCAGTCCGGTCGGAAATCAGGTCTCCCCAGGTAGTCCGGCTGCCTTGTACGTAGTTGCCGCCCGTTCCCTGTCCATAATTGGTTTGTAAGTGGGGCATTTTGTTAACCTCATCGAACGATACGGTCGATTTGAAGGTAATGTTCACTTTCCCTTTCGAGTCTTTTCCTTTTTTGGTGGTGATAATGACAACCCCATTGGCAGCCCGCGTTCCCCATAAAGCTGCTGCCGAAGCACCTTTCAGTACTTCCATACTCTCAATATCTTCGGGATTTACGTCATTGATCCGGGACTGTTGCACAATACCATTACCAGCTGCCGTACCCGTATTATCACTGGAGTTACTAACCGGAATACCGTCGATAATAAAGAGTGGTTGAGCGTTACCATTAATGGTGTTCTGGCCGCGAATCTGGATGTAAGCCCCAGCGCCAGGGTCACCACCGTTTCGGGTGATCAAAACGCCCGATGCTTTACCGCTTAGGCCCGTCAGCAAGCTGGTTTCACCCGATTTGGCAATGTTTTTCCCTTCTACCGTCGAGACTGATGACGCAAACTTATCGCGTTCTTCTTTCACACCAAGCGCCGTAATGATGACTTCGGTCAATTGCTTGGTATCCGTTTTTAGCTGAACGTTAATTGTTGCTCGGGTGCCAACGATTTCCTCAATCGTTTGCATACCCACTGCCGAAAAGACCAGCGTAGCTCCCGATGGCGGAACATTAATACTATACTCTCCTTTTATATCTGTAACTGTACCCGTGGTTGTACCTTTAATAACAACTGTAGCACCAGCAAACCCACCCGCTCCTTCATCAGCGGCCACTATGCCACTTACCTTTCGGCCCTGTGCCCATGCAACCGAGCAACTTAAGCCTGCTAAAAGCAGACTCATGAGTAATGATTTCATCATAGTTCTAGTTTAAGTTAAGAAATGTAATGTGCACACCGAAAAAGTATAATCAATGGCGTATTTACAAAATAATATTTTAAAAAAATATAATATATAAATATTATATTTTTTATATGCAATATTATGCAGAATAATTACTATTTGAGTATAATTACGTAGAGTTATAACCGTAATTTTCATCGAATTTTAATGCCGATCTTAAATGGAATCGGTTAAAAAATATCTGTAAATCAGCTATATATATCGAAAAATTGACATTTGATAAGTAGTATAATTACGCGTATTTATTGCTCTAAAGATTTGCATATAGAATATGGCCTTTCAGTGGCATTAAATAGGCTATGAAGTAGATTTCAGTACGTGTTGGGTATGTTCATTGTTGAAGGGATGGGCTACTGCCTAAAATAAAACTCCTCCGTCTGTCAAGGCCAGCGGAGGAGTATACATGAAGAAGCTTTAGGTAAAGCCTGGTAACTATAGACCTATGTCAACAGTAACGAAAGTTGGCACTGTCTAATTAGGGGCGCGTTAGCAGACGATCCAATGAGAGAACTTCGCCATTCTTAATAACCTGCTCTACATTTAGAACGTCGCGGATGTTGGTAAGCGGGTCGCCGTTAACAATGACCAGATCGGCCAATTTACCCGGCTCTATCGAGCCTAAATCTTTACTGACGCCAACGGTTTCAGCGGCCCAGAGTGTGGCTGATCGTAACGCCTGGTAAGGTGTCAGGCCCGCGCCAACAAAGGATTGAAGTTCGGTATGTAGGCTCATCCCATACGGTACAAACGGACTATCGGTGCCGGTTGTGACGTGTGCTCCTGCGTCAATCAAGGCTTTTATACCTTTCTGAAGATTGCTGAAATTGCTTAGGTAACCGGGACTGAGTTTGGCGTACTGAGCCGATCCGGCCTGGAGGGCATTCGTGAACTCTTCGGAATAAAACGCCTTATACTGCCGATTTTCCAGAAGACCAGGGTCTTTGGAAGTCAATACGGCAAACCCGCCCTGTAGCGAAGCCGTGGGCGTGATGTTCATGCCCGACTTCGCGAGTAGTTGAATGACGTCCTGGTAGCTCCGGTTCATGGCCGTAATCTTGGGGGAATACCCACGTCGGCTTGTACCGCCAATGTGCTCAACAGCGTCCACATCGTAGCGCATTGCCGGAAAAATCTCGTGCGAGGATACCGGCATGCCATGTGCATGAGCAAAGGTTGTGATGCGCTGCTGCATGGCATCGGGCATCCGAACATAAGTTTTGATCAAATCATAACCCAGCCGAACCGAGCGATTCAACTCCCGATCAAGTTGTTCATCGGAGTTGATGCTGGTAGCGGCTCCATAGTAAATTCGGGTACCATCGGTTAAGCCACCCGTAAAAAACTGGCGTGGTCCTGGCCGGACACCACTGGCCCATGATTCCTTGCGTTCGAGTGCATCATAGGGGTCGGCACCGGGCTCCCGAATAGACGTAATGCCAAAGGACAACCATAATCGCCCTAGCTTTTCGCCAACCATCGAATGCTGGTGTGTATGCATTTCGAATAGACCAGGAATAACCGTCTTCGTTGATGCGTCGACTATCGTTCCTGGACGACCGGCCTGATGGGGTAAAATGGACTTGATACGATGACCCTCAATCAGGATGTCGACATTGGTACGGTAGGTATTCGCCTTGCCATCAAATAATCGGCCAGCGTGAACGACTACCTGGCCAGTCGGTTGGCTGATTTGCCAGGTTAGGTCCATTGGGTGTGTGTCAATTCGTCCGTCGGCCAGATGCGCTTGTTTGAGTACGTCTGTTGCCAAATAGAGCAGGCTTTTTGAATCGCCGGTCCAGCTAGGTGTATCAGTCTGTTCAGTAGTCAGTTGGCGGGGTTTACCGGTGATGGTTCCATCGGGTTGCACGTCCGTAATCCACAACAAGCCATCAAGAACATAGGCCATCTTCGTCCCATCTGGCGACCAGACGGGGCCGTTCTGACTCCGTGTAGCCAGGCTATGCCCCGGTGCTGGCGTTACATAGCGTTCATTTTTGCCATCGAACGAAAGTAGTAACACCTCGCTGACCCCTTCGCGGTAGCGCGATGAGTAGGGGTGGAGAGCCGATATAGCAATCGTTTTCCCATCCGCCGACCAGCTCGCCTGGCTCGGCACAAATACCGACTCATGCAGTTTTCGGGTTTTCGGTACGGTAACGTCAGCGGTATACGTTACGTCGGCGGTGTATAATGTGCTGCGGCCCCAGGCGTTGCGCGGGTCGCTTTGGTAGAAGGCAATCTTACTACCATCGGGCGACCAGCTCGGGAAGTGCAGATCATCACCCATATCAACTAAGTTGCGATCCTGACCCGTTTTTAAATCCCGAATCCAGACATCCATGTTGCCATTCCGGTCCGATGTATAGGCCAGCTTTGTCCCATCTGGCGACCAGCTTGGCTCAAGCTCCATCGACTGCCCCTGCGTTAGGCGTTCGGGCGTTTTGGTGCCTTTAGCCAGCAACCATAAATCACCTAGAGCCGCAAAGGCGATCTGTTTTCCATCCGGCGAAATAGCGGCTCCTTTAATACCGAGAACCGGTTGAGGCTTTTTCGTGTCAAAGTCGTAGGTTTTTCGTTTGTACGTGTTTTTCGGCAGGTTGATCAGGGCCTGAAAAGGAATAATCTGCGCCGTTGCACTTCCGAGTTTCCGTCGTTTCATGGAGCCACTACTCGTGTACAGGTACTCATCAGCCGAGAACCAGCTTGCCCGAAACGGGAACACATCTTCCGATACTTCGGTTAGCATCTGGGCTTTGCCATCTACCAGCGAAACGCTTTCTAAGCCACTCTGTGAGTTATTCAGAACGTTGTAAAACAAATGGGAACCATCCGGCTGCCAGGAGGGACCAACCAGTTTACCTTTGGTGGGCGACACTAATTTTTCGGGTTGGCCCGGATTCATTACATAGATGCCCGGCGCAGTGGTTCGATCAGAAACGAACGCAACTTGTTTGCCATCCGGCGAAAACGCTGGGCTGAAATCATTCCCCGAATCGTTGGTGAGTTGGGTAAGTTTCCCATCGGCCAGCGTGAGTTGCCAGATGTCGTAATTGCCGCCACGGTCGGAGGCAAAGACCAGTTGCTTTCCATCAGGCGACCAGTGGGGTTCTCTGTCGTCGTAGATTCCGGTGGTTAGTTGTTTGGGTTTACCCCCTTCTTTGGAAACAGACCAGATGTGGTAGCGACCATCCCAAAACGCATGGAATGCAATCTGCTTTCCATCAGGCGACCAACTGGGTTGACGGCAATCCCCGAGCGGGTCCGTTACGGGATGGGCGGTTCCTCCGGTGGCGGGTAAAACCCAGATTGTTCCCTGTAAGTCAATGGCTATACTTTTTTTATCGGGCGAGAGGTCGGCCGCCATATTTGTACCCTCCGTAACCGTAACTCGTAGTGAGTCGATTGAACCTGCTTGAGATGTGTTTTTTAAAAAGAATCCTAAGCAGAATGATATAGTGATAATTGAAGATATAAAAGAATAAATGGTTTGCATAATATAGGAAAGTGCTATTCTTATTTTGATGAAGAGCTGATTTGACATTTTTTCTTTTGAACCTACACAGACGCTCGTCTACTTCCAAGCATCGTCTTGATTTGTAGATACATAATTGAGAATCTCCTAGAATAACCGAAATAAACCTCAAAAAAAGTCAATCAATTTGTGTTGATGTTGGTCGTTATGCAACGGCAAATTCTATCTTTGCGAGCAATCAACTCTTTAACCTATACCTATTTTTATGAATTACAGTGTTTATCTGGTCCCCATCCTTGGCATTGTTGGCCTGCTGGTGATGTTTACCAAATTCATGTGGGTTTCCAAGCAGGACGCTGGCGACGCCCGGATGCAGGAAATTGCTGGCTATATTGCCGATGGAGCCATTGCCTTCCTCAAAGCCGAATGGCGTGTGCTGACGTATTTTGGCATTATTGTGGCGCTTTTGCTGGCCTATATGGGCAGCTTAGTGCCGAACTCCAGCCCAATCATCGGAATTTCATTTATTCTAGGCGCATTCCTCTCAGCACTAGCTGGTTATATTGGGATGAATATTGCCACCAAGGCGAACGTTCGTACCGCTCATGCCGCGCGTACGAGCCTGACTAAAGCCTTGGAAGTATCTTTCACGGGTGGCTCTGTTATGGGTATCGGTGTTGCCGGTATTGCCGTACTGGGTCTGGGTAGCCTATTCATTGTCCTTTATAAACTATATGTTGAGCCAACCGGCGACGTTAACGGTCTGCCAATGGAGAAAGCGCTCGAAGTACTGGCGGGTTTCTCGCTCGGTGCTGAGTCTATTGCCCTGTTTGCCCGCGTAGGCGGTGGTATTTATACAAAAGCTGCCGACGTAGGGGCCGACCTGGTGGGTAAAGTGGAAGCGGGTATTCCGGAAGATGATCCACGTAATCCAGCCACCATCGCCGATAACGTAGGCGATAACGTGGGCGACGTAGCCGGTATGGGTGCCGACTTATTTGGCTCTTATGTAGCCACGATTCTTGCGACTATGGTACTGGGCCGTGAGATTGTTATTCCGGGCGATCCTATCATTGGTCATGCACCAATCGTGTTGCCAATGGTAATTGCGGGGTTGGGCCTGATCTTCTCGATTATTGCCACCTATCTTGTTCGGGTTAAAGACGACAATGGGAATGTGCAGGCAGCTTTGAACCTGGGTAACTGGGCGTCAATTGGCATTACCCTGGTTGCTTCCTATTTTCTGGTCAACGCGATGCTACCTGCAACTACTATGGAAATCCGGGGTGTCGAATTTACCCGGATGGATGTATTCTTCGCTATTGTAACAGGCCTTGTTGTGGGTGCTCTCATGAGTATCATCACCGAATATTATACGGCCATGGGCCGACGTCCGGTGCTGTCGATTATCCGGCAATCAGCAACTGGTGCCGCTACGAATATCATCGGTGGTTTGTCTGTCGGTATGGAATCGACTGTATTGCCAATTCTGGTGTTGGCGGCTGGTATCTATACATCCTATCACTTTGCCGGTTTGTACGGCGTTGCTATTTCAGCGGCTGGTATGATGGCCACCACGGCTATGCAGTTGGCCATTGATGCCTTCGGCCCTATTGCCGATAACGCCGGTGGTATTGCCGAAATGAGTTACCTGCCCGAAGAAGTACGGGGCCGTACCGATATTCTGGATGCGGTAGGTAACACGACTGCCGCTAGTGGTAAGGGTTTTGCCATTGCCTCGGCTGCGTTGACAGCTCTGGCTCTGTTTGCCGCCTTTGTGGGTCTATCAGGTATTTCTGCCATCGATATTTACAAAGCTGACGTGCTGGCTGGTTTGTTTGTGGGTGGTATGATCCCCTACATTTTCTCGTCTCTGGCTATTGCGGCTGTGGGCCGGGCAGCTATGGCAATGGTTGAAGAAGTACGTCGTCAGTTCCGGGAAATTCCGGGTATTATGGAAGGAACAGGTAAGCCTGAATACGAAAAGTGCGTGGCTATCTCAACGCAGGCTTCTATTCGCGAAATGGTGTTGCCAGGCGCTATTGCCCTGACGGTTCCCGTTATTGTTGGGTTCATTTTTGGTCCTGAAGTGCTCGGTGGCTTGCTGGCCGGTGTTACCGTCTCGGGCGTGTTGATGGGAATTTTCATGAACAACGCCGGTGGTGCCTGGGACAACGCGAAAAAGTCATTTGAGAAAGGCGTCCTGATCAACGGCGAGATGTTCTACAAAAAATCGGAGCCACACAAAGCATCGGTTACGGGTGATACCGTGGGTGATCCGTTCAAGGATACGTCTGGCCCGTCGATGAACATTCTGATCAAACTGATGTCGATCGTTTCGCTCGTTATTGCCCCTTACATCGCTGTTCCCTCGGCCGAAACACCGGGCTATAACAAAGAAGGCAAAGAGGCTGCTGGTACAGAACTTCCACTAGAAGAATCAACTGCTGCCGATAATGACAAAGTGAACACTCCAAATACGGGACTCGGCGAATTTCGCCCTGAAAAATTGACGAGCGGTGTTGAGTTAAACATTCCTGAATTTGGGATCGAAAGCAAGCTGCTGGCCTTTATCAAAGGCGACAAGCCTGTTGACAAAACGACCTGGTTTGATTTTGACCGGTTATTATTCCAAACGGGGAGTGCCACGCTGGAGCCTCAGTCGCAGGAGCAGTTGAAAAACATTGCCGAAATCCTGAAGGCGCATCCAGCCGTAAACATCAAGCTGGGTGGCTACACGGATAACACCGGCAATGCCGCCAGTAACCTCAAACTCTCTCAGGATCGTGCCAACTCGGTACGGGTTGAGCTAGAGAAAATGGGCATTGGTAAAGATCGTCTGGAAGCCGAAGGGTACGGGCAGGAGCACCCCGTTGCTTCAAACGATACCGAAGAAGGCCGGGCACAAAATCGCCGGATTTCGGTCCGCGTGACGAAGAAGTAACTGGTTTATAGGATATAGATTTACGAAGAAGGCCGGTTTTATATAAAGCCGGCCTTTTCAATTGTTACTGGTTTACTAATACTGCTTTACGATAGCCTTTTCGTATTACTCCCTGAAGGGCAGGGCCGTTAAGTTCTAGCGTTTTTACCCCCCCACCCCCTAAAGGGGGAGAAAACCCACTTCGGAGTACTCCCCCTTCAGGGGGTGGGGGGTAAAAATAAGCCAACAAAAGAGGCTGGTTAAGTAAAGGGAATTCAGAACTTAACAGCCCTGCCCTGAAGGGGGCTTTGCTTGATTATTCTCAACTTAAGCCCCCTTCAGGGGGTAATACGTAGATTGATATAATTGACGTTGATGTGTGCTTCAACTGAATATTAACTGGATGCATTGCACCTATCAGCGCAGTCAGATTCACTCTTCCAGATAATTCAACTCCTTGTCATGTGTTTCCGGTATCGTCAGGATGGCGTAAAAACCCAGGAGAAAGCTGACTAGACCGACAATGGCACCGGCATTAATGACATCCAGTGATGGTTTTAAGGCCTGATAACTCAGGGTCATTGGAATCAGGAAGGCACGCACCATGTTCGGTACGGTGGTAGCAGCCGTAGCGCGGAGATTAGTGCCAAACTGCTCGGCACTGATCGTTACGAACATGGCCCAATAGCCATTCCCGAAACCCAGACACAAACAAAGGGCATAGAACAGCGGAGCACTGGTGATCCCGAGGTATAAATAAATGAAGCTGAATACAAAGGCAATCCCCATGAAAAGGGCAATTGCTTTTTTACGCGATTTCAGTGCCTGACTAATAAAACCGTTGGATAGATCGCCTATGGCCATCCCAAGGTATAACCACGTAATGGCCAAACCCGGTTGAATTTCGTCGGCAATGCCTAATGCTTTACCAAATTCGTTACTGAACGAAGCTAAAATGCCGGTAATGAACCAGGTTGGAATCCCAATACCAATGCATTTCAGGTAACGCTTGAGCCGATCTATATTCGTAAAGAAGGATAAAAAGTTACCCCGGCTAATGTGTTTTTGTTCGGTTATGTGGGTAAACATCCCCGATTCAACCACCCCAATGCGTAATAGTAATAAACAGAACCCTAAACCACCACCTACGAAAAATGCCGTTTCCCAATCGAAGAGCTTAACGGTAAAATAAGCGACTATGGCCCCTAATACACCAACTGCAGCCACAAGTGAAGTGCCTATTGCTCGTTTTTCTTTAGGGAGAATTTCACTCACGAGTGTAATACCAGCGCCTAATTCACCGGCCAGCCCAATACCCGCCACAAATCGCATCAGCGCATAGTAGGTGACAGGGTCCATAAACGTAATGTGCTTAACAAATCCGCAGGCAATATTGGCAATGGAATAGGTGACTATGCTACCAAACAGCACTGATAGGCGTCCGCGCTTATCGCCAAGGATGCCCCACAAAATTCCGCCCAGTAATAAACCAGCCATTTGCCAGTTGATAATGCGTCCTCCTACCGTTGAGATCTGGTCCGTAGTAAGCCCCAGATCTTTCAGACTTGGTACGCGAACAATACCAAACAGGAGCAAATCATAAATATCAACGAAGTACCCCAGCGCTGCCACAATGACTGGCAAACCGAATAGGCTAGCCGTAGCCCCGGACCTGTGATTCGGTTGTGCCGAACCGCCAAGTGACTCAGATGAAGCAGTGGAAGTAATCATGTCGAAATAGTGTATTGTTGACGAATAGTTGCCAATAATACAAAGTAGCGAAATAATATTCCGATAAATCGGGTAAATGTTACAATTATTTCGTGCTTATTTCTATAAGTTATGACTTGACTCACAGTTGGCCAATCAGGTTTACCAATAATCATTAAAGGCCATCGGAAAGCTACGTTGAGCAGCTTTCCGATGGCCTTTAATGACCGTTTGAGAAGTTAATTCCCGAGTGCGTTGTAAATCAGCAGCTGATTGTTCGTTACAACCCGATCACCGGGTGTTAACCCACCGGATAAATATGTTTTCGGCCCAATGGATTTATAGATGTCTACCTCGCGTACCAGAGGCTGGTTTTTGTTGTTAACCATGACCACGAAGTTGCGGTTTTTATCAAATACGACAGCCTTTGCCGGAATCGCTATCCGTTTGTCGTGCCCCGCGTAGGTAACGCTTACATTCGCAAACATCTCCGGCTTAAGTCGGTAGTCTGCATTATCCAGCGTTACACGGACTTTCAGGGTTTTACTGTCGGGGTCGAGAACATTGAAGATTTTATCGATTCGGCCATGAAAGATTTTATCCGGGTAGGAGAGGGTTGTTATGGTTGCCTGATCTCCTTCTTTGACATTCGCAAGGTCGGACTCGTACACATTCGCCAATACCCAGACGTGGTCCAGGTTTGAGATCGTGAACAGGAAGTCGGAGGCCAAGCGG